>NZ_JAJUJJ010000001.1 GCF_029265375.1 Nesterenkonia sp.
CAAAATGACGCTTCTATGCCTCCTGTCAAGCCATGCGAGTCTTCAGCTCTCGATAGAGGGCTCGGCAGATGTAGCGTTTCAGGCATCGTCGGATCTCTCGTTTGCTCAGCCCTTCGGCTTGTCTTCTGACCACGTACTCCCGAGTGGTGGGGTCGCAGCTCATGCGGGTGCGGGTGACGACATCGATAGCGCGGTTGAGCTGACGATCACCGGATCGTGAGAGTCGATGCCTGGTGGTGTTTCCAGAAGAGGCAGGCAGTGGTGAGATGCCACCGAGTGCCGCGAAGGCAGCTTCTGAACGGATCCGCCCGTGGTGGGAGTAGGCGGCGATGAGGATCGCTCCGGTGACTGGGCCGACCCCTTGAATCTCCTGGAGTCCTGGAGCCAAATGCTCGGTAAGCCGGGCGAGCTCTTGGTGATTTTTCTCCAGTAGATGAGTCTGTCCGAGGATGGCGGAGGCCAATCGTTTCGCTTCACTTCGTAGAGGCTCCACGGCAGGGTCCCTGCTGGTTCGCCATTTGGCGATAGCAGTGATCTGTTCGTCTTTGAGCGGCCGGCGGGCATCAACGCCCAGCTCGAAGCTGCGTAGCAGGGCGGTCAGGGCGTTGCGGTTGGCTGTGCGCTGCTGGTCGATCAATGATCGGGAGGACAGAAGCACACGCAGGGTTGCTCGTTCTCCGCAAGCGCGGGGGCGTGCAAGGGAGTCGACATTGCTGCCCAGTACACATCGTGCGGCGGATTCGGCGTCGATCGCGTCCGATTTTCCGGCGTGGGCATGATCTCGTTTAGGCCCTGGACGGACTTCGGCGACTTCGATTTCGGATGCGCGGAGGGAAGCGGTGATGCCTGCACCGTAGGAAGCGGTGCCTTCGACTGCTGCCAGTATGGTGCCGTTGTTCCCGCGCCGTTGGATCCAGCTGATCGCCCGCGCGTTACCGGGCTTTGAGGTCGGAAACTGAGCACTATCGACGATCGTGCCGGTGCGAGAATGGATCAGACAATAGGTGTGGGTCCGTGCATGGGTGTCGACACCGACGACGTAGTCGAAAGCTTCAACGACTGAAACCATCATCATCCTCCAAGGACATAGAGCGGATAAGGTCAGCCCGGCTCGTGGGGTCGCTCAGAGTCCACATCTGTAATGAGTCACGACCACTGTTTCGTTGGTGGTCGGACAGGCTTCTAATCAAGGCATCTGCGCGCAGAAGCCGAGCCCAGTCCAGCGCGGACACGTCATTTTCAAGACACCCCTTGAGCAGCTCAGGAGGGTCGGAAATACCCGGGGTCACGCACTGAGACTGAACTCAGCATCTCAGCCGGCCACAGGCTGGCCACTACCCATTACAGAAGTACCCGCTCGTACGTGACCTTGCCGCTGCCGGGGTGCCGGTGGCGGTGACCTGCCGGGTTCTGGGCTTCACCAAACAGGCCTTCTACAAATGGGCAGCCGCCCCGGTTTCTCAGCGGGATTGGGAGCAGGCTCACCTGCTCAACGCCGCAATTGATGTTCATGCTGATGACCCGGAGTTCGGGCACAGGTTCATCGCTGATGAGCTCGCCGCCGCCGGTTACCAAGCCTCTGAGCGGCGGGTGTGGCGGCTGTGCTCACAGCAGCAGATCTTCTCCGCCACCCAGCGCAAGGTCCGGAAGAAGCATAAGAAGCCAGGCCCGCCAGTCTGTGATGACCTGCTGGTGAGGGACTTCAGCGCCACCGCAGCCAACCAGAAGTGGTTGGTGGACATCACCGAACACCGCACCGGTGAGGGCAAGCTGTATCTGTGTGCGATTAAGGACGTCTTCAGCAACCGGATCGTGGGCTATGCCATCGATTCCAGGATGAAATCACGGCTGGCTGTGGCGGCCCTGTATGATGCTGTTTCCCGCCGCGGAGGCCCCTCAGAAGTGGCCGGATGCATTGTCCATTCGGATAGAGGGTCGCAATTTCGTTCACGGAAATTCCAGCGGGCACTGAAGGGATACGAGCTGGCCGGATCGATGGGCCGAGTCGGGGCTGCTGGAGACAACGCCGCGATGGAGAGCTTCTTCTCAACGCTGCAGAAAAACGTGCTCAACAGGCAGTCCTGGGCCACCCGCGCTCAGCTGCGAGCCCGGATCATCCACTGGATCGAAGCGACCTACCATCGTCGCCGCAGACAACGGAGGCTGGGTAAGCTGACTCCGGTCGAATACGAGACCGTTCACAAGGATGCCGTCGCCCTGGCGGCATAAACCCCACGGTCAACCAGACCTTCAGCAGACCCCGAGACAGACCGCACCCCGCCGGGCTACCGGTTCCGTGACTGGAACTGCAACGGCATCATCTACACCGAGCCCGAGCCGGTGATCACCTTGGGTGAGAACCAGAGTCTGACCTGCACAGTGACCAATGTGGCCGTGCAGTCCAGCCTCACCCTGGTCAAAGACGTTCAGGGAGGATCAGCCGACCCGTCCCTGTGGACCCTGCGCGCCATGGACGGCCCCACTCAGTTCCAGGGGCCGGCCAACTCTCCGGCGGTGACCAATATCCCGGTGCGCTCGGGCACCTATCGACTGGCGGAGCAGGGCGGCCCGGGGGCCTACGAGGAAGGCGACTGGCAGTGCCGCTACCAGGACCATCAGGGCAATACCGGCACCCTGCCGGTGAATGCTAATGATCAGATCAGCATCACACTGGATCAGCAGGTCACCTGCACGATCACCAACACCGCCGAAGCATCCTCCACCCAGCTCACACTGGTGAAAGAGGTCGACGACGACGTCGCCGGTCCGGTCCACGCCGCCGAGGACTTCACGCTGACTGCCTCCTCAGCGGGGCACACCATCAGCGGCGCCACCGGAGACCTGGAGGTCACCCACGCCGAGGTGGAGCCCGGCGCTGCCTATGAGCTCTCCGAATCCGGGCCCGCCGGCTATGCCGCTGATGGGTGGGACTGCACGGCCGATCAGGGAACGTTCGAGCTGCAGGACGGCGCAGTGACCCTCAGCTCCGGGGCTGATGTGACCTGCACAGTGACCAATGAATACACCGGCGGCTGGCTCACGCTGGTCAAAGAGGTGGAGGACAGCACTCGCCCGCCCGGCGACTGGGTGCTCTCCGCGGCCGGGGAAGGCGTGACCCTGGAGGGGAGCAGCGGCTCACCGGAGGTCACCCAGGTGCGAGTATCGGCTGGGGACTATGACCTGGCTGAGTCCGGCCCCACCGGCGGGGCAGACGCTGCCGACTATCTGACCTCCGGCTTCGTCTGCGACGGCGGTGCGCCCGGCTACAGCGTGAGCGTGGAGCCCGGTGAGGACGTCACCTGTGTGATCACCAATGTGCGTGACGCCTCACTGAGCCAGCTGACGCTGGCCAAAGAGGTGGACAACACCGGAGGCCGGCCGCTGGGCCCGCGCGCCTGGGGCCTGTCCGCCACCAGCGAGGACGGGCCCCGCATCGCGGGTCTGACCGGCTCCAGCACCGGCACCTACCGAATCGTCTCCCCGGGAACATACACCTTGGAGGAGAGCCCGGCGGGAGCCACCGACCCTGAGGTCGCAGCCCGCTATGAGACCGGCGAGTGGCAGTGCACCACAGCGTCCGGGGAGCAGCTGCCGGTCACCGATGACCTGCAGGTGGAGATCCCCGAGGGCGAGCAGGTGCGGTGCGCGGTGGAGAACACCTGGACCGGTTCCATCCTGACCGTCACCAAGAGCATCAGCGGCGACTACGGTTCCACTGACCCGGAGGATTGGGACTTGGCCGTCGACGACGCCGAGGGCGAGCTGGTGGCCGAGGGCAGCGGCGGAGGCGACCCGGATGGCGGCATCGTGGATATCCCTGTCGCTGCAGGCGACTACCAGCTGCGGGAGGTCTCCGGACCCGAGGGCTATGTGCTCGACGGGTTCACCTGTACCGGCGCCGAGGTCACCGAAGCGGGCGTGGTGAGCATCCCGCCCTCCTCCGAGGTGCAGGGCTCGGTGGTGAACACTGCCGTCATGCCGACCCTCACGCTGGTGAAGGACGTCGACAGCACCGGCGGCGGCAGCGCGGCCGCGGAGGACTTCGTCCTCATGGCCCGCGGCCCTGAGGACGCCGCCATCGCCGGGGCCAGCGGAGATCCCGAGGTCACCGAGGTGCCCCTGCCGCCGGGCGAGTACGTCTTCCGCGAGGAGGGCCCAGAAGGGTATGAGGAGTCCTGGTCCTGCAGCGGCGGGCAGTCGTGGGATCCGGATACCGGTACGGCGGTGATGGACTTCGGTGATGAGATGGTCTGCACCGCCACCAACACCTGGGCGGCAGGACCCACCGACCCGCCGAGCGAGCCGGAGCCCACGGACACTGAGACCGCGCCCAGCCCGACGGCGCCGACCCCCACGCCGTCTCCGACGGTGACTCCCACCGAGGAGCCTGAGCCCACGCCGAGCCCCACGGTGCCGACTCCCACCATCACCCATACTCCGACTCCCTCGGCGCCGGAGACCGCTCCGGAGCCGACCGTACCCACGCCGACGCCGACAGTGACTCCGACCGAAGAGCCTGAGCCGACCCCTGAGCCGACCGAACCCACCCCTGCGGTGCCCGGGGCTCCGGAACCCATCGGCACCATCGCGGTCACCAAAGCCGTCCAGGACCCCGACGGCGCGGTGCCGGCCGATGCCGTGTTCAGCTACAGCTGGCAGTGCACCCTGCCCGACGGAAGCGAGACCCCCGAGGAGGGAGAAGGCCACTTCGTCCTGACGCAGGGCGAGGTATGGAACTCCCCGGCACTTCCGGCCGGCACCACCTGCCTGGTGGAGGAGATCGATCCAGACCCGCTGCAGCATTACGGCTGGTTCACCTACAACGCTGTCGACGGCGGCTCCCCGAACCTCTCTGCCGCAGCAGAGCTCACAGTGGCCGCCGGGCAGCTGAGCTCTGCGGCCCACACGAATATCGCCGAGCCCACCGGCAATGACGAGGGTGCCCTGGCGATCACCAAGACCATCCAGGATCCCGACGGCGTCGTCGCAGAGGAGACCGAGTTCCTCTTCGACTGGCGGTGCCAGCTCCCGGACGGGACCATGCTGCCGGCTGAAGGGCGCGGCACCGTCGCACTGACCGCCGGACAGGTGTGGGTCTCTGAGCAGATTCCCCATGGGGCGCAGTGTGAGGTGGAGGAGGCCGAGCCGGCGCCGATCGAAGGGCACGACTGGTTCGTCTGGAACGCCGTGGACGGCGGTGACCCAGCCCTGGAGACCGACGCGTCCCTGGAGATCGTCGGCGGCGAGCTGACCTCGGCTGCCTACATCAATATCGCTGAGCCGGTCGCCCGGGCCGAGGGGCTTCTCACAGTCTCCAAGACCGTCCAGGACCCCGACGGCGTCGTGGATGAGGATGCGACCTTTGACTACGTCAGGGAATGCACCCAGCAGGCGCTGCCCGGGCCGAGCTCGGGAACCTTCTCCCTCAGCGATGGCCAGACGTGGCAGTCCGAGCTGCTGCCTGCCCACGCGGCCTGCACTGTGGAGGAGATCGCTCCGGCGAAGATCGAGGGCTATGACTGGTTCGTCTGGCGCGCCGCCGGCGAGGGCGAGCCGAGCCTGGACCCGACTGTGCAGATGGTGGTGCCGGAGGCGGACGTGGCTTCTGCGGCCTATACGAATATCGCCGCTGAGGTGCACTCGACGGCCCCGCCTCCGGAGCCTGAGCCCACCGAGACCACGCCTACAGTGCCGTCGCCGACCGAGACCACACCCACTGTTCCGGAGCCCACTGTGCCCACGGCCACTGTTCCGGAGCCTACTGAGGCCACACCCACCGTGCCGGGGACGATTGAGCCGACCGCTTCGCCTCCGGGGCAGACCGTGCCGCCGGAGGAGGAGACACCGGACTCACCGGCGGACTCGCCGACCGAGTCTGCAGGTGCTGTCCCGGGTGACGGCGGCGCGGCACCGGGAGACCCTGCGCCCGGAGACCCGGATGCCTCGCCGGGTGCTCCGGGGGCCACGGGTGCCACCGGTGGGGACGGCCTGGCGGTCACCGGCAGCTCGGCGGGTGCGGCGGCAGCTGCCGCACTGCTGGTGCTCGTCGCCGGCGGATTGGCCCTGTGGTCGGTGCGCAGCGCGCGGCCGCGCGGCTGATCGGCTACAGGCCGGCTGCCGACCGGATTCCCATCGCCAGGGAGATCAGCGCACCGGCGAAGGCCAGTGCGATCACGATGCGCCGAGCTGCGGTGTCGCTGACCCAGCGCCGCACGACTGTGCCGCCCCACAGCCCGACCAGGATGGCAAGCGCACAGCCGGCCCAGAACCACAGCGGAAAGGACGGCACCTCGTTGCCGCTGAAGATCAGCTTGGTCAGGAACCCGCCGGCGGACATCACCAGCCACAGCGGCTGAAGTGTGGCGGCGAATCCCCGGACTTCCCAGCGGGAGACCACCGCGTAGACCGTCATCGCCGGCCCTCCCACGCCGGCCAGAACGGTCCCGCCTCCGGTGCCCACCCCAGTGAGCACCCGGGTCCAGGGCCCGTCGACGGCCGCAGAGATTCTGCTGATGATCAGGGAGATGCTCAGCCCCAGCAGCACCAGGGAGGCCACCGCAATATAGAGGGGGCCCTGGGGGGAGGCGGCGGCCATCCAGCCGAACAGCGGCATCACTGCCAGGGAGACCGGCACGATGATCGCCAGCCTGCGCCATTGGATGTCCCTCCACACCATCGGCAGCATGAGGATCGGCGCGACGAGGCTGAGCACATTGGTCAGCATCACTCCGCCGTGGGGACCGATCATCACCACCAGGAAGGGTGCCATCATCATGGCGAAGCCCATGCCGGTCAGCCGCTGGAGGCCCGCTGCCAGGATGACCAGACCAATGATCGTGATCGCCATCAGCAGCTCACCGGACATGCCCACCTCACCATCTGTCAGACTCGGCGGGCGCCCTCGGCTCCGCCCGCAGGAGACCACACTACTCCTGGTCAGCGCCTTCTGCGCGGCGGCCAGCTAGAGCAGCCGGGCGCCGGGTGCCGGTCCGCTGACCGGGATGGCCCAGACGTCGGTGCGCTCCTGCAGGCCCGTGGCCAGCTGGGCGGCCGCGGCGGCGTCGCGGGCCAGGAACATGACGGTGGGTCCGGAGCCGGAGACCATCCCCTGCATCGCGCCTTCTGCCAGGCCGGAGTCCATCATGTCCTCCAGCGCCGGGACCAGCCGCACCGCCGGGGCCTGCAGGTCGTTGACCATCAGCGAGGCGATCGACTCGGCGTCGCCGGCGCTGACGGCGCGCACCAGATCGGGATCCAGCTCCGGCTGCTCGGCGGTCACCTGCAGCTCAGTGCGCATGTGGTCCAAGGTCCGGTAGACCTCCGGGGTGGCGAGCCCTGCGGAGGAGGGCACGATCACCAGGTGCAGCTCTCCGCGGCTGAGCAGCGGCGAGAGGTCTTCGCCGCGGCCCTGCCCCACAGCGGCGCCTCCCAGGATGCTGAACGGCACGTCTGCGCCCAGCTGGGCACCCAGCTCGGCCAGCTGCTCTTTGGTCAGCCCGGCCTCCCACAGGGCCGAGCAGGCCAGCAGCGCGGCCGCGGCGTCGGCCGAACCTCCGCCCATGCCTCCGGCGATGGGCACGTTCTTGGTGATGGTCAGGTCCACCCCGTAGCTGGGCCGCGGTCCGGCGTGCGGGAAGCTCAGTGTGGCGGCGTCGCGGGCCTGCAGGGTGCTGCGCAGCAGGTCTGCGGCCTGGTAGGCCAGATTCCGCTCATCCAGGGGGATCTCGGCGGTCACCCGGCGGCCCGTCTCGGCGTCGGTGTGCTCCACACTGGTGAACGCGGAGCGGTCGGACAGGCTGACGGTGATCGCGCCGTCCTCCCGGGGGGCGGCGGTGATCTCCTCAAACAGCGAGACGGCGAAGTAGAGGGTCGCCACATCGTGGTATCCGTCTGCGCGCAGCGGCCCCACACGCAGGCTCAGATTCACCTTCCCCGGGGCCAGGGCGGTGACGTGGCCGAAGAACTCACTGTCCCGCATAGCAGTCCACGGTAGCCCAGGTGACGGACATGGGGCTCCTCACACGCGGCGGTCTGCGGCCAGCGCGGCCGCGATCCGGGCGAAGGCGGTGACATCCAGGGTTTCCCCACGCGCCGAGGGGTCCACTCCGGCGGCCTCCAGAGCCTGCTGGGCCCGGCCCGGGGAGCCGGCCAAGGACGCCAGGGAGGCCCGCAGGGTCTTCCGTCGCTGCGCGAAGGCGGCGTCCACCACGGCGAACACCTCCTGGCGGGAGACGTTCGAGGCCGCAGGCTCGCGCCGGTGGAAGCGCACCAGACCAGAGGAGATGCGCGGCTCGGGCCAGAACACCTTCCTGCTCACCGTGCCGACCTTCTGCGCATCGGTGTCCCAGGCCAGCTTCACACTGGGCACTCCGTAGATCTTCGAGCCCGGCCGGGCGGCGAGCCGGTCGGCGACCTCCTCCTGGACCATCACCACCCCCCAGCTGAGGCTGGGCAGCGTCTGCAGCAGGTGCAGCACCACCGGCACCGCCACGTTATAGGGCAGGTTGGCCACCAGCACCTGGGCTCCCGGGGCCTGGTCGCCGGTCAGCTTCAGCGCATCCTGCTGCAGCACCTGCAGCGGGGCTGCCTGCGGCGGGCGCATCAGCGCCACCGTGTGCGGCAGCTGCTGCGCCAGGGCAGGGTCGATCTCCACGGCGGTGACCTGACCGGCCTCGTCCAGCAGCCCCAGGGTCAGGGACCCCAGCCCCGGCCCCACCTCCAGCACATGCTCCTCGCCGGTGAGTCCGGCTAGGGAGACGATCCGTCGGATGGTGTTGGGGTCGATCACAAAGTTCTGGCCCCACTGCTTGGTGGGGCGGATGCCCAACCCCTCAGCCAGGTTCCGGATGTGGGCGGCAGAGAGCAGCGGCCTATCCTGGCCGCCGGCGCCGCTGCGGGCTGAGGTGCCGGAGCCGGTCACAGCCACTGCCCGTAGGCCTGGTGCGTGTTGAGCATGACCTGCTGGCACAGCTGCTCCAGCCGGTCCTGCCGCACCTCGGCCATCACCCGCATGGTCTGCGGAATCATATAGGGAGCATTGGGCTGCCCCCGGTAAGGGTGGGGGGTCAAAAACGGCGAGTCGGTCTCCACCAGGATCAGCTGCGGGTCCGCGATGGCCAGCGCCTCCCTCAGCTGGTGGGAGTTCTTGAAGGTCACCGTGCCGGCGAAGCTCATGTACCAACCGTTCTCATTGCAGATCCTGGCCAGGTCCGCGTCTCCGGAGAAGCAGTGGAAGACCACGCTGTCGGGACGCTGCGGCGCGTCGGTGAGCACCTCCACCACATCGGCGTGGGCGTCACGGTCATGGATCTGCAGGGCGGTGCCGGCCTGGACTGCCAGCGCGATGTGGTCGTAGAAGCTGCGGCGCTGGTGGTCCCGGCCCCACTCGCCGGTGCGGAAATAGTCCAGTCCGGTCTCCCCGACGGCGACCACCTGGTCATCGCGGCTCAGCTCTGCGATGCGCGCCAGCGCCTGGTCGTAGCCGCCCTCGGCCAGCAGTCCTGGGGCGTCATTGGGGTGCAGTGCGACTGCGGCTTTGGCCCGGGCATCCTCCCCGGCTGCGCCCACGCAGAATTCGCTGCTGGGCACGTCGTATCCCACCAGCACCGCTCCGGCTACTCCGAGGGCCTCGGCGGCGTCGAGGTGGTCGGCTGTGCTGACCGCCACCAGGCCGTCCCGGAAGTCCAGGTGCGCGTGGTTGTCGATCACCGGGACCGGCAGCGGCTCCGGCGCCGGGGGGTACTGGAGACGGCGCGGCCGGCCGGAGGCCTCCTCGGCCGGGTCGCGGCGCGGTCCGGCAGGCTGCTCGGAGCTGCTGGGCCAACTGGGCAGATAGGCCGGTGGGGTGTGTCCGGGGGTGGCGGCGGCGTCGTTCACAACTGTGCAGTGTAGTGCGGGCCGGTGCTAGGGGGCATAGATTCGCTCCGCGGCGTCTGCGAAGTCCTCCAGCACTGCGTGCCGGATCAGCTTCATCGACGGCGTCAGGTGCCCGGAGCTTTCGGTGAGTTCGGCATCGAGCACTTCGAACGCCCGGATGGACTCGGCGCGGGAGACCTCCGTGTTGGCGGCGTCGACGGCGGCCTGCAGCTCGGCGCGCAGGGCGCGGGCGGCCTCGCGGTCCTGCAGGAGCTCGGTGAGGCTGAGCCGGCCCAGGCCTCTCTCCTGCGCCCAGCCCGCCAGCTGCTCGGCGTCGGGAAAGATCAGCGCGGAGACGAAGGGCCGGTTGTCCCCAAGCACCACCACCTGGCTCACCAGCCGGTGGGAGCGCACTGCCTCCTCCAGCGGCGCGGGTGAGACGTTCTTGCCTCCGGCGGTGACGATCAGCTCCTTCTTCCGGCCGGTGATGCGCAGGAATCCGTCCTCGTCCAGGGATCCGAGGTCGCCTGAGCGGAAGAACCCTTCGGCGTCGAAGACGTCCTGGCTGGCGTCGTCGTTGTGGTGGTATCCGGCGAAGACCACAGGTCCTTTGAGCAGGATCTCGCCGTCGGAGGCGATCCGCACAGTGCAGCCGGGCACCGGGAGTCCCACCGACCCGATGCGGGTGGCGCCGGGGATGTTCAGCGTGATCGGCGCGGTGGTCTCGGTCAGGCCGTATCCCTCTTGAATGGGCAGTCCGGCGCCGGTGAAGAAGTGGCCCAGCTCCGGGTTCAGCGGGGAGGCTCCGGAGACGATGTGGCTGACCTGGCCGCCGAGCTTCTCCCGCAGCGTGGAGTAGACGACGCGGGAGAAGGCGGCGTGCCGGGCGCGCAGCAGCGCCGATGGTCCGCTCCCGGTGCCGGACTGGGCGGCTTCGACGGCCTGTGAGTACTGCACCGCGGTGCGGCGGGCAGCCTCGAAGATCCGCCCGGCGCCCTTGGCCTCCGCGGCGGAGGCGGCCGCTTGATAGACCTTCTCCATCACGCGCGGGACTGCCAGCAGCCAGGTGGGCCGGAAGCTGGCGAGGTCCTGCAGCAGGGTGGAGGTGTCGCTGCTGTGCGCCACCTGGATCCCGCGCTGCAGGCACATCAGCTGTACAGCGCGGGCCAGCACATGCGCCAGCGGAAGGAACAGCAGCGTCCTGGATTCGCCGTCGCCGAGGATGTCCTCTGCGAAGGAGAGAATATTCGCCCCGCCTTCGGCGAGGTTGCGGTGGGTGATCTGCGCGCCCTTGGGCCGTCCGGTCGTGCCGGAGGTGTAGACCAGGGTGGCGACGTCGTCGGCGGCGGCGCTGGTGCGCGCCTGCTCCAGCTGATGGTCGGTGACCTCGGCGCCGCGGGCCGCGAGGCTCTCACGCTCTGCGGCGGATCCGATGGGCAGGATCTGCACGCTGGAGTCTCTGCCGAAGCTCATATTGGCGCCCGCCATGGCCCGGGAGGCCAGCTGCTCATCGCCGGCGAGCACCACCTGCGCGCCCGAGTCGGCCAGCAGATGAGCCACCTGGTGGGAGGAGGAGGTCTCATAGATCGGCACCGAGACCCCGCCGGCGAACCAGATCGCCTGGTCCACCGCCGCCCAGCCGTAGCTGGTCCGCGCCATGACCGCCACCCGATCACCCGGTTCGACTCCCAGGCCGATGAGACCTTTGGCCACAGCCCGGACCTCGGCCAGGAACTGGGTGACGGTGACGTCCACCCAGCCTCCGGCACCGTTGCGCACGGCGTAGACCCGGCAGCTGGGATCCCGCTCGGCCAGGGCGAGCACCCCGTCGGTGATGGTGGCGGAATCCTGGAGGCCGATCAGCTGCTCAGTGTGGCTTTCACGGATATCAGCGGTGGCAGAAGAGGTAGTCACCGGCTCAGTCTACCGGCGGTGACTGGCGGGCGCGGCGGCGCTCCACGGCGGCGTCGAACAGCTCGCTGGCGCTGACGCCGTGGGCGGCCCCGACTGCTTTGGCGGCCGCCTTGAGCCGCTCCCCCGCCTCTGCGCGGTCCACCACCTGCACGGCGAGCTCCTCGACGCTGGGGCCTTCTCCGTGGCCCGGTTCGGCATCGGCTCCTGCCAGCACCAGCACGTACTCTCCCCGGGCGGCAGTGCCGGCCAGCTCCTCGGCCAGTTCGCTGAGGCTGCCGCGGAGGACCTCCTCGTAGCGCTTGGTCAGCTCCCGGGCCACTGCGGCCTGCCGGCGGCCGCCGAGCTGCTGGGCCAGCTCAGCCACAGTGGCGGCGATGCGGTGCGGGGACTCGAACAGCACAATGGTCCACTCCTCACCGCGCAGCCGTTCAATCAGACGCGCGCGCAGGGCGGCTTTGCGGGGGAAGAATCCGGCGAAGGTGAACGCGTCGGTGGGCAGCCCGGACAGCGCCAATGCAGTGGTCACCGCGGAGGCTCCAGGCGCCACGGTGACGCCGACCCCGGCGGAGACCGCTGCGCTGATCAGCCGGTACCCCGGGTCGGAGACGGCGGGCATGCCCGCGTCAGAGACCACCAGCACCCGGGTGCCGGCCGCAGCCGCCTGAACCAGCTCGGCCGCCCGCGAGGCCTCATTGTGCTCATGCAGACTGACCAGCCGGCCGGTGGCTGTGATCTGCAGAGCCTGCAGCAGATGGCGGGTGCGCCGGGTGTCCTCGCAGGCGATGATCTCGGCGGTCTCCAGCAGCCGGCGGAGCCGGTCAGTGGTGTCCCCCAGGTTGCCGATCGGAGTGGCGGCCAGCACGATCGGCGCCTCCCACAGCGGGTCAGGCGCATCATCGGTGGTCATCTCAGTAGGATACCCAGGGTGAGTGCCGCTGCGACCGACACCGGGAACGCCGCAGGCCAGGCTGCGCCCTCGCCTGAGGCGATGCGGCGTCGCGAGCGGCTTCTGGACCGGCTGGGAGCCCGCCCGTACTCCCCAGGGCTGTGGGGCTGGCTGGTTCCGGCGCTGATGGCGGCTCTGGCCGCTGCGCTGCGGTTCACCGGGATCGGCAATCCCCATCAGCTGATCTTCGATGAGACCTACTACGCCAAGGACGCCTACGCGCTGCTGCAGGCCGGCTACGAGCTGGTCTGGCCGGAGGAGGCGGACGAGGACTTCCTGGCCGGCAATCCTCAGCCCAGCCAGGAGGGGGCCTATGTGGTGCATCCGCCGCTGGGCAAGTGGCTGATCGCTGTGGGGATCAGGCTCTTCGGCACGGAGACCGCCCTGGGGTGGCGGTTCTCCTCCGCGGTGGCGGGGACTCTGGGTGTGCTGCTGGTGGCGCTGATCGCCCAGCGCATGTTCCGGTCCGTGTTCCTCGGCGGGGTCGCCGGTGTGCTCACTGCCGTGGAGGGCCACCATCTGGTGATGTCGCGGGTCGCTCTGCTGGACATCTTCCTGATGCTGTGCGTGCTGGGGGCCTTCGGGGCGCTGATGGCAGACAGGTACCAGGGACGACGGCGGCTGGCGGCGTGGGCCGCCGAACAGGACCCGAATCGGGACGCCATGGGGCCGGTGCCGTGGTGGCGGCCTTGGCGCCTGACGGCCGGGGTGCTGCTGGGCTGCGCGGTGGCAGTCAAGCTCTCCGGTCTCGCCTTCCTGGCGGTCTTCGGACTGATGGTCCTGCTCTGGGACGCCCAGGCCCGCCGGCTGGTGGGGGTGCGCCGGTGGGTGAGGGCCGCGCTGGTCCGCGACGCCGTGCCGAGCGCGGTGACTGTGCTGCCGCTGGCGGCTGCTGCCTATGCGGCGTCCTGGAGCGGCTGGTTCGCCGGCTCCGGGGGGTGGGGGCGGACCTGGCATCTGGAGAACCCGGCGCAGGGACTGGCGCAGCTGGTGCCGGGTCCGCTGCGCTCGCTGTGGAACTATCACACCTCAGCTGCAGATTTTCACACCGGCTTGGACGCCGGCCACGAATACGCCTCCCACCCGTGGACCTGGGTGTTCATGGGACGTCCGGTATCCATGCACTACCAGGGCCTCAGCTTCGGTGAGGACTATGAGCACACCGGCGAGGTCTGTCAGGCCGAGTCCTGCTCCTCGGCGATCCTTGATGTGGCCAACCCGGTGATCTGGTGGGCCGGGGTGATCGCCCTGGTGATGGTGCTGCTGCTGTGGTGCGGCCGCAGGGACTGGCGATGGGGAGCGATCCTGACCGGCTTCGCCGCAGGGTGGGCCGTATGGCTGGCCTTCCCCGAACGCACCACGTTCTTCTTCTATACGATCAGCTTCCATCCTTTTGTGATGCTGGCCGTCACGGCTGCGGCCGCGATGGTGCTGCGCGCCGGCACCGCGCCTGCCGATGCGGCAGGGCGGATCCGCAGCGCTGCCGAGATCATCTCGGCCCGACAGCGCAATACAGTGTTGGTGCTGTGCTTCGTACTGCTGTCCGTGGCCGCCTCCGTGTTCTTCTGGCCGCTATGGACCGCAGAGCTGATTCCCTATGACCAGTGGCGACTGAGGATGTGGATGCAATCATGGATCTGAGCAGCACCGGGCCGACGCACTCCAAGGCTGAGCAGCGGCGGTGCGTTCGCCGGACCCGGGCAGCGCTGAGCGAGTACGTTCAGGCCGAGCGGGGCGCCGCCCTGGCCGAGGTTCTCACCGGTGAGATCTCTCCCGACTCGCTGGTGGCCGCCTATTTCCCCATGAGCGGGGAGCCTGATGTGATGCCGTTCCTGCTGGCCCATATCCGCCGCGGCGGCCGGGTCTGGCTGCCGGTGGTGGCCGACGTGGCAGCCCGGCGCCTGCAGTGGGCCGCCTGGGACCCGCAGACCCCGATGACCCGCCGGACCGCGATGCCGCTGCAGGAGCCCGCCGGCCCTCGGAAAGAGACCGCGGAGCTGCTCGACCATGCGCCCCTGGCGCTGCTGATCCCCGCCCTCGCGGTGGACACTGCCGGGGCCCGGCTAGGTCAGGGCGGTGGGTTCTACGACACCATGTTCGCCCAGCACCGGCAGCTGCAGCAGGTGCAGCGCCTGGCCGTGGTGCACCCCGAGGAGATCCTGCCGGCAGGCAGCTTTCCGGTGGAGGACCACGATCTGCGCACCCCGGCGGCGGCCACCTGGGAAGGGATCGTGCCGCTGGACGGAAGCAGGTGCGAGGCATCCGCGAGAGATTCGGTATAGAATTAGCACTCGATTCCGCCGAGTGCTAATCACCTCAGAGGAGCCAGATGCCTACTTACGCCTATGCCTGCAAAGACTGCGGCCACGCTTTCGACATTGTGCAGTCTTTTCACGAGGCTTCACTCACGCAGTGCCCGCAGTGCGAAGGCCGGCTGCGCAAGAAGTTCGGCAATGTGGGGGTGACCTTCAAAGGCTCGGGGTTCTACCGCACCGACTCGCGCAGCAGCTCCAGCGCCTCGGAGAGCAGCAGCTCCTCCAGCTCCTCCAGCTCGGAGACCTCGGCTGCCGCACCTGCCGCCGGCAGCTCCAGCTGATCCACCTGCTCACCGGGAGTCCTCACCCACCAGGCTCAGGTGCAGGCGCCCCTGGTGTCCTGCCTGGGCGATCTGCTCGGCCGTGCTGCTGTCCACTGCGAGTATCACCACATCCCGGGCTGCCGATGCGCCGCCGATCCAGTTCTCCGATTCGTCCTGCGGAATCCACAGGACCGGGGCGGCAGAAGCGATGCGCACCGGTGAGGCGTCAGCCTCGGGCGCCTCGGACGCAGCGGTGACATCCACCCGCTGACCGGGGCTGAGCAGCCCGATCATAGAGGCGTCGGCGGGACGGACCGGCACTGCCACCGTTCCAGGGTCATAACCCTCCAGCAGCCCGGGCCCCACCAGGTGAGAGGTATGCACCACGGCTCCAGCCGGCAGGGCTGCAGCTGCAGTGCGCCCCAGGAAGTCCTCCATACTGCCGGTGTGCTCATCGGGCACAGCCTCAGTATCCACCTGCACCTCCTCCAGCACGGCGGCGGTGAGCTGCTCCCCCACAGCCACCGGCTGGGTGACCCGCACCGCCGGGACCAGCTGGGCCTGACGGGATTCGGCGGCCAACAGAGCCGCCGCAGCTGCGCAGATCCCCAGCAGCAGCGCCACCGGGATGCGGAACCGACGCACCCAGCGGGAGAGGCCGCCAGGCTTGAGGCGTCGTCTGACCCGCGGCGGCCGGGACTGCGGCGGCCCGCCCCGCTCCGCGCCGGGCCCCCGACCGGTCGGCCCCCGCAGGGACTTCTGCCTGCGACGTCGCCGCTGGGTGCCCCCGGGTGCCTCTCCGGGCGATCGGGGCCGTCCGCGCCGCGTGGGCCGGCGGGGCACGAAGGGCACAGACGCGCTGCGGTCAGCCCGGCTGAGGCCCCCGCGCAGGTCCCGGCGCGAGCTGACAGGTGAGAGGATCTGGCTGCTCACCGCTGGCTCCCTTCAGCATCGATGGCTTCAGAGCGATTGAAGCCGCCGATGGCCACCAGGCACTGAGCATGCGCCCGGGCTGAAGACAATCGGGCGCGCCTCGGCTCGTCCGGGACCGTTGGGGAAAACTCGCCGTGGGAGAAAGACTGACGCTCACCAGTGCGGGGGGCGCTGGGACTTCAGCCAGTCGGCGTAGGCGTCCTGCTCGGCCTCAGGCTCCCGGGTCTCGTCCTGGTCCGCGGCAAGCGGATCGTAGACCTCTGCCTCCTGCTCCTCGGGCTGGCCGGAGGTTCCCGGCACGGTCACCCGGCGGTGGCGACGGCGGGCCATCGGCTACTCACTCTTCCACCGGCGCTGCTGCGGCGCCGGCCACTGCTTGTTCCTGCGGTGGGCATCCTCGTCGGCGGCGTCAGCGGCTCCGCCGAAGCGGACCGGCCCGGTGCTGCCGCTGAGCTGACCGCGCCCGCCCTGGGCGAACTCCGGGCCCTCTCCCAGGCCGACCAGCTCTGCGACCCGTTCAGTGGTGCCCCGCGGATCGGTGAACACTTCGATGGTCCACAGCACCAGGAACTGCCAACCCAGCTGAGTGAACCTCTCCGGGCGCAGCCGCGAGCGCTCCCGCACCGACAGCTCGGCGTAGCGGGACGTGCCGTCGGAGACCATGGCCACCGGCTTCACCTGGGACTCTGCGGCAGCTCGGCGCGGACAGGCGGCCAGGTCCAATGTGCCGCGGAAGCCGTCCTCCACGCGACCGCCGCGGGCACGGATCCGGTCCACCAGGTCCAGCACCAGCGGGTCGGTGACCTCGGGCGAGGCGCTGGGATTCGACGACTCCCCCGCCGCCAGGCGCAGCAGATCGCGGACCAGCAGCGCCCCGGACTGCAGCCGTGCCGGGTCCAGGTCCGCGGCCTGCACTGAGCTGACCAGCGTCAGACGGCCGCGAGCCCGGGTCACCGCCTGAGCGAAGTACTCCGTGCCGCGCGGCCCGGAGAGTTCGCCCATCTCATGGGCAGCCTCGCCTTTAACCGAGGTTCCGAAGCCCAAGGAGAAGATGACGTCGTCGCGCACCACCCCATGGGCACGCTCCACCGGGGCGACAACGAACCGCTCCCCGGTGCCGACACCGGCGGCACCGGCGCCGGATCCTCCCGGCACTCCGGCTGCCCCGTGCTCGAAGAACGGAACCGCCCAGGGATGATTGGCCAGGTGGACCCGGATGGCATCGGCCACCCGCTTGGCGTGCCATTCGGAGCCGGTGATCACCGCCAGCGACCGGTTCCGGTGGGACCGGACGTGCTCAAAGACCAGATCCACCACGCGGTTGACCTCAGCGGTCGGGGACTCCACGGGCTCCCGGCCGGAGCCTTCTGTGACGGCCTGCAGACTGAGCCTGCGCCCCTGACCGGTCAGCTGAGCGGCATCCGGCAGGCGCAGCAGCTGACCCTCATAGAGCGCCTCGGAGATCAGCTCGGTCAGCTCCTGGTCCACCCCGCGGTGGATATGACGCAGCCGGTACTCCGGAAGGATGCGCGCCAGCTGGCTGTACACCGATTCGGGGACCTGCGCCTCGGCCTCGCGGGCGATCGGATCGGCAGAGACCGTCATAAGCTTCGGCGCTCCGGAGACCGGATCCCCGAATGCCACCACCTGCTCGGCGCGGGAGACCGCGCCCAGGGCGGCCGGGACGGCCAGGGTCTCGGCGTCGAGCAGCAGCACCGTGTCGAAGCTGGGCGGGGTCTGCGGGCCGGACGGGAACTGGGCCGCCAGACCCAGCGGTGAGGTGGTCCAGATCGGCACCAGCGGCTGGGTGATCTCCCGGGCCACCGACTCCAGCGCCTGCACTGTGGGTGCGGCGTCGCGCAGCAGGCTGCGCAGGTGTGCGGCGGCCTCGGGGTGCTCCTCAATCGCTGATTTCCACCGAACTGCCAGAGTGTGGCTGAGCCGCTGGGCGCCGGATTCAATATGCGCTGCATCCGCGGACCGGAAGGTCTCCTCAATGCTTCGCAGGTTCTCCCCGGTGGTCATCGCCAGATACTCATCACCGGAGATCATCGCCTCCAGTGCCGACTGCCACCAGGCCAGCTCCAGCTCGTCGGCCACCTGCGCGGCCGGGACCTGGCGCCGGGCGAAGTCGTCGAGCAGCTCCCCGAAGCCCTGCTCGCGCAGCTGCTCAGCCAGCAGCGTGCGCTCGGGCAGCGTGTGCAGCGAGCGCTCATCCTCGGCGAGGGTCTCCACCACCTGCATCAGTTCTTCCACCGGCAGGTCATAGAGGGTCCGTCCGTCCTGGAGCGGGCGCAGGACGGCGACCAGTTTGTCCAGGCGGGACTGGACCTCACCGATGTGGTTGACCAGTCGGTCCAGGTTCCGCGGCACCTTCGGCAGCGAGTTCTGGGACTCGCTGGTCCACTTCATCCACTCCTCACGCTCAGACTGGACGTCCAGCAGCGAGGCGTGCAGGTCATTGATGGAGACCCCGGGGCGGATGTATTCCTTGGCCACCCTCCGCAGCCGCGACCGCGCCATGGAGCTCATCTCCACATTGTTCTGGCGCCTCCACCATCCCGGTGCGGTGGCGGCGATCAGGTCGTCGACGTCGCGGGCGTAGACGTCGTGGCTGAACCGTCCCAGCGACTCCTGGACCCGCTGGAACAGCAGCATCTGAGCGTGCCAGTCGGCGAAGGAGCTTCCGGGGGTGACCTCCACCTGCTCGCAGGCGGTGCGGATCTTCTCCCAGCAGTCCGGAAGCTCCTCGCGCAGCCGCTTCACCAGCGCGTGGGCGTCGTTGGTCTCCTGGCGGTTGGACAGCTGCGCTCCGAACCAGGGGCTGCGCCGAGTGGTCTCCGAGAACTCCCCCAGCTCTGCGATCCGCTTCAGCTTCACCGAGACCTGGCTGCGGTCCACAGTGT
Source organism: Nesterenkonia sp. (assembly GCF_029265375.1). Taxonomy (GTDB): domain Bacteria; phylum Actinomycetota; class Actinomycetes; order Actinomycetales; family Micrococcaceae; genus Nesterenkonia. Next base: position 19,133 of record NZ_JAJUJJ010000001.1, read on the forward strand.
TGTCCAGCACGGAGCGCTTCAGCCGCACGCTGGTGCCCGGGGCGGGATTCAGGGAGGTCAGGGCTGCCAGGGCCTGCATCGCCTGGTAGGGAGAGCACTTCCACCGCTGCCGGACCTTGTGGAGGCTGGCGACGTGGTCGCGCAGCTGGTGGCGGGCTTCGGTCAGTCGCTTGTGCACGGATCCCAGGCGGGGCGGCTCAGCCCGTTCAGCGCGTTTGATCGCGCGGATGACTTGGCTGCGCAGCTGCTCCGGCGCTGCCTGGGCCGGCACGTGGACGGCCAGCGTGCCGACCTTGGCTGCCGAGAGGCGTGCGCTGAACTCGGCGAGCGTGTCAGCCCGTTCGGCGATGACCAGCACGCGCTTGCCCTGCCAGGCCAGGCCGGCGGCGGCATTGACTGCTGTCTGGGTCTGTCCGGAGCCCGGCGGGGTGGAGACCACGGCGGAGACGCCCGAGAGGATGGCGTCCAGGGCCGCCTGCTGGTCGGTGTCGGCGTCGGTGACCAGCCGCTCCTGCCCCGGTGCCCGCTCGTCCAGCGGCTCCAGCTGGGCGCAGGTGCTCAGCGCCTCGGTCTGGTCCAGCGGCTCGGAGGAGGCCAGGTGCTTCAGTACGGGGTGCTCGGTGTTCAGCGCCTGCGGATTTCCCAGGTCCGCCAGGTCGGCGAAGGTGGAGACGTAGAGCTGCTTCCACACCTGCAGGGAGGCCAGCGGCGAGTCAGCGTCCACCTCGGCCACGCCGGCGGCGATGCGGGTCATCAGCTCCGCAGTGCGTGCCGCGTCGAACCGGGCGGTGGCGTAGCCGGCCTGATGGAACTCCAACGAATCCAGGGTGACGCCGTGATGGGTGCTCAGGTGCCGCTGCAGTGCGGGGTTCAGCCCGGCGGCCGCAGTGAACTGCAGCTCATAGTCGTAAGTGTCGGACCGGGTGCGCAGCGAGATCGGAATGAGCATCAGCGGCGCGGTGTACACCGAGCTGCCGGCGTCGGAGGTCTCGGTCCAGGAGGCGATGCCGGCGGCCAGGTAGCCGACCTCGATGCCGCGCTCCTCGCGCATCTCACGCACTTTGGCTCGGATATTGGCCGCCGCCCGTGCGCCGGCCTCGAATGCTCCGGGCTCGTTGAGCAGGGTGGAGAGCCGGGTGCGGCGTCCGCCCAGCAGCTGCATCAGTCCCGAGGCGTTGGCCTCGGTGAGGTCGATCGCGTTGTGCTGGCTGGGGGTGAAGCGCAGCATGGTGTCGTTCTCAGTCCCGGTGCCCAGCGACTCCACCCAGGAGAGCACCGGAGCGGTGGTGTGCTGCGAGTCCTGCACATCCGCGGTATCCGGATTCTCAGCGGAGTCGGCGGCCGGGGCTGCCGCCGGGCTGGCGGCTGAGCCCGGACTGGATGGGCTGTCGGCCGAGTCTGGGCTGGACGGAGACGGGCTGGAGGCCGATTCGCCGCTGGCCGGCGTTCCTGGACTCGCGGCGGAGTCCGCGCCGGCCCGCGCGGACTCGCTGCGGTCCTGCTCGGCGGGCTCGAAATCCTCGTGCACAGGGCTCTCTGCCGACGCTGCGGACGTTCTGTCAGTCACCGAATCCCTCCACGACACTTACCAGGTCTGAGGGAAGATTACCGTCACTCCCACTCGATCGTCCCGGGGGGTTTCGAGGTCACGTCGAGGGTTACCCGGTTGACCTCCTCCACCTCATTGGTGATGCGGGTGGAGATGGTGGCCAGCAGGTCATAAGGCAGCCGGGACCAGTCGGCCGTCATAGCGTCCTCTGAGGAGACCGGACGCAGCACCACAGGGTGGCCGTAGGTGCGGCCGTCGCCCTGCACCCCTACTGAGCGGACATCTGCCAGCAGCACCACCGGCATCTGCCAGACCTCAGCATCCAGCCCCGAGCGGGTCAGCTCTTCCCGGGCGATGGCGTCGGCCCGGCGCAGAATCTCCAGCCGCTGCTCGGTGATGTCTCCGATGATCCGGATGGCCAGGCCCGGCCCGGGGAAGGGATGGCGCTGCACGATCTCCGGCGGCAGCCCCAGCTCAGCGCCGACGGCGCGCACCTCGTCCTTGAACAGGGCGCGCAGCGGTTCGATGAGTTTGAACTGCATATCCTCAGGCAGCCCGCCCACATTGTGGTGAGATTTGATGTTGGCAGCGCCCTCTCCCCCGCCGGATTCGACGACGTCTGGGTAGAGAGTCCCCTGCACCAGGTACTCCACGCGAGCGCCCTCGGCGGCGGCTTCGGCCAGCACAGCCTGTTCGGCGTCCTCGAAGGCGCGGATGAACTCGCGGCCGATGATCTTCCGCTTCTGCTCCGGGTCGGAGACTCCGGCGAGCGCCTCGAGGAACCTCTCCGCCTCCCGCGCGACGTGCAGCTTCGCTCCGGTGGCGGCCACGAAGTCGCGCTCCACCTGTTCGGCCTCTCCCTCGCGCAGCAGTCCGTGATCGACGAACACGCAGGTCAGCTGGTCACCGATGGCCTTCTGGACCAGGGCCGCGGCGACGGCGGAGTCCACCCCGCCGGAGAGGCCGCAGATCACCCGGGCGTCGCCGACCTGCTCGCGGATGGCGGCAACCTGCTCATCGACGATATTGCCGGTGGTCCATTCCGGCTTCAGGCCCGCCCCTTCGTAGAGGAAGTTCTCAATCAGCCGCTGCCCCTGCGGGGAGTGCTTGACCTCTGGGTGCCACTGCACGCCGTAGAGGCGCCGGGTCTCATCGGCGAAGCAGGCCACCGGCGCGGCGTCGGAGGCGGCGAGCACCTCGAAGCCTTCCGGCGCCGCGGTGACGGCATCCCCATGGCTCATCCACGTGGTCTGGACCGAATCGGTGCCGCCGAGCAGCCCGTGGGGGGCGGTGGTGGCGCGCACCTGGGTCTTGCCGTATTCGCGCTCTCCGGTGCGGGCCACCTCGCCGCCGAGGGCGTAGGCCATCGCCTGGAAGCCGTAGCAGATGCCCAGCACGGGGACTCCGGCTTCGAAGAGCTCAGCATCGACTCGCGGGGCGCCCTCGGCGTAGACGCTGGAGGGGCCGCCGGAGAGAATCACCGCGGCCGGCTTCCGGGCGAGGATCTGCTCAGCGGTGAGAGTGTGCGGCACCACCTCGGAGTACACGCGGGCCTCGCGGACCCGGCGGGCGATCAGCTGGGCGTACTGGGCGCCGTAATCGACCACCAGCACCGTCTGGGCGCTGTGGTCGGGCCGTTCGGCGGCCGGGCTGTGGGAGACGGCGTCGTCTGCTGCGGCAGGCTGAGAAGTCACTGCTCCATCCTAATGGACGCACCTGGTGCAGCAGGGGCGGAGGTTCACCCCGGCAACGCCTCCCAGGCGTCAGCGATGATCTCATCCAGCCCCCGGACCGGGCGCCAGCCCAGCTGCTGGACGGCTTTCTGGCCGGAGGCGACCAGCACGGCGGGGTCGCCCGGGCGGCGGGGCTCCTCACGGACCTTGAGGCTGAGGCCGGTGACCCGCTCGACGGCGGCGATCACCTCCCGGACGCTGGAGCCCACCGAGGTGCCCAGGTTGTAAATCTCGTGCCGTCCGGCCTGGGCGGTCTCCATCGCCAGCAGATGGGCCTGGGCCAGGTCCACCACGTGGATGTAGTCCCGGACCGCAGTGCCGTCGTCGGTGGGATAGTCGGTGCCGAAGAGGCTGGCCTGGCCTCCGCTGCGTGCGGCCTGCAGCAGATTCGGGATCAGGTGGGTCTCCGGATCATGACGCTCCCGCAGACCTCCGCTGGCGCCGCCGACGTTGAAGTAGCGCAGGCTGACTGCGGCCAGGCCGTGGGCGGCCGCCTCGGCGGCGAGCATATGGTCGATCGCCAGTTTGGAGGCCCCGTACGGGTTGATCGGTGCTGTGGGGTGGTCCTCACTGATCAGCGTGGTGACCGGGTTGCCGTAGACCGCCGCGGTGGAGGAGAACACCATCCGCGGCACTCCGGCGGCGCGGACAGCGTCGATGAGTTTCAGCGAGGCCACGATATTCCCATGCCAGTACCGCTCTGGGTGCTGCACTGATTCGCCCACCAGGGATTTGGCGGCCAGATGGATCACGACGTCGAAGCTGGAGTCCAGGATCTCCGCGGCCTCGGCGATATCCCCCTGGTGCCAGTCCGCGCCGTCGAGCACGGCGTCGGCGTGGCCGGTGGCCAGGGAGTCCAGCACCACCGCCTGGTGGCCCTGCTCCAGCAGCTGCTGGGTGATCACCGACCCGATGTATCCGGCGCCGCCGGTCACCAATGCCTTCATGCTTCAGCTCCTCCTGATCCGCGCAGTGTGCACCGATCAGCCTACGCTGACATCCACCTCCAGCACTGCCCAGCTCAGCGGAGGCAGCGTGGCGTGGAGGACCCCGTCCTCTATACCGGCCTGCTGAAGGGGCACCAGGGTCACCGCCTCGGGGTTCTGCTCGGTGTTGGCCGTGTGCCGGTCTCCGCCCTCCGGGACACGCAGCAGCTCTGCGCTGCGCAGTCCGGCGGCGTTCAGTCCGTGCAGCTCCACAGCGAGCTCGGTGGACTCCTGCAGGCCCCGGTTGGCTGCGAACAGCGCCAGCCGTCCGGTCTGCTCGTCCCAGGTGGCCGCTGCGTCCACTGCGTCGACGTCGCCGAACTTCGCGGTGGGCACCTGAGGCGAGTCCACTGCCAGCTGCAGGATCTCGCCGCGGGCCAGCTGGGACATCCGGGCGAAGGGCCAGAAGCTGGCTTGGCGCCACGCCGGGCCGCCCTCCTCGGAGCGGATGGGTGCGATGACGTTGACCAGCTGTGCCTGGTTGGCGATCTTCACCCGGTCGCCGTGCCGCAGCAGGGAGTGCATCAGTGTGCCGACGACCACCGCATCGGTGACCGAGTAGGTGTCCTCGATCAGCCGCGGATGGGTGGTCCATTCCTTGGTGGCCACCTGGTGGGGCTGGTCTTCGGTGTCCAGGCCGCGCTGGTACCAGACGTTCCACTCGTCGAAGGAGATGTCCACCTGCTTGGTGTGCTTGCCGGCGGCCTTGACGGCGTCGATGGTGGCGATCACCCCGTCGATGAAGGCGTCCATATCCACCGCCTCGGCCAGGAAGCTGGCCGCGTCGCCGTCGTGCTCCTGGTAGTAGGCGTGCATGGAGACGTAATCGACTTCCTCGTAGGCGTGGGTGAGCACCGTGTGCTCCCAGCTGCCGAAGGTGGGCATCTGCCGGTTGGAGGAGCCCACGGCGACCAGTTCGATGCTGGGGTCCACCAGTTTCATGGCTTTGGCGGACTCCTGTGCGAGCCGTCCGTACTCCTCAGCGGTTTTGTGTCCGATCTGCCAGGGGCCGTCCAGCTCATTGCCCAGGCACCACAGTTTGATGCCGAAGGGCTCTTCGGCTCCGTGGCTGCGCCGCAGATCCGACCAGTAGGTGCCGCGGGGGTGGTTGGCGTACTCCACCAGCGATCGGGCCGCCTCCACTCCGCGGGTGCCGAGGTTGATCGCCTCCATGACTTCCACATCGGCCAGCCGGGCCCAGTCGATGAACTCGTGGAGGCCGAATTCGTTGGTCTCGACGGTGTGCCACGCCCCGTCCAGGCGGGCGGGCCGGTCCTCCACCGGCCCCACGCCGTCCTCCCAGCGGTAGCCGGAGACGAAGTTGCCGCCCGGGTAGCGGACCACGGTGGGGCCCATCTCCTTGACCAGCTCCAGCACATCGCGGCGGAATCCCTGCTCGTCGGCCTGGGGATGTCCCGGCTCGTAGATGCCGGTGTAGACGCAGCGGCCCATGTGCTCTACAAAGGAGCCGAAGATCCGGTGCGGGACCTTTCCGATGCGGAAGTCGCGGTCGACGGTGATGCGTGCCTGGGACATGAGTCTCCTTCGATGGCTGTGGGTGAACGGGGCAGACAGTGTCGGTCAGTAGCTGATGCATGCAATGGGTGAATGTGCCCGCGGCGGCTGGTGCCGACCCGCGGGCCGGTGATGCTTATTGGCCGCCGAATCCTGTGGTGGCCACCCCCTTGACGATCTGGCGCTGGAAGAACAGGAACACCACGATCAGCGGCAACGCAGCCAGAACGGCCTGGGCCATCACCTGGGCGTACTGGATGCCGTATGCGCTGATGACGGTCTGCAGCCCCACCGGCAATGTCATCAAGAAGGTGTCATTGATGATGAGGAAGGGCCACAGGAAGTTGTTCCAGGCTTGGATGAACACGAAGATCGAGACGGCTCCGAGGATGGGGCGCGAGAGCGGCAGCACTACGGAGAAGAAGACCCGTAATCTGCTGGCACCGTCCACACGGGCGGCATCCTCTAACTCGATAGGTACTGCGTCGAAGAACTTCTTCAGGATGAAGACGATCGGTGCCATGACCACCTGGGGCAGCATGAGTCCCCAGTAGGTGTCCACCAGATTCAGCGCCAGCATCTGGTAGTACAGCGGGATGATCAGCGCCTGGGGCGGAACGATGATGGAGGCGATGATGGCCACGAACAGCCACTTCTTCCCGGTGAAGTCCAGCCGCGAGAACGCGTAGGCCGCCAGCGCGGAGATCGCCACGGTGATGAAGGTGATCACCAGGGAGGTCCAAAAGCTGTTCAGCGCCCAGATGTAGACGTTTCCCTGCGCGAGGATGGAGGAGAACGCCTCGGTGGTGATGCCGCTCTCACCGATCAGGCTCAGCCCCCCGGATGCGGCATCGGTCTCGGTCTTGAATGCGGTGGCCACCGCCCACAGGAAGGGCAGCAGCCAGATGACCGCCATGGTGACCAGAGCAGCGAACGCCAGAATGCGGGCCGGCGAGTAGGGGCTCTCCCCCGGCTTGCGGGAGCGGCCCCGGGATACGGTGACATCAGGCTGGGTCAGGGTGGGGACTGCTGCGCTCATGAGTTCTCCCTCCGTCGGGACAGGATCACCATCTGGAAGATGCCCACGATGACGATCAGGGCGAAGAAAATGTAGGAGATCGCTGAGGCGTAGCCGAAACGATATCCGACGAAGCCGGCTTCGAAGATGTACTGCACAATCGGTCGGGAGGTCTCCGACGATCCGCCGTCCATCATCTGATACGCCTGGTCGAACAGCTTCAGCGAGGCCAGCACCTGGAGGATCACCACCACCACGGTGACCGGTCCCAGCTGCGGCAGAGTGATGGAGAACAGCTTCCGCCACCGGCCGGCGCCGTCGACCTCCGCCGCCTCATACTGCAGATCCGGGATGTTCTGCAGAGCGGCCAGGTACAGCAGGAAGTTGAAGCCCACTGTCCACCACACGGTGGCGATAGTGATGGAGATGATGTCCATATGCGGGGTCTGCAGCCACGCGATGGGCTCCAGGCCCACCCGTTCCAGCAGGGCATTGGCCGCACCGATCTCCGGGTTGAAGATCCACATCCAGATCTGGGAGATCACCGTGGAGGCCAGCAGGAACGGCATGAAGAATGACAGCCGCCAGAGCCACTGGCCGGGAAGACCGGTGTTGACCAGCAGCGCCATCACCAGAGCGAAGAGCACCAGCGGCACGGTGGAGATCAGCGTGAACCACAGGGTGTTGCGGATGGAGGTCCACATCACCGGATCTGACAGCGCCTCGGAATAGTTCGCCGTGCCGACGAACCCCCCGCCGGCGCCGGTGAGCGACTGGTCGGTCAGCGACAGCCAGACCCCGTGGACCAGCGGCCAGATGACGAACATGATGAACGCAACCATGAAGGGCGCCAGGAAGCCCCAGGCGATCAGCTGGCCGCGCATCCGGGCCCGGGATGCGGTGACCACGGGGCGCTCATCCGGCACCACCTGCGGATCAGGGGCGACCGCGCTGCGGTCGGCTGCGGTGTCGGTCATGCTCCACCTTCCTCAGGATTGGCGGGATTGGGGCTGGCCAGAATGGAGTCCACATGGTTCTGGAACCGCTGGGCGGCCTCCTCGTAGCCAGACCCTGACACCACGGCATCGCCGACGATGCTGCCGAAGTCCTGCACAAAGTTGGAGCCCGAACCGGTGAACCAGGCGGTGGGGTCGTAGACGATGTGGTCAGCTGCCTCGGCGTAGTGTGCCTGCGGAATCAGCTCGGCGTAGTCAGGGTCCTCCACCACCGGGAGGTAGGCCGGAATATGTCCGGCACCGGCCCAGGTGAGCGAGTTCTTCAGCAGCTCGGCCACGAACGTGTAGCTCAGCCGCCGGGCCTGCTCATCGGGCTCCATCTGGTGCGGAAGCACCAGCGAGTGAGAGTCGGCGTAGACCGCCTCCTGGCCAAAGACCGGCGGGATCATCGTTGCATCCACGGGGACGCCGGCGTTCTGCATGGTCGGAAGCTCCCAGACGCCGGTGAAGTGGATCCCGGACTGCTGGGCGGCGAACTCGGCGATCGCGAAGTCGATGGTGCCCTGGCGGGCGGCGATCTCCCCATCTGCCAAGGTGTGCATGAATTCCAAGGACGCGGTGAACGCGTCGACGTCGAACTCCGCAGTTCCGCCCTGGGGGAAGTTCATCTGAGCACCGTGCTGGGAGTAGAGCGTATAGAACAGCCGCCACATCTGCGTACCGTCGGCCAGGAACCCGTAGGAGAGGCCGTGATGACCGGTGACCCCGGCGATCTCCCGGCACATCTCGAAGAAGTCCTCCGGATTGTCCGGCCGCAGCAGGGCGCCGTCGCTGTCCAGCACACCGGCCTGCTCACAGATGTCCCGGTTGTACAGGGCGATGAAGGGGTGGGCGTCCAGGGCCACACTGTAGAGCTGACCGTCCACCAGGCTGGACTGCCAAATCGGTTCGGTGAAGGTCGACTCCTCCACTCCCAGTTCGGCCAGCAGTTCGGTGTCCCAGGGGTCCAGCAGGCCTCCGGGCACATAGCCGGGTACTCGGGAAGAGTGCATCACCGCCAATTCGGGGGCCCGCCCTCCGGCCCCTGCCATGGCGAGCTTGGTGTAGTAGGGCGCACCCCAGGCCAGGACGGTGGGGCGGACGAAGAATTCGGGGTGCTGCTGGTTGATCTCATCGATCAGGCCCTGCATGGTGATCCCGTCTCCGCCGGAGAGCAGGTGCCAGAACTGCAGGGTGGTGGCCGAGGCGTCTCCTCCTCCACCAGGTGCACCGGGTGCGCAGCCGGAGAGTCCGAGCACTCCTGCCGCCAGACTTCCGGCCAGGAAGTGCCTGCGGCTCACGTGCGGGGTATCCATTCACGGCCTCCCTTCGGGGACGGGGTTTCTCCGGCGCGGGCCGGTGCGGGCTCGGCGGCCAGCCTCGCCAGAGCGCGGGAGCGCGAGAGGTAGACGGTCAGGCACACACTGAACAGCAGGACGCTGACCAGATTCCGGGCCAGCGGTCCATCGACTCTGGTGCACTCATACCCCCTAGAGCGAGTGATCCACATCACGTTTACATCGTTGTAACGGAACGTTAGGTCAGTGATGTGCATCACGTCAAGGGTGTGTAGGCAGATCCCTCGCGGCGAGCCGCTTCCGCGTACGGGTGCTTCAGAATCCGCAGCTGAGGCCGTGCGGCGGCTCAGCGCCGGGGATCGTGGCCCAATGGGGCGGCCTGCGTGCTCTGTCGCTCCACCAGCTCATGCGGGATCTCCACCGCCCGCGGCGCGAGGGACCGGTCCTCGACCCGGGAGGCCAGCAGGTCCAGGGCTGCGGTGCCGTAGTCGTTGTGGTCGAACCGCACAGTGGTCAGCGGCGGGCAGGTGAAGCCGGCGTGCTCGACGTCGTCGAAACCCGAGACCAGCACATCCTGCGGCACCCGCAGCCCCGCCGTATGCAATGCGTGCAGGGCACCCAGAGCGATGGAGTCGGTGAAGCAGACCACTGCGTCGAAAATGATCTGCCTCTCCAACAGGGCCTGCATGCCCGCCGCTCCCCCGGCGATGCTCCACTCCGGGACGTCCATCTGCAGCTGAGGGTCGGGCTCCAGGCCGGCTTCGGTGATCGCCTCCAGGTATCCCTGGAGCCGCTGGCCGAGTGTGGCCAGCTTCTCGGTCACGTTCGCCGCCGCGCCCCCAAGGGCCGCAATCCTGCGGGCTCCGCGGGAGATCATGTGTTCGGCCGCCGCCCTTCCGGCATGCCGGCTGTCGATGTAGACCCGGTCGGTGCGGTGCTGCTCCACCTCACCGATGAGCACCACCGGCGGCAGATGCTGCACATGCTCCACCACACTGTCCTGCAGCCGGACCGGGTTGAGGATCAGCCCATCGATCTGGTGGGTGCGCGCCCGGTAGACCAGGTCATACTCCCGCTGGGGCTCGGCGGCGGTCTCCTCCAGCTGCACCACCAGCCCGCGGTCGTGGGCGGCCTCGACCACGGCGTGGGTGATGCTGGCGGAGAAAGCGGTGGCCAGGTCCGGCAGGGCGAAGCCGATCACACCGGTGCGGCCGTTGCGCAGCCCGCGAGCGCTGAGGTTCGGCACAAAGTCCAGCTCGCCCATGGCGGCTTCGACCCTGCGGCGGGTCTCCTCGCGCACCGATGCGGCACCGGTGAGGACATTGGACACTGTCTTGGGCGAGACCCCGGCCAGGACAGCCACATCCTTCATAGTGGGTCGAGCGGTGCGCGGTGCCATTTCTTCACTCTACGAGACTGGACGCTCCCTGAGCAGAGTCCTGCGGAGGAAATCGTTGTGGAAGACCCCTTCGGGATCCAGCCGCTCCGCCAGTGACCGGAAGTCGTCGAATCGCGGATAGAGCGCGGCCAGATTCGTGGCGGAGAACAGTTTGCCCCAATGCGGCCGGGCCTGAAGGTCTCCCAGCTGCTCCTCCAGAACCGGCAGCAGGGCGGTGACCTCTTCGGTGTGCTGGCGCCAGGTGAAGTGGAAGCCCACCGTCTGCCGGCCGTAGGCGGGGCTGAGCCACTGGTCATCAGCGGCCATGGTGCGGATCTCGCTGACCATCAGGTGCGGCTGGATCCGGTCCCCCAGGGCGCGCAGGCGCCGCATGGCCTCCACCGCATGCTCGCGGGGCAGCAGGTACTCCGACTGCAGCTCGGTCCCGTTGCTGGGGGTGAAGTTCATGCGGAAGTGAGGCAGGCGGGCGTCCCAGCTGCCCCAAACACCGGTCTGTTCGGTGGCGGCCTCAGCAGGGCCCTCGGCCAAGCCGATGTTGTAGTCCAGGGCGGGCCGGCCGAGCAGCTCTGCCGGGGCCTCTGCGCCGTCGGCACGTGCCGTCTTCAGCCACGCGTGGCCGAAGGTCTCCCCCGTCCAGCGGGTGAAGAGACTGACGCTGTACGCAGCGGAGGTCAGCTGCTCGAAACTCTCCAGCACGCCGTCCCAGCTGATGCCGTCATAGACGTCCTGGCGCAGCTCGAACGAGGGCACGACGTCGAGCGTCACCCGGGTGACCACCCCCAGGGCGCCCAGGTTCACCACGGCACCGGCAAAGTCCTCCTCGCCGCGGACGAAGGTGCGCAGGCTCCCGTCGGCCAGGACTATCTCAACCTCGCGGACCGCGTGGGACAGCGGCGGATTGCGGTCCCCTGAGCCGTGGGTGCCGGTGGCCACCGAGCCGACAACGGTGATGTGCGGCAGGGAGGCCATGTTCTGCAGAGCGAAGCCGCGGGCCTGCAGCGCCTCGGCAAGCTCTCCGTAGCGGGTGCCTGCATCGATGGTCACCGTGCGGGCGGACTCGTCCAGCTCAAAGACCCGCGGAAGGCCCGCCAGGCTCACCAGGTCGCCGTCGGTGTCGGCGATGGTGTTGAAGCTGTGGCGGCTGCCGACGGCGCGCAGCCGCGGCGAGGCGGCTACCTCCCCCTGCAGCTCCTCCACGCTGCGCGGCTGCAGGAGCCGTCCTGCCGAATACTGCAGGTTCCGCGCCCAGTTGAAGCCGACCTCGGTCATTGTGCTCCTCTGCTGTTGCTTCCGCTGACGTTCCTGGGACCACCCTATGTGGTCGGGACCACCGCCGCCGGTGATCGGCCCTCACCGCAGGCGGCGAGCGCCGGCCGCCGGTGCCGCGACGAATGCCGCCGGTGCCGCGAAGCCCGCCTCGGCATAGGCGCTCTCCACCGCACGGACCAGAGCAGGCACGTCCTGCTCGCGGGCCAGCGCGATCACACAGCCCCCGAAGCCGCCGCCGGTGATCCGCGCCCCGTAGGCGCCGGCGCGCACAAGAGTCTCCTGGGCGAGGTCGACCTGCCGCACCGAGACCTCGTAGTCGTCGCGAAGTGAGGCGTGGGAGGCGCTCATCAACTCGCCTGCGCGCGGCAGGTCTCCCTGGGCGAGCGCCTCCACGGTCTCCAGCACCCGCTGGTTCTCGGTCATCACATGCCGCACCCTGCGCCGCAGCACCTCGTCATCGAGCTGCTGAAGCGCCTGGTGAAGCGCGGGGGCGCCGTCGTCGTTGAGCTCACGCAGCTGCCCCACCCCCAGAAGCTCGGCGGCCTGGGCGCACTGGCGGTGCCGCTGGGCGTATTCGCCGTCCACCAGCTGGTGCGGGGTCTTGGTGTCGACCACCAGCACCGTTGCGCCGGGAAGATTGAACGGTACGACGTCGGCGTCCAGGCTGCGGGTGTCGAACCGGACCACGTGGCCTACGCGCCCGAGCATGGAGACCATCTGGTCCATCAGTCCGCAGGGCATGCCCACGAACTCGTTCTCCGCGCGCTGGGCGATCTTGGCCAGCTCCAGGGGGTCGACCTGGTGGCCGTAGAGCTGCGCGGCCGCCAGGGCTGCAGCGCATTCCAGGGCCGCCGAGGAGGACAGTCCGGCGCCCTGCGGCACGTCGGTGTGCAGCACCATATCCGCGCCGCCGACCTGATAGCCGGCACTGCGCAGCGCCCAGATGACTCCCGCTGCGTAGGCGGCCCAGCCCTGGACTGACCCCGGCTCCAGCCCGGCGACCTCGGCCTCGACGGTCTGGGCGTTGTTCAGCGAATGCACTCGCAGCACGCCGTCGTCACGCCGCGCGGCGGCCAGTACCGTGGCGTGGGGCAGGGCGAAGGGCAGCACGAACCCTCCGCTGTAGTCGGTGTGCTCCCCGATCAGGTTCACTCGTCCCGGGGCGGCCCAGACGCCCTCGGGTCGCCGGCCGGTGAGAGCCTCGAAGGCGCGGGACACCTCCGCGGCCCGCTCGGCGTCGCTGCGCACTTCGGGTGAGCTGGGTGTGGGAGGTTGGCTGCTGCTCATCCGGCGTCCTCCTTCGGTGTGGCGGCGGTGGCCGCAGAGCCGGCCTCCCGCAGCCGCCGGGCCATCTGCTCCGGCGGGATGTCGTTGATGAACACCCCCATGCCGGACTCAGAGCCGGCCAGGTACTTCAGCTTGTTGTCCGCCCTGCGGATGGAGAACAGCTGCAGGTGTAGCCGGAAGTCCTCGGCGGCGGAGAGCGGGGCCTGCTGCCACCCGGAGATATAGGGCAGCGGCGTGGCGAAGAGCCGGTCGCCGCGGCGGAGCACGTCCGAGTAGAGAGCGGCGAAGTCGTCCCGCTCAGCTTCGGTGAGCTCCGGCAGGGTCCGCACGGGGCGGTGCGGGTAGATGTGGACCTCCACGGGCCACCGCGCCCAGGCCGGCACGAAGACCGTCCAGTGCTCGGTGCGCGCCACGATGCGGCCGCCGCCGGCGCTCTGGACGTCCCGGGTCTCCGCGGCCAGCGTGTCGGCGAAGAGGTCACCGCCGGTGCGCGACCGGTAGGCACGGGCCGAGTCTAGCATCCGGCGGGTGCGCGGAGTGGGGAATGGATAGCCGTAGATCTGCCCGTGCGGGTGGTGCAGGGTCACCCCGATCTCTTCGCCCCGGTTCTCAAAGCAGTAGACCTGGTCCACCTGCCCGGTCTCCAGCAGGGCGGCGGTCCGGTCGGCCCAGGCGTCCACCACCGTGCGGAGCCGCCGCACCGGCAGCTGCGCCAGGGATGCGGTGTGGTCCGGGGTGAAGCAGACCACCTCGCAGCGCCCAGAGCCGGCGTGGCGGATGCTGGTCAGTTCTGCTTCGCCGCGTCCCACGGCGTCCAGAGCCCGCGGGGCGAGGCCGGGATCCAGGGCCTCACCGCCGGAGAAGGAGGGGAAGCGGTTCTCGAAGACGACGACGTCGTAATCCTGCTGGGGAATCTCGGTGGCGCGTTCGGCGGTGGAGGGGCAGAGCGGGCACTGGTCGGTGGAGGGCAGGTGCGTGCGGTGCTGGCGGGCTGCGGCGACGGCGACCCATTCGTCGAGGAAGGGGTCGTAGCGCAGTTCGGAACCGCCGTCAGGACGGGTGATCTCGCGGGGGTCCTCCACTGTGCGGCGGGTGGGCTCGTCGTCGTAGAAGAAGATCTCGCGTCCGTCGGCGAGCCTGGCTTGAGTGCGGTTCACGGCTGGTCTGCCTCCTGCGGCGCGGTGGGGTGTGGGCTCTGGCCCGGACTCTGGTCGGCGCGGGCGGGACCGGTCTCGGCGAGCCGGAGATCTCCGATGTGCTCGCTCAGCGCGGCGACGGCTGCGGGGTGGAGGTTCTGGTCGCTGATCAGCGTGTCCGCCGCTGTAAGCGCAGCGAAGGTCATCACGCCGATGACGCCCCATTTGCTGTGGTCAGCAAGCACTGCGGTGCGGCGGGCCGAGGCGATCAGCGCAGCATTGGTGTCGGCCTCCAGGTAGTTGGGCGTGGTGAAGCCTGCCTCTTCAGAGATCCCGTGCGCCCCGAGGAAGGCGAGGTCCACATGGGTGTGACGCAGCGCGGCCACGGCGGTGGGGCCCACCAGCGCATCGGAGCGGGTCCGGATGCCGCCGGTGAGAATCACCGTGCGGTCAGCGCGCGGGGCTTGGTGGAAGACATCGGAGATGCGCGTGGAGTTGGTGATGACGGTCAGTTCGGGCACATCGGTGAGCCGGCGCGCCAGTGCGCGGGTGGTGGTGCCGGCCGAGAGCGCAATCGACATGCCGGGCTCGACCAGCTGCGCCGCCTCGGCTGCGATCGCGTCCTTCTCGCGCTCCATGCGGGTGGCCTTGGCGGCGAAACCCGGCTCCTCGCTCCTCCGAGCGGCGGGCACCGCCCCGCCGTGGACCTTGCTGAGCACACCCTGGGAGGCGAGGACGTCCAGGTCCCGCCGGACGGTCATATCCGAAACGCCGAACTCCTCGACCAGGTCGGCCACGCGCACAGAACCGCGCTCGGCTACCCGCTCGGTGATGCGGGCCTGTCTCTCTGCGGCGAGCATGGCCGCCTCCCCTCCTCTTGGATTCCAACATGATCCAACAATGAGGCTCACTCTACAAACACCAGGAGCCGCGAGCGACCTCGCAGGGAAGTTCGGAACGTTAATGGCTACAGCGGCATTGAGCCATGGATATGTGATCCTTGACACACATCTTATCGGCGTCGATAGTTGATGCGAGTTGTTGGAAACCGTTTGTTCTGCTCGTCAGAACGTAGGAGGGTGGGACGGATGAGACGCGTCTCCCGACGGCAGTTCCTCTACGGAGGCTTTGGAGCAGGCACACTCGCCCTAGCCGGGTGCTCCACCCCGGGCACCTCTGCGGTGAACACCCAGCCGACTATCCCGCCCGCCGCCCAGGGCGAGACTGTCCGACTCACGTACTGGGCCTGGATCACCGACCTCCAGGTAGTCGCGGATATCTGGAACGAGCAGAACCCGCATATCCAGGTCGACGTTTCGTGGATTCCCGGTGCGACCGACGGCGGATACCAGAAGCTCTACAGCTCTCTGGCCGCGGGCGCAGGTCCGGACCTGGCCCAGGTGGAGCTGCGGGCTCTGCCGGAGTTCATGCTGGTCAACGGGCTCGTGGACCTTACCCGCTACGGGGTGGAGCAGTACGAGAACCGGTTCGACGAAACCCTGTGGGGCCAGGTCAGCTTCGCCGACGGCGTCTATGGGATCCCGCAGGACTCTGGGCCGGTGGGGATGTACTACCGTCCCGACCTCTTCGAGGAGGCGGGGGCGGAGATCCCCACCAGCTGGGTACAGTGGCGTGAGGCGGGTCGGGCGCTGAAGGAGAAAGGGATCTTCCTCGACTCCTTCCCCCTGACCGACGGTTCGGTTTTCACCGCCCACGCCATGCAGGCCGGAGCCACCTGGTTCCAGGCTGAAGAGGACAGCTGGGTGATCAACATGTCCGATGAGGCGACCCTCGATGTGGCCCGATTCTTCGACGAAGTCGTCGACGAGGGCCTGGTCACCACTCAGCACGAGCCGTACTCACCCGGTTGGTTTGCTGCCGCAAGCAACGACCAAATCGCCTCCCTGGTAAGCGCCAGCTGGGGCGATGCGCTCCTCTCCGGCGTCTCTGGCGCCGAGGGCCTATGGCGGGTGGCCCCTGCGCCCCGCTGGGAGCACGGATACGGCTCCTCCACGATAGGCGGCTCCACCTCGGCCGTTATGGCCAACTGCCAGCACCCGGCCGAGGCGCTTGAGTTCGCAGTCTGGCTTAACTCCCACCCTGAGGGGATCGACGGACTGATCGAGCACAGCGGTATCGGCTGGTCGGCCAACCCCGAGCACATCGGCACCCCGCGGCAGGGACCCAGTGAGTTCTTCGGCGGGCAGGAGTACAACACCGAGGTGTTTGAACCCGCCGCTTATGACCAGAATCCCGACTGGCAGTGGTGGCCGATCGTACAGCAAACCTTCAGCATTCTGGGAGACGAGTTCCGCCGCAAGGCGCAGGGCCTCTCATTGGTCGATGCAGTCATCGCCGCCGAGGAAGCCACCATCGAGGTTTTCAAGAATAAGGGGCTGAGCATCCGAAGGGCCGACCGATGAAAGCATCTGCTGAGAAACGTGCACCCTGGATCCTCCTGGCACCATTTCTGATCCTCTTCCTTTTCACCTTCGTTATGCCGATCCTTATGGCGATCAGTCAGAGCTTCACCATGATCGAGCGCGAAGGGCTCTTCGGAGAGGAGGGTATCTCCACGTCCTTCGCCTGGTTCGAGAACTACAGGCTCGCTCTGGCCGACGGCGCCTTCGTGGCCTCGATCGGACGCATGTTCCTCTTCGGCATTGTTCAGGTGCCTATCATGATCACCCTAGCCACTGTGCTGGCACTCATGCTGGAATCGGCGTCCGCGCGCTGGCCCGGCTTCTTTCGCGCCGCCTACTTCATGCCCTACGGCGTCCCGGGGGTGCTTGCCACGATCCTCTGGTCTTTCCTCTACGTGCCAGGGCTGAGTCCCATCGTCGACACTGCCCACTCGTGGTTCGGTCTTGAGCTGGACTTCCTGAGCTCGGGCACCGTCCTGTGGTCCATCGCGAACATTGTGACCTGGAGCTACACGGGCTACAACATGCTGATCATCATTGCCCAACTGAAATCCATCCCGGGCGACCTCTACGAGGCGGCCCGGGTCGACGGCGCCGGGCCTCTGCGCACGGCGCTGACCATCCAGCTGCCGCTGATCCGGCCGGCCCTGGTACTGACCACGGTGTTCTCGATCATCGGCACCCTGCAGCTGTTCGCCGAGCCGCAGCTTCTTCAGCAGGTCTCCCCAGCGATCGACTCCCAGTACACGCCCAACCTCTCGGCCTACACCACCGCCTTCCAGTACAACGACTACACGGTGGCCGCGGCCCAGGCTGTCCTGATCGCCTTGGTGGCATTCCTGCTGTCATTCACTTTCCTCCGTCTGACGAACAGGAGCTCCCGATGAGCGGCACCGCCGAACAGGCGCAGCCTACGGTCCATCGCACCGCCGAAGAAGTCTCCCGTCGCGGCTCCGCACAGACGATTATCGTCACCGGAATCCTGGTCATCGTCACCCTGTACTTCCTGGTGCCGGTGTACTGGGTTGTGGTGGCCGCCTCGAAGTCCACCGACGACCTCTTCAGCACCCACGGCTTCCTCTTCTCCGCGTCCTTCCAACTGTTCGAGAACATCACCCAGGTCCTCAGCTTCGACAACGGGATCTTTATCCGTTGGCTGCTGAACTCGGTGCTCTACGCGGGAGTCGGCTCGTTGATCGCCACCTACTTCGCAGCGGCAGCGGGATACGCTCTATCGACCTACGCGTTCAGGGGGCGAAATGTCATCTTCGGCATTGTGTTGGGCGGCGTGCTGGTGCCGGGAACCGCGACCGCGCTGCCCCTGTTCCTACTCTTCAGCCAGATCGGAATGGTCAACACCTACTGGAGTGTGCTGATCCCCTCATTAGTCTCGCCCTTTGGCCTGTTCCTCTGCCGGATCTACGCCGACGCCACCGTGGACAAGTCGCTAGTAGAAGCAGCTAGGATCGACGGCGTCGGCGAGATCAAGATCTTCCACACGGTGGGGTTACGCATCATGACCCCGGCTCTGGTCACCGTCTTCCTCTTCCAGCTGGTCGGGATCTGGAACAACTACTTCCTGCCCCTGGTGATGCTCACCGACGAAGGCCTGTTCCCCATCACCCTGGGGCTAAACCACTGGAGAAGCCAGACCGACCGGCTCCCCGAGTTCTACGAGCTGACCACCGGGGGCGTGCTGCTCTCGGTAATCCCCCTGGCCATCGCAATGATCGTGCTGCAGCGCTTCTGGCGCGGCGGCCTGACCGAAGGTGCTGTGAAGTAATTGACCCCTCGCGTGCCCGATTCCGCCCACCTCGTCCTTGAGCCTCATATCTCCTACGAGCCTTTCGCCGGGAAGCTGGTGCCGCCCCGGTCCTGGCTGGTGGAGGCCAGTAACGCCGAGTCGCAGCGGCTCGACGGTCCCTGGGCCTTCCGCCTGCTTCCCGGCGTCCCCGGGACCCCGGGCGCCCACGGCGTGCTGCCCGAAGGTGAGGATCCGGACAGCTTCGCCGCAGGTGAGTACGACGACAGCGGCTGGGACACCATCGAGCTGCCCTGCCACTGGGTGCTGGACCGCCGCGGCGGAACCGGCCCCGACGGCGAGGAGGTGCCCGCCGGAGCACCGGGCCGCTTCGGCCGCCCCATCTACACCAATGTGCAGTACCCCTTCCCTGTGGATCCGCCGCATGTGCCCGATGCCAACCCCACCGGGGATCACCGCCGCCGGTTCGAGGTCTCCCAGCAGTGGCTGGACACCGGACGGGTTCTGCTGCGCTTCGACGGCGCGGAGTCCTTCCTGCAGGTCTGGGTCAACGGCGTCTGGATCGGGCAGGCCTTCGGCTCCCGGCTGGCCCACGAGTTCGACGTCACCGAGGCGGTGACCGCCGGGCAGAACACGGTGGCGGTGCGGGTGATCCAGTGGTCGGCCGGCAGCTATCTGGAGGACCAGGACCAGTGGTGGCTGCCCGGGATCTTCCGCGAGGTGACCCTGCTGCACCGGCCGGAGGGCGGCATCGAGGATCTCTGGCTGAACCCGGACTACGACGCCGCCAGCGGCATCGGCGCCCTTCACCCAGAAGTGCGGGCGGCAGATTCTGCCTATCCGCTGCGCCTGCAGATCCCGGAGCTGGACGTCGATCTGACCTGGGAGGACGCCTCCGCAGTGGGTGAGGTCGTCGTGGGTGCCGAGGGCGTACCCGCCCCGGAGCCCTGGTCGCCGGAGAGTCCGCGGCTCTATGACGTCGTCGTCAGGTCATCTGCGGAGACCCTGCGGCTGCGCACCGGGTTCCGGCGTGTGGAGATCCGCGGGGACCGGCTTCTGGCCAACGGCCGCCCGCTGGTCTTCTCCGGGATGAACCGGCATGAGACCCACCCGGACCGCGGCCGGGTCTTCGACGAGGACCACGCCCGTGAGGATCTGGCGCTGATGAAGCGCCACAATGTCAACGCGATCCGCACCAGCCACTATCCGCCGCATCCCAGACTGCTGGACCTGGCCGACGAGCTGGGCCTGTGGGTGGTGCTGGAGTGCGATCTGGAGACCCACGGCTTCGAGGCCGGCGGTTGGGTGGACAACCCCAGCGACGATCCGCGGTGGCGGGCGGCGTATCTGGACCGGATCGAGCGCACGGTGGAGCGGGACAAGAACCATCCCAGCATCGTGCTGTGGTCCCTGGGCAATGAGTCCGGCACCGGGCAGAATCTTGCCGCCATGGCCGAATGGGTGCACCGCCGCGACCCCAGCCGCCCGGTGCACTACGAGGGCGACTACACCGGGGCCTACACCGATGTGTATTCCCGCATGTACGCCCAGGTCCTGGAGACCGAGTCCATTGCGCGCGACGACGACTTCCAACCGCTGCTGGGCTGCAGTGTGGCCGAGAGTGCGCGGCAGCGCTCCAAGCCGTTCGTGCACTGCGAGTACGCCCACGCGATGGGCAACGGCCCCGGGGCCCTGGATAGATACCGGGAGATGGTGGACCGCTGCGGCCGGCTGCACGGCGGGTTCATCTGGGAGTGGCGGGACCATGGGATCCGCACTGTGGACCCGGCAACCGGCACCGAGTTCTTCGGCTATGGCGGAGACTTCGGCGAGGTGGTCCATGACGGAAACTTCGTGATGGACGGGATGGTCCTCTCCGACGGCACTCCCTCCCCCGGTCTGAAGGAATTCGCCGCCGTGGAGGCCCCCGTGGTGATCCGCCGTGCCGGACTCGGGGCGGTGCAGGTGCGCAGCCGGCGCTGCGCCGCCGACACCTCCGACCTGCTGCTGCACTGGCGGCTGGAGGCCGACGGCTATGAGGTGGCCGCCGGGACCGCGCAGCTGCAGGACGAATCAGGACAGGCGATCCCCGCCGGGGAGCAGGCCTCTGTGCGGGTGGTGGCCGAGGATGAGCTTGCGGGCCATCTGAAACGGCTGGAGCCGGGGCAGGAGGCGCACCTGCGCGTGGAGGCTGCCCTGCGTGCGGGGACGCCCTGGGCCCCGGCCGGGCACGTGGTGGCTCGAGCGCAGTGGGAGGAGTCTGTCGCCGGTGCCGCTGCCGCGGTGAGACGTTCCTCGCCGACGACCGCGGAGCCGCTGACCCTGGCCGAGACGGGACTGGCCGAATTCGCCGGCGCTGCGCTTCAGCGACTGGCCGGGGCTCCGGTGCTCGGGCCCACAGTCGAGCTCTTCAGGGCCCCGACTGACAATGACGAGGGCGCCTCCCGCCCCGACTATGACAGATTCGACCCCGCGGACTTCAATGCTCATGAGGAACACCCAGTCTCCTCGGCCGAGCGCTGGCGCCGCGCCGGTCTGCACCGGCTGGCCCATCGGGTGATCTCGGTGGAGCGGGACGAACGACAGCTCACCGTGCGCCGCCGCACCGCTGCGGCGCAGAGCCGGGCGGCAGTGGACGTCACCGAGCGCTGGACCGCTGTGGCCGGGCCTGAAGGGCCGGAGCTGCGCTGCGAAGTGACCATGGTGCCGAATGCGGTGTGGGACCACGTCTGGCCGCGGCTGGGGATTCATCTGGTGCTGCCCGATGTAGGTGACACCCGGTTGGACGGTGCCTCATGGTTCGGCCTCGGGCCGCACGACGCGTATCCGGACACGGCGCATTCGGTGCATCTGGGACGGTTCTCCGCCGATATCGAGGAGCTGACGGTGGACTACGCCCGGCCTCAGGAGTCCGGGCACCGGCCCGGGCTGCGGGAGCTCACCCTGCGCCGCGGCGGCACCGACTGGCTGGAGATCCTCTCCGAGCCGGACGCCGCAAGCCGCCGTCCCGGGTTCACGCTCAGCAGGCACTCGGCCCAGGAGCTGGCTGCTGCCGCTCATCGGCATGAGTTGCCGGAGTCCTCGGCCACGCATCTGTACCTGGACGTGGCTCAGCACGGCCTGGGCTCGCGGGCCTGCGGCCCGGATGTCTGGCCGACGGCGATGCTGCGTCCGGAGGCGCGCACGCTCGCCCTTCGGTTCCGCAGAGCCTGACTGGCGCGCTGGACTAGCCCCGGAAGCGGTCGGCGGGGCGGCCCGGCACGCGGACTTCGGCGGTGATGACCCGGCCGTCGTGCTCGGCCGGCTCCTCGAGCCCGATGGTGGCAGAGGTGACCAGCACACGGTAGGGGGCCTCGGCGCTCAGCGCCACTGAGGTGGGCTGCCTCACGGGCACGGGAATCCTCTCCAGCAGCTCGCCGCTCGGCGAGTACCGGTGCAGGCAGGAGGCGCCCCAGACCGCCTGCCACAGGCAGCCCTCGGCGTCGACTGTCATACCGTCCGGCCCTCCCTCACTGATCTTCACGAACTTCTGCGGCTCGGAGAGCGTCCCGGTGGCGGGGTCGACGTCGTAGGTGCTGATCCATCCGGTGGGGGTGTCAGCCAGGTACATGGTGCGGCCGTCGACGCTGAAGGCCGGCCCATTGGGGATGGACATCTCCTCCAGGACGACTGAGACGCTCCCGTCCGGGTCGAGGCGGGCCAGGAAGCCCCGCCCCTGGTCGCCGCCATAGGCCATGGCCCCGACCCAGAAGCGGCCGTGAGGGTCGGCGACGGCGTCGTTGACGCGCAGCTCCGGCTCCTCTCGGCGGTCCGCCGGTGAGGCGATCAGCTCGGTCTCGTGCAGAAGGCCGTCCTCGGCGCGCAGCAGCGAGAGCCCCTTGCCGAGCGCGGCCACCCAGGTGCCCGTCTCCCATCCGGCCTCTGCCGCGGCCGGCGCCACGGCACCTAGGGGGCGGTCCATCTCAGCGCGCAGTCTCAGCTGGGATCCGGGCTCTCCGGGGGTGCTGAACAGCCGTCCCTGCAGCAGGTCCACGCAGACAAAACCCCCGGCCCCGCCGGACTCCCCGGCGCCACCGGTCTTCTCTGAACCCAGGTATCTGGCGCCCTCGCCCAGCTGCCAGCGCCGCTGATCCACCGGCTCCCAGGGTCCGGTCACCGCAGACTCCCCGGAGTGCCGGGGCTCGGCTGCTGCGTGATGGTCCCTCATATGCTGATTCATCGGATGCTCTCTCCTTCGTCGACGTTGAGCAGGGTCAGCTCCTCCCGTCTCGGCAGGCCTTCCCAGTCCCCTGCGCTGGCCACGGCGAACGCTCCGAGCGTCGCACCGCGGCCGAGCCGCTGCGGCACGGCCAGTCCGTCCAGCACCCCGGAGAGGTAGCCCGCGCTGAACGCGTCCCCGGCCCCGATGGTGTCCACCACCTGCACCTTCCGGGAGGGGACGGACACTTCGCCTTCCGGGGTCACCGCCGAGGCACCCTCCGCGCCGCGCTTGATCACCACCTCAGCCACACCGGCCTCCAGCAGCTCCTCCGGCTCGGCGGCCACCAGCTCCAGCTCATCGGCGGAGGCGACGACGACGTCGGCCCGCCGGGCGAGGTCGCGCAGCACCGGGCGGGCCTGCTCGCGGGTCCAGAGCCTGCCGCGGAAGTTCACGTCCACGCTGACCAGCGCTCCCTGGCCGCGCGCCCCGGCCACCAGGTCGCTCAGCGCCTGCCGCGTCGAGCCTGAGAGGGCCGCGGTGATGCCCGTGACGTGCAGGATGCGCGGCCGCAGCGAGAGGGCGGCCTCGACGTCCTCGGTGCTCCACCGTGAGCCCGCGGAGCCGGCCCGGTGGTACTCCACCCGGGTGAGGTCCGGCAGGCGCCGCTCGAACAGCAGCAGCCCGGTTCCGGCCTCCGGGTCCCGCACCACGGTGCTGGTGTCCACGCCCTCGGCCCGCAGGGTGCGCAGGATGAGCTCGGCGGACTCGTCGGCCCCCAGCCGGCCCGACCATGCGGCGCGGTGGCCCAGCCGTGCCAGACCGATGGCGAGGTTGCTCTCCGCACCGGCCACGGTGATCCGGGCCTGTCCGCCCAGCTGGAGGGGCCCTGCGCAGCGGACCGCGGTCATCGTCTCGCCCACGGTGAGGACGTCCACCCCCGCACTCACTGCCGCACCGCCTCGAGGAACTGCCCGGCGCGCGAGCGGAGGTCCTCCAGGCTGCCGCCGTCGGGCGCATCCCCGCAGAGCGGAGTGGCCACACCGACGGCGAGCGCGCCCTGCCCCAGGTAGGCGGGCACGTCCTCGACGCCTACTCCGCCCACCGGGACCAGCGGGACCTCCGGAAAGGGGCCGCGCAGGTCCTTCAGATAGCCGGGGCCGAAGCGCCCGGCGGGGAAGATCTTCACCGCATCCGCCCCCTGGTCCACGGCGCTGAGCACCTCGGTGGGGGTCATCGCCCCGGCCAGGACGGGGACTCCGGCCGAGACGGCGTGGGCGACCGAGGGTGCCAGCGCAGGGGTGACGATGTAGCCGGCGCCGTGCTCCAGGGCGGCATCGGCATCCGCGGGCGTCAGCACCGTGCC
The DNA here is from genome assembly GCF_029265375.1 of Nesterenkonia sp. GTDB lineage: Bacteria > Actinomycetota > Actinomycetes > Actinomycetales > Micrococcaceae > Nesterenkonia. Next base: position 43,067 of record NZ_JAJUJJ010000001.1, read on the forward strand.
CGCGCCGACCTCCACGTGCCCGCCGGCCTGACGGGTGACCTCACGGAGCACATGCAGGGCGTCCGCACTGGTCAGGGAGATCTCGAAGAAGCGCGCCCCCGCCTCGGCAAGGGTCAGCGCCGAGGCGATGCTGGCCTGGGGATCACCGCCCCGGATGATGCCGAGCAGCCGGTGCTCCCCCAGCCGCTCGATGAAGCTCTGCTCTGCCATGGTCATCTCCTCACTCTCGCTGCCGTCCTCGTCGCTCTCTCTGATCGCTCCGCGGCTGTCCCTCACCACTCCGCGAAGGAGCCGTCGGGGTGCTCCCAGACCGGGTTCCGCCAGCTGCCCCCGCGGGCGTCGGCAGCCCGGACCGCCTCCTCGTCCACCTCCACGCCCAGGCCCGGGGCGTCCCAGCGGCGGATCCACCCGTCGGGGAACTGCAGGGGGGCGGTGTCGAGGACATAGTCCAGGGGCTGGGCGGCGCCGTCGTTGTAGTGGATGCCGATGGACTGCTCCTGGATGAGGAAGTTCGGGGTGGCGAAGTCCACCTGGAGGCAGGAGGCCAGCGCCAGCGGCCCCAGCGGGCAGTGCGGGGCGAAGAGTGCGCCGTGCATCTCCGCGAGCGCGGCGATCCTGCGGGACTCGGAGATCCCGCCCGCATGGGAGAGGTCAGGCTGGACGACGGCGACGCCGGCCACGAGCACCGGCTGGAAGCTCACCCGGTCATAGAGCCGCTCGCCGGTGGCCAGCGGAATGGTGGTGGAGGCTGTCAGGGCGGGCAGCCGGGAGCCGAGCTCCGGCAGCACCGGCTCCTCCACGAAGAGCGGGGAGACCGGCTCCAGGGCGTGCAGCAGCCGCCGCGCATCGGCGGGGCCGACCCGGCCGTGGAAGTCCAGGGCGATGCCGAAGTCCTCGCCCACCGCCTCCCGCACCGCCTCCGCACGGGCGACCACCTCACGGATGCTGGGAGCCGCGGCGATCCGGTCCCACCGGCCGGTGGCGTTCATCTTCACCGCGGTGAGGCCGGCCTCGGCCTGCTGCCTGGCAGAGTCGGCCACGTCGTCCGGGTCGTCCCCGCCGATCCAGCCGTACATGCGGACCTTGTCCCGCACCGGCCCGCCGAGCAGCACATGCACGGGCACTCCCAGCGACTTGCCCAGGATGTCCCAGAGCGCCTGATCCAGCCCGGAGACCGCACTGGAGAGGATCGGCCCGCCCCGGTAGAAGCCGGCCTTGGTCATCTTCTGCCAGTGCCGTTCGATCTGGCGGGGGTCCTGGCCGATGAGCATCTCGGAGAGCTCCCTGACGGCAGCCCGCACGGTCTCGGAGCGGCCCTCGACGACCGGCTCGCCCCAGCCGACGATGCCCTCGTCGGTCTCCACGCGGCAGAAGACCCACCGCGGCGGCACGGCGAAGGTCTCGATCCTGGTGATCTTCATGGGTTCTCTCCTCGCTCGTCGCCCAGCACACGGGTGACGTCTTCGACGCTCTGTTCCAGCAGGGACATCGCCGCATCGGCGGCCTGCACGGGTTCCCGGGCCACGACGGCCTCGACCACCCGCTGGTGGGAGGGGACCGGATCGGCCACCTGATGGTCGTGGACGAGCTGGTCGCGCACCATCAGGGCCGGTTCCACGAACACGCTCATCTGGGCGAAGAGCTCGTTGCCGGTGGCACGCAGCAGCACCTGGTGGAAGACCAGGTCGGTCCGCGCGGCCTGGTCCGCGGTGCCCCCGCGGGCGTCCTTCATACCCTCCAGCGCCTCCTGGAGGGCAGACACGTCTTCCTCGGTCCGGCGTTCGGCGGCCAGGGCGGCGGCCCGCGGTTCGATGGCGGTACGCACCTCGGCGAGGTCGCGCAGGACCGCCTCGGAGTCGCCGACGGTCTGCCGCCAGCGCAGCACGTCGCTGTCCAGGGCGTTCCACTCGGAGCGGGGACGCACGAAGGTCCCGCGCTTCTGCCGGGCGTCGAGGAGGCCCTTGGCCATGAGGACCTTGATGGCCTCGCGCAGCGAAGTCAGCGAGAGGTCGAGCTCCTCACCGATCTGCTGCAGGTCCAGGACCTCTCCGGGTGCGATGCTCCCGTTGACGATCCTGGCGCCCAGCAGCTCCACCGTGCTGCCGTGCACGCCGCGTCCCCTGTAACCGCCTACCACTGCGCCTTCAGCTCCTCACACACATCTCGTCCTCTCATGCCGCCGTGCCCGGCTGCCTGCCCTGCGTCCCCGCCGTCTGCTCACGTCGAGTCCTTGGTGATGCTCCATCCCCCGTCGACGGCGACCGTGGCCCCGGTCATGTAGGAGGCCCTCTCGGAGAGGAGGAAGGCGATCACCTGCGCGACCTCTTCAGGCTCCCCGAGCCTGTCCAGGGCGGTCTGGGCCGCGCTCCGCCGCCGCCTCTCCTCGTCCACCCTGTCCCACTGCGCGGTGCGGATGGGGCCGGGCGTCACGCAGTTCACGCGCACCTGCGGGCCGTACTGCGCGGCCAGCTGCCGGGCGAGTCCGGCCTGGCCGGCCTTGGAGGCTGCGTAGCCGGGCACATCGGGCAGCCCGAAGTGCGCGTGCACCGAGGAGACGATGACGACACCGCCGGGACGGGCGGCCCCAGGCCCTTCTGCACGCCGCAGGTCCGGCAGGCAGGCGCGCACGCCGTGGAAGGCCCCCGTGAGGTTGACCTCGAGCTGGCGCTGCCAGGACTCGGGGGTCATCTCATGCAAGGGTGTGATGTCGGTGGCCAGGGCATTGAGGACAAGGCCGCCGACCGGGCCCAGCGCCTCGCGCGCCTCGGCCACGACCCGCTCCCAGTCCGGGGCCGAGGCGACGTCGGCCTCCCAGCCCTGTGCACCCTGGCCCAGGGCTGCGGCCCGCTCTTCGACGAGGGGGTCCACGTCGGTGAGCGCCACCCGCCAGCCTGCGGAGTACAGGGTCTGGGCGGTGGCCAGCCCGATCCCCCGGGCCGCACCGGTCACGACTGCCGTAGGCATGGACCATCTCCTTCCTGGACGTCCTCCTCTGTAGACATATTTAATGGTTTATGCGTTCCGGGGCAGGAGCACGGCGTCACAGTCGCCCCACCGCCAGCGGATCTCCACCGGGGGCTCGTCCTCGAACTCCGGACCCGCCAGCCGGAACTCCGACGGCCCTGAGGCGCCCGGGCGGCGGTAGGCCAGCAGGAACACCGCATCCTTACCAGTGTGCTGCACTGCGTAGAAGTCCCCGGCAGGGTCACCGTGCCGGTGGACCCGGGAGGTGAAGACCGTGCTGCGGGCCTCCTGGTACAGCGCCACGAGCTCCCTGGCCCGGGACAGTGCGTCCCCGTCCCAGGCCAGCAGGTCCGCACCGATGCCGAGCACGCCGGCCATCGCGACGGCGAACCTGAACTCCAGGCTCGCCGGATCCGGGTCGAGCACATCGGGCTCATCGGTGACCCAGGAGCTCATCGCCCAGCTGGGGAAGGCCTCCAGGAAGCCGTGCTGGACGGCCAGCCTGTCCCGCGGGCCGGTCTCGTCGCTGGGCCAGACCACATCCGTGCGCGCGAGCACCTCATGGTCGATCCTCCCTCCGCCCCCTGCGCAGCCCTCTACGGTGACGTGGGGGAACTCCGCGCGGATCATCTCCAGGAGCCGGTAGTAGGCCCGGGTGTGCCGCCAGGACCAGTCGTCCGCCCCGGGGACCGGGCATCCGCCGTCCTCAATGGACCGGTTCATATCCCACTTCAGGTAGGTGATGTCATAGCGGCTGAGCAGCCTGCGCAGCATCCCGGCGGCCCACTCCTCGACCTCCGGACGGCCCAGATCCAGCATGTACTGATTCCTCAGCGTGCGCAGAGGACGGCCCTGGACGTGATGCACCCACTCGGGATGCGCCCGGTACAGGTCGCTGTCAGGGTTCACCGCCTCCGGCTCCACCCAGATGCCGAACCGCATCCCACGGGCCCGCACGCCGTCGATGAGCTCCTCGAGCCCGCGGGGGAACTTCTGCGGGTCCACATCCCAGTCGCCCAGGCCGGACCGGTCGGAGACCCTGCCCCGGAACCAGCCGTCGTCGACCACGAAGACCTCAGCGCCGATCTCCGCCGCGGCCTCAGTCAGCCGCAGCTGATGGTCCACGCGCACGTCGAAGCCGGTGGCATACCAGGCGTTATAGACCACAGGGCGGTGCTCGGGGCCGGTGGTCCTGGTTAGCGTCTGCTGATAGCGGTGCCACTGGCGGGCCACCGCATCGGCGTCGCCGCGCACCCTCAGCCCCGTGAGTACCGGGGTGGTGAGCTGCCCTCCCGGGGCCAGCGTGAGGATGCCCGACTCGTCGTCGGGCCCTCCGGCCAGCCGGATCCGGCCGGTGAACGGCGGGGCGTCTGCGCTCATCCTCCAGGAGCCGCTCCAGGCCAGGGCGGCCGAGTGGGCCAGCTCCGGGTCCTCCCCGCCGCGGACGGTCATGACCGGCGCGTAGGTGTGGGACGTGATGCCCTGCCTGCTGCCGATGCTCAGCGTGCCGGCGCCCAGCCGGGTCCGGGCGCGGGTGTACTCCCGGGACCAGGCACCGTGGAGCAGCTCGACGACGGCGCCCTCACCCCCGGGGACCTCGAAGGCCCCGCCCCAGGCGCGCAGCAGCTCGAGGTCCTCCGAGGCCGTGCTGCGCAGGACCGCCCACTTCTCCACCACCTCGTGCCGGGGCGAGGTGCGCACGTGCAGCTCCACCTCCAGCCCCAGGCCGGGATCGGCCAGCGGGCACACCATGTGGTCGCCGTCCTCCCGCTGCTCCAGGACCACCTCGCCGTGGATCTCCAGGCGCGCACCGCGCACGCCGTCGGCCCGGCGGACGACGATCTCGGCGCTGTGGACCGACCGGGTCCCCAAGGCAGTCGCCTCCAGGGGCAGCAGGTCCAGGGGATCCTCGAAGGAGGTGCTGCGCCGAGGCAGCCCGATCTCCGGAAGACCCCCGCCCGGCTCGCCCCAGCGCACCAGCACCAGGCCTCTGCGCCCCGGCGCCAGCCCGACGGCGTACTCCCCGGAGCCGGTGCGCAGCCGCCAGGTCTTCGTGCCCTCCCCTGCGGGGGCTGTCGTGGGGGCGCTCACTTGTCCGTCCCCACGAGCAGCCCGGAGACGAACTGCTTCTGGAAGATGAAGAAGACCACAGCCGTGGGGATGGCCGCGACCAGGGCCCCGGCCGCGATCACGTTCCATGAGCTGCCGAAGCCGCCCATCATGTTCAGCAGCTGCGCGGTGATGGGGAACTTGTCCTCGGTGCGCAGCACCGTCATGGCCCAGATCAGGTCGTTGAAGATCCAGGTGGTGGACAGCGCCCCCAGCGCCGCCATCGAGGGCCGGGAGAGGGGGAGCACGATCGCCCAGAAGATCTTCCCCGCGCCCGCCCCGTCGATCCGGGCGGCCTCGAAGACCTCATCCGGCAGGTTCCGCATGAAGCCGTAGAGCACGAAGGTGTAGAACCCGATGCCGAAGCCGACCTGCACGATGGTCAGGGCGAACAGCGTGTCGTAGATCCCCAGGCTGTCGGTGATCGCCGAGACCGGCACCAGCAGGATCTGCGGGGGCAGCAGGTTCCCGGCGAGCATCGTCAGCAGGATGGTCTTGCGGAGCGGGATCTCGAACCTGCTCAGCGCATAGGCGGCGACGGCCGAGAGCGCCAGCGAGAGGAAGACCCCTCCCGCGGTCACGGCGATGCTGTTGCCCAGCGCCCGCCACAGGCCGCCTCCTTCGAAGGCGGTGATGAACCCCTCGAAGGAGATCGAGGTGGGCAGCGCGCCGATGCCGCGGGCGGCGATGTCGTCGAAGGAGCGGATCGAGACGAACCCCACGAAGACGATCGGGCTGATCCACAGCAGCGACAGGGGCACCATCGCCACGTGCAGCCAGGGCGAACGGGCCGGCCGGCGGCGCCTGCGCACCTGCGGCGCACGGGCGGGCCGGGACGACGTCGTCGTTGTTGTCATGGTGAGTCCTCCTCCTCAGTCCTCGTTGCGGGACTGGCGGACCAGGTAGGTGATGATGAATCCGATGGCCAGGGCGAAGATCACCACGGAGATCGCCGAGGCGTAGCCCAGGTTCCCGGTGGTGAACGCCTGCTGGAACATATAGGTGCTCAGCAGCTGGGTCTCGTTGTACGGACCGCCCCGGGTCATGGCCCAGACGATGTCGAAGGTGCGCAGCGAGTCGATCACGGTCACCGCGAAGACCACCGTGTGCACCCCCTTGAGCTGGGGCATCACGATCCGCCAGAACCGCGTCCAGGCATTGGCCCCGTCGACTGCGGCGGCCTCCTCCAGGGACTCGTCGCAGCTCTTCAGCCCGGCCAGGTAGAGGACCATGATGTAGCCGACCTGCCGCCAGACCGCGGCGATGAGCACCGCGTAGAGGGCCAGGTCCGGATCGGCCAGCCACTGCCGCTGCAGAGACTCCAGCCCCACCAGACCGAGGGAGGCGTTCATCGGCCCGTCCGGGGCGTACATCACCCGCCAGAACAGGCCGGTGACCGCCAGCGAGACCACCATCGGCAGGAAGATCGCACTGCGGTAGAGCCCCACCATCGGGCCCGGCTTGTTCAGTGCCACGGCGAGCGCCAGTCCGATCACCACCGAGAGGCCCCCGAAGCCGATGATCCAGATGATGTTGTTCTCCAGGGCCGTCCGGAAGATCGGATCGTCCCAGAGGTCCACGAAGTTCTGGAGGCCCACCGGCTCGGCAGGGGTGATGCCGTCCCAGCGGGTCACCGACAGCGAGAAGGAGTTCAGCGCCGGCCAGAACACCCAGAAGACCTCGAAGACCACCGGGACCAGCAGGAACAGCCAGATCAGCATCGGCACACGGCGCAGCCGGGAGAGGACCCGGGCACCGAACCCGGGGGCCCGCTGCGGGGCCTGCGGGGAGGCGGTCCGGGTCTCCTCGGTGCGGGAGGGTGCTTCCACCGCCATCAGTCGAACGTCCCTTCAGCGGCGCGCTGCCAGTCCTCCAGGATCTGGGTCAGCGACTCAGGCTCGGCGAGGAACCGGGTCAGCGCGTCGTCGGCCGTGGCCTGCAGTGCGTCCGAGCCGTCCCTGTTGAAGAACTGGGTGATCTCCTCGGTCTCCTCGAGCAGCTGGATGCCCTTCTGCACCAGCGGGCTGAAGTCGGAGGTGTCGACGTCGGGCGAGGTCGGCAGGTACCCGCTGTCAGACATCTCGATGAAGGTCTCCTGGCTCTCGGCGGAGGCCATGTAGTCCAGGAAGGCCAGGGTCTCCTCGTGGTTGTTGCCCCGGGCGGCGGCGAAGTAGCCGTCGGTGGGCGCCTCCTCGGCGGTGGGCACCGAGTCGTTGATCACCGGCACCGAGAAGAAGTCCAGGTCGTCTCGCTGGTCCTCGGGGAAGTACTCGGTCACGAAGGCTCCCACCAGGTACATGGCCGCCTCGTTGTTGGCCATCGGGGTCACCGCCTCCTGGTTGTCGTAGGAGGTCATATTGGGGTCGAAGTAGGGGATGAGGCGCCCGTACTCCTCCATGACGTCGACGACCTCCTGGTCGGTGAACGAGTGCTCCCCGGCCAGCAGCTCCCGGTGGTACTCAGGCCCGTTGATGCGCAGGTTCAGGTAGTCGAACCAGCCCGACGCCATCCAGGGGGTGGGGCCGATGCCGTTGGCCAGCGGGATGACCCCCTGGCCGCTGAGGTCCTCGCAGAGCGCATGGAACTCGTCCCAGGTGCTCGGCGGCTCCACGCCCCATTCCTCGAAGGCGGACTTCTTGTAGAAGACCGACCACCAGTAGTACTGGGTGGGCACGAAGATCTGGTTGCCGTCGTCGTCGCTGGAGAGGCTGCGCAGCGCGTCCGAGAAGTTCGCGCAGGCGCCGTCACCCTCCCACAGGGAGGAGACGTCCAGCAACAGGCCCTCACGGGCGTAGTTGCGGGCGACCGACCCTGCATACCAGGTCAGCACGTCCGGCGGGTTGTTCGAGCGCAGGTAGTTGGTCAGCTGGGCACGGAACTGCTCGGTGGCCACCGAGTTCATGGTGACGTCGCCGTCGTCGTACTCACTGACCAGGTGCTCCAGCGCCGCACGTGGGCTGGTGTCCTGGATGGAGTTCTGGAAGGTGATCCCTCCCCCTCCGCCGCCGTTCTGCGAGCCGCCGCCGCTGCCGCCGCCCACGCATCCGGCCAGGATGCCGCTGAGGCCTAGTGCTCCGGTGCCGAGCAGAAGGTTCCTGCGCGACACCGTTGTCTGCGAGTGATTCATGATTCCTCCTTGTTTAGGACTTGTTTCTGGGCAGGCCTCAACCCAGGACGCCGGCCACCTGGTCGGCATCGAGGGTGGTCTGCGGATCGAAGTCGGGACTGGCCATGTAGGCCAGCAGGCTGCGCCGGAACTGCCGGGCGGCGAGACGCTCCTGAGAGGCGGAGAGGTTCATCAGGGCTCGGGGCCGGTGCCGACACCCTCCCTGCAGCCGGACGGCGCCGCGCTCCTCGGGGGCGAAGAGGTTCAGGGAGCTCACCATGAGGCGGCCCCGCCCGACCTTAGCCTCGAAGAGGGCCCCGAGCCGGCGGGCCTCGAACCAGGTGTCGATGGGTTGCACCAGGGGGCGCAGGGACTGCGGCAGCCCCTCCATCCGCATCGCCCGCGCGCCGTGGAGCAGCTCCCACCACTGCCAGTCGGTGGAGCCTCTGGTGGGGAACCGGCTGAAGACGGGATGGTCCGGGTCATGGAGGATGCCCAGGGTGTGCGGCGCCTGCCCTCCGGTCCATGCGGTGTTCCAGAAGGCGGGGGTGAAGCCCAGGGCGACGTCGTTCTGCACCTCCTCCGGGGGGACCTCCAGCAACACGCGCTCACCGGCTCCGGCCCGGTCCAGGGCCTCCTGCAGGTCCTCGGTGACGTGCACGTCCTCGGGGGCGGGCTCGTCCTGCTCCGGATAGACCCAGACGCGCCAGTCGTTCTGGTGGCGTGCGCCGTCCTCGGACTCGACGGTGACCACGAGGTCCAGCTGCTCGGGGCCGCCGATCTGCTCCAGGGACACCGCCACGGGACCGAGGCGGGTGCCGTTGCCGACCGGGATGTCCGCCCCCCGGGCCACCTCACCCCGGAGACGCTCCTCCCCCTGGGGTGTCCGCAGGCTCCATGTGATGTCGCCATGCAGAGGGGCCGGGCCGAAGTGGGCCAGCTGCACCTCGAAGACCACCGACTCCCCCTGGGAGAAGACCCGGCGGGGCAGCCTGGCCAGCGGCACGGTGGGGCCGCAGAAGCGCGCGAACTCCTCGGGTGCGCAGTACCCCTTGGACTCCCAGAAGGCATTGAGCACTCCCACCAGGGCGGTGCCCTGGCCGGGGAAGTCGGTGAGGCCGAGCAGGTGGAATCCGCCGAACCCCTCGGTGCGCAGGGCGGTCTCGATGTCCTCCTTGTAGCAGAGGGTCTGCAGCTCCCCCGAGACGCGCAGGAAGTCTGCGGCCTGGTCGGCCATGCCGGCCTGGGCGAGGAAGTCGGCGAAGATGTCGAAGTTCCGGGCCCGCATCAGGCCGGTGTACTCGGCACGCTCCGAGAGGTCCGGGTACGCGCACCATTGCCCGATCTCATGGCTGATGATGGGGCGGGGCCGCGAGGAGACCCAGTCGCTGTAGTCGGTGAGGGTCTCCGGCGGGGAGGCGTTGAGGCGGGACTCGAGCCCTTCACCCCAGCGGTGGGCCCGCGGCTGAGGGATGTTGTCGAAGTCGTTCTGCTCCACCGCCGGCCACCCGGCGCCGGTGGTGTAGAGCCGCCGGGGGTCCTGCTGGCGCCACCCCTGGACCCACGCGCTGAGGAACTCGGCGTCCCTGCCGCCGGGCTCGTTGCCATGGGCCATCATGATGAACGAGGGGTGGTTGCCGTACTCCCGCAGGATCTTGCGGGTCTCCTCGTGGACGAACGCATCCACGGGCCTGCCCTCGCCGACCGCTGCCCCCTGATTGGCCCAGACCGGCCCTTCGACCTGCAGGTACATGCCCACTTCATCGGCGGCGAGGAAGGCAGCCTCGGGCGGACACCAGGAGTGGAAGCGCAGCAGGTTCAGCCCGGCGGCCCGGGCGGTCTCCATGATCTTCCGCCAGGAGCCGACGTCGGTGGGCGGGTAGCCGGTCAGGGGGAAGACGCAGGACTCCAGGGTGCCGCGGATGAAGGTCCGCCTCCCGTTGACGGTCACCTGGGTGCCCTCCACACCCACTTCGCGCAGGCCGAAGACCGTGCTGTGCCGGTCACGGTGCTCAATGCCGTTGGTCTCGGCCACGAGCTCGACGTCGAGGTCGTAGAGGGCCGGATCAAACTCGTCCCATGTCGCCGCGTCCGGGCCGAGGGGCAGCTCGAGGTCCAGATGCTCGCCGCCGGCGGTCAGGCCGCGCTCGGCGAGATCGCGCCCGTAGTCCACGGCGAAGGGCACGCACACCGGACCGGCCGCAGGGGCCCCCTCGAGGCCCCGCCGTCGGGCGGAGACCCTGACCTCACCGGCGGGGACCCGGGCGGTGCCGGCGGCGATGTCGATCTTCACCAGTGCGGAGGACCGGGCCAGGTCGGGGAAGACCCGCACGCGGGAGAGCCGCACCGCCGGGAGCGCCGTCAGGGTGAGCTCGCCGATGATGCCGTTCCAGTTGCCCTGGGTGTGGTCGGAGACGCTGTGGGCGTTGGGCCCGACGTCGACGACGGCGCGGTTGTCCACCCGGATGGTGAGCAGGTGGCGGCCCGGGGAGAGGCGGCCGAGGGGGTGACGGTGGGCGGTGCTCAGGCTGCGCTCGGTACCGACGCGGTGCTCGTCGATCCAGACGGTGGACTCCCAGTGGACGCGCTCCAGGTTCAGGAGGACCTCTCGGCCCTCCCACTCCGGCGGCACCTCGATCTCGCGCTGGAACCACGCTGCGCCCTGGTAGTAGACCTCGGGCTGGAGCCAGAAGGGCACGCTGATGTTCCCCGCCTCGCGGTACGGGGCGTACCTCTCATCGGTGAAGAAGGAGCGGTCCACGACCAGACCGGTCCAGGGGGTCTCCAAGCTGATCTCGTCACCGATGCCCTGCTGCTGCAGCGAGCCGGGGAGAGACACCTCGAGAGTCCCCTCGGCCAGCGGGGAGCGGAACCACTCCTCCCGCTCTCCCCGGGAGTCGGGGTCCAGGCGGCATGTCCAACGGCCGGCGATGTCCACGGTATGCGTACTGATGGCGGCGTTCCTCTCCTCAGCGGGAGCCCAAAGGGGGCGAGACCCCTCCAGGGTGATACACGTCACCCCATCTGTCAACATATTTTAGTAATTAATACGGCGGCGGGGCGCCACGAGACCTCCGAGCGTCAGGACGGGGACCAGCGGTGGAACCATCGGGCCGCAACGGGCAGCGCCTCGGCCAGCGGCGGGATCTGCCGGTGCCAGGCCCGCTCCCACTCCAAGCTGATCCAGCCGGAGAAGCCCTGCAGCAGCCGGCCCTGCTCCTCCAGGGGGACCTCACCCTCCCCCGGGAGCACCGGCACCCAGTGCATGGAACCGTCATCGCCCGTGCTCGGCACCGCGTCCTTGACCTGGAAGTAGCCGAAGTGCTCGCCGAGCACCTGCAGCGTACGGGCGGGTGCCTCTCCGCTGCGCCAGGGGTGCAGACCGTCCCACAGCACGGCAGCGGTCTGCGGATCATCCAGGTCCTGGACCAGCTGCAGACACTGGGCGCCGGTGGGGTGGGAGTCGTGGGTCTCCACCAGCAGCCGCACACCAGCCTCCCGGGCCTCGGGCAGCACCTGCTGCAGCCGACGCAGCGCCCGATCCCGATGTTCGGCGGCCTCGGAGGCGTCGTCGCCCCCGGGGAAGAGGCGGACTCCCTCAGCGCCGGTGAGCTGCGCCAGGCGCAGCAGGCTGCGGATCTCCTCCACTATCGCGGCGTCGGGGGCCGGGGAACAGACCTTCGCGTAGCCGGCCAGTGCGGCGATCTCCAGCCCTGCCTCACGGACCTGCTCCGCCACCGCCTGCGCGCCGGAGTCGCTCAGCTCCAGGTGTGTGAACTCTTGGTCGTGCACGCGCAGCTCCAGGCCGTCGCAACCGTGGTGGCGGGCCAGGCGCAGCACCTCCTCCAGCGGCGCTCCGGGCACGCCCAAAGTGCTGAACGCAAACTTCCAGGGCATCGTCCCTCCTGTGCCGCGGGGCCTTGTCAGTCAGGCTCTTGTCACGCTGACCGGATCCAGCGCCACGCGCGTAGTCTCTGAGTCCCCGGCCCAGCGGAAGCTGAGCTCGCCGTCGCCGATCTGCAGATTCTGGAGCACATCGCCCAGCTCCGGGCCCACAATGGGCTCTGCCGACTCCCCACCGCCCTGCAGGGCGGCGACGGCGACGAAGATCTGGCTCTCCCCCGGCTCCAACGGCCCCCGGAGCCGCTCCACCCGGGCCGCCGGGGTGAATGCGGTCCCAGCAGGTGCGGCCGAGGAGTCCTGTGATTCCCAACTGGACAGCCCGTGCAGCCCGGCGCGCACCGCAGCCGCGGTTCCCAGCCGCGGATCAGGCACCGCCCAGCCGGTGGTCTCCGCCCAGGCCCGGTCGGGAGCCCCGGTCACCGCGTGGATCCGCAGCTCGTAGGCGCCGCGCACCACCGTCACCGAGCGCACCTGCAGTCCGGGCACCACCGGGGCCCCGTCGGTGAACACCGGACGGTGCCAGGAGGCGATCCAGCCCCAGCCCTCCCCCGCTCCTGCTCCCAGGGTGTGGGCGCGTCGGCGCTGGCCTCGGCGGCCGCGCCAGATCACGGTGAACTCGTTGTCCTCCACATTGTGCGTATCTGTGGGGCCGGTGGCGCTTGAGTAGGCACACCGGTTGTACAGCGGGTCGCGTCCCGCACCGACGTCGCCGGTCTCGGCGCGGAAGTGGTCCGAGCCGTGGTTGTGCAGCCGCACCAGTCCGTCGGCGCTGGTGGTCTGCAGCAGCAGACCGGCTGGTTCGACAGCGACCACACGATCGGTCTCCTCCACCGGTGCCGGCTCCTCGGCCGAGGCCCACAGGGGGTGGTCGGCCGGGGCCAGCAGCGCCACGAACGCTTTGGAGGCCCAGTACGGCGAAGCCGGCCCCGAGTAGCTCTGACAGGTGGGCTCATGGGCGCGGTACCACCCCAGGCTCAGCAGCCCGTACTCATTAAGGCAGCCGTGTTCGAAGAAGTGCCGCATAGTGCCGCTGATGATCCGCCGGGAGGCCCCCGGACTCAGCGGCGTGGCCCCGACTGCGGCCCCCAGCCCGATGGCAGCACCGGCGGCGAAACGGTAGGTCATAGAGCGGCCGAAGTGCACGGGGGCGCCGTCGGCGGCAAAGAAGTGCCGGAAGCTCTCCAGGTGCTCGGCGAGACGGCGCGACCAGACCGACCCGGCCAGGCCAGCCAGGGCGGGAGACCCCGCGGCGCGCGCCTCCCGCGCGACCATCAGCTCGTCCAGCACCGGGTACAGGTGCAAGGCCCAGCCGTTGTAATAGTCGAAGCCGCCGCCCTCGCCGTCGGCATACCAGCCCTGCCCGGCGTACCAGCTGTCGAGCAGGTCCAGTCCGCGGCGCCGGGTGCGGGCGGTGAGCTCGTCCCCGCGGCCCACCGACTCCAGGAACCCGGCTACGGCGTAGGGAAACAAGTACCAGTTGTTCGACGCCGGCACCGAGACCAGAGCCCCGCGCAGCCAGGCCTCAGCGCGGTCCTGCTGAGCCGACGTCAGGGAGTCCCACAGCCAGGGGCGAGTCAGCCGCAGACCCAGGGCGACGGAGGCCGCTTCGACCATGGGCTGGCCGAAGACGTCGTGATCGCGGATCTGCGGCCAGCTCTCCTCATCGTCGCGGTCTGGGTTCTCAGTGCCTGCCGCCAGTCCCTCGGCGTAGCGGGGAAGCCAGCCATGCGGGTCCGCTCCGTCGGCCCCGGCCACACGGAAGGCTGCGGCCAGGAAGGTGCGCGCATATCCCTCCAACCCGTCGGAGCGGACCCCGCTGCGGGAGCTGCGGCCGGGCATATCGATGCGACCTCCGCGCGGCGAGGCCCAGCGCCAGGCCCGGGCAAGCAGCCCGTCGGCCACAGCCTCCCAGTGATCCCGGGTGTAGCCGGTGAAGGGGCTGATCCTGCGGTCCTCAGCAGGAAGCCCCAGCAGTGCCGCGGCGCGTGCGTGTTCCGCGGCGAGGCTCTCTCGGCTGCTCAATCGGTCAGCTCCAGCCTGTCCCAATGGGGCGCCATCACGCGCCGACGGCGTCCTCCGCCTCGCTCACCGCGGCCTCGGCAGCCTCCGCCGGCGTCATGCGCTCGAAGTAGACCTCCTCGGAATAACGGTTGAGGATGTCCTGCAGGGCGCTGGCACCCATGGCCGGCACCGGCTCGGGCTCCTGAGCCTCCACCTCGGATTCGATGCTCTCCATGAACTCGGCGACAGCCAGGTCATTGCCCTCCAGGTCCTCCAGGACCGCTTCCCGCACGTCCTGGTTGGAGGGCAGTCCCCGGTCCATGCCCTGGGCCGCTCCGGCCTCCACGTTATTGACCAGGCAGTCGATGAACGCCTGAGCCTGCTCCGGGTGCTCGGTGGATGCGCTGGCCGACCAGAGCATGGTGGACTTGTACCACAGGCCATGCTCCTCCGTGCTGCCGCTCTGCGAGGGGAATCGCAGCATGACCATGTCCGTGCCAGCCTGGTCCGAGACCCCGGGCATCGTATTGGACCACCAGCGGGCCAGCGCCTGGTCACCGGTCTCGAACATGGACTCTCCCGGCGCGGCGTTGGACTCCTCCTGCATCAGTGCGGCACTGGGGAAGCCGCCGTCCTGAATGAGGCCCAGCTGGAATTCGAAGTACTCTTCCAGATCCGCGGCTTCAAAGCCGATCTCGCCGTCGTCGGTCGTCAGATGCTTGCCGTTCTGGCGCAGCCAGATCTGAAAGTCGGCCGGCTGCACCGGTCCCCCGTCGCCGTAGCGGCCTTCCCCGAGGGCTCCGGTCAGCTCGATCACCAGGTCCCGGTACTCGTCCCAAGTCCACGTGGTGTCGTCGGGAATCTCGATGCCGGACTCTTCGAAGAGATCGGGGTTGGCCAGGAAGGACATCGCGTTGATACCGGTAGTCACGCCCATCTGGCCCTGCTCGGTCTGGCCGTTGGCGATGGAGTCCTCGTCCATGGCCGAGAGGTCCACCTGGTCCAGCTCCAGCAGGATGCCGCGGTCGGCGTATTCGCGCAGGTAGGTGTCGTCCATCTGGATGATGTCCGGGGTATCGCCTCCTGCAGTCTGGGTCGCCAGCTGGTCCCAGTAGCCTTCCCAGTCGGTGTATTCGTCCGAGACGCTCACGCCGGCTTCCGGTTCGCAGATCTCGATCATCTCTTGGGTGACCTCATTGCGGTACTCCGCGCCCCACCAGGCCATCCTGAGGTTGACCTCTTCCTCGCCATTGCCTCCTCCGGCGTCGCCGCCGCCGTCTCCTCCGCCGCCGCAGGCGGTCACGGCCAAAGCGGCGGTGCAGGCCGCTGCCAGGGGCATCGAATAGATACGTCGCATTGTGCTCTCCTCTGTCAGTGCGGGTGAAGGGTTCGGCTTCAGGCCTGGGGCTGAAGGTGGTCGTGGAGGTCGCCGGTGAGGCTGAGATAGCTGGCCGGCGGCAATTGCAGCGTCAGCTGTTGGCCAGCAGGGGTGTGCTGCAGCTGGGCGTGGCGGTAGGGCTGCGGCGCGACTCTCTCAGGCGCTTCTGCGGAGTTGTGGTCGGCGACGTCGCCGGCGGTGAGGATCCGTCCCTGCAGCTGTCCGATGGTGCGCCCGCGCAGGGAGACCGTCACCTGCTGCGCGGCGTCGGGGTCCAGGTTGGCTGCGGTGAGGGTGAGTTGGTCGTCCTTTGTGGAGGCGGTCAGCGAGAGCGTGTTGATGGTTTCGCCGTCGACCTCGCGCACCGGCTCCTGTCCCGGGGCGAACCTCACGTCGAGGCGCTGGGCGTCGTGATGTCCGGTGCTCATCTCGAACACGTGGTAGCTGGGGGTCAGCACCAGCTGGGGGCCATCGGTGAGGACCATGGCCTGCAGTACGTTGACCGTCTGGGCGATATTGGCCAGCCGGAGCCGCTCGGCATAGTCGTGGAATGCCTCGAAGTGCACCGCAGCCACCAGGGCGTCACGCATGGTGTTCTGCTGGTGCAGGAAACCGGGGTTGGTGCCCTCTTCAACGTTCCACCAGGTGCCCCACTCATCCAACGCCAGGCCCACCTTCCGGGTGGGGTCATAGGCGTCCATAACGGCGCAGTGCCCGGCGATGATCTCGCGGACGCGCTGCGCCTTGCGCATAGTGGTCCAGTGTTCCTCGCGGGTGAAGTCCGCGGCCTTGCCCTTGTCCGCCCAGGTGCCGGCGAAGGTGTAGTAGTGGAAGGAGATCGCCTGGTAGATGTCCTGTGGCGAGGTGTCCCCCAGACCCCGGGTGACGTGCTTCATCAGCGTCTCGGTCCAGCCGTAGTCGTCGTCAGCGGCTCCGGCCGCGATGCGGCAGAGCTTGTTCTGGCCGTGATTGCGAGCATAGGTGGCGTGCTGGCGGGCCAGGGCCACATACTGCTCGGCGCTCATCCCTCCGCCGCAGCCCCAGGGCTCATTGCCGATGCCGAGGAACTTCACCTGCCAGGGGTCCTGCCTGCCGTTGCGTCGGCGCAGCTCGGACATGGGTGCTTCGCCGCCGCGGGTGAGGTACTCGACCCACTCGCTGGTTTCACGCACGGTGCCGGATCCCACGTTGGCCGAGATATAGGGTTCGGTGTCCAGCAGCTCGCACAGGCGCATGAACTCGTGGGTGCCGAAGTGGTTGTTCTCCACCACATCGCCCCAGTGGGTGTTCACCATGCGCGGGCGCTGCTCACGCGGCCCAATCCCGTCCATCCAGTGGTATTCGTCTGCGAAGCACCCACCGGGCCAGCGCAGATTGGGGATCTTCAGGGCGCGCAGGGCCTCCACCACATCGGCTCGGATGCCCTCGACGTTCTCGATCTCGGAGTCTTCACCGACCCAGAAACCCTCATAGATGCACCGGCCCAGGTGCTCGGCGAAGTGGCCGTAGAGGTGCCGGCTGATACGTGGTCCGGGAAGATCCAGGTCGACGACGGCCACTGGCGATGCGGTCATCGTCCCCTCTTACTGCCGGCGCTGGCCCGGCCGCTAGTGTGGTGTGCATCACAGCTATTTATCGATACGGTAGTAAATCGATTCAGTGACGTCAAGGTTCAGGCAGGCAAGCATGAATGATCAGGTCCAGGTGCGTCAGGGATGGCTGGAGCGCAGCGGAAAGCCGTGGTTTCCGATCACCGGCGAGATCCACTACTCCCGCATCCGACCGTCCCGGTGGAATGAGGTGCTCGGTCTCGCCGCAGCCGGCGGCCTGACGTCGGTGGCCACCTACTCCTTTTGGCGGCATCACGAGCCCGAGCAGGGCCATTACCGATGGTCGGAGGGTCTGAACCTTCGCCGGTTCGTGGAGCTGGCGGCGGAGCACGGCCTGGAGGTGGTCGCCCGCATCGGCCCCTGGTCCCACGGGGAGGCCCGCTTCGGCGGCTTTCCGGACTGGCTGGTCAACAGCGGAGTGCCGCTGCGCTGCGATGATCGCCGGTACCTGGCCCATGTGCGCCGGTACTGGCGGCAGATCGCCGGCCAGCTGGAGGGCCTGATGCATCACCAGGGCGGGCCGGTGATTGCCATGCAGGTGGAGAACGAGCTCTTCGACGACGCCGCTCACCTGCAGACGCTGCGCGGGATCGCTGAAGACCTCGGGCTGCGTGTGCCGCTGTGGACCGGCACCGGCTGGGGCGCAGCCCAGCTGCCGGACTCCCTGCTGCCGGTCTTCTCCGGCTACGCCGACGGCTTCTGGGCGGACTCGCAGACTGAGTGGCCGGATTTCTCCCGCCCACACTTCGAGCTTTCTCAGGTGCGCGACGACTCCGGAACCGGGGAGGATGTGCGCCAAGCGCTGCAGGCACCGGGCGACGATCCCGGGTCCGAAGCCTCCGGCCCGGCATCGGCGCGCAGCGGCCCGTTCCTGACCTGCGAGTTGGGCGGCGGAATGCATGTGGCCTATCACCGCCGCCCGCTGGTCCGCGCCCAGGACGTGGCGGCGCTGGCCCTGGCCAAGGTGGCCACCGGCTCAGCCTGGCAGGGCTACTACATGTACGCCGGCGGCAGCCAGCAGCTGCATGCGCCCGGCGGCGCGGAGGAGCAGGAGTCCCAGGCCAGCGGGTACCCCAATGACGTGCCGCAGGTCAGCTACGACTTCTATGCCCCCATCGGTGAGCACGGCCAGGTGCGTCCGCACTATCACCTGCTGCGCCGCCAGCACATGTGGCTGCACGCCTGGGGCGAGCAGCTGCTGCCGATGGAGACTGTGGCGAGCCGGATCGACGACGACGGCCCCAGCTGGACTGCGCGATCCGACGGCGCCAGCGGCTTCCTCTTTGTGAGCAGCTACCTGCCCTCAGCTGCCGATGGCGATCGGAGTGGCCGGCTCCAGGCCGCCGTCCCGTTCGACGACGGCGAGCTGAGAATTCCTGCTGAGCCGGTGGAGCTGCCCGCCGGGGTCTCGGCGGCGTGGCCGCTGCGCTGCAGGCTCTCCGATGAGGTCACGCTGCGCTACGCCACCGCCCAGCTGGTCACCCGAATCGCAGCGGAGGACCGTGATTCTCCGAGCAAGGCAGATCTGGTGGTGCTCTGCGCCTCCAGCGGCGTCCCCGCCGAGCTGGTGATAGAGGACGGCACCGCGGCCGGCGAGCGCGTGGACCTTCCGGGCCCACCGGGCCGCGACTGCCTGATCCGACTGCCGGGGGTGGAGCTGCTGGTGGTTGACGAGGCCACGGCGGACCAGCTGTATGTCCTCGGACCGACCGGCCACCGGCGGATCGAGTTCTTCGATGAACCGGTCTGGCAGGATCCGCAGGCCGCCGACGGAGGCCTGCGGATCCTGCGCCGGGGAGCCCCCACGGTGCTGCTGCAGGAGCTCAGCCCGGATGCTGAGGCTCCGGAACCGCGCTCCGGAGGTCCTGCTCAGCGGCTGAGCGCGCCCGGAGATTTCAGCGGAGCCGCGCGAGTTGCCGTGCAGGTTCCCGATTCCCTGTTCGACCGCACTGACCGGCTGCTGCTGCGCGTACAGTTCACCGGCGACGTCGGCCGGGCCTGGGTGGGCCAGGAGCTGATCAGCGACCACTTCTGGCACGGCCGAGCCTGGGAGATGGACCTGACCGAGCACCGCGGTGAGATTGCCCGAGACGGGCTGCGCCTCGAGCTGCTGCCGTGGCGCGCCGATGCCGGAGTATGGGTGCACCCGTCGGTACGGGATGTGCCCGACGGCGTGCACATCCGCAGCGTCTCGGCGGTGCCGCTGCGCACCGAGCCGGTGCACCCCTCCGGGTGAGACCTCAGCGCTCGGCGGCGGCCCGCTTCTTGCTCCAGACGTCGAAGGCCACTGCGAGCACCAGCACCACGCCGCGCACCACATTCTGGGTGGACTGGTCGATGCCCATGATCTGCATGCCGTTGGACATCACCGCCATAATGAGGCCGCCGATGATGGCGCCCTGGACCTTGCCCACGCCGCCGGTGACCGCTGCGCCGCCGATGAAGGCCGCAGCGATGGCGTCCAGCTCAAACATGAACCCGGCGCCGGGCTGTGCGCTGTTGGACCGTGCGGAGTAGACGATGCCGGCGATGGCTGCCAGCACACCCATATTCACGAACAGCAGGAAGTTCACCCGGGTGGTCTTCACGCCGGAGAGCTTCGCCGCCTGCAGATTGCCGCCCATCGCGTAGATGTGCCGGCCGAAGACGGTGTGCTGAGTGATGAACCCGTAGAGCAGAACCAGCGCAGCCAGCAGAATGAGCACAAGCGGCATGCCGCGGGCGTTGGCCAGCTGCCAGGCGAAGGCCATGATGATCACAGCGACCACCAGAATCTTCACTGCGAACAGCCACAATGACTCCACCGGCTGGCGGTAGGTCAACTTCCCCATCCGGGCCCGCCACTGCTGCACGGCGAAGCCCACCACCGCAAGCGCGCCGATGAGCAGGGTGAAGACGTCGTATCCGGGACCGCCCAGCAGTCCGTTGAGGAAGCCTCCGGCGATGTCCTGGTACGCGACCGGGAACGGCGAGAGGGAGACGTTGTCCAAGGTCTGCATGGTCAGGCCGCGGAATATCAGCATGCCCGCCAGGGTGACGATGAATGCTGGAATCCCGACCACGGCGACCCAGAAGCCCTGCCAGACTCCGACCAGCGCACCGGTGATCAGGGCGGCGATGATGCCCACATACCACGGCATGCCCTCTCTGATCACCACCACCGCCGCCACAGCGCCGGTCAGCGCCACTACTGAGCCGACCGAGAGGTCGATGTGACCGGCCACAATGATCATCACCATGCCGATGGCAAGGATCAGGATGTAGGAGTACTGCAGCACCAGGTTGGTCAGGTTCCCCGGGCTGAGAAGAGTGCCTCCGGTGAGCACCGTGAACAGCGCCACGATGAGCACGAACGCTATATATATGCCGCTCTGACGCAGGTTCCGCGTCATCAGCTCCCATAGATTGGATGTCCCCGCCATAGTCGAACTCCCCTCAGTCCTTCTCCATAGTCATGAGCTCCATGAGGCGCTCCTGGTCTGCCTCGGCGGCGCTGAGCTCACCGGTGATGCGCCCGGCGGAGAGCGCATAGATGCGGTCGCAGACTCCGAGCACCTCCGGCAGCTCCGAGGAGATGACGATGATCGCCTTTCCGGAGGCCGCGAGCTTATTGATGATCGAGTAGATCTCGTACTTCGCTCCCACGTCGATTCCGCGTGTGGGCTCGTCGAGGATGAGCACCTCCGGCTCGGTGAACAGCCACTTGCTGAGCACCACCTTCTGCTGGTTGCCGCCGGAGAGCTGGCCGGTCGTCGTCATCACCGACGGCGCCTTGATGTTCATCGATCCCCGGTACCGTTCGGCGACGGCGATCTCCTCATTGGAGTTGACCCATCCGTTTCTGGCCACGCTGCTCAGCGAGGCAGCACTGATATTGCGCCGGATGTCCTCAATGAGGTTCAGGCCGTAGCGTTTGCGGTCCTCACTGACATAGGCCAGCCCGTGATCGATGGCATCGGAGACGCTGGTGATCTTCACCGGCTTGCCGTGCATGTGGATCGATCCGCTGATGTCCCGGCCGTAGGAGCGTCCGAAGACGCTCATGGCCAGCTCGGTGCGCCCGGCTCCCATGAGTCCGGCGATGCCGACAACTTCACCGGCCCGCACTGAGAGGCTGGCGCCGTCGACGATCTTTCGTCCCGGCTGGGTGGGGTGCCAGACCTCCCAGTCCTCGATCCTCAGGATCTCCTCACCGATCTCCACGTCGCGGTCGGGATACATGTTCTCCATGTCCCGGCCCACCATGCCGCGGATGATGCGCCGGGTGAGCCCGTTGCTGGGCTCGGCGGCCTCGGGAGCGTGCATGTCGATGGTCTCGATGGTCTCGCCGTCGCGGATCACGGTGGTGGAGTCGGCGATGGAGGCGATCTCCCCGAGCTTGTGGGAGATGATGATGCAGGTGACTCCCTCCTCGCGCAGTCCCCGGATGAGCCCGAGCAGGTGCTCAGAGTCGTCGTCGTTCAGCGCGGCGGTGGGCTCATCGAGAATCAGCAGCTTCACGTTCTTGCTGAGCGCTTTGGCGATCTCCACCAGCTGCTGCTTGCCCACGCCGATGGCTCCCACCGGCGTGACGGGGTTCTCGTGGAGCCCCACCTTCTCCATCAGCTCGGCTGCCCGGGCGTTGGTCTCGTGCCAGTTGATGACCCCGCCGGCGGCCCGCTCATTGCCGAGGAAGATGTTCTCGGCGATGGACAGGTGAGGGATCAGAGCCAGCTCCTGGTGGATGATCACGATTCCTTCGGACTCGGAATCGTTGATCGAGCTGAATGTCACCTCACGGCCGTCGAAGTGGATCTCGCCCTCAAAGGTGCCCCCCGGGTAGACCCCGGAGAGCACCTTCATGAGGGTGGATTTCCCGGCGCCGTTCTCCCCGCAGATGGCGTGGATCTCACCACGTCGCACGGAGAGGGTGACGTCCTTCAGGGCGGTGACGCCGGGAAATCGTTTGGTGATGGACCTCATTTCGAGGATCTGATCACTCATCGGTTCTCCTCACCCGCTCAGCTGCGCCTCAGAGCTGGCCGGATTCAACCTGCTCCTCGGTGTAGTAGCCGGATTCGACGAGGATCTCCTCATAGTTCTCCTGCAGCACCATTTCGATGTCCAGCAGGTAGGAGGGGACCACCTTCACACCGTTGTCGTAGCTTTCGGTGTCATTGGCCTCCGGCTCCTCGCCCTGCAGGAAGGCGTCAGCGGCCTCCACTGCCTGATCGGCCAGCAGACGGGTGTCCTTGAAGATGGTGGAGTGCTGCACGCCCTGGGCGATCAGCGAGATGGAGGCGATCTCGGCGTCCTGGCCGGTGACCACCGGCAGGCCGTCCTCGATGGTCTCGCCCCAGCCGTCGTTGCGCAGGGCGTTGATGATGCCGCGGGAGAGCGGATCGGCGGGCGCCAGCACACCGTGGAGCTCCTCATCGCCGCTGTAGTGCGCGGTCAGCAGGTTCTCCATGCGCTCCTGGGCGGTCTCCTGCTCCCAGCGCTGGGTGGCGGCCTGCTCGATGTCGGTCTGGCCGGAGGGGACCTCCAGAGTGCCGTCCTCCAGGTAGGGCTCCAGGGTGTCCATGGCGCCGTCCCAGAAGAAGTGGGCGTTGTTGTCATCCAGCGAGCCGGCGAACAGCTCGATGTTCAGCGGTCCCTCCGGGGCGTCCTCGGCCTCCTCGAAGTTCTCATCGAGGATGCCCAGACCGTAGAGCAGGGACTGGGCCTGCTTCACGCCGACCTCGTAGTTGTCGAAGGTGACGTAGAAGTCGACGTTCTCGCTGTCGCGGATCAGCCGGTCGTAGGCGATCACCGGGATTCCGGCGGAGGCGGCGGCCTCCAGCTGCCCCGACAGGGCGGAGCCGTCGATGGAGGCGATGATCAGCGCATCCACTCCCTGGGTGACCATCTGGTCGATCTGCTGCTGCTGGGTGGGGATGTCGTCGTCGGCGTACTGCAGCTCGACGTTGTAGCCGAGCTCCTCCAAGCCTTCCTCCACATTGGCGCCGTCGTTGAGCCAGCGCTCGTAGGTCTGGGTGGGCATGGCCACGCCCACGGTCAGGTCGCCGGCTTCGGCGTCCTCATCAGGTCCGGAGGAGCCTGCGCCCTCTCCCTCACAGGCAGTCAGCAGCAGGGTGGCCGCAGCGGCGGCGCCCATCAGCTTCAGAATGCGGCGTTGCATAGTGTTCTCCTTTGTCGGTTGTCCCCGCCGCGGCGGGGACTCGGTGCGATGTGGGTCAGAGTCCTTGGGCCAGCCGGTGGTAGGCGGCGTTCCAGCGCAGCTGCTGGGCGAAGCCGCGGCTGGTGGTGTCCTGGTCGATCACGGCCAGCTCGATGCCGGCGATCTCGGCCAGCATCTCGAATGCTTCGATCCCCACCGCGGTGGTCATCACCGTGTGGTGGGCAGCACCGGCGGTCAGCCAGCACTCGGCGCTGGTGGCGAAGTCCGGCCGGGGCTCCCAGACGGCCCGGGCCACCGGCAGATTCGGCAGCGGGGCGTCGGGGGGCACGACGTCGACGACGTTGGCAGTCAGCCGGAAGCGTTCGCGCATATCCGACATGGCCACCACGAGACCCGGGCCGGGATCGGTGTCGAAGACCAGCCGGACCGGGTCCTCCCGGTCGCCGATGCCCAGCGGGTGGATCTCCAGGCGCGGGACGGAGGTGGTCAGGCTGGGGCAGATCTCCAGCATGTGCGCACCCAGGATCTTCTCCTTTCCGGGGGTCATCTCATAGGTGTAGTCCTCCATCAGCGAGGCGCCTCCGGGAAGCCCGTAGCCCATCACCTTGGCGGCGCGGACCAGCAGGGCGGTCTTCCAGTCGCCTTCGGCGCCGAAGCCGTACCCGTCGGCCATCAGCCGCTGGACTGCCAGGCCCGGCAGCTGGCGCAGTCCCCCGAGGTCCTCGAAGTTGGTGGTGAACGCGGTGAATCCTCCTTCGGTCAGGAAGGAGCGCATGCCGGCCTCCTGGCGGGCGGCGTAGGCCAGGGACTCTCTGCGTGCTCCGGAGGGCCGCAGCTCCTCGGCTGTGTCGTAGGCGGCGTCGTACTCCGCCAGCAGCTCCTCGACCTCGGAGTCCTTCACCGCGGCGATGCGGTCGACCAGGTCATTGACCGCCCAGGTGTTGACCGAACTGCCCAGGGCGATTTCGGCCTCAGTCTTATCGCCCTCGGTGACGGCGACATTGCGCATATTGTCGCCGAAGCGGCACAGCCGCAGATTGCGCAGCTCGTCCCATCCGGCGGCGGCGCGGGTCCAGGTCCCGACCTTCTGACGGACCCGCGGATCGCTGGCGTGGCCCACCACAGTGGTGCGCCGGATGGAAGTGCGGGAGGCGATGTAGGCGAATTCGCGGTCGCCGTGGGCTGCCTGGTTGAGATTCATGAAGTCCATGTCGATCTCGGACCAGGGCAGGGCGGCCTCGGCCTGGGTGTGCAGATGAAGCAGCGGCTTATCCAGCGCAGTGAGTCCGCTGATCCACATCTTTGCCGGGGAGAAGGTGTGCATCCACACGATCACGCCCAGGCAGCGGGGGTCGGCGTTGGCCTCCAGGGCCGCGCGGCGGATGGAGTCCCGGTCCTTCAGCACCGGCTTCCACGCGATGGAGACCGGGATCTCCTCTGCCTCGTCCAGGACGGCGGCCACCGAGCCGGACTGCTCGGCGACCTGCTGGAGGGTCTCCTCACCGTAGAGGTCCTGGGAACCGGTGAGGAACCAGATGGAGCGGCCCTCGAAGGGGGAGCCAAGTGCGGTCACGATGTGCCTTTCTGCCCGTAGACGTTCTGGTAGCGCTCATAGAGGGAGTCGATCTGTGCCTGAGGGATCCGCTCCGGCTCCCCGTAGGCACGGGCGAAGTGGACGGTGCGGGCGACCTCCTCGCACAGCACGGCCGCCTTGACCGCCGCACGGGCGTCCTTGCCGATGGTGAAGGGCCCGTGCCGGTCCATCAGCACCGCCTTGGAGCGCGAGGAGCGCAGCGTCTCCACAATGCCGCGGCCGATGGAGTCATCGCCGATCAGAGCGAAGGGCCCGACTGGAATGTCGCCGCCGAACTCGTCGGCCATCATGGTCAGCACGCAGGGGATGGGCTCGGCCCGGGCCGCCCAGGCGGTGGCGTAGGTGGAATGGGTGTGCACCACCCCGCCGACCTCAGGCATATGCCGGTACACATAGGCGTGGGCGGCGGTGTCGGAGGAGGGCTGGAGGTTCTCGGCGGTGCCGTCGTCGATCTTCTGCCCGTCCAGGGTGCAGACCACCATCACATCGGCGGAGAGCTCGTCATAGGAGACTCCGGAGGGCTTGATGACAAAGAGCTCTGGGCCGCCGTCGTGGGTGGGGACCCGTTCCGATACATTGCCGGCGGTCCAGACCACCAGCTCGTTGCGCGGCAGCTCGGCGTGCAGGTCGGAGACCCGCTGCCTGGTCTCGGCCACCGCCTGCTGGAGGGGCTGCGGCAGTTCGCTCAGCACGGTCATTCTTCCACCGCCTTCTGTTCGATCTGGTCGCTGCCGGGCTGGCTGAGCGCCCGGCGCCTGATGGCTCTCAGCCGGCGCATCACGTCATTCTCGCCGCGGCCGAAGTAGTCGTGGAGCTTCCGGTACTCCTCGAACAGGGCGGTGTAGGCCTCGGTGCGCTGGGGGTCGGGCACGTAGGCCGCGCGGGTGCGCCCGCCCATCACCGATCCGGCCGTGTGCACGTCCTCATAGGCTCCGGCCGCCACTGCGGCGTGGATGGCTGAGCCCAGGGCGGGTCCCTGGGATGAGGTGATGGTGGAGATCTCCAGGCCGGTGACATCGGCGTAGGTCTGCATCAGGAAGCGGTTCTTCAGCAGTCCGCCGGCGACCACCAGTTCGCGCACCGGAACGCCGGAGCTGTTGAACGCCTCGATGATGGTCCGGGTGCCGAAGGCGGTGGACTCCAGCAGAGCCCGGTAGCCGTCTTCGGGGCGGGTGGCAAGGGTCTGGCCGAGGATGAGTCCGGAGAGCTCGTGGTCCACCAGGACGGAGCGGTTTCCGGAGTGCCAGTCCAGGGCGATGAGTCCGTGGGCGCCCACTTCCTGGGCCGCGGCCTTTTCGGTGAGCAGCTCGTGGAGGCTGATGCCGCGCTCGGCGGCTTCGGCCGCGTAGTCTCCGGGCACCTGGTTGTCCACGTACCAGGCGAAGATGTCGCCGACGCCGGACTGGCCGGCCTCGTAGCCGTAGGCACCTGCGGTGATTCCGCCGTCGACCACGCCGCACATTCCCGGCACCTCGGCCAGGGTCTCGCCGTTCATCACGTGGCAGGTGGAGGTGCCCATAATGGCGACCATCTGGCCAGGTTCGACGGCGTCTGCCGCCGGGGCGGTCACATGGGCGTCCACATTGCCCACCGCCACGGCGATGCCTTCAGGCAGGCCGGTCCATTCGGCGGCCTGTGCGGTGAGCGTGCCGGCCTTGGACCCGAGCTGGCCGATGCGGTGGTCCAGCTTGTCGCGGACGAATCCGGAGAAATCCGGGTTCAGGGCCGAGAGGAAGTCTTCGCTGGGATACCGGCCGTCCTGATAGATGCCCTTGTACCCGGCGGTGCAGGCGTTGCGGACGTATTCGCCGGTGAGCTGCCAGATGATCCAGTCGGCGGCTTCGACCCAGTGGTCCATCGCCTCGTACAGCTCGGGGTCCTCCTCCAGCAGCTGCAGCCCCTTGGCGAACTCCCATTCTGAGGAGATGAACCCGCCGTAGCGGCCGATCCACGGTTCGCTGCGCGAGTGGGCCAGCTCGTTGATCCGGTCCGCCTGTCCCTGCGCGGCGTGGTGCTTCCAGAGTTTGACGTATGCGTGGGGGCGTCCGGCGTATTCGTCCAGCTCATTCAGCGGGGTGCCGTCTGCCTTTGTGGGAACCATGGTGCAGGCGGTGAAATCGGTGCCGATGCCGATCACCCGGCTTGGGCTGACACCGGCATTGTGCAGAGCCTCCGGGACAGCGTGCTTCAGCACACTGACATAGTCGGCCGGCACCTGCAGGGCCCAGTCCGGCGGCAGCTTCTCACCCTGGTGTGCGGTGAGTTGGGAGTCCATGACGCCGTGCTCATACTCATGGACGGCAGTGCCCAGCTCCGCACCATCGGAGACCCGCACCACCAGTGCGCGTCCGGACAGTGTCCCGAAGTCGACACCGATGACGACTGCGTCTTCAGCCGGCATCTGTCTGCGCCTCCATGTGTGCTCAGCCCCCAGTGCGAGTGATTGGTCTCACGTGATATGCGTCTCAGAGATGTTAACGTTCACATGGGCTGTGGTGTCAAGTTCTCAGGGTGTGCTGGTGGGCTCAGCTGGGTGCAGTGGAGCCCCGGGCAATGAGCTGAGGCGCGATGAAATTCGGCACCGAGGTCAGATGCTCGGAGTCGTCAAGCAGCAGCTCCAGGGCAGCGAGGCCGGCGTCTTCGAAGGGTTGACGCACCGTAGTCAGCGGCGGAGAGAAGTATCCGGAGGCCTCGACGTCGTCGAAGCCCACCACGGAGATGTCTTCGGGCACCCGGATGCCGCGCTCCTCCAGGGCCCGGATCAGTCCCAGGGCGATGAAGTCGTTGGCGGCGAAGACGGCATCAGGCAGATTCCGCCCGGCGATCAGCTCCGCGGCGGCGGTGTAGCCGTTCTCCGCGTTCCAGCCGCGGGCCTGGACCATGGGCGGGGCCTTCAGATCCGCCACTGCCAATGCCTGCCGCCAGCCGACGACCCGCCCCTTGGCGTCGAACCAATCCATGGGCCCGGAGATATGGGCGATGCTGCGGTGGCCCAGCCGGATCAGATGCTCGGTGGCGCGGCGGGCGCCGAGCTCCTGGTCGATGCCGGCCACGCTGAGGTTGTCCGCCGGCCACAGGCCGGAGGTGACGATGACCACCGGGGTCTTGGCCGCCAGCTGTTTGGCGGCCTCGGCCAGCGCCGGCACCGGCGTGATGACCACTATTCCGTCGATGCCGTGGCTGAGGAAGAACTCCAGGGTGGACTCCACCGTGTCCGGCCTGGCGTCGTGGATGATGCTCAGGGCGGTGGCGTAGCCGCGCTCCCGGGCGGCCTTCTCAATGGCCAGGGTCATGCGGGTGGGCCCGAAGTCGGTGTTGCCCTGGCTGACCACCCCGATCATGCCGGTGCGGCTGGTCTTCAGGGCGCGGGCGTGGCTGTTGCGCCGGTAGCCCATCTCCCGCATGGCCCGCTCCACCCGTCGGCGGGTATCGGGAAGAACCGCCTCCGGGGAGTTCAGTGCGCGCGAGACAGTCTGGTGGGACACGCCCGCACGGCGAGCCACGTCCACCATCGACGGCGGCCTGCCGCCTCGCGCTCGAACCACGTCAGTAGCGTCTCACAGCATCGGGATTCTCGGTCAGCTCCCGCCGGACCTCACCGGCGATGCGCCGCTCGACGATGAAGCTGAGGAACGGCACCACGCCGCCGAGCACGATGGTGATCAGCCGGCCGAGCTTCCAGCTCATCAGGTACCAGAGCCGGAAGCCGGCGATGACGTAGACCACGTAGATCCATCCGTGGATCACCGCTACCCAGTAGGAGATGCCCTCTCCCCCGCTGACGGAGTCCTGTGGGTGGAATCCGAGGCTGTTGGGCTCGCCGTCGATGGTGGTGCCGCCGGCGTAGAGCTCGTAGCCGAACCCGTAGTCCATGATCATCTTGGCCACCAGGATCAGCAGCATGATCCCGGTGACGAAGGCGAAGACCCGGTAGAAGGTCAGCGAGCCGCTGATCTGGTCCAAAGTGCCGGCGAACCGTCGGGTCTTCGGCCGCGGCGGGGCGGGTGGGATGTCCGGGTGCTCGTCATTGATCGTCATCAGTCGTCCTTTCGGCCAGCCGGCGCTTGCGCAGCTGCTCTGCGCGCCACTGCTCTTCCCATTCGCGGTCCAGGCGCTCCTCCTCCAGCTGCCGCAGGTGGGCGTCTTTGACCATCCTCCACCACAGGTAGAACGCGAAGGCCGCAAAGACGATCCATTCCAGGGCGTAGAAGAGGTTGAGCCAGTTGATCTCGCTGTCCTCCGGCTGCGGACCGACCCATACCGTCTCCAGCGGAGATCCTTCGGCCGCGGTACCGGTGAAGTCCACCACGAATCCGGAGTAGGAGTCGGTGTCCCACAGGTTGATCAGCTCGGCCACCGAGAGTGTCGGCAGCACTCCGGCCGGCATCTCGCGCGGTCCGGGCCCCGGCGCCTCGGTGGGCAGCAGCCGCCCCTGCAGGCTCAGCTGCCCCGAGGGCGGTTCTCCGACGTCGTCGTAGGTCTCTGACCAGCCGCGGACCACCGGGATCACTTCGCCGCCGGGGGCGCCGTCGACCGCGAATGCAGCCACCGCCCAGTAGCCGTTCTCCCCGTTGAACAGCCGGTCTGCGATCATCACCTGGGTGCCCTCTTCGAATCGGCCGGTGAGGGTGACGATGCGGTCCGCCTGCGCCGTGGTCATCGCCCGGCCCGGTTCGTAGATCGCGGTCAGCTCCACCGGGGTCTCTGTATCTGCCGGCGTCTG
Source organism: Nesterenkonia sp. (assembly GCF_029265375.1). Classification (GTDB taxonomy): domain Bacteria; phylum Actinomycetota; class Actinomycetes; order Actinomycetales; family Micrococcaceae; genus Nesterenkonia. The sequence continues at coordinate 72,615 of NZ_JAJUJJ010000001.1, forward strand.
TCCGCGCTCTGTGCGGGACTGGTCGAACTGCCAGGCGGAGAGCACCACGAACACGCTGGCCAGCACCAGGGCGAGGATCAGCAGGGCGATCCACTTGGGCTGGCGGGCAGTCGCCATCATTGACGAAGAGGGCACCGTTCAAGGATACGTGGGGCGCCGCGATGTTTTCTACGCGAGGTAGAAGAGCGCCGATTTCTGCTCTGCCCCGTGCGGTGTCAAGATGGGTTCCATGATGCGACTGGACCACGTCTCCTTTGCGGTCGGCCCCGATGGCATGGACGCCACGGTCGAGAGAATCACCGATGCCCTCGGTGTGGACCGGGTCAAGGGCGGCATTCACCCGCGCTTCGGCACGGCCAATGCCATCATCCCGCTGGCCAACCGCCAGTATCTGGAGGTGGTGGAGGTGCTGGACCATCCCAGCGCTGACAAGGCGCCGTTCGGTCAGGCGGTGCGCAACCGCTCGCAGATCGGCGGCGGATGGATGGGCTGGTGCGTGACCGTGGACGACCTGACTCCCTTTGAGGAGCGGCTGGGTCGGCGCAGCGTGCCGGGGAACCGCAAGTTTCCCGACGGCCAGGAGCTGACCTGGCAGCAGATCGGCATCAAGGGACTGATTGCCGATCCTCAGGTGCCCTATCTGCTGCGTTGGGATGAGGGCACCGAGCACCTGCATCCTTCGCGCGCATACGAGCCGCAGGCCAAACTGGTGAAGCTCTCAATCGCCGGCTCCCCGCAGCGGGTGGCTGACTGGCTGGGTGAGCCCGACGCTGATCCGTTCGACGACGTCGCCGTGGAGTGGGTGGCTCCGTCGGGGACCCCGGGGATTATGAGCGTGACATTCGAGACCCCCAAGGGCAGCGTCACCATCTGAGGCCCGGCCTGGACGGCTGCTGCGAGGCAGTGACGCTCAGTTGAGCGTGGCGCTGCGCGGATCCATCTGGTCAGCCGCCCCGGGCACCGGCTGTGCCAGATCATCGCCGAGGGCGACGATGCGGTTGTTCTCATCGACGTGCACCACACGGGCACGGTGCTCGGCGATCTCCGCCTCGGTGCCCATCTGGTAGCTGATGATGATCACCAGGTCCCCGGGGCTGACCAGGTGCGCGGCTGCTCCATTGATGCCGATGACGCCGGATCCGCGTTCGCCGGCGATGGTGTAGGTCTCCAGGCGGTTTCCGTTGGTGATGTCCACCACCTGGACCTTCTCGCCCTCCAGGATTCCGGCGGCGTCCAGCAGCTCGGCGTCCACGGTGATGGACCCGACGTAGTGCAGATCTGCGTGGGTGACGGTGGCGCGGTGGATCTTCCCGCCCAGGACTGTTCTCAGCATAGCCCTGACATCATCTCAGAGGCCGGCCTCGGCCGCCAGCTGGGTCAGCTCGCGGCCGAGGAGTTCAGCTCTTCGATCAGCTTCTCGCGGCGGCGCTGGTGCACCTCCGCCAGGCGGTCTGCCCGGCGGGCGCGCCGCCGTTTGGTGGGCCAGGTGACCAGCAGCGCCACCAGGCTGAACAGCAGCACCAGTGCGGCGATCCAGATGCCGGCGTCGATCCAGAACTGGGTGGGGTAGAGCCGGATCAGCGTGTAGTCGTCGGGGAAGGCCCAGTTTCCGCTGAAGAACACGGTGTGGAACTCAGTGAAGAACCGCTGCCAGTCCAGGAAGGCGAGCACGGCCGCGGCGATCATCAGCGCGATGGTGCCCCAGGCGCCGGCGAAGACGCCGCGGGCGAACCCGCCGGGACGCCATGAGCGCAGCAGCAGCGCGAAGATCAGGGTGAGCACCAGCAGGCCGAGACCGACCAGCATGGCGATCCAGACCAGCTGCTTGACATCGACCATGTGGGCGACCTCGTTGAGGTCATCGCCCGAGGAGGTGAACAGGGGTTCGCCCTCAGGCCCGGTGAGGTCTGCAAGGTAGCGGTAATTGGCCAGGTTGAACAGGAAGTCCATGCCGTAGGAGCCGTAGAGCATACGGTCCTCCAGGGTGAAGCCGTGGGCGTCGTCGGGGAACCCGGGACGCTGATAGGTGACCCAGAGGAAGACCGGAGTGCCGACCAGCCGGATCGCGGCGACCACGAACAGCACGGGGGTGAAGATGGCGATCAGCACGGTGAGGAACCGGGAGATTCCGCGCTTGGACTTGGTCACCTCCTCCTCGATGTCAGCCTCGGTGATCTCTTCATTGGAGGCGGCGTGCTTCGCCGGCGAGGCAGCTGTGCCCGTCGCCGGGGCTCGAGCCGGCATGGTGCCGGAGGTGGTGCCCACCCCGACTCCGGCAGCCCCCGCGGCGGCCGGGCCTGCTGCGGCCTGACCTGCGGGCGCGGCCTGCTCAGCCGGGGGCACAACGGTGGTGGGCTGCTCCTGAGCAGAGGCCGGAGCGTCGGCCGAGGCCGCTTGGGCCGCATCGACCTTGTCGGCCGAGGATGCGGATCGGGCCGCGGCGAGCTCCTCAGAGAGCGACCGGGTGGCGGAGTCATCCTGCGGGGGCACCGCAGTGGTGGGCTGTTCGCCGGCGTCGGCGGGCGGCGCGGCGGCAGGCTCCGTCGAGGCAGAGGGCGAGGCGCTGCCGTCGTCGTCGTTGTCCGAAGGGCTGGGGGTCGGTTCCTTCTCCAGCCGGTCCTCCGGGAAGTCGGGCTCCTCGGATGCGAAGGCGCCGTAGTCGAGTCCGGACTCGAACTCCCTGTCCCGCCCTTCGGCGCCGCCGGGTTCGGAATCGCGCGTCTCGTCAGGGTTCTGGCTCATCTTTCGCCTCTCCACGCATTGCTGTCCAGTGACCAGCCTAGAGCCAGGATTCGCGGCGATGTGGGACCGTGCGCGGAGAGTCGCGGGCTGAGCTGGGGCGAATGGTTCAGGCTGTGAGTTCGTGGTCGCCGGATTCGTGCTGACCCAGGTCTCCGGTGACCCCTGCCCGGTGGGCTCGGGAGCCCAGGATCAGCGCGTATGCCCAGTAGCCGGCCAGCACTGCCGCGCCGATGCCGATTCGCAGCCAGTCCGGCCACGGTGCGGGGGTGACGAAGCCCTCCACCACGCCTGCGACCAGCAGCACCAGAACCAGGCCGATGGCTACCGTGATCAGCCGCCGGGCCTCACCGGCGAGCGCGGAGAGCCGGGTGCGCTGCCCCGGAGCCACCCAGGCCCAGAAGATCCGCAGCCCTGCCGCGGCTGCCACGAAGATGGCGGTGAGCTCCATCAGTCCGTGCGGCAGAATGCTGAGCCAGAAGTCAGCTGCTGCTCCTTGTTCGTACATCACACCGGCGGCGATGCCGACCGAGACGCTGTTGACCCCCAGGATGAACAGGGGCCAGATGCCGCTGACTCCGAAGGCAACGCACTGGGCGGCGATCCAGGCGTTGTTGGTCCACACCTGAGAGGCGAAGGACGAGCTGGGGTGCTCTGAGTAGTAGTCCACGAACCCCTGCTGGGCATACTGCTGACGCGCCTCCGCGGGCATGATCATATCCAGCTGGGGGTGCTGATGGGTCCAGTATCCCGCTGCCGCTGCCACCGCCAGGAACAGCACTGCGATGACCACGGTCAGCCAACGCAGCCGGTAGAACGCCACCGGGAGTGTCTGGGTGAAGAAATAGGCCATGGCCGTCAGCGGGTTCTCTCCCCCGCCGGTCAGATGCGCCCGGGCCCGGCCCAGCCGCACCGACAGCTGAGCGGCCACGGGAGAGTCCGGCTCGGCGGCCTGCACTATTGAGAGGTGAGTGGAGGTCCGCTGGTAGAGCAGCAGCAGCTCATCGGCTTCGGCGGCGGAGAGCCGGCTGCGGCGGGCCAGCCGGTCCAGTCGGTCCCATTCTGGCTGGTGCACCGCGATGAACGCGTCAGTGTCCACCTGTGGCCTCCTTCAGCCGGTGTGCTGGCCTTCTGCTCCACCCTACCGGCGGGCCAGCGGCTAGGCTGGATCCATGGGCAGCCGCAGTGTGATCACCGGGGAGGCAGTGGCACTTGATCTGCCTTCTGCCTCGCTGATCACCCGGGGCGCCTCGCTTCTGGTGGATCTGATCCTCTACTGGGCCATATTGGCAGCAGTGGTGCTGCTGAGCTCGTTCACCGTGCTCAACGCGGCTGACCCGGCTCTGCAGGCTGCGCTGGGCCTGGGGGCGATGGTCCTGTGCCTGGTGGTGGTGCCGATCGCGGTGGAGACGCTCTCGCGCGGGCGCTCGGTGGGAAAGCTGATCTTCGGCATCCGGACTGTGCGCGACGACGGCGGCTCGGTACGGCTGCGTCACTGCACAGTGCGGGGGCTGGCCGGGTTCGGCGAGATTTACCTGACGATGGGGCTGCTTCCGCTGATCACCGCGATGTTCACCGAGCGCACCAAACGCTTGGGCGATGTGATGGCCGGCACCTATGCGGTGCGGATGCGGCACCCCGCAGTGCCGCCGATGATGCTGCCGGTGCCCGCGCCCATGGGGGCCTGGGCGCAGATCGCTGATATCGGGCGGGTTCCCGATGAGCTGGCTGCTCGCGCGGCCCGGCTGCTGCGCGCCCTGCAGCAGGGCGGATCGAAGGTGAACCTGCCGGCGCTGACTGCTGCCGCGGATGCCTTGGCCGCTGATATGCAGCGGCATGTCTCCCCTGCTCCGCCGACGACGTCGTCGGTGGAGTTCCTCTCAGCGGTGATGGCCGAGCGCCGCAACCGGGAGTATCGGCGCCTGCGCCGGCAGGGACAGCGCATCGCCTCGCTGCAGCAGCGCATCCATGCCCTCCCCTACCCCTGAACGGCCCGGCAACGCGGCCGAGAGCGGCCGGGGCTGTGCCCGGCCGCGGGGCCCTTCAGGCGTGAAGGCCGCGGTAACGCGGCCGAGAGGCGGCGCGGCATGTACGCGCCGCCGGGACCAACTCAGTACCTATAGTGCTCAGGCTTATAGGGGCCGGCTACGTCCACACCGAGATAGTCGGCCTGGTCCTTGGTCAGCTCGGTGAGGGTGACTCCCAGCGCGTCCAGGTGCAGGCGAGCAACTTTCTCATCCAGCAGCTTGGGCAGCACGTAGACCTCATTGCCGTAGGCGTCCTCCCCTGAGCGTCCGCTCTTATGCGATGCGGCGAACAGCTCGATCTGAGCCATCACCTGGTTGGTGAAGGAGGATGACATGACGAAGCTGGGGTGGCCGGTGGCATTGCCCAGGTTCAGCAGGCGCCCTTCGGAGAGCACAATGATGGAGCGTCCCCCGGAGTTGGGGAAGACCCATTCGTGAACCTGCGGTTTGATCTCCACCTTCTGGATGCCTGGGATGGCTGCCAGCCCGGCCATGTCGATCTCATTGTCGAAGTGGCCCACATTGCCCACGATCGCCTTGTCCTTCATCTGCTGCATATGCGCGGCAGTGATGATGTCTTTGCCGCCGGTGGTGGTGATGAAGATGTCGCCGCTTCCCACCACCTCGTCCAGGGTAGTGACCTGGTATCCGTCCATCGCGGCCTGCAGCGCGTTGATCGGGTCGATCTCGGTGACCACTACGCGGGCACCCTGGCCGCGCAGCGCCTCTGCGGCTCCCTTGCCGACGTCGCCGTAGCCGCAGACCACGGCCGTCTTGCCGCCGATGAGCACGTCGGTGGCGCGCATAATGCCGTCCGGCAGCGAATGGCGGATGCCGTACTTGTTGTCGAACTTGGACTTGGTGACCGAGTCGTTGACGTTGATGGCCGGGAAGAGCAGCCGGCCCTCGCCAGCCAGCTGGTAGAGCCGGTTGACTCCGGTGGTGGTCTCCTCGGTAACGCCGCGCAGCTGCTGGGCAATTCCGGTCCAGCGCTGCGGATTCTCCTGCAGGGAGCGGCGCAGGGTCTCCAGGATGATCGAATATTCGTGCGGGTCGTCCTCACCGGCCGAGGGCACCGCGCCGGCGGCTTCGAACTCCACCCCCTTGTGCACCAGCAGAGTCGCGTCTCCGCCGTCGTCGAGGATCATATTGGCTCCCTGGGAGGGATCCTGGTCCACTCCGGGCCAGGCGAAGATCTGGCTGGCGGTCCACCAGTACTCCTCCAGCGTCTCGTTCTTCCACGCGAAGACGGGGACGCCCTGCGGATCCTCTGGAGTTCCGTGGGGACCGACGACGACGGCGGCCGCAGCCTCGTCCTGGGTGGAGAAGATGTTGCAGGAGGCCCACCGCACCTCAGCCCCGAGGGCGGTGAGGGTTTCGATCAGCACCGCGGTCTGCACGGTCATGTGCAGGGATCCGGCGATCCGGGCGCCGGCCAGCGGCTGGGTCTCGGCGTACTCTTCGCGCAGGGCCATCAGTCCGGGCATTTCGTGCTCGGCCAGACGGATCTGGTGCCGGCCGGCCTCGTGCAGGGAGATATCGGCGATCTTGTAGTCGAAGCTCATGTGCAGGTCCTTCTTTATGGTGCGGGTGCGGCCAGCAGGGTGGGTACGCCGTGGCGGATCGGGTAGCGGCGCTGCGGGTCTTCGACGGCGATGAGGGCGTCGCCCTCCTGCCGCAGCGGGCTGCCGGTGACCGGACAGCGCAGGATGTTCAGGATCTGCGGATGGATCTGCGCCGGCGGACGCTCAGTGTGCTCGGGCCGGTGGTCGGAGGGCATAGTGCAAGACTATCGTCCGCATCTGGTGCGCAGGTTCCCCGATGTTCATCTGCGGACTCATCCAGGCGCACGCGCAGAGCGCGGGTGGGTTGAGGCGGCTCTATTCGCGCAGCAGACGGAGGTGGCCCCGGGTGATGCCGGGGTCGCCGTCGGGCGGGGAGAGTGGGCGGGGTGCTTCCCGTGCGGGGGCGGGCTGCCGGCTCTGCGCGGTGTCGGCGGCCTGCCGCGGATGCTCCCGGACTGCCTCGGCCAGGGCCAGCAGGTCGTCGCCGGCATCCTCGGCGCCGCTGGGGTAGTCCAGGCGCAGCACCTCCCACCCGCGGGGCGGGTTCACCGAGTCGGCATGGCCGGCGCAGAGGTCATAGGTGTGGGGCTCGGCGTAGACGCTGATGGGCCCGACCACAATGGTTGAGTCTGCGTAGGAGTAGGTCAGGGTCGCCACGGCGGGGCGGTCGCAGCTGCTCTTGGTGCATCGACGCTTGGAATCCACAGCCACCGAGCCTACCCATCTGGTCGGCAAACTGGGCGGAGGCTGGGCGCAGCCGTGTCACCGCTGAGAGCGTCAGCCGAAGCGCAGCGGGACGTACTGCTCGGTGGGGCTGATGGGCTGCAGTGCGCCGATGCTGAAGTGACCTTCTTCGGTGCGGGTCAGGGTGCCGACCCTCGCCGTTGCCTCCACGTCGGTGACCACTACGGCGTAGAGGTCCTCCAAGCCGGCGTCCTGGGCCTGTTCGGTCAGCTCCTCTGCGGAGACCTGGGTCGGCTGGCCCTCCTGAAGGGTGAGGGTCACGTCCTCTGTGTCCGCGCCTTCGGAGTCCAGCAGCCGGTAGCTGATCCGGCCGGCGCCGAAGAGCCGCAGCTCGGTCTCTCCGGTGGGCGGCAGCACGGCGCCGTGGCCCGGCTCGGCTTCGGTGACCGGCGCCGACCAGCTGAAGTCCGGTGCTGGTTCGGTCTCCTCCTCCACGGTCTCCGGCTCCAGCAGCTCTCCGGTGATGGGGTCGGTCTGGGCCGGCATCTCGGTCTCCACGGTGACGGGTTCGCCGTCCCCGGCGCTGCGCACGGCGGCCACACTGGGCTGCTCGGTGCGGACTACGACGTCGTAGGTGCCCGGCTGCAGTCCCTCGAGGTCCACTACTGCCAACTGTCCAGCTTCAACGGTGAAGACTCCCGGCGTCTCGATGGGCGCCTGTCCCTCGGCGCCGAAGACCTGCAGCTCGACTGTGCCGCCCTCCTCCCCCGGGGTGTGGATCCACAGCCGGGGAAGCTGGTCGGCCCCTGCCGGTACGGCCAGCATGTGATGTTCGGTGTCCGGCGAGGATTGGGCGGGAAGCAGCTCAGTTCCCAGTCCCGCGCTCCCGCTGGCTTCGGAAGAGGCCATATGTGCTGCCACCGGGGCGCCGGAGGCCTGCATGTGCACCGCGATATGGGAGGCTCCTTCCGTCAGGGCCGCCATGCTCACGCTGCGGGTGGACTCGGCCGGCACCACCAGGGCGACGGCTCCGAGGCTGCCTGTGGGTCCGGAGAAGTCGTAGGTGGTGACCTCCACGCGGGCGTCACGGTCGTACGGATTGCTCAGGGTCAGCAGGGAGGTCGCGCCGGCGCCGGTGGCCGGGCCCAGGAACCATGCGCTGCGCTGAGGAGGGGCGCATGGTGCGGTGGCCAGTCCCGTCAGGCCGCCTTGGGCTGCGTGATAGCTGAAGCCGGCCGCTGCTGCGGGGGCCAGCTGCGGCTCCGTCTCGGGGCTGGGCTGCACCTGCAGCACTGCCGGGAGGTCTGCCTCCTCCAGGCGTTCGGCGACTCTCGGCCGCTCTGCCAGCAGTCTGCTGGGCTCGGCCTCCGCTTCGCCTCCGGAGGTGAAGCTGTTCTCGGCGCCGGGACCCTGGTGGGTGAGCGAAATCCAGTCGGCGGCGGGAATGGTGCCCTCGGATGCGCCGAAGAGGAGGCCGGAACGGATGGACTCGACGGACTCGTCGCGTTCGTCGTAGTCCAGCACGCCGGTCTCGCTGAGCTCATCCGGGGCGCCTGGGGTCGGCGGGCACACCAGCCGCTCGACCGATGACGGCGCCGCCACATAGGTGGCCGGCACCTGGCGGGCCTCGTCATCAGGTGGGGAGGTGGCATCGGAGGCGGCTGAGCCGGCCAGTACGGCGAGCAGGCCCACACCGGTCAGTCCGGCGGCCACGCGGACAGGAGCCGGCCGGCGTCCGGCGGCAGAAGCCTCAGTGGGCTGTGCGTGATCTCCGTATCCGGCAGATGTCCCGGCGGCCGGTGCGGCTGCGGAGTCCGGGCGCTGCGGCAGGTTCTCCGGGGGCGCCTGATCGTGGGCTTTCTGCTGCCGGCGGGCCTGGCGCTGCTGCTGCTTCAGCTGCTTGGCCCGGGCCCGGCGCTGGGCGCGGATGCGTCGGCTCAGCTTGCTCATGCGCTCACCTCCAGGATCCTCCAGCTGCGCGGCAGCGGCACCGCGATCAGCACAAAGAGCACCAGCAGCCCGGCGATGCCCAGCAGGATCGGGTATTGAAAGTCGGAGCGGTGGGTGATGCTGATCTGCGCCGGATCGCCGCCGGCGGCTTCCGAGGGGAGGAAGTACTGCCGCATCCACGGCATCTGCTCTTCCTGGACTCCGAGCCGGTCGGCCGTAACGGTCACCAGCACCTCGTCGTCGATGCGTCCCCGCCATCCGCGGGCCCGCTCGGTGGCCACTTCCACGAAGTACGCGGTCTCCGGATCCAGGCGCAGCGGTTCACCCTCGGAGGTGGTGATCTCACTGAGATCCGCCTGCACGCTGTGGTGGTGACTGGGCAGCAGCGCCACCGTGTTCCCCTGGTCATCAACGATCCGCGCCCAGGCGGTGGAGGCGCCGGAGGCCCCGGGGCCGGCCGGCAGCTCCTGCTCGGGGGTTTCGGCCCGCCACAGGGTGCCGAACTCGGTCTCACCTACTCGGGCCAGACCTCCAGCAGTGTCGGCAGCTTCACGCAGCCCCGCGCCCCGGGTGACCAGCACATGTCCGATGCCCAGCTCGGCCATCAGCTCGGCGACGTCGTCGGAACCTTCAGCCACCAGGGCGGCTACCAGCTCGGCGAGCCGCTGGCTGCTGGGGCTCAGCGTCCGGGGAGCGGGCTCCTCCGGAGTGATCGGGCCGATGCTCTGCGCCGCCCACAGCGGCAGTCCGTCGGCCGCGGCGGCGGTGCGGGCCTTGTCCAATGTGGGGCCGTAGCCGGAGACCACCTGGGCGCTGACCCCGGCGGGTCCGCTGCCGAGCATCAGTGTGCGTGTGGCAGCCGGGGATGCTCCCTGATCTGCGGCAGTGGCCGGCAGGGACCTGCTGCTGCCGCGCTGGACAAGCACCGGCTCGGTGTTCACCGCAGTGACGGTCTGGTCGGACAGTTCGGCCGAAGGAAGCATCCTCGGGGCAGCCCAGAAGACACCGGCAGCGAAGATGGCCAGCACCAGCAGAGTGGTGGCCACCGGAGAGAACAGCCCTCCCAGGGCGGATCCGCTGCGCTGGGAGACATCGAGAGCGCTCAGCGCTGCTGCGACCAGGCACAGCACCGCAGCCGAGACCAGCGGTCCCGGATAGGCCGGCACCAGTTCGCCGAGGCTGTGCCCGGCGCTGAGTCTGGTGGCCACCGCGGAATAGCCCAGCAGGCCCAGCAGGATCAGTCCGCAGCTGAGCACCACCCCGCGCCGACCGGCGGCGAAGAGCGCCAGCAGGGCGATACACAGCAGCGGTCCGCCGATCAGCAGGGCCAGCCGGAGGCTCCAGAAGCTGCCTTCGAAGACTGACGGCAGCCAGGCGGCTGCGCCGTCGGCGCCCGGCAGGCCGGCGGCGGCATCGAATGCTTGGGAGAAGCCCAGCAGCTGCTGCCACACCGGAGCGGGGGTTCCAGCTTCGGAGGCCGCCACAGCCTGCCCGGGCTCGGCCAGCAGGGTGGCCGCCAGATTGGCTCGGCGGTCGAAGGCGGAGAAGAGCATGGGGGCGAACAGTGCCAAGGACGGCACGGGAACCAGCCACAGCACTCGCCCGGCCCGGCCGGCCACCAGCGGGGCAGCCGCACAGATCAGCACCGCAGGCACCAGCAGCACCGGCGCGGAGGCGGTCACCGCCGCCATCAGCAGTCCGGCGGCGGCAGCGGTCTCCCAGCCGGTGGCCAGCCTGAGCGAGGCCGCTCGGCGCGCAGCGGGGCCGGGGGCGGCCCGCCGGCGGGACTCCACGGCCCGGACCGCGGCCAGCACCAGCACCGGAAGCAGAATGTGGGCGATGACGGGGCCGAGGCGCCCCTGTCCGACGGCAGTGTGCAGCGCGGGAAGCAGGCCCCAGATCAGCCCGGCCACCACTCGGTGGAAGGCGCGCCGGCTCCACAGCGCGGCAGCCCACCAGGCGGTCAGGGCGCTCAGCGGAGCAGCCAGGATGACCACCCACAGCAGCACCGCAGAAGCATGTCCGGCCGAGAGCACCGAGAGGATCAGCAGCACCAGGGTGAAGGGGTCGGCCGCGGCCCGTTCGCCCAGCGAATCGGCAACCAGGAAGGAGGTGGTGTGGTGCCAGACCTCGGCGATGGAGCCGGATACCGGCAGCGCGGCTCCGCCGGCCAGCGCCTCAGCAGTCAGCAGCTGGCGGAACCCCACTAGGGAGACCCCGGTCAGGGCGGTGAGCACCAGGAACAGGCCCAGCCGGTCCTCGGAGCGGCGCGTGTGCATCTGGTCGAATTCGCCGTCGCCGCTGTGCTCCAGCGCATCGGCGGCAGCCGCGCCCGCGGTGCGTCCCTGGGGAAGACCCACAGTCTCAGCGGTGGTCTCCCGGCGCCGCTGGGCGCGCACCTGCTCCGCGGTGAGGATGCCTGCGCGCACCTCCTGGCGTCCGCGCTGCTGCTGACTGCGGGCCTCCTCGGGGCTTGATGCGCGTGCCGCGGCGACTCGACGGCCGGCTCTGCGGTGGCTCCGCAGATGCGCCATGGCGCTGAAACGACACAGCGCTGCCACGCTGGTGCCCAGCTGCACTGCGGCGGCATCAGGCGCTTTGCAGACCATCAGCGCGATGAGCCGCAGCAGGGCCGCAGCCCACTGTCCCAGCCAGACCAGCGGCACAGCCGGGGCTGGAGCCTCGGCCAGCCGCAGCCGGATCTGGGAGCTGCGCTGCTGAGGGGGCAGCCAGAGGCTGCCGCCCAATCGGTGCACCAGCTCGCGCTGCGGGGGGTCTGTGCGCAGAACCCGGGCGTAGGGCTCCACCACGGTGCGGACGCCGGCTTCGCGGGCACGTGCGCAGAACTCCACGGCGGCGTACTCCGCCGACAGCATCGGATTGAATCCGCCCAGATCCCCGAAGGTACGGGCTCTGACCAGCATGCCGTGGGCGGAGACTCCGGGGACCTCATCGTGGCCGTCGTACTGGCCCTGATCCAGCTCGCGGGGCTCGGTTCTGGTCAGCACCTCGCAGCTGCGGGAGCGCCAGAGCCCGACGTTGACCAACCGGGACGGCTCGTCATGGTGGACCTGTTTGGCCCCCACGATGCCGATCTCTTCGTGGGTCTGCTCGTCGGTGACTGTGAAGACCCGGTCCTCCAGGCGGCGGAGCGCATCGGGATCCGGCACCGCCCCGGGGGGCAGAATCCACAGCCACTGATAGTGGGGACTGAAGCCCTCCCCCAGCTGGCGCTCCAGGGTCCGCCACACGTGGGTGGACTGGACCCCTGCAGGACCGGCGGTGCGGGTCTGGCGCGCGTGTCTGCGGTTGGTGATCAGCTTAGACCGCAGGGAGCGGGAGATGTCCTGCGCCCCGGCCTCGGGCGGCGCCGGCAGGTGCACCACCGCGTCGGGACCTCGGGTCTGGGCCTCCAGCGCGGCGGAGAGCCGCTGGGCGCTTTCGTCGTCAGTGTCGAGGACGACGGCGGCAATATGGAGCTGAGCAGCAGCGGGGCTGCTCACCGAGGCATCCTCGTCTCGGGCCGGACCACAACTATGCGGACCTCTTCTTCAGCTTCCGGCGCTCCCGCTCAGAGAGTCCGCCCCAAATGCCGAATCGCTCGTCATTGGCCAGCGCGTAGTCCAGGCATTCCTGCTTCACGGTGCAGGCGGCGCAGACCTTTTTGGCGTCGCGCGTGGAACCGCCCTTCTCGGGGAAGAACGCCTCCGGATCGGTCTGGGCGCACAGCGCATCCACCTGCCAGGCCAGCTCACCTTCGATCTGCTCGGCCGGGATCAGGGTCGGAAGGCCCAACCATAGTGGTTCGGAGGTTTCTGCCGGGTTCTGCTCACTGCGGCGCGAGGGTGCCTCGCTGAGTGCGGTGACTGTGGAGTCGGCGTCGGCCTCGGCCTGCTCAGCCGCCGCCAGGAACGCGGTAGCCTGATCCTCCAGAGCTGTTCCGTGTTCCAGGGACTCGGCCGCGGCGGGGTCGGCAGGGTCGACGAACCAGTCCGACGGGACGTCCAGCCCGCTTCTGCGGACGGGTGCTTCGTCCTGCTCCGGGCTGACGTCCGTCAGCCGCTGTGCCTTCCCCATAATGGTGGGCCTCCCCGATGTTGCCTGACGCTTTCGTGCTCGAACTCTGCCCCTAATTACACTGGTGTGAGTAATCATCCGTCAAGTGTTCTCGGCGCGTCGCACACTGACCCGTTCCGCCTCAGCACATCCCGACTCCGGTCCCGATCAGGGGCTCTACCAGGAGGTCTGACAATGGCAGCTCTGAACCTTCAGCACCGGTCCCAGCCCGCGCCTGCGGACTTTCCCGGACTGCTGGACCTGCTGGCTCAGCGGCCGGCGCCGGCGGTGATCTGGTATTCCGGCGACGGCGACAGAGTGGAGCTTTCCGGCAGGGTGCTGGCCAACTGGGTGACCAAGCTCATCGGTCTGTTCGACCAGGAGAGCGAGCTGAGCCAGGGCGATGCGGCCGTGGTGGATATGCCTGCGCACTGGAAGGCCTGCGCTGTCTCCTTGGCGCTGGGCGCCGTGGGGGTGGAGGTGACGGCGGCCCCAGCGGATGCAGGAGCGGCCCTGGTGGTCTCCGACCGTCCGGATGAATGGCTGGCCGGCAGACTGCCGGCCGGCGCAGAATTGGCTGCGCTGTCCACCGGGATGCTGGACGAGTCCTTCCAGTCGGCCACCGGCGAGCAGATTCCGCCGTGGGTGCTGGACGTCTCCGCGGAGGTCAGGAGCTTCCCTGATCAGCTGCTCTCTCCGCTGGAGCCGCATGAGCTTCCGCACCGGGACCGTCCTGCCTCGGCGCCGGTGCTGATCACCGAGTGGAAAGACGGATCCTACGAGGAACTGGTCGCCGCGGCGGCCCACAGTGTGCCCGTGGTGCTCTTCTCTGGGGAGCCGGCCGGAGAGCACTGGGAGCAGATGCGCCGCAATGAGGGTCTCTGCGGAGACTGACCGGCGGCCCTAGTCCCGCGGGCGGCCGGGAGCCTGGGCGTCCTCCCCGCCAGCACCGGGGTGGTAGAGGATGTCAGCATCTGCGATCAGGTGCGGCGATTCGGCGGAGCCGGTGCGTGCGGCCGACTCGGCGGCCGCGCTGCGCGTCGGGGTGGACTGCGGGTCCCCGGTGAACACCCAATACTTGTACGCCACGAACCGGAAGCACATAGCCACCCCCATCCCGACGATGGATCCGGAGATGAACGAGGCCTGTGCCGACTGCAGCCCGAGGATGTAGTAGCTGAAGAACACACAGCCGGACTGGATGGCCAGGCCGATGAGGTTCATCAGGATGAACAGCAGCAGCTCACGCGTTCGAGTGGTGGTCCGCTTATGCCGGAAGGTCCAGTACCGGTTGCCGATCCAGGCGAAGACCGTGGCCACCGCCACTGCGACGGCTTTCGCCTTGACGTGGGAGTCGTCCATCGGGCCGGTGATCAGCCACAGATAGACCGCAGAGTCGATGAGGAAGGCGACTCCGCCGACAGCGCCGAATTTCGCCAGCTCTCTCCACAGCGCACGGACCAGTCCCAGCGCTTTGTCCCACAGTCCGATCATTGAGCTGCCTCCTGACGTGCCTTCTGCTGCGGCGGCGGGGCGACGGCTACGAACATCTGAGCCGAGTCCCCATGGAACCATGCCGGTTCCCCGGCGGGGATGAACACTGATTCGCCGGCGGCCACCCCTCCCAGCGGGGAATCCACCTGACCGGCGGTGATCAGTGCGATGGCCGGGCCGGTGAACGTGAGACGGTGTTCGCCCGAGGAGGGCGGAAACTCTAGGCGGTGCAGTTCGAACTCCTCGGCAGGGGGACGGTAGATCAGCTGGCGCTCTCGGACTTCCGGGGTCACCGCCGGCGGCGGCAGCGGCTCGGTGCTGACCACGCGCAGCAGTTCGGCGACGTCGATGTGTTTGGAGGTCAGTCCGCCGCGCAGCACATTGTCAGAATTGGCCATCACTTCTACCGCTGTCCCGCCCAGGTAGGCGTGCAGCTGCCCGGCCGGAAGAAACAGCGCCTCGCCGGGAGCCAGCTGCACCCGCTGCAGCATCAGGGCCACGAACAGGCCGGGATCAGCGGGGAAGGCGGCGCAGATCCGCTCGACGGTGTCGGCGGCCGGCTGCGGAAGCTGACCGGTGAGCGGGCCGAGCTCTGTAAGCGCGGACGCGGCTTCACCCAGCGGCGCGGCGGAGCTCTCCAGCGCGATGCGCAGCGCGGCGGCGACGTCGTCGTCCTCGAGGCAGCGGCACAGCGGCTCCAGTGCTGAGCCGTGGCCGGCGTCGTGCTCGGCCAGCAGCCGCTGGACGGCGCGAAGGTCGGACGCGGAGTGCTGCGGCGGGCGAATACCGCACAGCGCAGCGAACTCGGTGAGCGCCACGACAAGTTCGGGCTTGTGGTTGGTGTCCACGTAGTTTCGCTGCGGGGACGCCACGGCCACTCCGGCCGCGTCCTCGGCGGCTGAGCCTGCGCGGGCCTGCTCCTTGGTGGGATGAGCTTGGATGGACAGCGGCGCGGCGACTGCCAGAACTTTCATCAGGAAGGGGAGCGTTCCGGCGGCGGCCCACGGCCCCAGATCCTGGGGGTGCTTCGCCAGGTGGGTCGGCAGATCGCAGCGGGACCCGCCCTGATTGAGGATCTGCGAGGGAGCCTTGGGGTGGGCGCCCATCCAGAGCTCCGCCTGGGGAGTCCCCGGGGGGTCCCAGCCGAAGAGCTCGCTGAACGCTGTGGTCGACCCCCAGGCATACTCCTGGACGGCGTTGCTCATCCGAAACATCGGAGAAACCTTACCAGCGCGTTCTGGGGTCTCCGCTGAGCGCGGGCGGGGCGACTGTGCCGCTGTGACGGATCTCCCATCCTCCGCCTCATGCGGGACTGCATTCGCCGTTGCCGCTGGCGGCCTGCTCCAGGATGCCGACTTCGCCGCGCTCCTGCGCCTGAATCAGGTACTCCACGGTCAGCGGGCTGCCGTCGGGCTGGGTGAGCTCTGCCGGGTCCTCAGTGTGGTCCGCGGCAGGTTCGTCCTCGGCGACGGCGGGGTCGCTGTGGTCGGGGCTGGGACCCGGAGCTGTGCCCTGGTCCTCCGTGGTATCAGCTGCCGGCGCCTCGGTCTGCTCTGCTTCGTCCTGCTGGTCGGCGTCATCGCCGTCGTCGGAGTCGGATTCATTGGCGATCAGCTCGTCGACCCGGGCGTGGATCTGCTCGAAGTCCGGGTAGGTGGAGAACAGTCCGCCGGCCCCGGTGAAGTCCGGCGGGCCGAGGGTCAGCCGTTGGGGTGTGTGCTCCTGGGCATCGGCGGCCAGGTCCAGCAGGCTGCCCAGCTGGGACTGCGGCAGGTTGGTCTCCACCAGGTTCTCTCCGGCGGTCATGATCTCAGTGAACCGGGTCAGCAGCGTCTGGGGCGTGAACTGGGCGATCATCGCCTGCTGGATGCACTGCTGGCGCTGGATCCGGTTGTAGTCGGAGCTGAATGTCCTCGACCGAGCGAACGCCAGTGCCTCCTCGCCGTCGAAGGTGTGCACCCCAGGCTCCCACCAGGTGTCGCCCCAGCCGGAGCCGTCGGGCCGCTGCCCGCGGTAGGGCACCCAGCCGCCGGACTCGACGGTGACCCCGCCCATGGCATCGATCAGTTCGGCGAATCCGCCCATGTCCACCATGACGTAGCCGTGCACGGTCAGGTCCAGGGTTCCGGAGACGGCGTCCATCATGGCTGCTGCCCCGGGGTCCTGGGCCTCGGGGTACAGGTGGGCGTAGTTCTCGTTCACGTCCGGGTAGAGGAAATTGATGATGCATTCGTTCCCGCAGTTGTAGCCTGCGGGATAGATCTGCTGCATCGGGGAGTCCTCGGGGAACTGGGCGTTCTGGAAGTTCCGCGGGATGGAGAAGATGATGGTCTCGGCGGTGGACTGGTTGACCGAGACCACGTGGATGGAGTCCGGGCGCAGACCCTGGCGTCCCTCTTCTGCGTCGGCGCCCATCAGCAGGAAGTTGTAGCGTCCGTCCTCGGCGGGGATGGCCGCTCCTCCGGAGAAGATGCCGGCCAGGGCGTGCCGACCCTGATTGAGCATATGCGCCCCGTACCCCAGGCCCCCTGAGGTCAGCAGGGTCAGCAGCACCAGAGCCACTGCGACGATCGGCTTCATCCCGGGAGCCAGGGATCCGATGCGGATCAGCCGGAAGGTGTCGAACCAGAGGATGAACCATCCGATGGCCAGTGCTGCCAGCAGCACCGCCCCCAGCCACATGAGGAACGGCTGGGTCAGGGCGGTCAGCAGGGCGCCGCGGATGGTGAAGTACATGATGCCACCAGCCAGCAGCAGGAACCAGCAGCCGACGGTGACCGCCAGGGCGGCCCGGCCCAGTCCCCGCCAGCCTGCGGCGATCTGCGCTCCGCCGGGCACCAGCAGGGTGAGCAGGATGAGAATGACCGCGCGGCGTCCCCGGTCACGCACGGTGGCCCTGCGGGGATCGCGCAGCACGTCATGGCCGGCGCGGAATTCGTGGTAGGTGATGCTGGGTGTGGTCACGGTGGGCGTCAGTCCTGGCCGGTTCCGGTGCGGGCGGTGTAGGTGGACAGCTGGGAGGCTTCCTGGCGCAGTGCTGCGCCCTTGGCATGGGCCGAGGCGGCCAGCTCTTCAGCGAATTCGGTGAGCTGACCGCGCAGCTGGGCGGCGAACTCGTCTCCCCCGGCGGCCAGGGTCCGGACTGCCAGCAGGCCTGCGTTGCGCGCTCCGCCCACGGAGACGGTGGCCACCGGAACGCCGGCGGGCATCTGGACGATCGACAGCAGGGAGTCCATGCCGTCTAAGTGCTGCAGCGGCACCGGCACTCCGATCACCGGCAGGGGGGTGACAGAGGCGAGCATGCCGGGCAGGTGCGCCGCCCCGCCGGCGCCGGCGATGATCACCCGAAGGCCGCGGGTGTGCGCCTGCTTGCCGTAGTCGATCATCTCCTCCGCCATTCGGTGGGCGGAGACGACGTCGGCCTCGAAGCCGATGCCGAACTCTTCCAGCGCCTCGGCGGCGGCCTTCATGGTCGGCCAGTCAGAGTTGGATCCCATCACGAGTCCGACCAGGGGGCTGGGGGTCATCAGGATGCTCCTTCGACGATGATCTCAGCGATCTCAGCGGCCGTGCGTCGCGCCCGCTCCAGACGGCGCGTGGCGGCGTCGTCGTCCTCCTGCGGACGGGTGGTCTGGCTGAGGATATTGATGTGGCCGACCTTGCGGCCCGGCCGGGGGTCTTTGCCGTAGAGGTGGATTTTGGCCGATGCCGAGCGCTGCATCGCCTCGGCCACTCCGGCGTGAAGGTTCTGGCTGCTTCCGCCGAGCAGGTTCTTCATCACCGCGAACCCGCCGGCTCCCCCGGCCACTGCCGCAGCTCCCAGCGGGAGGTCCAGAACGGCGCGCAGGTGCTGTTCGAACTGGCTGGTGAGGCTGCCGTCCATGGTCCAGTGACCGGAGTTGTGGGGGCGCATGGCCAGTTCGTTGACATAGATGCCGGCGGCGGTGCCGGTGGCGTCGTCGGGCTCTGCGACCTCGAAGAGCTCCACCGCGAGCATGCCGGTGACCTGAAGCTGCTCAGCGATGCTGCGGGCGATCCGTTCGGCCTCGGCCAGGTGCTCCTGGGAGGTATGTGGTGCCGGGGCGATGACCTCGTCGCAGACTCCGTTGGTCTGTGTGGGCTCCACGACGGGATAGGCCGCCACGTCCCCTGAGGGGCGACGCGCCACCTGGGCGGAGAGTTCGCGGGTGTAGGGCATGCGCTGCTCGGCCAGCAGACCGGTGCCGGCCTGCTCGGCTCGCCGCAGCCAGGAGGAGACCTCCTGGCCGGAGACCTCCTGCCGGGACTGAAGAACCATCACGCCCTTGCCGTCATAGCCGCCCCGCGGAGTCTTCAGCACCACCGGCCAGCCGGAGGCATCGCCGAACCGGATCAGCTCGTCCGCCGAGTGCACCTGTGTCCACCGGGGATTGGGCAGCCCGAGCTCCTCGATCCGGCGGCGCATGGCCAGTTTGTCCTGCGCGTAGAGCAGGGCGTGGGGGCCGGGGTTCATGGGGATCCCCGCCTCCGCCAGTGCTGAGAGCACCTGGTCCGGCACGTGTTCGTGGTCGAAGGTGAGGACGTCCAGCCCCTGGGCGAAGGCCAGCACATCGTCGGCGCTGCGGTAGTCACCCAGGGTGGTGCGGGCGATGACCTGGGCCGCCGAGGCGTGGTGGGAGGCGGCCAGCAGGTGCAGTTCGATGCCTAGATGCGTGGCGGCCGGCGCCATCATGCGGGCCAGCTGGCCGTCGCCGAGCACTCCGACGGTGGGCGGGGAGGAAAGCTGCGCGGTCACAGTGCACCATTATGTGGCACCGTGCTGGGCATTCCCGCAATCACCACACCGGCGGCTCACACGGGCCGGCTACTCCCCGGTCAGCCCATCGATTGATTCGCGGATCAGGTCGGCGTGGCCGACGTGCCGGGCGTACTCCTCGATCATGTGCAGCAGGATCCAGCGAAGGCTGACCCGGGTGCCGCTGCTGCTGGCCTTGGCCGCCAACTGGTCCAGCCCGCCGTTCTGCAGAGCCTGGTCCACATGCCGGCGGGAGCGAACCATGGCGTCCTCCCAGAGCTGGAAGAGCTCCTCCGGGGAATCCTCCGCCGCCGAGTGCCAGCCCCAGTCGAAGTCGGCGTCCCAGTCGACGTCGCTCCAATACGGGTGCGGAGCTGCGGCGTGCAGGCACTGGGAGAACCAGATGTCCTCCACCAGGGCCAGGTGCTTGAGCATCCCACCCAGAGTCATGGTGCTCGGCGGCAGGCTGGTGTTCAGCTGCTCCCGGGTCAGGCTTTGAGTCTTCCAGCGCAGCGTCTGACGGTGGAACTCCAGGAAGGCGACCAGCATGTCCAGCTCAGCGCCGGCCGGCGGCGGATCCTGCCGCATAGTGGGTTCGGCGGGGGCCTCGTGGTGACTCACAGCTGTGCCAGCACCTCTTTCCAGACGGATTTCCAGGTGGTGATCTGATCGGCCGAGGCAAGCTTGGAGTGCTGAACCGCCACAGTGGACTTGCCTCCGGGTTTATCCGATATGGTCACCGCCACCCGGGTGCCGTCGGCCAGCTTGGCACGCCAGTAGCGCCATTTTTCGGTGGCTGAGGTGGTGGGGGCCTCCTCCAGGGGGACTCCGCCGAAGGAGTCCTGGCCCTCGACCACCTGCTGCCACCGGGTCAGGGCGGCGTCCTTGTCCCCGGGGTAGGTCTTGGAGGCACTGGCCGCGAAGTCCCCGGTGCTAGACCGCCCGGGGATGCGCAGACCCTTGTGGTGCTGGTACGCGATGGCCACGCCCTGGGCCCACCAGCCGCGGCTGCTGACATGCTCAGGCATCTCCCGGTAGGTGATTTCGGCGATCTGGGCGTGCTTGAGCTTCTCAGCTCCAGCCTCATCCAGCAGCGCTACCCACTCGTCCCAGCTGATGCCGCTGGCCCGTTCGATGCCCGCGGTGGAGGCCTGCCTGACGTCTGATGCCTCTGCCATGGCCCCACCCTATAACGGCTCGAATATGGCCACCAGGGGTGCGGCGTCGGCATCACCGGGTGCAGACTCCCACAAAGTCCAGGAGCCGACGACGGTGCGCGACCCTCACCCACTTCCGCTTGTTTCCGGGTCGACGACGTTCGCTTGGTAGGTCCCCTCCGCGATCGAGTACCGCAAGAGGTTCGCCCGGCCTGTGTACTCGGCGGATCCGTCGATGTAGTAGTGGCTCTCCCCATCGAAGAAGACCCCATGGGAGCCGTCGGGGTGGATGCTTGCAGTGGCGACGTGGCCGGCAATAATCGTCTTGACGAAGGACCCGAAGGTCGGCGGGAACTTCTCGGTGAACATCCGCTCCGGCGTCGCTGCTTTCCAGAGATCTCCTGCATCCTCGTTGACGCCGGCGTGGACGAAGATCTGAGCATCGGTCTCGTAGCAGCGCGGCAGGGCGTGCAACCAGTCCAGCAGCCCGGCGTGGCGACCGCGGATGGCTTGTTTGATACGGCGGTTCATCGTCGGCCCGTCCAGTGCGGAGGCGTCGCTGGTGGGGTCCTGGTGCCCGAGGGCCTGAGCGAGCTCCAGCGGTTCCAGAAAGGACTTCACCGTGACCAAATCGATGTCTGTCATCAACCAGGAGAGATCGTGGTCCTGTGCGTCGAACCAGTCGAGGAACCAGTCTTCGTGGTTTCCCCGCAGCACGACGACGCGCTCCGGGAACCGCTGGTGAAGGTGGCGCACCGCGTACAGGACCTCAGCGCTCTGCGGGCCCCGGTCGATGTAATCGCCGAGGAGGACCAACTGGGCACCGGAGTCGCCCTCGAGATCGACCAGCTCCAACGCTGCCTGTAAGCAGGGGAGATGACCGTGGAGGTCACTCATCGCATAGACACGCTCGATCTCTGTCCGGCCTTCTCCCATCGGCTCTCTCCTCGCTCTTCGTGCATTCAGTCAGCCCGGGCTAGAGCCCGATCTCCTCAGAGGTTCTGGTCTGGCCCGGAATCTCCAGCTGGGCACGCGACTGGCTGATGAGCCGACGCCCCGCATCATCGCTGAGGTCCATGATCGGGGCTTGGCTCCTGAGCTCGCGGGCCTCCTCCGCCGAGACCTCGGAGAAGACCACGATGACCGTGTCCATGAGCTCGGGGAAGTAGAAGTCCGAGGCCGTCTCCCGGTCGAGATTCCAGGTGCCCAACTCCCGGACATAGGTGTAGACCTCGTCCTGGTCGTCGTCCACCGCGTGCAGGGCGAAGCCTCTGAGGCTTCCGTCTTTCTCCTTGATTCTGCTGGTGAAGAACCTCATCACTGCTCCTCGCTTCGCCGGCATGGTCGAGACTGCGCACCTGGGTCGCGTTGTCCTCATCGATGATCAGCCCCAGCCGTACGTCCTTCGCGCGCGGTCACGATGAGGTCGCAGTCTTCGTAAGCTGCCATCAACCTCAGTCTCCCATCAGGCACTGACACGGATGAGGGGCGCGAGAGCTCTCATTCCTGCACCAGCCCCGGGGTCAGACCGCTGGTTCAGGCAAGGGGTGAGTTCGCATGGTCAGAGGAGGCAACCAGCACGCTGCGCCCTGACCCCTCCCCCTCAGCCGGACAGCTCAGCAACAGTGGTCAGTCGCTGTGAAGTTCGTACCCCTCGCGCGCGACGCTGAATCCGGTGCCGACCTCCACCGACCAGCAGTCGACACCTGTCTGGTTCACGGTACAGACGAAATCACCGTTGCTCACCGCCTGGCCGTAATCAAGGACGCGCTCCTGCGGCATAAGCGACTCTCCGCAGTAAGTGCGAGTGGCACCCTCCGCTGAAGCCGCGACGGTCGCATGAGCGTCGCAGTCCTCATCAAGAGCGAAGTCGAACTCGTTGATGGTGCAGGCTACACCGGTGCTGTCCATGAAACAGTGAATATTGCCGCTGGGAGCGGAGAACGCGTCCCCCTCAATGACCCCGTCGGGAATGAACCCAGCCTCGCCCTGCCAGTCAGCTTCCTGCGCCGCTGCGTCAGCATTCTCATCACTGGGACCAGGTGAACCGGTGGTGCTCAGAGAGACGACCGCCACGCCCAGCACCACACCGATCCCTGCGATGGCCAGGCAGCCCAGAGCTCCCCGGCCGTCGGCGGATAGGAAGAAAGTCCCGATCCAGACCGCAGTTCCGAGGAGCGCAAGCCCGAGCGTCATCCCTTCCCTCGTCACCATATAGGCGATCCAGAACACCGCTGCGAAGAAAAACCCCGAGAGCCGCAGCGCCACGATCCCCGCCCCAATGGGATTCATCGCCATCGCGATGACCGCCCCAATGATCGAGAGCACTATCCACGCGCCGAAGAAGCCGATCAGGAAAAACATGTCGTTCACCCCTTACAGGAATTACCCTACGAGATGTCTTCCGGCAGAGTCTGGGCCCCTGGTCCTTCTCCACACGACGGCAAGGAGGTGACCATGTACACGAACCCAGCACCTGAGGAGGTGTGGCCCCGGGGGTACATGCCCACGGGGGCCGTCCACTACCGGCCTTTCGAACGGTCAGCTGGACGCCACAGGATCGGCTGTATCGAGCCCGAGATGTTCAGCCACAGCCTTCATGTTCACGTCATGAGTCGCGACCGTTACCGATTCTCCGATCAACAATGCGGTAGCAAGATGCAAAGCATCACGTGTCTTAGTGTGCCGCTCGATCGATTCCGCGACCGTGTGAGTCTCACGAGTAATATCGAATAGCCCGACGCGACTGAGCAGCGGCTCCGCGTCTGCCAGTGGCCTCTCGTCGCGCCGCAGCACGCGCACCACCTCGGTCCGCAGCAACCGCGACGATACGTAGTGCGCATCGAGCGCATCCATCCACTCCTGCAGGCGTACACGTTCGGGAACATCGAGGATCGTTCGAAGCGCCACCGAAGAGTCGAGATAGACGATGTCCACGGTTCAGTGGCTGCCCTTCATGTCATCGAGCAACGCATCGACGTCCTTGGACTCGTAGCGAGGTCCACCGACAACCTCGGGCCACGGCACGCGCTTTGACGCCGGGGGCGCGTAGCGCCCCTGCCGCTCGGCTCGGGCAAGCGCGTCGTCCTGGCCGCGGTAGGAGCTCACCCGCCAGCGAGGCTCACCGCGCTCGGTCACGATCACTTCGCCAACCTCCGCGACCTGCGCGAGCACATCCGTTGTGCGCTGGTTGAGATCACGCTTCGTCACTGTCGACGTGAAACCATGGTTCTACCCGTGTCTGACACTGGCCACGCAGGATGTCGAGGACGGTACCTGCGGTGCCTGGACGTTCTTCGGCAGAGGGGGCAGGTGCTCGGCGGTGATGGAGCAACTCGTGAGAACAGCAGCCCGCATAATCCGCGGACCAGGCGCTTTGCGCTCTACCTCGTGTAGGACTCCCACTTCCGGCGGCGGTGCTCGGCCTCCACGATCCGCGTGGTGCCGGACTTCGAGCGCATCACGATCGACTGGGTGGTCACCCGGTCGCCGCGGTAGCGCACCCCGCGCAGCAGATCGCCGTCGGTGATTCCCGTGGCGGCGAAGTAGCAGTTGTCGCTGGTGACCAGCTCCTCCGTGGTGAGGATGCGGGAGACATCATGCCCGGCGTCGATGGCCTTCTGCTTCTCCTCATCATCCTTGGGCGCAAGCCGCCCCTGGATCACACCGCCGATGGCGCGGATGGCGCAGGCGGTGACGATGCCCTCGGGAGTGCCGCCGGCACCCATGAGGACATCCACATCCGTGCCTTCCCGCGCCGCGGCGATCCCGCCGGCCACGTCCCCGTCCATGATGAAGCGGGTGCGCGCTCCGGCCTCGCGGATCTCTTCGACCAGCTTGGCGTGCCGGGGCCGGTCCAGCACGCACACGTTGAGCTGGTCGATGCTCTTGCCGGTGGCCTTCGCGATCAGGTGCAGGTTCTGCTTCACCGGCAGCCGCAGGTCCACCATGTCTGCGGCCTCGGGCCCGGTGACCAGCTTGTCCATGTAGAACACGGCCGAGGGGTCGAACATCGATCCGCGCTCGGCCACTGCCAGCACCGAGAGCGCGTTGTTGTACCCCAGGGCGGTCAGGCGGGTGCCGTCGATCGGGTCCACGGCGACGTCGGCCTCCGGCCCGGCACCGTTGCCGACCCGCTCCCCGTTGTAGAGCATCGGGGCCTCGTCCTTCTCGCCCTCCCCGATGACCACCACGCCGTTGAGGTTCACCGTGTCCAGCAGCGAGCGCATCGCGTCCACTGCGGCGCCGTCGGCCCCATTCTTGTCACCGCGGCCGACCCAGGCGCCGCCGGCGATGGCGGCGGCCTCGGTCACACGCACCAGCTCCAGTGCCAGGTTGCGGTCCGGTTCGGAGTCTCCCACCGCCAGCCGCGGGTTCAGCTGGGAGAAGTTCTGGTTCTGGGCCTGGTCGTCGTCCTGCGGCGCAGTCTCTGTGCTCACCATAGTCCGCCTTCGCGTCTCGTGGGTGTCAGCCGACGTCGTTGTCGGCTTAGGTGCCAGCATATCCATCTGTGCGCCTGCGGCGCTGACCCAACCCAGACTGCGGACTGCGACGGCGGCTTCAGCGCGGCTCCAGCCGCACGGCGCCGTCGAGCCGGATCACCTCACCGTTGAGCATCGGATTGCTCACGATTTGGGTGACCATCTGCGCATAGTCCTCCGGGCGTCCCAGCCGCGGCGGGTGCAGGGTCTTCTCCGCCAGTGCCTGCCGCGCTGCCTCAGGCAGCTTGGCCATCATGGGGGTCTGGAACAGCCCCGGTGCGATGGTGACCACCCGGATGCCGGCCGGTGCCAGTTCGCGGGCCGCCGGCAGGGTCATGGATGCCACCGCGCCCTTGGACGCGGAATAGGCGATCTGGCCGATCTGGCCCTCGAAAGCGGCGACCGAGGCGGTATTGATGATGACGCCGCGGTCCTCGCCGGCGGGCTCATTCTGGCGCATGGCCTCCGCGGCGTGGGCCATGATGTTCATGGTGCCGCCGGTGTTGATGGCCAGCACTGTGCTGAAGGTGCCGTAGTCCAGCGGGCCGTCCCGTCCCACCAGCTTGCCGGGGGTGGCGACGCCGGCGCAGTTGACTGCCACCCGCAGCGGACCGTGCTGCTGGGCGGCTTCCACCGCGGAGGCTGCGGTCTGCGGGTCGGTGACATCGCCGGGGTGGAAGTGGGCGCGCGGCCCGATGCTGCGCACCGCCTCGGCGCGCTGCTGCGAGTCCTCGGCGTCCGGCAGGTCCACCACCACCGTAGTGGCTCCAGCCTCATGCAGCGCCGCCGCCGCTGCCGCCCCCAATCCGGAGGCCCCTCCGGTGATGATCGCGCTTGCCCCGTACAGGTCCATGGTCCGCTCCTTGAGACGTCGTCGTCGTTTCGATGCGAGAATACAGGCTGTGACAGACCCGAATGCAGAGACTCACCCTCCGGACCGGCCCGCTTCAGCGGCGGCCGGGGACTCCGCGAGCTCCGAAGAGCAGCCGATCCCGCAGCTGACTGAGGCGCAGGCCAAGCGGCTGGCCACTCCCATGATGGGCATGGTGATCACGATGGGGGCGCTGGTGCTGGTGCTGGGAGCGCTGTGGTTCATCAATCCCGAGCCGGATGTCACCTATACGCGCGACGAGGATGTGCCGGCGGCAGCGGCCTGGACCGATGAGGTCACCGAGTATTCGCCGCTGGCCCCGCAGGTGCCTCCGGACTGGTCGGCCAACTACGCCCGCTGGGAGTCTCTGCCGGAGCACGACCTGGAGGTCTGGGAGGTCGGATACACGACCTCAGAGTCCAGCTTTGTGGGCTTTGCCCAGACCGATGAGGCCACTGAGTCCTGGATCAACGCGGAGACCGACCAGGCCGAGACCACCGGAACCGTCTCGCTGGGCGGGTTCGACTTTGAGACGCGGCAGAAGGACGAACGGCGCTACTATGTGCTGCGCGCCGAGGACAACACTGTGGACGGCACCACCGTAGTGATCGGCGGGGACGCCTCTGACCAGGAGTTCTCCCGCGCCGTCGAGGCCATTGCGGAATCGATCGGGCGCGAGGTGCCGGCTGCAGACCCCGAGACCGACCAGGAGCAGACCCCATGAGCACTGCGCAGCATTCCCAGCCGAGCCCCGCCGAAGCCTGGCGGCTGCTGAAGGAGGGCAATGAGCGGTTTGTCACCGGCGAGGTGGCCCACCCGAACCAGAACGCCGCCCGTCGCTCCTCACTGACCGAATCCCAGCACCCGATGGCGGTGATCTTCGGCTGCTCCGACTCCCGCCTGGCTGCTGAGATCATCTTCGACGTCGGCCTGGGCGACGTCTTTGTGGTGCGCACCGCCGGTCAGGTGATCGACGACGCGGTGCTGGGTTCGCTGGAGTTCAGCGTGGATGCGCTGCAGGTGCCGCTGATCGTGGTGCTCGGCCACGATTCCTGCGGGGCTGTCACCGCCGCGGTGGACGCCGCCGCCAGCGGCGAGATGCCCTCGGGCTATGTGCGTGACCTGGTGGAGCGCATTCTCCCCTCGGTGCTGGCCGCCCAGCGCTCAGGGGCTGAGAACGTCAATCAGACCGTGGAGGAGCACGTCAAGCAGACCGCCCAGCGGCTGACCAACCACTCCCGGGTGCTCCATGAGGCCGTCTCAGCGGGCCGCACAGCGGTGATCGGGGTGACCTACCGGCTGGCTGAGGGGCGGGCCGATGTGGTCTCCATCCTCGGCAGGATCTGAGTCACCATCCTCGGCAGGCTCTGGGCCGGCGTCGTCCTCCGGTGCGGAGGGGCTAGGCCTGAATCGGCCGCACGGTCAGGCTCTGGCTCATCACGCCGACCGGGCCTTCGGCGTCGTGCACCACGCTGTGGGTCACCCCCATGCCGGTGGGGCCGAAGCTGACCGAGGTGTCATAGCCGACCCAGCCGGCCTGCGGCATCCGCAGGAAGCTGATGGTCAGGTCCAGGTTCGGGAACGCCACCTGCGTCGGCTCAGCCCGCGGGGCCACCCCGTTGGCGGTGTCCAGCAGTCCGCAGAAGCGGGCAAAGTCGCTGACCTCTTCCTCGGCGACCAGGGGGTGCTCGGTGCGCAGCCAGGCCTGGGCCCGGCCTGCTCCCAGCGGCCGACGCCGGCCGTCCAGGGAGGCGATGAAGCCCCCGGGCCAGACCTCGGTGGCGCCCCAGGGCTGCATGGATTCCCGGTCAGCGATGGGCTCCAGCGTGGTCTCCTGCACGCTGGTGGTGTCGAACTGCGCCATCAGCCAGGCGCGCAGCCGTGCGGCGGGCCGGCCAGCGCTGCTCAGGGTGACCTCCACCAGCTGGACGGTGCGGCCGGAGCGCACAGTCTCGGCCTGCAGCGAGACTGCCCCGATCGGCAGGGTGCCCAGAATGTCGTAGGACAGCCGCGCCGGCTGGAGGCCGGGGGCCTCGGCCTGCCGGTGCTTCTCCAGCACGTGGGCCATCAGCCCCAGAGCCGGGGCGATGTGCTGCTCCTGGGTGTTCCACGCTCCCCCGGTGTGTTCGGTCGCCTTGTACTCCAGCTCGCCGGTCCTGACGAAGTAGCTCACTGACACCTCTGCTTTCTGGCTGATGGGACGGTCCGGACAGTCACATCAGCTGAGATTACGGCCTGCAGCTGCCGCGGCGCCACCAGCGGGCCGCCCCCTGCACTTCCCCGCGCCGAGTCCGCCTGCCTACAGTGTCACAGTGATTCCTTTCATCGGTGAGCTGCTCACCTCCGGATCCGCGGCGGCCATTCTGGCCGGTGTGCTGCTGCTGTTCGGCGGTGCGGTCTACGCGGTCTGCGGCACAGCCCTGGCGTTCATCGACACCCGGGAGCACCGGCTGCCGAACCGGATCATCTACCCGTGGGCCGGGATCACCTTCGGGGTGCTGATCCTGGTCTCCTTCCTGCTGACCGACCCGCACGGCCTGGGCCGCGCTGTCACCGCAGGACTGGGGTGGGGCCTGCTGTTCCTGCTGGTGCGGCTGATCCACCCTCCCTCGATCGGCATGGGGGACGCGAAGCTGGCTGTTGTGCTCGGGATGTACGCCGGGTTCCCCGGCTGGGACACCTTCGCGGTGGCTGTGGCGGCCTCCTTCCTGCTGGGCGGCGCGGTCTCTGTGGTGCTGCTGGTGGCAGGCCGGGCCGAGTCCACCAGCAGGATCGCCTTCGGGCCGTTTCTGATCCTCGGCACCGCGGTGGCCCTGAGCTTCTCCTGAGCCGCTCGGGCCAGACCGTAGGCTGGTGGGACCACCCGGACAGGAGGACCGCCGCATGCCCACCCCGGAATTCATCCTTCGGCTGCGCCGCGAGATCGGCCACAAGCCGCTGCTGCTTCCCGGAGTCACTGCCGTGGTGATCCGCCGCTGCGATGACGGCGGCACCGCGTTGGAGACTCCAGAAGTGCTGCTGGTGCGGCGGGCTGACAGCGGCGCCTGGAGTGTGACCTCCGGGATCCTGGAGCCCGGCGAGCAGCCTGGTGCCACCGCCGCCCGGGAGGTGCTGGAGGAGACCGGAGTCACCGCTGAGCCGGTGCGGGTGGCCGGGGTCAGCGATCACGGCCAGGTGATCTACCCCAACGGGGACGAGTGCTGGTTCACCGACATCACCTTTGAGATGCGCTATCTGAGCGGTGCGCCGCGGGTCGCCGACGACGAATCCACCGAGGTCGCCTGGTTCCGCGCCGATCGGCTGCCGGAGCCGTTCACCGAGCGGCACCGCGAACGCATCGATTGGGCCCTGGACGCCGGCGCCGCGGCCCGGTTCCGGTGATTGGAAGCTCCCGACGACGGCCGGGGCGCTTGGCTGCCGGCAGGATCAACCCTTGCGCCCGGAGGGCTCGTCGAACAGCAGCGGGGGCCGCCCCATGGTGTGGGCGGCCCCCGCTGCTGGCTTGGTTCCGGCTCAGCCGGGGTGGGTCATGGACATCACGTCCAGGGCGGAGTTGAGCTGCTCCTCGGTGAGCTCGCCGCGCTCCAGGTAGCCCAGCTCGATGACCGCGTCGCGGACGGTGAGCTTATTCTTCACCGCATGCTTGGCGATCTCAGCGGCCGCCTCATAGCCGATGTACTTGTTCAGCGGAGTCACCACCGAGGGCGAGGCTCCGGCCAGGAAGGCGCAGCGCTCCTCATTGGCCGTGAGTCCCTTGATCATCTTGTCGGCCATCACCCGGGAGATATTGGAGAGCAGACGCACCGACTCCAGCAGGTTCTGCGCCATGACGGGGATGCCCACGTTGAGCTCGAAGGCGCCGTTGGTGGATGACAGCGCCACAGTGGTGTCATTGCCGATCACCTGGGCACACACCTGGATGGCGGACTCGCAGATCACCGGGTTGACCTTGCCGGGCATGATGGAGGATCCCGGCTGCAGATCCGGGATGGCGATCTCGCCAAGTCCGGTGTTGGGGCCCGAGCCCATCCAGCGGAGGTCGTTGTTGATCTTCATCAGCGAGTACGCGATATTGCGCAGCTGCCCGGAGGCCTCCACCAGACCGTCCCGGTTGGCCTGAGCCTCGAAGTGGTCGCGGGCCTCGGTCAGCGGCAGCCCGGTGTCCTCGGCCAGGTGAGCGATGGCCTTCTCGGCGAAGCCCAGCGGAGTGTTGATTCCGGTTCCCACGGCGGTTCCGCCCAGCGGGACTTCCGCCACCCGCGGCAGCGAGGCGTCGATCCGCTCAATCCCGTAGCGCACCTGGGCGGCGTAGCCGGAGAACTCCTGCCCCAGGGTGACTGGGGTGGCGTCCATCAGGTGGGTGCGGCCGGACTTGACGACCTCGGCGAACTCTCCGGCCTTCTCCTCCAGAGCGGAGGCCAGGTAGTCCAGGGCCGGCTTGAGGTCGTTGATCAGCGCCCCGGTGGCCGCCACGTGCACCGAGGTGGGGAAGACGTCATTGGAGGACTGTGAGGCGTTGACGTGGTCGTTGGGGTGGACCTGGGTCTCAGCACCCTTCTCCTTGAGGAACTCGTTGGCCAGGGTGGCCAGCACCTCATTAGTGTTCATATTGGAGGAGGTGCCGGATCCGGTCTGGAAGACGTCCACCGGGAAATGCTCGTCGAACTGGCCGGTCTCCACCTTCTCCGCGGCGGAGACGATCGCTTCGGCAAGGTCTGTCTCGAGCACACCGAGCTCGGCATTGGCCTTGGCGGCTGCCTTCTTCACCTGCGCCAGCGCCCGGATGTGGGTCCGCTCCAAAGTCCGCCCGGAGATCGGGAAGTTCTCCACGGCGCGCTGGGTCTGTGCGCGGTAGAGCGCATGGGCAGGCACCTTCACCTCGCCCATAGTGTCTCGCTCAATACGGTATTGGGTCTCTGCTGCGGTGTTCTCGCTCATATGCCCATCCTATGGCAGTGGACTTGCCTGCCGCGAAGCCTGACGGCGGCGCGAATCAGGGTCAGTTCAGGGTGCTCTCAGGGCCAGCTGCCGGCGTCGTTGTCCGTAGCATGGTCTCTATGAGCGCGTCCGGCGATTCCTTCCGTGCCATCGGCAGCGACTTCACCGCGATGGTGAAGCGCACCTTCATCCCGGTGCTGCTGCCGCTGGCGGCCATGTGGGTGCTGTTCTTCGTCTCTCTGGCGCTGGGGAACTGGTTCAACCGTTCTCTGGCGCTGGAGGCACGCAGCCTCTCCGGCCTGGTGGGCATCGTCTTCATGCCGCTGCTGCACGGCAGCTTCGCCCATCTGCTGGCCAATACGATGTCCTGGCTGGTGCTGGGCGGGATGACCTCGCTGCTGACCCGCCGATTCACCTCCGTGATGGTGATGCTGTGGCTGCTCTCCGGCGCCGTGCTGTGGCTGATCGGCTCCCCCTGGGTCTGCCACGCGCCGCAGGGCGCCTCCTGTGTGGTCAACCACGTCGGGGCCTCCACTGTGGTCTATGGCTTCGCCGCGTTCATCGTGACCTACGCGATCCTGGCCCGCCGCTTCCTGGCCATGCTGTTCGGGGTCTTCGTGGCTTTCGTCTACGGACTCTCGATGCTGATCGGCATGCTGCCGATCACCCCAGGGGTCTCCTGGACCGGACACCTTTCGGGCGCGATCGCCGGGGTGGCGGTGGCCTTCATGCTCACCAAGGAGGCCCGCGCTCAGCGCGTGACGGGTGGACCGACCTCTGCCCAGCTGAGCCGGCCGCAGCAGCGGATGGGTCGTTCCCGCCGCCGGGGCAAGGACGACGACGGCGACGGTATGGAGATCGACTACTCCAAGTACCTCGACTGACAAGCACCTGGACTGATCAGTTCGAGGCCGCTCGCCAGTCCCGCTCCAATCCAGAACAAAGCCACTCGCTGTGCTTTGTTCTCACATCCGGCCCTGAAGCTGTCCTGTCTCCTCAACTCTCCTCGAGCAGCTCGGTGACCAGCGCCGCGATCCGGCTGCGTTCGGAGCGGGTCAGGGTCACGTGGCCGAAGAGCGGGTTGCCCTTGAGGATTTCCACCACAGCGGCGACTCCGTCATGCCGGCCGACTCGCAGATTGTCACGCTGGGCCACATCGTGAGTGAGCACAATCTTGGAGTTCTGCCCCATCCGGCTCATCACCGTCAGCAAAACGTTCTTCTCCAGGGACTGCGCCTCATCGACGATCACCCAGGCATCGTGCAGGGACCGGCCGCGGATGTGGGTCAGCGGCAGCACCTCCAGCAGCCCGCGGGCGACGACCTCCTCCAGCACGTTCTCGCTCACCAGCGCGCCCAGGGTGTCGAAGACGGCCTGGCCCCAGGGGTTCATCTTCTCCGCTTCAGTGCCGGGCAGGTAGCCCAGGTCCTGGCCCCCGACGGCGTAGAGCGGCCGGAAGACCACGATCTTCTTATGCTCACGTCGCTCCAGAACCGCCTCCAGGCCGGCGCACAGGGCCAGCGCCGATTTACCGGTCCCGGCGCGACCACCCATAGAGACGATGCCGATCTCGCGGTCGAGCAGCATATCGATGGCCAGGCGCTGCTCCGCGCTGCGGCCGTGCAGCCCGAAGATCTCCCGGTCTCCGCGCACCACCTGCACGTATTTCCGGCTGGTCGCATCGATCTTCACCCGGCCCAGGGCCGACCCCTGGCCGGAGGTGATCACCAGGCCGGTGTTGGTGGGAAAGTCCTGGGCCTCCTCCAGTTCGATCTGCTCGCCGTCGTAGAGCTCACTGACCTGCTCCTCAGTGGCGGTGACCTCGGCCAGTCCGGTCCAGCCGGAATCGGTCACCCACTCGTTGCGGTACTCATCGGCGTCCAGCCCCATGGCCGAGGCCTTCACCCGCATCGGCAGGTCCTTCGACACCACGGTGACATCGCGCCCTTCATCGGCGAAGCTCTTGGCCACTGCCAGGATGCGGGAGTCATTGTCGCCCTGGCGGAAACCGACCGGCAGCACCTGCTCGTTGATGTGATTGAGCTCTACCAGCAGGTGACCCCCGGCGTCGTTGAGGCTGATCGGCCGGTTCAGCGCCCCGTTGGTGGTGCGCAGCTCATCCAGCAACCGCAGGGCGGAGCGGGCGTAGTAGCCCAGCTCGGAGTCATGCCGCTTCTTCTCCAGTTCGGAGATCACCACAATCGGAATGACCACCTCATGCTCGGCGAACCGCAGCACAGCCTTCGGATCGGAGAGCAGCACGGAGGTGTCCAGCACATAGGTCTTCTGCGCCACAGCGGAGGCGACGGCGGATTCGAGGTCCTCAGCGGCGGCGGAGGTGTTCAGAGAGGCCACAGTATCTCCAGACCGGAGATCGTCCCGGGGCTGAATCAATGCAGAGCACCGCCGGCGAGTCGAAGTCTTCCCCTACCTCGACGGCGCCGTCGTCCTCCTCATCGACTGCAGCTGGAGACGAGTCTCCGCATCGATAGTCGGATGGTGGTCGGTCGGCCCTCAGCCACACACGCAGCCAGGGACCGTACCGGCCCCTTCTGCCGCCTGGCATAGAGTCTGGGCCTTCCGGTCAGTGTTCTGACAGTCACCAATCTAGGCACCGCGCGGCCGGAATCCGGGAAGAAACACCCAACCCTTCGTGACATCTGCGTAAACAATGCGTGACGCCGGCCTGCGCGCCGCCGGAGCGCATCTCCGGCGGCGCCGCCCCCTTGCCGAGTCCCACGGCCGGCCTGCGCGCGGCCGGAGCGCATCCGCCGCCGGCACCGGAACCTGCCGCATCGCGTGCCCGCGCCGCACTCAGCTGCCGAAGCGGCGCTGCCTGCGGGCGTAGTCGCGCAGCGCCCGGATGAAGTCCACGCGGCGGAAATCAGGCCAGAGCGCTTCGCAGAAGTAGAACTCTGAGTAGGCCGACTGCCACATCAGGAATCCGGAGAGCCGCTGCTCACCGGAGGTGCGGATGATCAGGTCCGGATCGGGCTGGCCGCGGGTGTAGAGCCACGAGGAGATCGACCCGGGGGTCAGCTCTTCGGCCACCTGCGTCAGCGTCTGTCCGCGCTGTTCGGCATCGAGCAGCAGGGCTTTGACGGCGTCGACAATCTCCTGGCGCCCTCCGTAGCCGACTGCGACGTTGACGTGCACTGCCGGCTCCTCGCGGCCGCGGACCACTTTGGCCGCAATCCGCCGGATCGAACCGGTGGCGGTGGAGACCGCCGAGGACGACGCCGGCTGGTCGCCGGCTTGGGACTGCGCGGTGCCGGAGCTGCCGTCGCAGTCGGGCCCTGCTGCCTGGCCGGAGTCGCTGGCGTCGTCGTCGGCCAAAGCGCGCAGCCTGGAGGCCAGCGCCTCCGGCAGCAGCTCCGGCTGGCCCACCGGGTGCACACGCACCCGCCCTCCCCCGGGCCGGGACTCAGCCAGCCGGTCCAGGGTGTCGCCGATGATCTCCATCAGCTGCTCCAGCTCCTGGGGCGAGCGGTTCATATTGTCGGTGGAGAGCATGTAGAGCGTCACCGTGGGGACCCCGAGTTCGGCGCACCAGCCGATGAACTCCACAATTTTGTCGGCACCGGCTAAGTGCCCGTCTGCGGTGGGAGTCCCGGCCAGTTTGGCCCAGCGCCGGTTGCCGTCGACCACCACGCCCACATGGCGCGGGATCCGGTCAGGGTGCAGATCCTCGATCAGCCGGCGCTCGTAGATGCCGTAGGCCAGGTTCTTCACCCGCGCTGGCAGCACCGTGCGGTCCTGCAGCCAGCTGTACCGGCGTACGCTGCGTTCCATCGCCTGCCCTTTCCACGGCGCTGCGGGGGTCGGAGTCCACTCTAAGTGACACCGGCTGAGTCGAGACTCACTCTCGAAGTTACCGACCAGTCACATATACTGGTTCTATGGATCATCCGGGCAGCCTCCCACCAGAGAGCCGTGAGCGTTCCGCGGCCGGAAGCGAGCAGCCCACCGGCGGCACCGCTGCGGCGGACCGACTCTTCGACAGTGACATCCCGCTCAAACCTCGGATGCGCGGATGGCTGCACGCCGGCATGGTGCCGCTGGCCCTGGCCGCCGGGATCGTGGTGGTCGCATTGGCCCCCGGGGCCACACTGAAGACGGCATCGGCGGTCTACGCAGTCACCGGCCTGCTGCTGTTCGCCGTCTCTGCCACCTACCATCTGGGGCGCTGGTCACCGCGGACCGCCCGCCTGCTCAAACGGCTGGACCACACCAATATTCTGCTGATCATCGCCGGGACGTACACGCCGCTGACGCTGGCGATGCTGCCGGAGCCGAAGGATCTGATTCTGCTGATCAGCGTGTGGGTCGGAGCTGTCGGCGGAGTGGCGTTCCGGCTGTTTTGGACCTACGCCCCGCGCTGGCTCTACACAATCTTCTACATTGTTCTGGGCCTGGCTGCGGTGGTCTTCCTCGGCGACTTCTTCGCCGCCGATGCCGCTGCGGCCGCACTCATCTGCCTGGGCGGGGTCGCCTACATCACCGGAGCAGTGTTCTACGCGATGAAGCGGCCGAACATCTCCCTGAACTGGTTCGGGTTCCACGAGCTGTTCCACGCCTGCACGCTGGTGGGTTTCCTCTGCCACTACGCAGCGATTCTGCTGGCCATTCTCTAAGGCGGATCAGCTCAGCGCCCGCAGTGCGGCCGGCAGCGACGACGACGGCGCCAGGCAGCGTGCCTGTCCCGCCTCATTGAGGCAGATGCTGACCTGCAGGGCTCGTCCCTCTGCCACCGCATCCTGGGCCACCGGCTCCACCGGGATGCCCAGCAGCGCGGCCTGGCGGCGCAGCGGGGGCAGGTCCGCCGGGGCCGCTGCGAGGACCCGGACAGCGGGAGAGCCGCGGACGATCCGGTGTGCGGCCAGCAGAGAGCCCCCGGCGGCCAGCGGCGCGCGCGGGGCGATGGTGGGCAGATGATGCAGCAGATCGGCGGCACGCACCCCGAGGGTGTGCCCGAGCGCTTCGGCGCGCTGCAGGGCTTGGGCAAGCGCTGCGATGCTGCTGGGCTCCGGCCCGTCCACTGGAGAGGCGTCGGAGGCGCCGTCCTGCGCGGCGCTGAGTGCCTGATCGTCGTCTGCGGCGTCGAGCACCCGCACCGACTCGGTGTCACCGGTCTCCCCCGGCGGCTCGCGGTGCACCAGCTCCGCCAGGATCCAGCGCAGCACGCTGAGGCCGCGTTCCTCCCAGCGGTGGCTGCCGGCTCCGGCTGAGGCCAGCGCGAAGCAGGCAGAGGCGGTGTGGGCATGGTCAGCCAGGGTGCCCGGCTTGCCGGAGGATGTTCCTGCGTAGGAGGTGCGGGCGATCCAGACGCGTGGTTCCGCCTCACCGGAGGACTCCTGGTGGGCGTGGATCTCCCAGAGCCGGGCTGCGATCTGCTCGGCGAAGTCCAGAACCTCGGGGTCCTCCCAGATGCTGGAGGCCAGGGCCGCAGATTCCACTGCCTTTGCGTTCCAGGCCGCCACCACTTTGGCATCGCGGCTGGACTGCCGGCGCTGTGCGCGGATGCTGAGCAGCTGCGGCAGCACAGCCTCCCAGAGCTGGCGCTGCTGGTCATCCAGGGGCTGGTCGAAGTGCAGGGTGCGCGGCGTGTGCTCGGTGATGTGGAGGGGCTCACCGGAGCGAAGGGCGTGCTCATCGGCGGGGACACCGCTGTTCAGAGTGATCAGCTGATCAGCCTGCTCGGCGGAGAGCCCGGCATCGGCTGCCACCTTCCGCAGTTGCTCGTCGCTGAAGAGATAGGTGGCGCCCTCGGCGTGATTGCCCTCCTCGTCGACGGTGTCCGCGTCCAGGCTGGAGGCCAGCAGCCCCTCCTCGGTGAGCATGCGGGCACGCAGCCAGCCGATGGTCTGCCGTGCGGTGCATTCGGCATCGTGGCGCTGCCGCTCATCAGCGGCTGGGTGAGCTGAGGCTCGGGCGTAGCTGCCCAGCAGCTGGGCGTTGTCGTAGAGCATCTTCTCAAAGTGCGGCAGCGACCAGGCCCGGTCGGTGGCGTAGCGGGCGAAGCCGCCCTCCACCTGGTCGAACAGCGCTGAGCGCGCCATGGCCTCCATCGTGTGCAAGGCCAGACCGCCGGCGCGGTCGTGGTCCTGAGCCTGGGGCTCATCCCGCTCGGGCACCCAGGCCGCCTCCTCCAGAAGCCAGCCCAGCAGCGGAGAGGGCGGGAACTTCGGTGCGGCGCCGAAGCCGCCGTGCACCGGATCTTCCTGCTCCACAAGAGCCGCCAGCGCGTCCCGGCTGATGGCTGTATAGGCCTGCGCGTCCAGAGTCCACCCGCCGCCGTCGTCGTCGGTATGGACCACGGTGGCCAGCTGTCCCTGGCGCCGTCGCTGCTCCCCCAGGGCCTGTGCAATCTGCTGAGCTTGGTCCTCCACCTGCTCGCGGCGCTGGGTCCAGGCCTCCCACACCGCCTGGCAGACCTCCCTGAAGGATGGAATCCTTCCCATTCGCTGCGGCGGGAAGTAGGTGCCGGCGTGGAAGACCCGGCCGGCGGGGGTGGTGAACACGCTCATCGGCCACCCGCCTTGGCCGGTCATCGCCTGGGTGGCGGCCATATAGGCGTCGTCGACCTCGGGATGCTCCTCACGGTCGACCTTGATGCACACAAAGTGCTCATTGAGCACCGCTGCGACAGTCTCATCCTCGAAGGATTCGTGAGCCATCACATGGCACCAGTGGCAGGCGGCGTAGCCGATGGAGACGAAGACCGGCACGTCCCTGCGGGCGGCCTCGGCGAAGGCCTCCGAGCTCCAGCGGCGCCAGTGCACCGGGTTTTCGGCGTGCTGGCGGAGGTACTGGGACTGTGCATCGGAGAGCTCATTGCCCATGGTCACCACGCTACCGCGCCACGCAAGGGGCGGCACCTGGATACCGATGGCGGCACACAGCCTCCCGAAGCTGCTCCGCCCGCCCACGGGGTTCGGAATCCCAGGCGGCAACACACCCCCAGGGGGGAAGGCGACGACGCGCTCACGAGGCGAGTCTGACGCATTGCGTAATACACGGAATCTGTGGAGCTCGGGCCGGGTTAGCCTTCCTCGTCACCTCTGATCACCTGTGAAACGGAGAGCCATGTCCGCGCAGAAGCAGACACTTGAAGAATCCTCGTCCTCGCCGCGCCGCCGGCTGCCGGTCTGGGCCACGTCCTTCGGCAACCAGATCCTCGCTGCACTGGTGCTTGGCCTGCTGGTGGGCCTCGCGGCCCGCGCCCTGGACCGCGGAGCCGAAGAGCCCAGCTGGCTGACCGCCACGGTCACCGAGATCGGCGATGTGTATGTTGCGCTGCTGCGCGCTGCAGTGGTGCCCCTGGTCTTTGCTGCGGTGGTGACCTCCATTGCGCAGCTGCGTCATGTGACCAATGCGGCGCGGCTGGCCGGC
Organism: Nesterenkonia sp.; assembly: GCF_029265375.1. Classification (GTDB taxonomy): domain Bacteria; phylum Actinomycetota; class Actinomycetes; order Actinomycetales; family Micrococcaceae; genus Nesterenkonia. The sequence goes on from NZ_JAJUJJ010000001.1 coordinate 110,743, forward strand.
CAGACCCTGGTGTGGTTCGCGATCACAGCATTCATCTCGGTGCTGATCGGACTTGTGATCGGTCTGATCGGGCAGCCGGGCGTGCACACCGGCGTCACCGAGGACGCTGCCGCCGAACCGGGCCGCACGGGATCCTGGCTGGGCTTCCTTGAATCGATGGTGCCGGCCAACTTCCTGGGACTGACGGCCAACTCCTCGGTCGACGCCGAGGGGGCGGTCACGACCGGCCTGACCTTCAACGTGCTGCAGATCCTGGTGATCTCGATCGTGGTGGGTATTGCCGCCATGCGGGTGGGGTCCAAGGCCGAGCCGTTCCTGAACTTCACCTCTTCTCTGCTGGCGGTTATCCAGAAACTGCTGTGGTGGATCATCCGGCTGGCTCCTGTCGGCACGCTGGCGCTGATCGCCAAGGCAGTGGCCAGCTATGGATGGGATGCACTGACCTCGCTGGGCACCTTTGTGCTGTGCGTCTACATCGGCCTGGTGCTGGTGTTCGCCATCGTCTACCCCGCTCTGGTGCGGGCGAATGGACTGTCCATCCGGCAGTACTTCTCCGGCGTCTGGCCGGCGGTGCAGCTGGGCTTTGTCTCTCGGTCCTCGATGGGCACACTGCCGCTGACCCAGTTCGTCACCGAACGGAATCTGGGTGTGCCACGCTCCTATGCCTCCTTCGCTGTGCCCCTGGGTGCGGTGACCAAGATGGACGGCTGCGCGGCCATCTACCCAGCGATCGCCGCAACGTTCGTCGCCCAGTTCTTCGGCATCGACCTGGGTCTGACCGACTACCTGCTCATCGTGTTCGTCTCGGTCATCGGCTCAGCAGCCACCGCGGGGACCACCGGCGCCACCGTAATGCTTACCCTGACGCTCTCCACCCTGGGCCTGCCGCTGGAGGGGGTCGGCCTGCTGCTGGCCATCGATCCGATTGTGGACATGGGGCGCACCGCGCTCAATGTGGCCGGGCAGGCTCTGGTTCCGACGATCGTGGCCAAGCGCGAGGGCATCATGAGCATGGAGCGCTACTCGGCCGCTCGCAAGGGAGTGCCCTTCGACCTGGAGGACGATGAGCCTGAAGCGGTCCGCCAGGAGGATTCCAAGTCGGCCGGCCCCACCGGTTAGGGCACTTCCCCGTGAGGTTGTGAGCGCGGGCTGATGACGCCCTCCCCCTCCTCCCCCGTCGAGTGGCGGATCTACTGCGGCAAATCGGCAGAATTCTCGCAGCAGCCGCAATAGATCCGCCACTCAATGCCGGGCGCGAGGCTCCACAGGCTGCCGGCCGGCTGCGAGCGCGGGACAGAATCCTCAGCCGATCAGACCCCGGGTGCGCAGCAGCTGGCCCACGATCGCAGCTGCGGTGCGAAACTGTGTGCGCCAGTGCTCCCGATGGAAGTGCAGGATCTCCCACCCGTGGGCTCGGAAGACGTTGTCGCGCTCCTGGTCGCGCCGGTGCTGCTCCGGCGAGTAGTGCGTGGCTCCCTCATACTGCAGGGCAATCTTCCACTCCGGGTAGCCGAGGTCCGCAGCCGGCGAGAGCGGCGACGTCGGGATGGCGGGCACCTGCAGCTGAGGCTCGGGCAGTCCGGCATCGACGATCGCCAGACGCAGCAGGGTCTCGGCCGGTGAGTCGGCTCCCACCCGGATATCAGCCAGGGCGGCCAGGGCTGTGCGCCGTCCGCGTACTCGTCGGGTAGCCGTCACCACCTCGGCGAGCTCTTCAAGGGTGGCCCACGGCTCTGTCCGCTGCTCATACTCCGGGTAGGGCCGGCGCACCAGTTGGTCCCCCAGAATCACCAGGTCCCGGTGCGTGCAGGCTTCTGCCAGCTCCAGCCAGTTGCGTGCCGCTGAGCTGATGGCCGCTCCCTCCCGGGTGACCACGTCCTTCTGCCGCACGGCCCGCCGATGCCCCACTACGCCGTTGCGCTGGATGCGAGTGCCCGGACTCGGCGGCTGACTCAGGTGGACCCTGCGCTCAGCTGCAAGCCGCCGCGGCAGCACCAGACCCCGCATCTGGGCCGCGGTGGAGTCGGAGATCCACACCTGGGGCATCTCGGCGGCCAGGGCCCGGGCAATGAGGTGGTGCCGCCGTTCCGGGGGCGTGCGCTCCACCAGCTCAGCCGAGGCGTGGACTCCCCCGCCGAGCTGCACGACGTCGTCATAGGTCAACCGCCGCGCGTCCACCCCGCAGCGGTGGGCGCCGGCCAAGGTGAACGGCGCACTCTGAAGCGCCTCAGGCAGGGGTCGACGGCGTGACTGCGGCATGTGGCCAGTCTCGCCCGAATGCGCGAAGTCCGCTGGCGATTTCCACAGCCCTCATCGAGTGGCCGATCTACTACCGCTCAGGGCGCTTAGCGCCCGATCATCGGTAGTGAATCGGCCACTCAACGCGGTGGGCGGGCCCCGGGGGCTCAACGCGGTGGGCGGGCCGCCATCGGCTCAGCGGGTGGGGCCGGTGAGCTCAAGCCGTGGGATGCCCGGCGGCTCGAAGCCGAAGATCTGGCCGAAGAAGCTCAGCGAGGCCTCCATACTGGCAATGATGTTCTCAGCCTTGCGAAAGCCGTGCTGCTCCCCTTCGAACAGCAGGTAGGCGTGCGGAATGCCTTTGGCCAGCATCGCGTCCCGGAAGGCTTCGGCCTGATTCGGTGGCACAATCGGGTCCTCGTCGCCCTGCAGCAGCAGCACGGGGCAGTTCAGCGAGTCCACGTGATTCAGCGGCGCTCGCTGCCGGTAGATCTCCGCGTCCTCCGGGTACCGGCCGATCAGCTGGTCCAAGTAGCGGGATTCGAAGTCATGGGTGTCCTGCGCCAGCGCCACAGCGTCTGCCACGCCGAAGCTGGAGACCCCGGCGTGGAACGTATCGGTTCGGGTCAAGCAGGCCAGAGTCGTCCACCCTCCGGCCGAGCCGCCTTCGATGCCCAGCCGCTGCGGATCGGCTACCCCGGTCTCCACCAGGTGGCGCATCACCGTCACCGTGTCCTGCACGTCGACCACGCCCCACTGCCCAGCCAACCGGTCGCGGTAGGCCCGACCGAAGCCGGTGGACCCGCCGTAGTTGATGTCCACCACCCCGATGCCCCGGCTGGTGTAGTAGGCGATGCCCAGGGACAGTCCCACCGGTGCCTTCGCCGTGGGCCTGCCGTGAACATGCGCCACAAAGGGCGGCAGCTCCCCCTCCGGAGCAGTGCAGTCGGCGTTGCGCGGACGGTAGAGCACCGCATGGACGGGTTGGCCATCATCACCGGTGACTGTGATCGGTTCGGGCACTGGCAGCACGGCGGGATCCGGGGAGTCCGAACGCGAGGACCGGATGGTGCGCGGCCTGCTGGAAGAGACTGTCGCTTCTCCCGGGTGCACCGAGATAGTGCTGATCGCGGCGAAGGATTCGGGGGTAGTTCCCAGCAGAGCCACCAGTCCGTCCCCGCGGGGCACGGCTGCGGAGATCGCAGTGTGCGGCAGATCCAGCGGCGTCACGCCTCCGGCCTCCAGGTCAAGCACCCCCAGGGCATCGGTGGCCTGCCCGTGGATGGTCAGCGCAGTGTCACCGTCGAGGAGGCTCAGCCAGCTGGCCCCCAGCTGCCACAGCGGACCGGCGTACTCCTGTTCGTCGGCCAGCAGCTGCTGCGGCGCTGCGCCGATCCTCAGCCTCCAGGGATTCCACCACCCGCTGCGGTCGCTGATGTAGACCAGCTCCTGGTCAGAGCGCCATTCAGGGTTGAGTACCGAGGTGGAAGCATCGCCGTCCACTACGGATTCCTCGACGACGACGCCGTCACGCACCTGACCGATGTGCAGCTGGGTTCCGTCCCAGGGCATTTGGGGATGCTCCCAGCTGATCCAGGCCAGCTGCGTGCCTCCGGGTGAGAGGCGGGGGTGGGCGAGGAACCGGGAGGAGGCTGTGACGCGCCGCAGAGCTGTGGGGTCCTCGGCTGCGCTGCCGTCGAGCGGGACTGAGGCGATGAATCGTTCGATCTCGGGGGCGCCGTCGTCCCCAGTCCGGTCGTGGTGCTGCTCGCAGATCCACCACACCTCGCGGCCGCCGTCGGCGAGCCTCACGGCGGAGGGCTCGGCGAACCGCACGGATGGGCCGTGGGCGCTGGGAACCTCCGGTCCCTCGGGGCTGATCGGGACAGGGTCCTCACCCTCGCGGAAGGCGTAGATGCGCTGGTCGTCGAAGTGGACGAAGAGAATCAGCGGTGCGCCGTCGTCGAGCTCGAGGGCGGTCCAGCTGGAGCCGCCGTACTCGTGGACCCGGGAGCGGGCGTTGAAGGGAGCGGGAAGGACGGTGACGGTCTGGGGCGATTCGGTCTGGGCTGTGACGGCCTCAGCTGTGCGCACAATGGTCTGCCGGCCGCACTCTGCGGCGAGCGCCTCGGTCCACCAGAGCTGCTCGCCGACCCACTGGGGGCTGCCCAGGCGGTTGCCGCCGACTGCCAGCTGTTCAGCAGTGATGGGCGAGGGCCAGGTGCCGTACGGAAGCGTGTGCGTCATCACTTCAGTCTAGTGACTGACGACGACGCCTGGCAGCCCGCGGGCATAGACTCCGAGCATGACTCAGCAGGCCCCGCACACTGTGAACAGCCTCGTCCGCGATCTGCAGGCATTGGGCCTGGCAGAGGGTGATGTGGTCATGGTGCACTCATCAATGCGCAGCCTGGGGTTCGTCGCCGGCGGTGCGCAGGCGGTGGTCATGGCGCTGCTGCAGGTGCTCGGGCCGGCAGGCACTCTGGTGGTGCCCACGCACGATCCGGAGAACTCAGACCCCGCAGGCTGGTGCAATCCGCCTGTGCCCGAATCCTGGTGGGAGACCATCCGCAGGAACCGGCCCGGGTTCGATCCGGCGACCACCCCGAGCAGGTGGATGGGCGTAATCGCCGAGTGCGTCCGCACCTGGCCCGGCAGCCGCCGCAGCGGGCATCCGCAGGTCTCGGTGGCTGCCGTGGGCCGGGAGGCTGCGACCATCACGTCCGAGCACCCCTTGGACGACCCGCATGGTGAGCGCTCACCGCTGGCCAAGATCTGGGCGGCCGGCGGCAAGGTCCTGCTGCTGGGCTGCGGCCACAGCTCCAATACCTCCCTGCATCTGGCAGAGACCCGGCAGCCGCAGGCTCCCACCACTGTCACCGGAGCCGCTGTACGCAGTCCCGACGGCGGCTCCAGATGGGCCAGCTGGGAGCAGATCGTCGCTGACGAGAGCGACTTCCACACGCTGGGCAAGGCATTCGAGGCGACCGGAATGGTGAGACGCGGCCGCATCGGCGAAGCTGCGGCCCGGCTGATGGATCAGCGGGAACTGGTCGATTTTGCGACCGGCTGGCTGGCCGCGCACCGTGGGCCGGGGCAGCAGTGAGGGTCGCTGCTAGGGGCGTTCCGCGTCCGGCTCGGCATCGGCTGCCGGGTCGGCAGCGGTTCCGAAGCGGGCCTGGGCTGCGGCCGTGCGGGCGCGCTGCTGGGCCTCGGAGATTCCGGCCGGGCTGATCCGGCTGTGCTGAACCTCGTGGGGGAACTCCGGCTCCTCGCCGGAACGCTCGGCCTGCACCTGATCGTGGTACTTCATCCGGCGCATCCGCTTGACCATATCGCGCACCACCAGGATGGCCAGGCCCACCATCAGCGCGGTGAACAGGAAGCCAGCGATCCCTGGGGTTATATCGGCCTCGGTGAGCCCGGGACGCAGGTCCGGGGCCTCACCGCCGCCACCGCCGCCGCCTGGCCACCAGTTGGTCAGCGCGGGGGTCATAGCCGGGATCGAAGTGTGCACACCCCTATTCTACGCCCTGTGGAGGCACCGGCCTATCGCACGCGGGGTCGATTCCCGAGGACTCGACCGTGAGGCATCGCGCCGCAGGGTTCAGGACTGCTCACGCAGTCCGGCGAAGAGGTCGTACTCCGGCAGCTCGGTCTCCACTGCAGATTCCACCAGCACGAAGTCGTCATAGGGCCACACCTCGCGCAGAAAGTCGTTGGGAGTGGCGAAGAAGAAGCCCTCCGGATCCACCTGGGTGCGGTGGGCCCGCAGCGCGGCGTCGCGCTTCTCCAGATAGTCCCCCACCGGGACCTTGGTGGTGACCTCGTGGGTGGTCAGCCAGTCGGGCCGGTCGCCCTTCTCATAGCGCAGCAGCCGCTCTTCGTAGGGGGACTCGATGCCGGCTTCCACCAGGGCCTCGTGCAGCGCGCGCAGCCGGCCAGGATTGAAGGCGCGGTCGTAGTAGAGCTTCTGCGGGGCCCACGGCTGGCCGCAGTCGGGATAGCGCTGCGGGTCTCCGGCGGCGTGGTAGGCCTCCACAGAGATCCGGTGGCTCATGATGTGGTCCGGGTGCGGATAGCCGCCGGATTCGTCGTAGCAGGTGATCACATGCGGCCGGAACCGGCGGATGAGCCGCACCAGCGGAGCGGCGGCCTGCTCAAGCGGCAGCGCCGCGAAGCACCCGAAGGGCAGCGGCGGCGTCGGGTCGCCCTCCGGCAGCCCAGAATCGGTGAAGCCGAGCCAGACGTGCTGCACCCCCAAGGCTTCAGCGGCCCGGCGCATCTCTTCGCGCCGCACGCCGGGCAGGTCCCGGTGGCACTGATGGATCTCTGCAGCGGCGGGGTTCAGCAGGTCTCCGAGTTCGCCTCCGGTGGCCGTGGCGACCATCACCTCGGCCCCGGCGTCCGCGTAGGCGGCCATCATCGCCGCCCCCTTGGAGGATTCATCGTCGGGGTGGGCGTGGACCGCCAGCAGCCTCAGACCGGTGGAGTCCGGCAGGCCCTGCGGCTGCTGGGGCGCCCGGCTCTGCAGCTCATCGGCAGCGGTCTCCGCCCGCGGGTCCCCGCTGGGCACTGAGCCGACCGTCGCAGATCCGTCAAAGAGGGTGGTGTCAGACATGAACACCTAGAATAGTCGGTGATGGCCTCACCCGATTCCCCCACCTCGACTGAGCGCGACTCGCCGCTGGCTCAGCGCTACGGGACCCCGCGTCGCCGCCTCTCACCGGCTGGGCAGAAGTGGGCCGTCATTGCCGCGCTGGGAGCAGCGCTGGCCGCCGCCGTGTGGTTCACCATAAGCTTGGGCGTCGGCCAGGTGGAGTACAAGGACGTCGGCTACACCATCGAGTCCGATACCCGCGCCTCAGTGGACTATGAGGTGACCAAAGACTTCGACGCCACCGTGCAGTGCATGCTGCACGTGCTGGATGATTCCTACGCGATCGTCGGGGCCCGGATCGTCACCATCGGTCCGCATGAAGGCTCCACCGCCGACGAACGCAGCCAGTACTTCCGGAGCGAGCTGCGCACCGAGCACCGCGGGGTTACCGGGATCGTCGACTCCTGCTGGGAACTGGACTGAGCGGCTGACCCGCGGCACAGGGATGAGACCCTGTTCACAGTGGGCATAACCCGCCGGAATCGTTGAGTTTCCCGCCGAGAACGCACTAGCATGTTGCCACACGCAACGAACCCCGCCAGGGACTCCCCGGCGGGGTCTCTGTTTACGGCCGGCCCACTCGGCACTATTGGGGCTGCTAGCCCCTGACGCCCCGTGGCCGGCCTGAGCACTTTGAAGGAGAAGACATCGTGTCAACGAACACCACCGACGTCGACGAGAACGCCCAGTGGCTGAGCCAAGAGGCCTATGACCGCCTCTCGGCCGAGTTGGAGCATCTCAAGGGGCCCGGCCGCCAGGAGATCGTTGACCGTATTGCCGCCGCCCGCGACGAGGGCGATCTGAAGGAGAACGGCGGCTACCACGCGGCCAAGGAGGAGCAGGGCAAGGCCGAGGCCCGCATCGCCTACCTGTCCAATCTGCTGGAGAACGCGCAGGTCGGCGAGGCGCCGAAGGGCGACGGCACCGTTCGTCCCGGCATGCTGGTGCGCGCCGTGGTCGCCGGCCGGGAGATGGAGTTCCTCTTCGGCAACCGTGAGATCGCCGGGGACACGGACCTTTCGGTCTACTCCGACGCCTCCCCCATGGGCGAAGCGATCAGCGGCGCCGCAGAGGGCGACAAGGTCAGCTACAAGGCCCCCAACGGCAGCGATATTGAGGTGGAGATCCTCTCCGCCGAGCCCTACACCGGCTGAAGCTCAGCTGGTGACGGAAGGAGGCCGGCCCCAGCGGTGAGCAGATGCGCTGCTGGGCGCAGCCTTCGGCCTCCGGCGGTGATGCGCCGCGGCACAGCTGGCTTGCGAGGGCCCGTCCGGGCCCGCTCGTGCAGGGGCGTCAGTTCATCACCAGCGGCTCGTAGCCCTCACCGCGCAGCGAGTTCAGCACCAGCGAGGAGTGCTCCTGGCCCTTGGTCTCCATATTGATCACGATGGAGACATCCCCCATGGACAGCTGCCCGCCGATGCGGGAATGATCCACGCCGATGACGTTGGCGTCGGTGTCGGCGATGATCCGGGAGATGATCGCCAGCTCCCCGGGACGGTCCTTGAGCATGAGTTTGACGGTCAGGAACCGGTCAGCAGCAGAGAGGCCGTGCTGGATGACCCGAAGCATCAGCATCGGGTCGATATTGCCCCCGGAGAGCACCGCCACAATATTGTTGGCCTCGACGTTGAGCTCATCCAGCTTGCCCTCCATCAGCGCGGCGACGCCGACTGCACCGGCGGGCTCCACCACCAGCTTGGAGCGCTCCATGAGGAAGATCAGCGCCTTGGCGATGGCGTCCTCGCTGACGGTGACGACCTCGTCGACCAGCTCTTTGATGATCTCGAAGGGGATCTCCCCGGGCCGGCCCACTGCGATCCCATCGGCGATGGTGCGCACCCCCTGCAGCGGCACCAGCGCGTCGGCTGCCAGCGAGGGCGGGTAGGCGGCGGCATTCTCCGCCTGCACACCGATCAGCGTGATGTCGCGGCCTCGCCGCGCCGCCTCCTGCTTCAGGGCCACAGCGGAGCCGGCGAGCAGGCCTCCCCCGCCGATGCCCATGATGACCGTGTCCACCTCCGGCTGCTGATCTAGAATCTCCAGGCCGAGGGTCCCCTGGCCGGCGACGACATCAGTGTTGTTGAACGGGTGGATGAACACCGCCCCGGACTCCTCGGAGAAGCGCTGTGCCTCGGCGAGCGCCTCATCCACATTGGATCCGTGCAGCACCACTTCGGCGCCGTGGTCCCGGGTGGCGGCCAGCTTCGGCAGCGCCACCCCGCGCGGCATGTAGATGGTCGCCCGAATCCCCAGCTTCTTCGCCGCAAGCGCCACCCCCTGGGCGTGGTTGCCTGCTGATGCTGCCACCACGCCGCGGGCCTTCTCCTCATCCGAGAGCCGGGCCATGCGCACGTAGGCGCCGCGGACTTTGAAGGATCCGGCGCGCTGCAGGTTCTCTGCCTTCAGGTGCACCGTGGCGTTGAGCATGCGTCCCAGGGCGCGCGAGTGCTCCATCGGGGTGTCGACGATGACGCCGGAGAGCAGGTCGCGGGCAGCTCGGACGTCAGAGAGCTGGACGCTGAGGTCCTTGCCGGGGAGCTCCTGCTGCTGGACGGTCTCGGTCATGAATCGGGGTCCTTCGTCGTCTTCGGTCCACTGGCCGGATCGTCGCCGTCGTGGACTTCCCCGCCCGGGGTGTCCGCAGCCTCGGCCTCCGGGCGCGCAGAGGGCTTCGGCCCGTCGTCGTCCTGGTAGCGGCGCAGAAACCGCGAGCGTTCCGGGTCCAGGCCGGGGATGGTCTCGAACAGCCTCTGCTTGATGGTATCCAGGCTGGCGCGATCCTCGGCCTCCACCTTCTCACGGTGGGCGGCACGCATCAGCGCCTCCTCCTTCACCGCGCGCTCCATGGCCAGTGCCTCGTCGTCTCCGCGCCACTCCTCCTTCACCAGGTATTGGGTAGCCCGGTTGATGAAGGCCAGCACCGGCACGGCGAACAGGGCACCGGGGATGCCCATCAGCGTAGTGCCCGCCGTGACTGCCAGCACCACTGCCAGCGGGTGCAGCCTCACGGCCTTGCCCATAATGACCGGCTGCAGCACATTGGACTCAATCTGCTGGACCAGGATCACCACGCCCAGCATCATCAGGGCAGTGAAGAAGTCATGCGCGACCCAGGCCAGCAGCACGGCGACGGCGCCGGTGACCACCGCACCGACCACAGGGACGAAGCCGCCGAAGAAGACCAGCACGGCGATGGGCAGCGGCAGCGGGACGTTGAGGATCACCGCACCGATGAAGATGCCGAGGGCGTCGACGAAGGCCACGAAGACCTGGACCCGCATATAGGTGCCCACAGCGGTCCAGCCGCGCCGGCCGGCGCCGTGGATGGCCGGACGGTGCTTCGAGGGCACGAAGACCACCAGAAAGTCCCAGATGCGGCGGCCGTCGGCGAGGAAGAAAATGAGGGTGAACAGCACCAGCACGGCGCCTACGGTGATATTGGTGGCCGCAGATCCGAAGCCGACCGCCGAGGACATGATGGTGTCCTGGTTCTGCTGGATCCAGCCGACGAATTCCTCGATGGCCTGGTTGAACTGGTCCGGAGAGACTTCCAGACCGAATCCCTGCGCGGTGCGGTCGGCCCAGTCGATGAGGTCGTAGATGCCGGACATGACCTGGTCGGTCATCTCGGTGAAGCCCTGGATGATCTGCTGGCCGACGAGCATCAGCAGGCCCACCACGACGCCGAGGAAGAGCAGGATCGCTGAGACCGCTGCCAGGATGCGGGGGAACTTCAGCCTCCGGAAGGCAGTGTGCAGCGGCTTCAGCAGGGTGGAGAGCAGCCCTGCGACCATCAGGGCGAACAGGATCAGCAGGACGTGGCTGAGCAGCCAGATGGCCACTCCGGCTGCGACCAGAATCATGATCGCTCGCCAGGACCAGGCGGCGGCGATCCGCACGCCCCAGGGGATGTCGTCCTGGATGCGCTGCTCCTCGGCCAGCCGGGGCGAGGCGAACTGCCCGGGGGGCTGGTCCCCGACCGCGGCAGGCTCAGCCTCCGGATGGGCGACTGCGTAGGTGGTCTCGGAGGACTGAGAGGGCCTGTCCTCAGGTGTCTGACCAGTGCTCATGGCCTCTATCCTGCCACGGAGGCCCTGATGGTTCCTGAGGCTCGGGGTGAAGGTGTCTCTGCGCGGCACCAGTCCGCAGGCGCATACGACGACGGCGGACCCGCCGTCGCATCCGCAGATGCGTCAGGCGGGCCCGCCGCAGCAGAGCAGGTGTGGCCTATTCGGCCATGGAGCGCAGGATCACGATAACCCGCAGGATCTCGATGTAGAGCCAGACCAGCGAGACGGTCAGGCCGAATGCCGCGGCCCAGCCGTACTTCTGCGCCACTCCGGCTTCCACGCCCTCCTGAATATTGGTGAAGTCCAGCACCAGGGAGTAGGTGGCCAGCAGGATGGCGAAGGCGCCGATGGCTACGCCGAGCCAGCCTGCCCGCATGCCGAACATTCCGATGTCGGTGAACATCACCAGGCCGAAGTTGATCAGGCTGAATACCAGGTAGGCGATCAGCGCTGTGAAGAACATCTTGTTCAGCTTCGGGGTGGCGCGCACCTTGCCGGACTTGAACAGCGCCAGCACGGTGCCGAAGACCACCAGGGTGGCCGTCACCGCCTGGAACGCGACCCCTGGGTAGGCCATCTCCAGGATCCAGGTGAACGCTCCGAGGAAGAAGCCCTGGGTGGCGGAGTAGGCCAGGATCAGTGCCGGGTTGGGCTCGCGCCGGAAGGCGTTGACCAGTCCCAGGACCAGTCCGCCGAGCACGGCCACCAGCGCCAGTGTCATCACCAGCGACGGCATCATGGTGGCCAGGGTGACGGCAGCGCCAGCACCGATCAGCAGCACCGCAAAGCTGGTGACGGTCTTGCGGATGACGTCGTCGTAGGTCATCGGGGCGCCCTCAGCCCCGGCGGCCTCGGGCAGGTTGTACTGCTGCTGGAGCTGCTCCGCGCTGGGGGCCGGCACTCCGTACTGCTGGGCGTAGGTCTGCTCCTGCCGCGGCATCTCGCGCACAGTGCCGGCACCAGAGTTCATGTAGAAGCGGCGGCGCTTGTCCGCGTTGAACTGATCAGGCATAGCTCCGGACCGGAATACCGGGTTGCTCGAGCTGCCGAAGTTGCTGGCCATAGTGGTTCCGCTCTCCTTTGTGGGTTCGTCATCACGGCGAATCCGTTGGTCTGTACAGTCTAACGGCTCGGACACCCCCGTGATTCCCGTCATAGTGCCGATGGCGGCGTGTGTGACTTTTTGTGGAGAGTCTCCAGTCTCCGTAGCTGGCCACCACCCGTAGGCTCAGCACTATGGGCACCCACCAGTCTCCTGCTCCCGCCACCGAATCTGCCTCTGGGCGTCCCGCCGCAGCGGCCCCGGCCGTCCGCAGCATCTCGGAGATGGCGGTCTTCGCGGCGCTGGTCGCCGTGCTGGGGCAGGTGGCGGCAATTCCGCTGGGGCCGGTGCCGATCACCCTGCAGACCATGGGGGTCATGCTGGCTGGGGCGGTGCTGGGACCGTGGCGTGGAGCAGGGTCGATGCTGCTGCTGAATGTGCTCACCGCCGCGGGGCTTCCGCTGATGGCGCAGGGCTCCGGCGGCCTGGGAGTGTTCGCGGGCCCGACGGCGGGCTTTGCGCTGGGCTTCGTCCCCGGGGCGCTGGCGGTGGGCCTGATCGTGCAGCACCGCTGGCCCCTGCGTGGGTGGCGCACCGCCGCCGGAGTCCTGGTGGGAGGCATCGGGGTGATCTATGCCTGCGGCATCCCCGTGATGGCCTGGCAGCTGGGTCTGAGCCTTCCTGAGGCCGCTGCGGCCAATGCGCTCTTCCTCCCCGGTGATGCGTTGAAGGCCACCTTCGCCGTGCTAGTGACCCATTCGCTTGCCCGGGCATACCCTGCCGCGTTCCGCGGGGTCAGCCGCCGGAGGGCGACATTGTGATTCCGATCTACCGGCCGGGGAGCTCGGCGCTGCACAGAATGCCGGCGGGGGCAAAGGTGGCAGTGCTTCTGGCGGCAGGGATCGCAGTGGCTCTGTGGCGGGACAGCCCCTGGGTGGCTGTCGCCGCCTGGGCGCTGGCAGCGGTGGGGTACGTGCTAGCCTTCGGGGCTCGGGCCGGTGCCGCCCAGCTGGCGGTGCGGATGTGGAGGCTGAAGTGGCTGGTTCTGCTGATTGCGGTACCGCAGCTGCTCTTCCTCACTGCCGGAGAGGCGGCCATCACCACTGCCCGCATCCTGGCCGTGGTGATCCTGGCTGGCCTGTTCACCCTCACCACGCGGGTCAGCGATGTGATGGAGCTGGTGCTGCGGCTGGTCCGGCCGGCAGAGCGGCTGGGGCTGGGACGGTGGGGATTCACTGCCGAGCGTGCAGCCCTGGCGATGTCGCTGACCATGCGGTCGGTGCCGGTGATATTCGGGTTCTATCAGGAGATACGGCGGGCACGGCAGGCGCGCGGGGCTCGCACCGGCCCGGCTGCCGCAGCGGCAATGACCACTCCCCTGCTGGTGATGACCCTGCAGCACGCAGAGGAGACCGGCGAAGCCCTGGCGGCCCGCGGCGTGCGCTGAGCAGGTCTGGGCCGCGCTGTGCGCGGCACGGGTCCCCCCACTGGGATTCGAACCCAGACTTGATCGATTTTAAGTCGACTGCCTCTGCCGGTTGGGCTATGGGGGGATGACGAAGGGGCCGTGGATGCACGGCCCCTTCATCGTATCTGCAGCCTGGATTCAGCCCTTGGACTTGGACTTCTCGCCTCCGCCGGCCGCTTCGAAGAACGCCTTGGTGGGGTTCTCCAGATCGCGCAGTCCGGTGAGGTCACGGCCGAAGACCATCTCGCTGGCCCACCCGCAGAGCACGCGAGCCTTGCGCTCCACAGTGGGGATGGCGTAGCCGTGGTATCCGCGGTGGGCAGCCCAGGCGAAGACCCCGCTGAGCTTGAGACCCATCGGGTTGCCCACGCCCTTGTAGAGACCCAGTCCGGCCACCGCACCCAGGGACTCGTGCTTGTACTCGGTGATCTCCCCGGTGCCGTAGCGGGCGGCCAGCAGGTTCTTCACCAGGTGCTTGGCCTGACGCACGGCGTGCTGGGCGTTGGGGACGCAGAAACCGCCTGGGCCGGCGCCGGTGAGGTCCGGGATCGCAGCGATGTCGCCGGCGGTCCAGGCGCCCTCGATCGCCTGACCGTCCTCGTTGAGGATCTGCAGGGTGGCCGAGCCGGTGATCCGTCCGCGTTCGTCCACCGGGAAGCTGGATGCCCGGGCTACGGCGTTGGCGGCCACTCCGGCAGTCCAGACCAGGGTGTCGGCGGCGAAGCGGTCCACCTCCGACTTGTCCTCCATGGAGATCAGGGTCAGCTCGCCGTCGACGGCCGAGCCCAGGGAGGTGTTCAGCAGCACCTCGATTCCGCGGCCGCGCAGGTGCTCCACCACGCCGACGGCCTGCTCCTCGGAGACTTCGGGCATGATTCTGCCCATCGCCTCGACCAGGACGATGCGCACATCCGACTGGGCCAGCCGAGGATTCTGATCCACTGCGGCGCGGATGATGTCCTCCATCTCAGCGATGCATTCGATGCCGGCGAAGCCTCCGCCGATGACCGCGAAGCTCAGCGCCCGGCGCTTGGCGGCCTCATCGGTCATAGTGGAGGCGGCCTCGAGGCGCTCCAGAATGTGATTGCGCAGACCGAGGGCTTCCTCAATTGTCTTCAGGCCGATGCCGTTCTCGGCCAGGCCCTCGATGGGGAAGGTGCGGGTGGTGGCGCCGGCGGCCATGACGATGTCCTGGTAGGGGACCTCGATGCTCTCACCCTCGTCGAGGCCGACGACGGCGGTCTTGGCATCGTGGTCCACACTGGTGACCTTGCCGGTGATGATCTCGGTGTCTTTCAGGTGGCGCCGGTGGGGCACCACAGCGTGGCGGGCCTCGATGTGGCCGCCGACCACTTCGGGCAGGAACGGCTGGTAGGTCATATAGGGAAGCGGGTCCACCAGGGTGACCACACCGCCGGATGCCTTGACCTTCTTCTGCAGTCGTTGGGCGACAGTGAGACCGACGTAGCCGCCGCCGACAATCAGGACGCGAGGTTTGTCTGAGAGCTTGAGTGCCATGGGCTCCATCCTATAGGGATTTCAGAGGCGATTCTCACCGGCGAACTGCCCGCAGGCAGCCGCAGAACTACTGGTCATCGCTGTGCTCGTCGGACTCGGAGTATCGCGATACCAGGTGCACCGCAGCTCCGGTGAGAAGCACCACCAGGGCGAGTCCGCCGATGACCAGCGCTGCCGGGCCGGCCCAGTCCTGGACTGTCCGCGCGGAGGAGGCCTGCGGTGCCTGACGGGGCTCTCCCTCTGGTCCCGGCACCACGCCGGAGTCTTCGGGGATATCCTCATGCTCGGCCGTCTCAGTCTCGGCCCGCCGGTGGACGCGGATCCAGTCCTCAAGGGTCTGGTAGTCGGCTGGGTCGAACTCCGGGGCGCTGCCGTTGACCGCTTCGGCCACGTTGAGCACCCCGTGCCCGTATTCGGGGTCAATCCCCTCAGAGCCGGCGGAGTCTGCGGTGGAGACCAGCCGGTGTTTGACCTCTGCAGCGGAGAGCTCAGGGTGTGCGGCCATGACCAGGGCCGCCGCTCCGGCGACGATGGGGGTCGCTCCGGATGTGCCCTCCCACATGGCGTAGCCGCCGTCGGGCAGCGCCCCGACCAGCGGTTCGGATGCTGCCGCCACGTCGATCGCGATGCCCTGGGAGGAGGAGTCCTCGCTGATGCTGCCGGATTCGTCCACCCCGGCCACGGTCAGCACTCCGGGAATGGTGGCCGGGGCGCCCACGGAGAAGTGGCCTGCGGCCCGGTTGCCGGCGGCGGCGACCACCAGCACGTCGTTCTGCTCGGCATGGAGGAACGCCTCGTCCCAGCTCTCGGGCCATTCCTGGCTGCCCGAGCCGATGGACATATTGATGATGTCCGCCCCGTTGTCCACCGCCCAGGTGACTGCCTGGGCGATCTGGTCCTCGGTGTTGGGCCCATGCGGGTTGGGGTCCTCCAGCACCAGTGAGATCGAGAGCAGGTCTGCCTCGGGCGCGACTCCCACCACACCAGCTGGGCGGTCGGCATCGGCGCCGTCGGGAATCTCCTCCTCGAGGTCCTCGTCGAGCTCCTCATCGGCTCCGGGGAAGCGGCGGGTCTCGTAGAACTCGTCGATGAGCTCCTCGTCGATCTCCTCCTCCCAGTCCTCGCCGTAGGTGTCCTCGAGGTCTGCTAAGAAGTCGTCGAACCATTCGTCCCACTCCTCCTCAGACATCTCTTGAAGGTCTTCACCTTCGGGCGGCTCCTCGGCGGGCTGTCCGCGGCCGGCCGCCAGGGAGGCGACCAGGGTGCCGTGCTCAGTGTTGGTCTGCTCCACCGGTCCGCCTTCGGAGTCGCCGCCGCCGGAGACGTCGGTGCCTCCGACCACCGCGCCCTCCAGTGTGGGGTGGGAAGCGTCGACGCCGGTGTCGATGACGGCGATGGTCACTCCCTCGCCCCGTGTGGTCTCCCAGGCGTCGCGGACGCCGTAGTCCTCGAGCCAGTATTGGTAGTCCCGCCACATATCGGCCTGAGCCTCGGGGGCGTGAACCACCGAGGGGACCGCGGCAGCCGGAGACAGCAGCAGAGCAGCGGTGAGTGCGGTGAGCGCGCGGCGGCCTCGGATCACTTCTCAGCCCCTGCCGGTGCGTGAATGCGGGCCGCCATGGACATGGCGATGCCGTCGAGGATGTCGTGCTCGCTGGCGATTGCGGAGGTGACGCGTCCGCCGGTGTGTTTGTTCAGGTAATCCAGAATGGTCCCCCAGATCAGCGCCCCGGCACCGATGACGTCCACCCGGCCTGGGTGCATGAACGGCATGGCTGCTCGCTGTTCGCGGGTGGAATTCACCAGCTGGTCGACGGACTGCTGGATAGTGTCCAGGTCCAACTCTGCGCCGTGGATGGCTTCGGCGTCGTAGTCCTCCAGCCCCAGGGCGTGGGCAGCCACCGTGGTCACCGTGCCGGCGACGCCGATGACGGTTTCGGTCTCATGCAGCGGCATCACCTGCGAGACGTCCTCCAAGAAGGAGAGTGTCTCGAACGCGGCCATGGAGCATTCGGTCTCCTGCGGCGGATCCGAGCGCATATGCCGCTCGGTGAACCGCACGCAGCCCATGTCGGTGGAGATGGCGTGCTCGGCGGCCTGCGGGGTGCCCAGCACGAACTCGGTGGAGCCGCCGCCGAGGTCGACCACCAGCACCTTCTTCTCCGGGTCCCAGTCCAGCACGCTGGCTGCTCCGGCGAATGAGAGTCCGGCCTCCTCGGAGCCGCGGATCACCTCCGGGCCGGCGAAGTCAGGGCACAGCGGGCTCAAGCGCTGGTGGACGCCGGCGAAGAACTCCTCACGGTTGGTCACATCCCGGGAGGCGGAGGTGGCCACAAACCGGATCTGCTCGACCCGGTGCCGGCGGATGAGCTCCGCATAGTCCTCCACCGCGGCGAAGGTGCGCTCCAGGGCCTGGGGTGAGAATTCTCCGGTGGTGTCCACGCCTTCGCCCAGGCGCACCACGGTCATCCGGCGCACGACGTCAGTGACCGACCCGCTGCCGGGCAGGTCGACGTCGGCGATGAGCAGCCGGATCGAGTTGGTTCCGCAGTCGATGGCGGCGACTCTCATGATGGATCCTTCTCTCGCAGCCGGCGTTCGTGCCGGCTGAGCTCTCGGGTGGGCACCTCGGCCTGGTGGTCCCAGGCAGTGTCACAGGTGCAGGTCTGCGGTGTCCATTCGTCGCTGATGAGGTCCAGGGTCTCGTCGCCCAGCGGATTGATGCCGGGGCCCACGGCCAGCCTGTGGCCCAGCAGCACGTGGAGGCATTTGACGCGTTCGGGCATGCCGCCGGCGCTGACGCCGTCGATCTCCCACACCGGTTCCAGGCCGGCGAGCTGCCGGATGCGCTCGCGTTCGCTGAGGTAGTTCCGGTGGGCTGCGGCATAGGCCTTGGCCAGCTCGGGATCCTCAGTGAGTCGCTGCGTCATCTCGGCCATCACCCCGGCAGCCTCCAGGCGGGAGACTGCGGTGGTCAGGGTGGGGTGGGTGAGGTAGAAGGTGGTGGGGAACGGGATGCCGCTGCTCAGCCGCGGTGCGGTGGCGGCCACCAAGGGGCTTCCGCAGCGGCAGCGGGCAGGGATCTCGACGACGTCGCGCACGGGTCTGCCCAGCTGAAGGCTGAGCGTATCGAGGTCTTCGGGGGTGGGTGCCGCGTCGTTCACAGCGCACCAGCCTACTCTGCTGCGGACTCGACCACGGACTCCCACAGCTCGTCGGTCCAGGCGGGGTCCTCCGGATCGGCGACGTCGGAGGCGGACTCGACCTCGACGTCGCTGAGGTCGCCCATCACGTGGTAGCGACGCTCACCGGGCATCACCAGGTTGATCCGCTCCCGGGCCTGCTGCCGGACGAATTCGGGGTCGTCCCAGCGCTGCAGCTCGGTGTAGAGCTCTCCTTGGCGCTGCTGCTCGGCGGCGATCTGTTCGCGCAGTTCGCTGATCTCGGCCTGCTGCTGCAGATAGGTGCGCACCGTGGGCACCAGGAAGGAGATGACCACCAGGGCGACGATGGTCAGCACGATCATCCGTCCGGAGAAGGTCCGCTCCGGCACTAGGGTCCGGGCGGAGACCGGGGTGCGCGACGAGGGCGCCGGTGCGGCGGGACGGGGCTTCTCCGCGCGGCGGGCCCGGCGGGCGGTGATCTCATCCGGTGTGCGGATCTCCCCGGAGACCTGCTCCCGTTCGGCCAGCCGACGCTGTTCGGCTTTGCGTGCCCGTGCTTGGGCCCGGCGCTGGCGCGCAGACTGAGCCGGCGCGGCCGGGGCGCCGTGGCTGCGCGCGTGTCGGGCCACTGAAGTCACCGCCTTGGGGAAGCGTGCGGATGGTCTGTAGCAGGCTGCGGCCTGCAGGACTTCAGCGTAGTCCGCGCACAGGCTAAACCCTGGCCCTGACACGCGAACTGTCACCACAATGCGATCCGCCGCCCGCGGGCCGGGACCTGCGCCCGGCCGCGGGACCAGCTTCACGTGCGAAGGCAGGCAAGGCTTTGCCTGCCGAGAGGCGAGCGGGGTTTCCCCCGCCGCCGGGACCAGCTTCAGGCGTGAAGCTCGGCGCCAGCCGAGCGAGAGGCGAGCGGGGTTTCCCCGCCGCCGGGACCAGCTTCAGGCGCGAAGGCCGCTGCCACCGCACGCGGCCGAGAGCGGCCGGGACCTGCGCCCGGCCGCGGGACCAGCTCAGTAACGCGGGAACGCTGACCGTCCGGCGTAGCGGGCGGCGTCGCCGAGCTCCTCCTCGATCCGCAGCAGCTGGTTGTATTTGGCCACACGTTCGGAGCGGGCCGGCGCCCCGGTTTTGATCTGTCCCGCGTTGACCGCCACGGCGATGTCGGCGATCGTCGTGTCCTCGGTCTCACCGGAGCGGTGACTGATCATGGTGGTGTAGCGGCTGCGCTGGGCCAGGGCGATGGCGTCCAGGGTCTCGGTCAGCGAGCCGATCTGGTTGACCTTCACCAGCAGCGAGTTGGCGGTCTGGGAGTCGATGCCCTTGGCCAGCCGGTCCGGGTTGGTGACGAACAGGTCGTCGCCGACCAGCTGGACCTTCTCTCCGATGGCCTCGGTGAGGGTCTTCCACCCGGACCAGTCGTCCTCGTCCAGCGGGTCCTCGATGCTGACCAGCGGGTAGGCCTCCACCAGCTCGCGGTAGTACTCGCTCATCTGCTCGGGGGTCTTCTGCTCGCCTTCGAAGGTGTAGGCGCCGTCGGAGTAGAACTCGCTGGCGGCCACATCCAGGGCGAGGGCGATGTCCTCTCCGGGGGTGTAGCCGGCTCGGGTGATGGCCTCGGTGATCAGGTCCAGTGCGTCGCGGTTGGAGGGCAGGTCGGGGGCGAAGCCGCCTTCGTCCCCCAGCCCGGTGGACAGGCTCTTCTCCTTCAGCAGGGCCTTCAGCGCGTGGTAGACCTCGACCCCGGCGCGCAGGGCCTCGGAGAAGGTGGCCGCACCGATCGGGGCGATCATGAACTCCTGAATGTCCACATTGGAGTCTGCGTGGGAGCCGCCGTTGAGGATGTTCATCATCGGCACCGGCAGCAGGTGCGCGTTGGGGCCGCCGAGGTACTTGGACAGCGGCAGGTCGGAGGCATCGGCTGCGGCCTTGGCCACCGCCAGCGAGACGCCCAGGATCGCATTGGCGCCCAGGCTGTTCTTGTTCTCCGTACCGTCCAGGTCCAGCAGCACCTGGTCGATGACCCGCTGCTCGGTGGCATCCAGACCTTCCAGCGCCGGGGCGATGACCTCGTTGACGGCTTTGACCGCACCGGTCACGCCTTTGCCGAGGTAGCGGGACTTGTCGCCGTCGCGGCGCTCGACTGCTTCGAAGGCGCCGGTGGAGGCTCCTGAGGGGACGGCGGCCTGGCCGAAGCTGCCGTCGTCGAGCAGCACGTCCACCTCTACGGTGGGGTTGCCCCGGGAGTCGAGGACCTCGCGGCCGAAGACGCTGGCGATCAGGGACATGTTTTCTCCTTCGTCAGGGGTGGTGTGGCCGAAGTCGCCGTTGACTCGGCTCCAGCCTATCGAACCTCGGCGGCGCCGGAGCCGGGCTGTCTGTGCTGCTCCTCGGTCTTCTCCTCGGCCTTGATCCGCTGCCAGGCGGCGTCGATCTCCTCCACGGTGGCTTCCTTGGGCTCCAGATGACCTTCGGGGGTGAACACGTGGGGGTTGCGGCGGATGAGTTTGGCGCTGATCGCCTCCGCGACGCCGTCGATGTCGAACTCGCCGCGCTCGGAGGCGATGGCGGCATGCAGCACCACTTGGAGCAGAATGTCACCCAGCTCCTTGCGCAGCGGCTCGCCGGTGACGCCCGCTGCGATCTCCTCGGAGACTTCCTGGGCCTCCTCCAGCAGATAGGGCGTCAGCGCCTCGTGGGTCAGCTGGGCTGTCCAGGGGCAGTGCTCCCGCAGGTCCGCGATGATCTGGACCAGCCGGGACATGTTCGGCAAGGCGTCCTGACTCATGCATCTTCCCCGCTGAGCGGCATCACTGCCAGGCTTCCAGAATGTGGGCGGCCAGCGCCTCGCGCTCCTCGTAGCCTAGAAAGCTGGACTCCAAGGCGTTGATCTGAAAATCCGCCAGCTCAGCCGGACCGTAGCTGAAGGTCTCGGCCAGAGCCGCCAGCTCGCCGGTGAGGGTCACCCCGGAAACCAGGCGGTTGTCGGTATTGACACCGACGTTGAAGCCCAGCTGGTAGAGCATGTCGAAGGGATGGTGGGACATCTCCACCTCGGACTGGCCGGTCAGCGCGCTCACTGCCCCGGTCTGCAGGTTTGAGGTGGGTGCGACCTCCAGGTGGATCTGCCGGTCCCGGACCCACCGGGCGACCTCGCCGAGCTCAACCTCGATCAGCTCCTCGCCGCCGTCGCCGATTTTGGAGCGGGAGCTCTCCCCGGTGGTCAGCCGGATGTCTTCGGCCACCCGGATGCCGTGACCCAGGCGCTGGGCCCTGCCGGAGACCAGCGCGTCACGCACAGACTCGACGCCGTCGGCCTCACCGGCGTGCACGGTGGCGGGCATCATCTGCTCGGCAAGCCGGGTGAAGGCCGGTGCGAACTTCGCTGCCGGGAACCCGGCTTCGGGTCCAGCGATGTCGAATCCGACCACTCCGCGCTCGCGGTGGCGCAGCGCCAGCTCCACCACCTCGGCGGCCTGGTCGGCCTGGCGCATGGCGGAGACCAGCTGACCGACGATGATCATCTGGTCCTGCTCGGCCAGGGCCTGGGCGCCGTCGTCGAGCCCCTCCTGGACCGCTTCAACCGCTTCATCAAGACTCAGCCCGCCGCGGGTGTGCTGCTCCGGGGCCCAGCGGACCTCGGCGTAGACCACGCCGTCGGCTGCGAGATCCTCCACATACTCCCGCGCGATGCGGCGCAGCGCCTCTGGGGTCTGCATCACCGCGGTGGTGTGGGCGAAGGCCTCCAGATACTTCACCAGATCCCCGGAGTCCGCGTTGGTCCGGAAGATCTCGGCCAGCTCCTCCGGATCGCTGCTGGGCAGCTCGTGGCCGATCTGCCCCGCCAGCTCGATCAGGGTGGCGGGCCGCAGAGCGCCGTCGAGGTGGTCGTGCAGCGACACCTTGGGCAGGTCACGGATCTGGGCTTCAAGGCCTGCAGTATTCGTCATAGGCCCCAGCGTATCGGTCCCCCGCCGGCTGTGTCCCGGCTCGCATCTCGGCCGCCCGGACTCGCCGGAGCCGCCGCAGGGGCGATAAAGTTCCCTTCCGTGCACCCTGAGCAGACTCCGAAGAATCAGTCCCCCTCCGACGTCGACGCCCCCGCCTCCGCCGAGGCCGGCGCAGCTGACCGCGGCGCGCCCCGCGGCTGGCTCGACCGCTACTTCCACATCAGCGAGCGCGGCTCCACTGTGGGGCGCGAGATCCGCGGCGGGCTGGCCACCTTCCTGGCCATGTCCTACATCATCGTGCTCAACCCGCTGATCATCGGCGCGGCGGCCGACTCGACGGGCCAGTACCTGGGCGGCGGCAGCGAGCCGAACCTGCCGGCAGTGGCTGCGGCGACCTCGCTGATCTCCGGTGTGCTGACCATTGTGATGGGCGTGGTGGGCAAGTTCCCCATGGCGGTGTCATCCTCCCTGGGGCTGAGTGCGTTCATCACCTACGGCATTGTGATGCTGCCGGGAATGACCTGGGCGGATGCGATGGGCCTGGTGGTGATCGAAGGTGTGATCCTGCTGGTGCTGGTGCTCACCGGATTCCGCTCAGCGATCTTCAACGCTGTGCCGCCGCCGCTGAAGATCGCCATCAGCGTGGGAATCGGACTGTTCATCGCGCTGATCGGCATGATGAACGCCGGATTCATCCAGAACACCGGCGGCGCAGCCCTGGAGCTGGGAGTCGGCGGCTTCGTCTTCGGCTGGCCGCTGCTGATCTTCCTGGTCGCGCTCTTCGCCCTGTTCGTGATGTGGTCGGCCAATGTCCGCGGCGCGATCCTGTATTCGATTGTCGCCGCCACTGTGCTGGCAATCACGGTGGAGTCGGTCCTGCGGGTGGGGCCGGCCACCGAGGAGCAGCCCTACGGCTGGGATCTGACCGTCCCCACGCTGGATCAGGACTGGTTCACCCTGCCGGACTTCTCACTGCTGGGCGAGTTCAATCTGCTCGGCTCCTGGCAGTCGGTGGGCGTGGTCGCCGCCACCCTGCTGGTCTTCACTCTGCTGCTGGCCAACTTCTTCGACCTGCTGGGCACGATGGTGGGTGTCTCCAACGCCGGAGGCATCAAGGATGAGCAGGGCGAGATCCCCTACTCCCGACGGATCATGGTCTCCGATGCCATCGGCACCATCGGCGGCGGAATGGGCTCCACCTCGGTGAACTCCGGCTTCATCGAGTCCACTGTGGGTGTGGGCGACGGCGCGCGTACCGGTCTGGCCAATGTGGTCACCGGCGCGCTGTTCCTGGCCACGATTGTGCTGGCCCCGCTGGCGGCGGTGATCCCCACTGAGGCGGCTTCGGCCACGCTGGTGCTGGTGGGCTTCCTGATGATGCAGCAGATTGTGCGCATCGACTGGAACGACCTGGAGATCGCGATTCCGGCGTTCATGACCGTGGTGATCATGCCGTTCAGCTATTCGATCACCAACGGCATCGGCGCCGGATTCGTCACCTTTGTGGTCATCAAGGTGCTGCGCGGGAAGTTCCGCGAGGTCCACCCGCTGATGTGCATCACCGCGGCGATGTTCATCCTCTACTTCGTCTCCGGGCCGATCCAGGACGCCCTCGGGGTCAGCTGAGGGCGGGGCAGGCCGAGGACCGGCGTCAGTCCTGCGGGTCCCCTGCCCCCTCCTCAGGTCCGTGCCGGCGGCGCCGCAGGTGCAGCGGCGGCTCGACGTCGATGGCGGCAGTGTCCTGGTAGCCCTCGGGGTCCAGCTCATAGCCGCGCCGGTCCATCCATCGGGTGAACCGGCGGAACAGGTGGTCAAAGATCCACCCGAGCAGGGCCGCCACTGCTATGCCGACCGCCAGCGAGACCAGGGTGTTGTCGAAGATCGCTCCGCCGGCGGCACCGATGCCCACGCACCAGAACGCCCACACGATCGATGCGGCGGCATCAATGATCAGGAACCGGCGCACCGAGAAGCCGGTGGTCCCGGCCACAAAGTTGATCGCGACCCGGCATCCGGGGACGAAACGACCGATGAAGATGAGGAAGACGCCGCGCTTGTCCAGCCCGTGACGGGCCCACAGCAGGGTCCGCTGCATTCCGGGCCGCCGCATCCACCGGAACCGCTCGGTTCCGATGGCCTGTCCGATCCGGTAGGCGATGTAGTCACCGAGCACTGCGCCGGCGGCGGCGACCGGAACCACCCAGAACCAGGCGGGGGTTCCCGGCTCGGTGTGCACCGAGCCCAGTCCCACCACCAGCGAGTCTGACGGCACCACGGGGAAGAACCCGTCGATGACGCAGAGCACGAACAGCCCGATGAGCGTCCACCACCCGGAGGCGGCGTCCAGGATGAGCTCATTGAGCACCGACATCAGTTCGCTGAAGTGCATCGCGCCTCAGTGGTGGCCGTTGGGCCAGGTCACAGGTCTTCTGCAGTGATTCGGCGGTGGATCAGCGTCGGCGCCGGCAGCTGCGTGCCCTCCGGCTCCACGGAGACCGCCTCGGTCAGGGCCTCCTCGGCCCGGGGGATGCGGTGCTCCTGGTCCGTGCACAGGGTCAGCAGCGGCTGCCCGGCGGTGACGGTGTCCCCGGGCTTGGCGTGGATACGCACTCCCGCGGCAGCCTGCACCGGGTCCTCCTTGCGGCTGCGGCCGGCTCCCAGCCGCCAGGCGGCGACTCCCACGGCGTAGGCGTCCAGCCGGCTGAGCACTCCGGAGGCCGGAGCAGTCACGGTGTGCTGGTGCCTCGGCTGCGGCAGGGGCGCATCGGGGTCTCCGCCCTGCGCGCTGATCATCTGCCGCCAGGAGTCCATGGCCTGCCCGCCGCGCAGGTGCTCTGCGGGGTCCACTCCAGTGATGCCGGCACCGGCGAGCATCTCAGCGGCCAGGGCCACGGTCAGGTCGACGACGTCGTCCGGTCCTCCCCCGGCCAGCACCTCCAGAGACTCTTCGACCTCCATGGCGTTGCCGGCGGTCATGCCCAGCGGTGTGCTCATCTCGGTCAGCAGCGCAGTGGTGCGCACCCCGGCGTCGGTGCCCAGGGCCACCATGGTGCGGGCCAGCTCCTCGGCGTCGTCGTGGGTCTTCATGAACGCCCCGCTGCCGACCTTGACGTCGAGCACCAGGGCATCGGTGCCTTCGGCGATCTTCTTGGACATGATGGAGCTGGCGATCAGCGGGATCGATTCCACTGTGCCGGTCACATCCCGCAGGGCGTAGAGCTTCTTGTCGGCCGGTGCCAGTGACGCACCGGCTGCGCAGATCACCGCGCCGACGGTGTCCAGCTGGTTCAGGATCTCCTGGTTGGACAGCTGAGCACGCCATCCGGGGATGGACTCCAGCTTGTCCAGGGTGCCGCCGGTGTGGCCGAGGCCGCGGCCGCTCAGCTGAGGCACAGGGACCCCGAAGGAGGCCACCAGGGGAGCCAGCGGCAGGGTGATCTTGTCCCCCACTCCGCCGGTGGAATGCTTGTCCGCGGTCAGTCTGCGGGTCCCGTCGGCCCGGGTGAGGCTGCTGAAGTTCATGCGCTCGCCGGAGGCGATCATCGCCTGGGTCCAGTCGGCGATCTCGGCGCGGTCCATTCCGCGCAGCAGCACGGCCATGGCCAGGGCGCTCATCTGCTCCTCGGCCACGTCGCCGGCGGTGTAGGCGGAGATGACCCAGCGGATCTGGTCTCCGCTGAGCCTGCCGCCGTCGCGCTTGGTGCGGATCACGTCCACCGCGTCATAGCTGGTCGGGTCTGTGGCGGCGCGGCTCACGCGCTGACCTCCTGCAGGTCGCTGGGCCCGAAGGCCTCGGGCAGGATCCCGTCGATACCGGTGATCCCGCGTGGGGTGAGGATGCGGAACTCCTCGGCGGCGAATTCGTTGAGCAGCTGACGGCAGCGTCCGCAGGGGGTGATGGTCTCTCCATCGGCGTTGACGCAGGTGAAGGCGGTCAGCTTCCCGCCTCCGGTCAGCTGCAGCTGCCCCACCAGGGTGCATTCGGCGCACAGCCCCACACCGTAGGAGGCGTTCTCCACATTGCAGCCGGTGATCACCCGGCCGTCCTCGGTCAGTGCCGCCGCGCCCACCGGATAGCCGGAATAGGGTGCGTAGGCGCGCTGCATTGCCTCGCGGGCCGCCTGGGTCAGTGCGGCGAAGTCTGTCTGGGCCATGAGAGCAATCCTACGGCGAGCAGGGCTCAGCGCCGGGCTCCGAGCTCAGCCACGGCGGTCTCGGCCACGGCGGCCATGACCTTCACGCCCACTGCGATGGCCCGCTCATCGGGTGCGTAGTCGCCGCGGTGCAGATCATAGGACTCCCCGTCCGGGGTGCGGGTGCCCAGCCGGAACATGGATCCGGGAACCTCCTGGGTCATCCAGCCGAAGTCCTCCCCGCCCATGGACTGCTCGGCCAGGGTGAGGCAGTTGGTGCCCAACACCTGCTTGGCGGCGGCGTCGATCATGGCGGTCTCGGTCTCCGAGTTGATCACCGGCGGCACGCCGCGGACGTGGTCGAGCTGAACGTCGACGCCGTAGGCGGCAGCGGCCTGCTGCACCACCGGGCCGAGCACCCCGCCAGCTTCCTTCCACGCCTCGGCGTCGAGGATGCGCATAGTTCCGTGCAGGGTCCCTTCGGAGGGGATGGCGTTGGCAGCGTTGCCGGCGTGGATGTGGCCCCAGACCAGGGAGACGCCGCTGCGGGCGTCGATGCGGCGGGCCAGCACCGCCGGCACCATGGTGGCGATATGCCCCAGCGCTCCGACCACGTCCTCGGTCAGGTGCGGCCGGGAGGTGTGCCCGCCGCGTCCGGTGACATCGATGCGCACCAGGTCTGAGGCTGAGGTGATGGCTCCGATGCGGGTGCCAATCGCCCCGACGGTCAGCTTCGGGTCGCAGTGCAGCGCGAAGATCCGCGGGACGGGGTTGAGCACGCCCTGGGCGACCACCTCCCGGGCCCCGCCGGGGAACTTCTCCTCAGCCGGCTGGAAGATCACCCGGATGCGGGCGGCGAGCCGACCCTGCTGGTGCAGCCGCTGACAAGTCAGGGCCAGGCCCAGCATCACCGTGGTGTGGATGTCGTGGCCGCAGGCGTGGGCGGCGTCGTCGTTCTCGGAGGCGTAGGGAAGCCCCGTGGTCTCGGTGATCGGCAGGGCGTCGATATCGCCCCGGAAGGCTGCGGCGATCGGGGCGTGCTCGTCGCCGACGTCGACGAACAGCCCGGTGGTCTCCTTCAGCATCTGCGGCTGCAGCCCGGCGGCGCGCAGCGCCTCGGCGATCCGCTCGGTGGTGCGCCGCTCCTGCCAGGAGAGCTCAGGGTGGCGGTGGATATCGCGCCGGAAGTCGATCAGCTGCTGCTCCAGCTCGGCGATGATCTCCCCGGTGCCGGGGGCCGGCTCGGTGGCGCCTTCGACCTCGGCGTCGACCCGAGCGGTGGTGTCCGAGTCTCCCTGCTCCGGACTCCGCTGTCTGCCGTCGGTGCTCACTCGCTCAGAGGACATCGGAATCTCCCTTCTCCTTCAGCGCCTCCACGGCCTTCTTCACGCTTTGAGCGTGGTCGGTGGTGGTCACCAGCAGCGCGTCCTCGGTGTCGACCACCACGATGTTCTCCACTCCGATCAGCGCCACCACCCGCTGGGTGTCGGAGACCACGACGCCGGAGGCGTCCTCGGAGTACACACGCGGCTTGGTGCCCAGCACGGTCATCGACTCCTGGTGGGCGGCCGGGTTCAGCCGTGCGATCGCGGCGAAGTCCCCGACGTCGTCCCAGGTGAACTCCCCGGGGATGACGGCCACGTCTCCCGCCTCAGCGGCCGGTTCGGCCACGGCGTAGTCGATGGCGGTCTTCGGCAGTGTGGGCCAGACGCGCTGCAGCACCTCCTCGCGCTGCTCGGTGTCCCAGGCGGCGGCGATCTCCTGCAGTCCGGCGTGCAGCTCGGGTTCGGCACGGGCCAGGTGCTGCAGCATCAGCGCCACCGGGCCGACGAACATCCCGGCGTTCCACAAGTAGTTCCCAGAGTCCACATACTGCTGGGCTGCCTCTTCACCGGGCTTCTCCACGAACTCGATCACGTGCCGGGCGTGCGGTGCGCCGTCGGCGGGATAGCGCTCCCCCACCCGGATGTAGCCGAAGCCGGTGGCCGGGTAGGTCGGTTTGATGCCGATGGTCACGATCCGCCCGGTGGCTGCGGTGGCCACTGCCTCCCGCACCGCTTCCTGGAAGACGTCCACCGGCGCGATCACCTGGTCGGCGGCGAAGGAGCCCATAATGATGCGCGGGTCACGGCGGTGCAGGATGGCGGCGGCCAAGCCGATGGCGGCGGCTGAGTCCTTCGGCTCAGGCTCCAGCACCAGATCTGCGTCATCAAGCTCGGGGATCTGGGCAGTGACGGCCTCGCGGTGCTTCTGCCCGGTGACCACCAGGACGCGGTCCTGCGCCACTGGGGTCAGCCGTTCGAAGGTGGAGCGGATCAGGGTGGTGCCGGAGCCGGTGAGGTCGTGCAGGAACTTCGGGGCGTCGGCCCGGGACAGGGGCCAGAGCCTGGTGCCCACCCCGCCTGCGGGGATCACGGCGTGGAAGCGTTGGAACGCGTCAGAGCTTGAAGTCACCCCACCAGACTAATGCCCAGCACCCGGTGGTCCCGGCGTCACAACTGAGACAGAAGATTGCATTTCTTCTACATCGTGTAGAAGTCGTCGTCGGCTGCCGCCATTCCGTAGCAGCTGGGCCGAAGCACTAAGATGGTCGGCGGCCTGACAGGCCTGTGACCTGCGCCACACAACCGCGCGTGAGGCACGGCGTGCCGTAGGCTTGTCAGGAGATCGCTCAACGCACGGGCGTCACAACTGAACAGCTCCCGCAGGCGATCGCACCGCACCCGAGTCAGCGGGACTTTCACCCCATGCGACCGACGCTTCGAAAGGTTAAGGACAGGTGACGCAGACAAAGACCTCCCCCGGCGGCAGGGGAACTCTCTATAAGGGCCGCGAAGGCATGTGGTCCTGGGTCGGCCACCGGATCACCGGTGTCGGCATCTTCTTCTTCCTATTGGTCCACGTGCTGGACACCTCGCTGGTGAGAGTGTCCCCGGAGGCCTACAACGCAGTGATCGGAGCCTATAAGCACCCGATCATGGTCCTCGGCGAGATCGGCCTGGTCGGCGCCATCGTCTTCCACGCCTTCAACGGGCTGCGGATCATCCTGGTCGACTTCTGGAAGCAGGGCACCCGCTACCACCGGCAGATGCTGTGGGCAGTGCTGGTGCTGTGGTTCGTGACGATGGTCGGCTTCTCCGTGCGCCATCTGATGACGTTCTTTGAGGGCTGGGAAGGTTTCTGAGATGACGACGACTAACTCTGACGCAGTGCTGCCGGCTCAGGGCATCGAAGCCCCCCGGTCCGGCCGCATCGACCCGAAGTACCTGCGCTCCAATCCTTCGGCCGGCTCCTTCGAGATGGTGGCCTGGGTGTTCATGCGCGTCTCCGGCGCGGCGCTGGTGGTGCTGATCTTCGTCCACCTGTGGGTCAACCTGATGGTCGGCGACGGGATCCACCAGATCGACTTCGCGTTCGTGGCCGGCAAATGGTCCAACCCGGTGTGGCAGTTCTGGGACCTGACCATGCTGTGGCTTGCCATGCTGCACGGCACCAACGGCATGCGCACCATCATCAATGACTACGCGGAGAAGGACTCCACCCGGCTGTGGCTGAAGTCGATCCTCTACCTGGCCGCCACGGTGATCATCATCCTGGGAACCATGGTGATCTTCACCTTCGAGGCGTGCCTGGTCAACGAGGCCGGCGAGCTGCTGGAGTACGCACCGGCCTTCTGCGAGAACGTCACGCAGTAGGCGTCCCCCGCGCAGCAGAACAGAACCCCTGACGCAAGCATCTAAGAGAAGAGAGCCGAACTGACCATGCAGGTTCATAAGTACGACGTCGTGATCGTCGGCGCCGGCGGTGCGGGCATGCGCGCCGCCATCGAGTCCGGCCAGCGCGCGCGCACCGCCGTGCTGACCAAGCTCTACCCCACCCGGTCCCACACCGGCGCGGCGCAGGGCGGCATGTGCGCCGCCCTGGCCAATGTGGAGGAGGACAACTGGGAGTGGCACACCTTTGACACGGTCAAGGGCGGAGACTACCTAGTGGACCAGGACGCGGCGGAGGTGATGGCCAAGGAGGCCATCGACGCTGTGCTGGACCTGGAGAAGATGGGGTTGCCGTTCAACCGCACCCCTGAGGGCAAGATCGATCAGCGCCGCTTCGGAGGGCACACCCGCGACCACGGCAAAGCCGCCGTGCGCCGGGCCTGCTACGCCGCCGACCGCACCGGTCACATGATCCTGCAGACCCTCTACCAGAACTGCGTCAAGCACAATGTGGAGTTCTTCAACGAGTACTACGTGCTGGACCTGATCACCGTGGAGGAGGAGGCCACACGCGACGACGGCACCACCTACAAGCAGAAGCGGGTGGCCGGGGTGGTCTCCTACGATCTGGCCTCCGGGGAGATCCACATCTTCCAGGCCAAGTCGGTGGTCTTCGCCTCCGGCGGTCTGGGCAAGATCTTCAAGACGACATCGAATGCCCACACCCTCACCGGCGACGGTATGGCCATCGCCTACCGGGCCGGCATCCCGCTGGAGGACATGGAGTTTGTCCAGTTCCACCCCACCGGCCTGGCCGGCCTGGGCATTCTGCTCTCCGAGGCCGCTCGCGGCGAAGGCGGCATCCTGCGCAACTCAGAGGGCGAACGCTTCATGGAGCGCTACGCGCCGACCATCAAGGATCTGGCTCCGCGCGACATTGTGGCCCGTTCCATGGCCAATGAGGTTCGCGAGGGCCGCGGCTGCGGGCCGAACAAGGACTATGTGCTGCTGGATCTGACCCACCTGGAGCCGGAGCACATCGACGCCAAGCTGCCGGATATCACTGAGTTTGCCCGGACCTACCTGGGTGTGGAGCCCTACACCGAGCCGGTGCCGGTCTTCCCGACCTGCCACTACGCCATGGGCGGGATCCCCACCAATATCAAGGCCGAGGTGCTGCAGGACAATGAGACGGTGGTGCCCGGGCTCTACGCCGCCGGCGAGGTCGCCTGCGTCTCGGTGCACGGCTCCAACCGGCTGGGCACCAATTCGCTGCTGGACATCAATGTCTTCGGCAAGCGGGCCGGAATCTACGCGGCCGAGTACGCCTCCGGCGCGGACTTTGTGGAGCTGCCCGAGGCCCCGCAGACCTTTGTGGAGGACCAGCTGAGCATGCTGCGGGACTCCTCCGGCTCCGAGCGGGTCGGCGCGATCCGCGCCGAGCTGCAGGAGACCATGGACGCCAATATGCAGGTGTTCCGCTCCGAGGAGACCATCAAGCAGGCTCTGAGCACCATTGGAGAGCTCAAGCGCCGCTACACCAACATCACCGTGCAGGACAAGGGCAAGCGCTTCAACCTGGATCTGCTGGAGGCCATTGAGCTGGGCTTCCTGCTGGACATGGCTGAGGTGATGACCGTCTCGGCGCTGCACCGCAAGGAGTCCCGCGGCGGGCACTACCGCGAGGACTACCCGGACCGCGACGACGAGAACTTCATGCTGCACTCGATGCTGTACAAGGACGAGAACGCTGAGACTGAAGGCATCTCCGGCATTCGTTTCGACACCAAGCCGGTGGTCTTCACCCGCTACGAGCCGATGGAGCGTAAGTACTGATGAGCACTCCCACCGTTGAGCAAGAACCCGCCTCGAAAGTCGATCTGGCGGAGTCCGGTGATGGCGCCGGCGCCGTTCAGAGCTTCGACATCACCCTGAAGGTCCGCCGCTACGACCCGGAGCGCTCCGAGGACGCCTGGTGGGATGAGTGGCAGCTGACCATGTACGGCACCGACCGTGTGCTGGACGCCCTGCACAAGGTCAAATGGGAGATCGACGGCTCCCTGACCTTCCGGCGGTCCTGCGCCCACGGCATCTGCGGCTCCGATGCGATGCGCATCAACGGCCGCAACCGGCTGGCCTGCAAGACCCTGCTGAAGGATCTGGACACCTCCAAGCCGATCACTGTGGAGGCCATCAAGGGTCTGCCGGTTGAGAAGGATCTCATTGTGGACATGGAGCCGTTCTTCCAGTCCTACCGCGAGATCATGCCTTTCCTGGTCAACAATTCGCCTGCCCCCACCGCGGAGCGGCTGCAGTCCCCGGAGGACCGTGCGCGGTTCGATGACACCACCAAGTGCATCCTCTGCGCGGCCTGCACCTCCTCCTGCCCAGTGTTCTGGACCGACGGCCAGTACTTCGGCCCTGCGGCGATCGTCAATGCCCACCGGTTCATCTTCGACTCCCGCGACGACGCCGGGGATATGCGCCTGGAGGTCCTCAATGACAAGGAGGGCGTGTGGCGCTGCCGCACCACCTTCAACTGCTCCGAGGCCTGCCCGCGCGGCATCGAGGTCACCAAGGCCATCCAGGAGGTCAAGACCGCGATCCTGACCCGGTCCATGTGACCGAATGCCGGCCGGTGGACATCGGCCGAAACGGACGAAGGCGGCACCCCCTGCTCAGGGTGCCGCCTTCGCCGTCTCTGCGCCGGCTCAGATGCCGGCGTCGTGCAGCACCTGCGGATCAGTCCAGCGGCACGGTATGGCTCAGTTCGACCACGGAGCCTGCAGCCGCGACGACGCTGCCGGAGGCGACCAGCTCTGCGGCTTCTGCCAACTCAGGGGCCAGAAACCGGTCCGCCCCTGGGCCGGGGACGCGGGTTCGCAGCGTCTCCAGCACTGCGCCGGTGGCCGGTGACGGGGCGACCTGCCGAAGGTCGATTCCCCGGGCTGCTGCGCAGATCTCCACGCCGAGCACCGCGGTAAGGTTCTCCAGAGCCTGCCGCAGCTTCCGCGCGGCGGACCATCCCATTGCAACGTGGTCTTCCTGCATGGCTGAGCTGGGGATGGAGTCCACACTGGCAGGTGCTGCCAGTCGTTTGGTCTCCGAGACCAGTGCGGCCTGAGTATAGTGGGCGATCATCATGCCGGAGTCGACACCGGGATCGTCGGCGAGGAACGGTGGGAGTCCCTGGTTCCGGCTGGTGTCCATCAGCCGGTCGGTTCGGCGTTCAGCGATCGAGGCCACGTCGGCTGTCACGATAGCCAGAAAGTCCAGGGCGTGTGCCAGGGGCGCACCATGGAAGTTGCCGTTGGATGAGACACCCCCGGAGTCCAGGACTACCGGATTGTCGATGGCTGCGCGCAGCTCCCGGCGGGCCACCTGGTAGGCATACTCCAGAGCGTCCCGGGCAGCGCCGTTCACCTGGGGTGCGCACCGCAGCGAATAGGCGTCCTGCACCAGATGGTCCGAGTCTCGGTGTGAGGCCACAATCCCCGAGTCCCGCAGGAGGGCTCTCATATTGCCGGCGCTCAACGTCTGACCCGGGTGCGGACGCAGCGGTTCGAAAAGCTCCGGCAGGAAGACCTGGTCGGTTCCGTGGAGGGCCTCCACGCTCATCGCAGCCGAAATGTCTGCAGCGGTGAGCAGGTTTTCCATATCCCGGAGTGCAAGGATGAGCATCCCCAGCATGCCGTCGGTCCCATTGATCAGTGCCAGGCCTTCCTTCTCCGCCAGCTCGACCGGCGCGATGCCGGCCTCGGCGAGCGCCTCAGCGGCGGGCATCGAGCGCCCCTGGCTGTCCAGGACCTCACCCTCTCCCATCGTCACCAGGGCGCATGCCGCCAAGGGAGCCAGGTCACCGGAGCAGCCCAGGGAGCCGTGCTCGGGCACCACCGGTGTGATGCCGGCGTTGAGGATGTCCAGGTAGGTGGTCAGCACCTGTGGCCGCACTCCGGTCCGGCCGGAGGCCAGGGTCTTGGCGCGCAGCAGCATCAGAGCGCGAACCACTTCCGTCTCGACGGGCCGGCCGATCCCGGCCGCATGAGAGCGGACCAGAGACTTCTGCAGCTGGGCGCGCAGCGGCTGCGGGATGTGCCGTTGGGCCAGTGCCCCAAAACCTGTGGACACCCCGTAGACCGGGCGATCCTGACCGGCAAGGGATTCGACGGCTCCTCTGGAGTCAGCGACGCTGCGGAGCGTGTCCTGGTCGATATCTACCCGAGCACCGAATCGGGCCACTGCCACGACCTCCGCCGGGCTCAGCGTCTCAGGATTCAGAACGACGGCTTCCACAGGTTTCCTTTCGGGTAGGGGTTCTTCGATGGGAGTGGTTCCATCAGCGCAGGCGTTGCCCCTTGCGCCACACCGCATATGTCATCGGCATCCCTGGACGGTAGGCCAAATGGATGGCTCTGGGTGCATCCAGCATGTGCAGATCGGCACGTTTGCCGACTTCGAGAGAGCCGACTTCGTGGTGAGCCCCCAGCGAGACCGCGGCGCTGAAGGTGGCGGCGCGGATCGCTTCCTTCAGGCTCAGACGCATCTGCAGCACGGCTGTGCTGACATTGAAGTTCATCGAGGTGGTGTAGCTGGTGCCGGGGTTGCAGTTGGAGGCCAGCGCGATGGGGACTCCTGCGTCAAGCAGCTGCCGGGCCGGGGCCAAGGGCTGACGGGTGGAGAGGTCGCAAGCCGGAAGGCATGTGGCCGTGGTCCCGGGGGTGCCTTCGGCCTGTCCGGCGTCCCAGTCCGTCCAGGTGTCATGCAGTGCATCGATGTCAGCTTCGCTGAGGTAATTGACATGGTCGACGCTGGCTGCGCCGAGCTCCACGGCCAATTGCACCCCGGGACCCGGGCCGAGCTGGTTTCCGTGAACTCGCAGTCCGAGTCCTGCCTCTTTCGCTGCGCTGAGCACCTGCCGCGACTGGTCGGCGGTGAAGGCTCCTTCCTCGCAGAAGACGTCGGCCCATTGGACGTGCCGGCGGACAGCCTCCAACATGGGGCCGGCTGCCAGGGCGGTGTAGGACTCCGCCTCCTCGCCCGGAGGGACGAGGTGGGCACCCAGGTAGGTGACGGCGTCGACCTCACCTGCCTGTCGCAGTTCGTCCAGCAGCCGGGCGTGCCGGGCTTCCTCATCCAGGCTGAGTCCGTAGCCGGTCTTCGTCTCCAGGTAGGTGGTTCCCCCCGCGACAGCCTCAGCGATGCGTCGGCTCACCAGGGTCTTCAGTCGTGCGTCGGAGGCGCTCCTGGTGGCTTCCATGGTGGTGCTGATCCCACCTGCGACGTAGTCGGCCCCCGCCATCCGCGCTTCAAACTCTTCACTGCGATCGCCGTCGAAGACCAGGTGGGTGTGGGAGTCCACCCAGCCGGGCAGCACAGCCCGGCCCGCGGCGTCGAATCTCTCGTCGGCCGCTGGGGCCCGGTCGGCGGATCCGATCCAGGCGATGCGGCCGCCCTCAATGACGAGCGCCGCATCATGCAGCACCCGGTCAGCCTGGTCCACTGTGACCAGTTCCCCAATATTCGTGACGAGCGTGGTGGTCATAGCGAGCTCCTCTCGCTGCGAAGCTGTGATGTGAAGGGTGAGAGGGTTTTCTGGTCAGTCCTCATGTGAGAGCCACGACGAGGTAGGCCAGCGGGGTGGCGATCACCAGCGACAGCACAACGCGCTGGAGCCAAATGACAAGCATGTGCCAGAGCTTCACCGGAATCTCTGTAGCCAGCACAGAGGGCACCATCGCGGAGAAGAAGATCACTGCCGAGACGCACAGTACACCGATGACCAGTCGCAGAACCTCGGACTCATGGCCGGCTACGAGCGTTGCCGGCAGGAACATCTCAGCCACGCCGACTGCGGCAGCTGTGGAGGCCAGCCCCGGGTCGGGCAGTTGGACGACCCAGGCAAAGGGATAGAAGAGATAGCCGATCCATTCGAAGACCGGGGTGTGAAGTGCCAGCACGAGTCCGATGAGCCCTACCGACATAATGGAGGGCAGGATCTGCATCGACATCAGCAGACCGTCTCGGAAGTTTGTGAGCACATTCTTCCACAGCGGCGGAGCAGTGCGCAGTGCCTGACCGGCCTCGCCCCAGGCCGCGTTGACCCGATCGTTGGTGATCCTCTGCTCGGGTTTGGGCTCGACGCCGGGATAGTAGTCCTCACCGATAGTGCGCAGCGGCGGGATGCGCACCACGATAGCGGTGACTGCGAAGGTCACCACCAGGGTGAGGAAGAAGTACCAGAGCCAGATGCCCATCAGGTCCAGGGTATTGGCCACCACGATCATGAAGGTGGCGGAGACCGTGGAGAACCCCGTGGCGATGATCACCGCCTCCTTGGCGTTGTACCGCCCGGTTTTGTACACCCGGTTGGTGATCAGCAGCCCGACTGAGTAGCTGCCCACGAAGGAGGCCACAGCATCGATGGCTGAGCGTCCGGGCGTTTGCCACAGCGGACGCATCACCGGGCGCAGCAGCACCCCGAGGAACTCCATGAGCCCGTAGCCGACCAGCAGGGCCAGGAAGATTGCGCCGACAGGCACCAGCAGCCCCACCGGGATGACCAGGGCGTTGTAGAGGAACGGTCCCAGATCCGGGTCGAAGAGCCACCCCGGCCCGTAGTTGAAGACAATCATCGACCCGGCCGCCAACCCAAGGATGTTGAGGAAAGCGAAGACTGTCCGCAGCGGTGACTGCCGCCACCGGCCTGAGACGAACGGGTAGGCCGTGCCGGCGGCGATCAGGGTTAGTGCGACATACCTGTCGGCCTCGCCGAGCACCTCGCGCAGAAAAGTCACGAGGTGATCCAGGGGAATCGTGCTGTTCTCACCGATGGTGATCGGGACGAAAAACATGAAGACGCCGATGCCGCTGTAGAGGAAGAACCGCCAGACAGCCGGGGGCCGCGCAGGGGTGGTCGGGGGAGTTTCTGCTGCGGTCATGATCTCTCGCTTACGGTTTCTCAAGGGCAGGTTGGTGACGTGAGCCTGTCCTCACCCGGCCGGGCTCATCGGGATGCGGACTCCGCGCTCGGCGGAGACCTGAGCGGCGCGCTCGTAGCCGGCGTCGACGTGCCGGATGACGCCTGTGGCTGGATCATTGGTCAGCAGTGCCTCGAGCTTGGCGGCAGCCAGCTCGGTGCCGTCAGCCACGCCCACCTGGCCGGCATGGATGGACCTGCCGATGCCCACTCCCCCGCCGTGGTGGATCGAGACCCAGGTCGCCCCGGAGCTGGCGGCGGTCAGCGCGTTCAGCAGCGGCCAGTCTGCGACGGCGTCCGAGCCGTCGAGCATCGCCTCCGTCTCACGGTAGGGGGAAGCCACTGATCCGGAATCGAGGTGGTCACGGCCGATGACGATCGGTGCCTTGACCTTCCCCTCGGCGACCAGTCGGTTGAACAGCAGTCCGGCCTTGTGGCGCTCCCCGTAGCCGAGCCAGCAGATCCGGGCGGGCAGTCCCTCGAACTCGACGTACTCTGCTGCGGCGTCGATCCACGTGTGCAGGTGCTTATTCTCTGGGAAGAGCTCTTTGATGGCCTCATCTGTGACGCGAATATCCTCTGGGTCTCCGGAGAGCGCCACCCAGCGGAATGGCCCCAGTCCCTCGCAGAACAGCGGTCGGATGTATGCCGGGACAAACCCGGGGAAATCGAATGCTCTCTGGTAACCGGCAGCACGGGCTTCGTCGCGGATGGAGTTGCCGTAGTCGAAGACCTCGGCGCCGAGGTCCTGGAAACCCACCATGGCTTCCACATGACGCGCCATGGACTCCTGAGCTTTCTTGGTGAAACCGGTCGGGTCCTCTTCGGCCGCAGACTGCCACTCCTCCACGGTGTAGTCCACAGGCAGATAGGACAACGGGTCGTGGGCTGAGGTCTGATCGGTGACGATGTCGAAGGAGACTTCCCCGGCTTTCTGGCGCTGCAGCAGGTCTGGGAAAACTTCGGCCGCGTTGCCCACATACCCCACCGACAGCGCCCGCTGCTCCTGCTTCGCTGCGGTGACCTTGGCCAGGGCTGTCTCGAGGTCGGTCTCCACCTCGTCGAGGTAGCGTTTGGACTTTCGGCGCCTCAGCCGTTCCTCTGAGACGTCCACTATGAGCACCGCTCCCCCATTGAGGGTCACCGCCAGCGGCTGTGCCCCGCCCATTCCTCCGCAGCCGCCGGTGAGGGTCAGCGTGCCGGCGAGAGTGTTCTTGAAGCGCTTTCGGCCGATGGCGGCGAAGGTCTCGAATGTGCCTTGGAGGATGCCTTGGGTGGCGATGTAGATCCACGAGCCGGCGGTCATCTGCCCGTACATCATCAGCCCCTCGGCTTCCAGCCTGCGGAACTCGGGCCAGGTGGCCCAGTCGCCGACCAGGTTGGAGTTGGCGATCAGCACCCGTGGGGCCCACGTGTTCGTCCGCAGGACGCCGACCGGCTTACCGGACTGAACCAGCAGAGTCTCGTCCTCTTCGAGATCTTTGAGCGTCTCCACGATCGCGTCATATGCCTCCCAGCTGCGGGCGGCCCGGCCAGTACCGCCGTAGACGACCAAGTCCTCAGGACGCTCGGCGACCTCGGGATCGAGATTGTTCATGAGCATGCGCAGCGGAGCCTCAGTCTGCCAAGACTTGGCCGATCGTTGGGGTCCTCGCGGAGCCCTGATCTGCCGGGAGGGGTCGTGCTGGGTGAAGCCTGAAGTCATCGGGAGCCTTTCCGTGGCCAAGACGTGCGAAGATTTCACTGCATGACATGCGATTTTCACACATTACAACTATGATCTGGGTTACATGCAAGTCCTGGGTGGCAGAATCTTCTGTGATCACCCGTTCCCGAGACCGAAAATGGGGCGAGTTTCTATGAGCAGGTTCGTTTCGGCAGCACCATGGACAGGGCGGGACGACGGGGAGGGGCCGGAGCATGCGCGGTGGCATTCTGCTGTTCGTCCGGCCGAGGAGCTCAGCAGCGCCGATCCCGATGAGCCTCGGCTTGAACCGGCCCAGATCCGGGTGCTGGGGTTCTGCTCCGACGAAGGAGTGCGACGCAATGGAGGGCGCCAGGGCGCCGCGCAGGGGCC
This sequence comes from Nesterenkonia sp., assembly GCF_029265375.1. Taxonomy (GTDB): domain Bacteria; phylum Actinomycetota; class Actinomycetes; order Actinomycetales; family Micrococcaceae; genus Nesterenkonia. The sequence continues at coordinate 149,752 of NZ_JAJUJJ010000001.1, forward strand.
GGCTGCGCTGCGCAGGGCCCTGGGTGCTGCGGCAGTGCACGGTCCCCTGGCCTCCGGCGAGCTGACAGTTGCGGACCATGGGGATGTTGTCGTGGACGGCACTGGCCTGGAAGATGGTCAGGCGGCGGCCGGCCAGGCGGTTGCCTCGGCACTCAACGCGCCCGGCACGTCTCTGACCGTCATCCTTGGCGGCGGACACGAGACAGCTTGGTCGTCCTACCTTGGGCTCCGGAGGTCACAGCTGCTGGGGTCAGCCTCCAGACCGCTGCGGTGGGGTGTGTTGAACCTGGACGCACATTTCGATCTGCGCCGGGAGGATCGTCCCACCTCCGGCACTCCGTTCCTGCAGATGGCCCGGGCTGAAGAGGAAGCCGGCCACGCTCCGCTGAACTACGCAGTGTTGGGAATAGCGCAGCCTGCCAACACCGGTGTTCTCTTTTCTCGCGCCCGGGAGCTGGGGGTGCGGTGGATGACTGATGTGGAGTGTGCCGAAGCCGGCGCTTCAGGGGTGAGCGCCTTCGTGGAGGAGTTCGCCGCCGAGGTGGATGTGCTCTATCTCAGCGTCGATCTTGACGTCCTCCCTGCGGCAGTTGCCCCGGGAGTTTCGGCCCCGGCAGCGCTGGGTGTCGACACCGGTCTGATCGCGGCTGCTGTGCGCGCCGCGGCTTCCAGCGGAAAGCTGCGACTCCTGGACGTGGTAGAGCTCAACCCTGCGCTTGATGTGGATCAACGGACTGCCAGGACTGCTGCCCGGCTGATCGATGAGGCAGTCCGTACAATGTACAGCGTTCACATCTGATGAGAGAAAGTGTATGCCGGAGTCTTCCACTCGTACCGTTCAGCGGGCGCTGACTCTGCTGGCAGCGGTGTGCGAGCAGGGCACTGCCAGCTTGGCTGAAGCAGCTCGGGAGGCTGACCTCTCAGCCAGCACTGCGCTGCGGCTGATGCGGACCCTTGAGGCTTCAGGCTTCCTTGCCCGCTCTGAGGACGGGATGTTTCGGCCAGGCCCGTGGCTGATCAGATTAGGCGCCAAGACGTTGAGTCGCGAGATGCTGATTCCGCTGAGTCAAGAGCCGATGGAGTCCGTGGTGAACGCCACGGGGGAATCGGTCTATCTCTCGGTTCCCGGTCTTCATGAGACGGCGATGTACATCGCCATCGTTGAGGGAACTTTTTCTGTGCGCCATACCAACTGGGTAGGGCGCACAGTTCCCATGGAGGGCTCCGCTGCGGGACAGGTGCTCCGCGGTGAAACGCCGGACACCGGTTACGTGGTGCTGCAGAACACAGTGGAGGATGATGTCACTGCGATCTGTGCCCCCATCTCTGCAGGAGGACGCGTCGTTGCCGCAATGAGCACTCTGGTTCCCACCTATCGCTTGGACGAGCAGCGACAACGTGCCTGCGGGAACGCGCTGGTGGAAGCGACGGCACGAGTCTCTGAGGCATTAGGAGCAGAGTAGTGCCAGCACCGGGCTCTGGGTGTCAGCAGAGCAGGACCGGGGCTCGGCTCCCCTTCATACTCCGGCGTCGTGCAGCACACGCACGGTGTTCTCCCACGTCAGCTTGGCCAGGTCCTGGTTCGACCAGCCCCGCTCCACCAGTGCGCTGAGCAGGGCGGGGTACTCGCTGACCCGCTCCAGGCCCTTCGGGCCGGCCGGGACGCCGTCGTAGTCTCCGCCCAGGCCGATGTGGTCGATGCCGGCCACCTCGCGGGCGTGCTCCAGGTGCGCGACGACGTCGTCGATCCCCGCCTGCTCGGGCTGGCTGCTGATGAACTTCGGCACGAAGGTGACCATCTGCACTCCCCCGTTGTCCCGCAGCCGCTGCAGCACCTCATCGGGCACATTGCGCGGATGGTCGTGGACGGCGCGGCAGGAGGAGTGGGAGAAGATCACCGGCATGGTGGTCACATCCAGTGCGTCATGCATGGTCTGTTCGTGCACGTGGGAGAGGTCCACCAGCATGCCGATGCGGTTCATCTCGGCCACCACCTCGCGGCCGAAGCGGGTCAGACCGTAGTTCACCGGCTCCCCGGTGGCTGAGGCGGCCCAGGCGGTGTTGTCATTGTGGGTCAGGGTCATATAGCTCACCCCGAGCCGGCGGAGCATGCGCAGCACTGCCAGGGAGCCGGCGATGCTGTGCCCGCCTTCAGCACCCAGCAGGGAGGCGATCCTGCCGGCGGCCCGCGCCTGGTCCACCTCGGCGGCGGTGACCGCCAGCTGCAGGTCGGCCGGGAAGGCCGCTGCCAGCCGGTAGACGCAGTCGATCTGCTCCAAGGTCGCGGCCACGGCCTCCGGCTCGGACAGGCTGGAGGGGACGTAGACCGACCAGAACTGGCCTCCGACGCCGCCGCGGCGCAGCGAGGGGATATCGGTGTGCAGCTCGGTGTTGCCCTCCCCTACGGAGGCAGCATGAATGTCATAGTTCCACTTCTCACGCAGCGCCCAGGGCAGGTCGTTGTGCCCGTCGAAGACCGGTGCGTCCTCAAGCACCTGGGCCAGCGTCTGTGATGCAGTGTATTCAGCCATGGTCCCAGCCTACGGCGTGGCGGCCGCCGCCAGGCTCAGCGACGTCGCTCACCGGCATCCGCTGCGGCCACCGCACCCCACGCTGAGGCCATCAGATACACCAGGCTGAACAGGTAGAAGTAGAAGAACAGGCCCAGCACCGTGGCGAAGGGCGCCAGCACGGGGTTGTCCGTGTCTGCGAAGTTCTGCAGCAGCTGGGTGGAGCCCAGCCGCAGCAGGGAGGCGCCGATTCCGGCGATGAGGGCGGACTGCCACAGCGCAGAGATCGGCATCACCAAGCGCGAGGCCACCCGCATCAGCAGCACTGCTACGATCATGTCCAGCACAAAGGAGATGCCCAGGGTGAAGTGCCCCACCGCGGCGCGCCAGAATCCTTCCGGGTCCCAGTGCATGAACTCCCAGACGGCGTCGATGAAGACCCGGGTGATCAGTCCGGCGGCAGCGGTGCTGACGATCACCAGCCCCAGCACGAGCATCAGCCCCAGGTCCCGGGCCTTGACCACCACCACGTTCTCCGCCATCAGCGGTCGTTCCCAGATGCTGCGGATGCCTGAGCGCAGTCCGTGCATCCAGGACAGCGAGGTCATCACGGTCAGGGCCAGGGAGACGGCCAGCCCCAGGCCCAGGCCGGAGGTGGAGAACAGGTCTGCTGGGGCGGCAATATGGTTCTCCCCAGAGCCGAGCACCCCGGGCAGCACAGTGTTGACTGCACTGACGATCAGCTGCTGGTACTCCTCATTGCCGCCGATGATCAGCCCGGCGATGGAGAAGCTGGCGAAGAGCATGGCCGCCACGGAGAAGAACATCATGTAGGCCGCCCCTGCGGCCATGACGGTGCCGTAGTGGAAGAAGAAGAGGTTCAGGGCCCGCAGCACCCGGGTGCGCTGGGCGCGAGCCAGTCCCCAGCCGATCAGCGGGCCGACCAGCCCCAGGCCTGATTTCCCGTCCCGGCGCGCCCGGCCGTAGGCCATCCGGGCCTGCAGCTCCTGCTGCTTCAGGGTCTCGATCTGAAGCGGGTTGACCTTGGCGCGGACCTCCTGGCCGTCGTCGAGCTTCTCCACTGTGGACCGCGCCGAGTCCAGAATCCCCCCGGTGGAGGTCCGTTCGGCGTGGCTGCGCGGACGCAGGCGGGAGGGGTAGTAGTCCATCTCTCAGTGGGCCGGCAGGAACCCGACCTTCTCGTAGACTTCGGCCAGAGTCGCGGAGGCGACCTGACGGGCTTTGGCAGCGCCCTTGGACAGCAGGGCATCCAGTTCAGCAGGGTCGTCCAGCAGCTGCTCGGCCCGGTCGCGCACCGGCCGCAGCCGCTCCACGGCGATGTCTGCCAGGTCCACTTTCAGGTGCCCGTACATCCGGCCCTGGTACTCGGCTTCGATCTCTGCCACCGGGCGTCCGGTCAGCGCCGAGTAGATGGTCAGCAGATTGGAGACCCCCGGCTTGGTCTCCGGGTCGAAGCGGATCTCGGTGCCGTCGTCGGTCACCGCCGATTTGATCTTCTTGGCGATCTGCTTATCGGTGTCCAGCAGGTTGAGCACTCCGTTGGGCGAGGAGGCAGACTTGGACATCTTGGCCCCAGGGTTCTGCAGGTCGTAGATCCGGGCGCCGTCGGCGGGGATCATCGGCTCCGGCACCCGGAAGGTCTCGCCGAAGCGGTGGTTGAACCGTTGTGCCAGGTTCCGGGTCAGCTCCACATGCTGCTTCTGGTCCTCCCCCACCGGCACCCCGTGGGGCTGGTAGAGCAGGATGTCTGCCGCCTGCAGCATCGGGTAGGTGAACAGTCCGACGCCGGCGGAGTCGACTCCCTGCTTGGCGGACTTGTCCTTGAACTGAGCCATCCGGGAGGCTTCGCCCATGCCGGTCAGGCAGGTCATGATCCATCCCAGCTGGGCGTGCTCGGGCACATGGGACTGCACGAACAGAGTGGAGCGGTCCGGGTCGATGCCTCCGGCGATGTACTGCGCGGCGGTGCGGCGGATCCGGGTGCGCAGCTCCTCAGGGTCCTGCGGCACGGTGATGGCGTGCATATCAGGGATGAAGAAGAATGCGTCGTAGGTCTCCTGGGTGCGCACCCAGTGGATAAGGGCGCCGAGGTAGTTGCCCAGGTGCAGCGAGTCCCCGGAGGGCTGCATCCCGGAGAGTACGCGGGCTCCGGCGGCCGGCTGGCTGCTGTGTGTCCCCTCAGTCATGGCTGCCATCCTATCTGCGCTGTGCTGCGGCTGGGCGCACCGGTGCGCCCAGCTGCGGATTCGTCTGGGTGTGCGGCCGGGGGCGGCGGCCCCCGAGGCGGGAAAGAAGGCCTGGTTCAGGGCAGCTGGTAGTCGATCACCAGCGGGGCGTGGTCGGACCAGCGCAGCGAGTAGTCCAGGGCGCGGTCCACCTTCGGGTTGCTCGCCCGCTGGGCGAGGTCGCCGGTGGCCATGTGGTAGTCGATCCGCCAGCCGGTGTCATTGTCGAAGGCTTTGCCCCGGTAGGACCACCAGGTGTAGGGCCCGTCCACTTCGCCGGCGAGCGATCGGGCGACGTCGACGTATCCGAGCTCGCCGAAGTATTTGTCGAAGTAGGCCCGCTCCTCCGGCAGGAATCCGGAGTTCTTCACGTTGCCCTTCCAGTTCTTGATGTCCAACTCGGTGTGGCCGACGTTGAGGTCGCCCATCACCAGGACGTGGTCGGTGCGCTCAGCCAGCTTGGGCAGGTACTCAAGCATGTACTGCAGGAACCGCATCTTGTGCTCCTGGCGCTGGGTGCCCACCTCCCCGGAGTGCACGTAGACGCTGACCACGGTCAGGGTGGTCCCGTCGGCGAGCTCGTAGTCGGCCTCCAGCCAGCGCCCGTCGTCCTCCGGGTGGCCCTCGCCGATGCCGGCGCGGGTGGCCAGCGGCGCCTGCCGGGAGAGGATCGCCACCCCGGCCCGGCCCTTGTCGGCGGCCTCATGCTCGTGGATGTGCCAGGTCTCGCCTGTGGGCTCGGTCATCTCTTCGGCCAGTTTGGTGAGGATGTCGCCGGTGGCGCGGATCTCCTGCAGGGCCAGGATGTCCAGGTCCCGGTGGGCCAGCCACTGCCCCATGCCTTTGCGGTGCGCGGCCCGGATGCCGTTGACATTGACCGTGCCGATCCGGGTGACCCCGGTCTGCTTGGGGTCGATGATCCGGTGGGGGTGCTCCCCGAAGTCCTTCTCCGGCATGGGTGCCTCAGCCACGTGCTCTCTCCTTCTGTCCTCCGGTTCGGCTCGCGTCGCGCTCAGCGGACGATGTCGCCTTCGATGGTCTCTCCGCCGCCGTCGTCGTCCTCTCCGCCGCGGCGCTGGCGGCCCACATGGTCAGCGAGCATATCGCGTCCGTTGTGCGCCGTGATCTCCACGGTCTCCAGTGCCCGGGCCACCATCTCCGTGTCGGTCTCAGTCCCCTTGTCCAGCTCCTGCCGGATGACTCGGGCCTGCACCTGCACAATCTTGAAGGAGTGGTCCAGCTTCAGGTTCCGGGTGTGGGTGTCCTCGTCGACGACGACGGCGCCAGGGGAGTCCTCCGAGCGGCGGGCTGCTGCATCGGCTCGGGCTGAGTCCACCGCGTCGGAGAACTTGCGGGTACCGCGCCGCACGGTGAGGACCACAATGGTGGCCAGCAGCAGCCATCCGGCGGCGATGACGACCAGGATCCAGCCGATGACGTCATTCTGGTTGGCGGCGAACAGCAGCGCGACCAGCAGCACGGTGATCATCACCGCGAATGCGATGCCGGTGCCGCGGCGTCCGGCGTTGCGCAGGGCGGCCTGCGCCCGCTCGGGAGTGGGCAGGGAGTCTGTCATGGTGACGATTCTTCCAGAGAGTCACCGTAGGGTGGAAACGGTGTCCTTCACCGATCAGACCCGTCAGGAGAGACAATGCCCCAGCTTCCCGAAAGTGTTCAGCAGCAGGGCCCGGAGCGCACCACCTGGATGCGCCGCTACAGCTTGGATCCGGCCCTGGCCGATGACTTCATCCAGTTCCTGACCTCGAAGGTGATCCCGGCCCGCGAGGAGCTGGGCTTCACCGTGGAGTCGATGTGGATCAGCCACGACAAGGCCGAGCTGACCTGGTTCGTCTCCCGTCCTGGTTCTGAGCAGGAGTACGAGGCCGCTGAGCGGGAGTGGGAGGACTCGCAGGTGCGCGCCGAGATCTTCGCCGACGCGCCGGCTGCGGTGCAGGCGAAGGATCTGCATCCGGTCACCCGGCTGCGCTGATCAGCTGCGCTGAGCACGCCGGGCCGCACCGGCGGCGGAGGCGATGCACAGCAGCATGAACCCTCCGATGGTCAGGGCGCTGACTGTCATTCCGAACTGGTGGCCTGCCTGCGCGGTGACACCGAAGTAGACGGCGGTCACAGCGGCCAGGCCCATGGCTGTGACCACCCGCTGCGCGCTCTGGGCCACTCCCCCGGCGGCGCCGGCCATATGTTCGGGCACATCCTGCATGGAGAGGGTCTGCGCGCTGGGGATGATCAGCGCCTGGGCGAAGCCGTTGAACCCCATGGCCAGCGCCACCCACCACAGGGAGCCGTAGCCGGTGTCCATCAGCCAGGCCGCTGCGGCGAGCACCACCATGGATCCTGCCGCGCTGATGCTGCCCAGCAGCAGCATTCGCGGGCCGCTGCGCTCCACCCGCTTACCGACCTGTGAGGCCAGCAGCACCACCATGATGGCGCTGGGCAGGGTCACCAGGCCGGCGAGGAAGGCCCCGTGTCCCAGGCCCTGTTGGACGTAGATGGCCACCACCGCCCAGATCCCCGGCATACCGGCGAAGAACAGGATGAGCACCGCAGAGTTCCACGTGTAGCTGGGCAGCGCGAACAGCCGCAGGTTCACCATGGGTGCTTCCGGGTCCCGGTCGCCGGTGCGCTTCTCCCACCACAGCCACAGGCCCAGCAGCGCGCTGCCGGCAGCAGCGAGGACGCCGCCGAGCAGGTTGGGGAACTGGATGAAGGGCAGCATGATCAGCACGATGGCGGCAGTGAGCAGCAGCGCTCCCACTGGGTCCAGGCGCGCCAGGCCGCGTGCGGATCCGGGGGCTGAGGTGGTGGTCTGCTTGTCCTCGTCGCGGGGCAGCCACAGAAAGGCCGCCAGCAGCCCTGTGACCACCACCGGTACGTTGACCAGAAACACCAGCCGCCAGGAGTGCGGCGGGGGCGCCAGGTCGATCAGCGCGCCTCCGATCAGGGGTCCGGCGGCGACGGCGAACCCGATGACGGTGCTCATCAGCCCGTAGGCCCGCCCTCTGGCGCTGCCGTGGAAGAGCCGCTGGATCATCCCGATGATCTGCGGCACCAGCATGGAGGCGCCCAGGCCCATGACGATGCGCAGCAGGTTGAGCGCCCCGGGGGTGGGCGCAAAGGCTGCCGCCAGTGAGGACAGCCCGAACAGGCTCACTCCGGCCAGGAAGAAGGCTCGCCGTCCCCATAGGTCACCGGCGCGGCCTGCGGGCACCAGGCCCACGCCGAAAGCCAGGGCGTAGCCGGCAAGCACCCACTGCAGGTCGGAGGAGCTGGCCCCCAGCCCCTCCTCCATTGCGGGAAGGGCGACCATCACGGAGGAGACACTCATCAGTGCCGCAAACAGCGGCAGCAGGAGGGCGATCATGACCCGAGCAGTAGGTGCCTGCTGTGTCCCATCTCCCTGATCCGTCACTGTGTCACTGTATACCGGAGATGGCCCATCGGAACGGCGTATGGCCGGACCAGCAGATGCCGGTCCGGCCATACGATGTCAGATATTCGCGATGCTCAGTGAGGCAGCGCTCACCTGCTGCTCACCTGTGCTGCTCCATATAGTCCCGCACTGGGGCGCTGAAGGCCAGCACCAACCAGAAGATGGTCACTGCCGCCCAGGCCACAGTGATGACCAGGGAGACCAGACCCATGCCGGAGGCCAGCATGGAAGTGTCCATAGCGAAGCCGCCGATGGTGAACACCAGGCCAACGATGGCCAGCACAATACCGGTGATCCGCGCCCAGCCCTTCACTTTGGCCAGACCGAAGTAGACCAGCAGGTACAGCCCGATGGCGATGAGACCGATCACTGCTGCCAGCACGACGCTGAACATAATGGCGCCGTCGACCATTTCCGGAGTAGCTCCCGGCTGACCGGCGATCTCCTCCTCGACAGCGGCGCGGACGTCGTCGCTGAAGAACGCAAAGAGACCCACCAGCTGGCTGAGGACGTAGAGACCCAAGGACGCCAGGGTCATGGTCTTCAGCTGCGAGTATTGCCGCGGCTCGTCCATTGGCGCGTTGTAGCTGGTCGACGGATCGTATCCGGAGGTGCCGTACTTGCTGCCGGGCTGGCCGGCATACGGGTCACCTCCTGGTCCCGGGCCCTGCGCCCCGGCGGCGCCCCACTGCGGGCTGTTGTCATTCGGCGGGGTACTCATGACTCCTCCTTGATGTGGTGCCGACTTCCCATGGAATACGTTTCCAAGGGAACCTGAATATGTGCTGAATGCAGTTTTCCGGTGGAGACGGTGCGCGTTTTACTCGTAGCGCAGCGCCTCGATCGGGTCCTTCTTCGCCGCGCGGGAGGCCGGCAGGGTCCCGGCCAGGAAGGCGATGACGATGATCAGCGCACAGATGCCGAGCAGGCCCAGGGGGTCGACGGCGTAGAGCACCAGGCCCGCCACATTGCTGAGCGGGCCGCCGGTGAGCCATGCGTTTCCGACCAGACCGACGATCACGCCGGCCCCGGCGCCGATGATCGAGCCCATCACACCGATCACCACCGCCTCCATGGAGAACAGCCCAAAAACCTTGCCGCTGGACATGCCCAGGGCCTTCATCAGGCCGATTTCGCGGGTACGTTCCTGCACGCTCATCAGCAGGGTGTTGACGATGCCGAAGCTGGCTGCCAGCAGCGCGATCAGCGCGAATCCGGACAGCACCCAGGTGACCGTGTCGATGATGCCCTGAATGACTCCCAGAAGATCCTCCAGGGTCATGCCCGCCAGGCCTTCCTCCTGCAGGGCAGCCTTGATCTCGGCCTCGTTCTCGGCCAGGTTCTCCACGTCGGCCACCGCCTGGATATAGGCCTCCTCCTGCTCCACCTCCAGGCCGGAGGTCTGGATGTCGTAGAGCTCCTGGTTCAGCGCCTGGGAGGGCATCGGCGCTCCGCCGATGCCGGAGATTGCCTGTTCGGAGACGCCGACGATCTCGGCTTCGAGGGTGGACTGCTCGCCGAGCATATTGGAGATCCCGATCTCCACGGTCTCACCCAGCACCGAGTTCGGGTCGACGTCCTCATAGGCCTCGGTGCTGTCGTCGAAGGCTGCCAGCCAGGTCTCCGGGACGGTGATCTCCATGGCATCCCGGTCCGGTCGCTCCCCGGCTGCCAGCTCCATGGCTCCGGCGTCGGCCGGCAAGCCGAGTTCATTCAGTGCGTACTGGTCGCCGTCGGGAGTCTCAAGGTAGTCGGCGGTGACGAAGACGATGGGGTCCACGTTCGTGATGCCGTCGATGGACTCGATGGTCTCGATGTCCTCTTCGGAGAGCATCTGCTGGCCCCACATCTGCTCGGAGCTGCCTCCGGCGTCGGGGTCATACTCCTGAGGTCCGGAGGTGGCGGCCTGCCCGGCCTCCATGTCTCCACCGGGCATCACGTAGATCTGGTCCTCTTCGCCGAAGCCGGCGACCATGTCATCGACGTACTGGTTGATGCCGGCTCCCAGTCCCGTGGTCAGGGCCAGGGTGAATGCGCCGATAACGATGGCCAGCACGGTCAGCGCCGTGCGCAGCTTCGAGCGCAGGGTATTGGCGAAAGCGGTCAGGGTGAGGTCGACGACGTTCATGCTCGGCCTCCCTTCCGGCGTCCGAAGGGCAGCAGGCCGCGCCGGCGGGGCTGCGGTGCCGCGGTGGGCACCTGCGGGGCGGCGGCGGAGGCGGGGGCAGCACCAGTCTCTTCGGCCACGATCATGCCGTCCTGCATGATCAGCCGGCGCTGGCACTTGGCGGCCAGGTCGTCGTCGTGGGTGACCACCACCAGGGTGATGCCGCGCTCACGGTGCAGCCCGAAGAGGATCTCCTCCACCGTCTCGGAGGTGGCAGAGTCCAGGTTTCCGGTGGGCTCATCGGCGAACAGCACCGAGGGATTGTTGATCAGCGCGCGGGCGATGCACACCCGCTGTTTCTGACCGCCGGAGAGGTCGGTGGCCTTATTGGTGGCCTTATCGGCCATCTCCAGCTGCTCCAGGGCATCCATACCGCGCTGATTGCGCTCAGACTTGGAGACCCCGGCGATCTTCAACGGCAGCGTGACGTTCTCCAACACCGTCTGGTTGGGGTTGAGGAAGAACTGCTGGAAGACGAAGCCGAAGGTCTCATTGCGCAGCCGGGAGACTTCCTTGGGCTTCAGCGCGGTGACCGGGCGGCCCTCCAAAGCCACCACCCCGCTGCTGGGGGCATCCAGCAGCGCCAGCAGGTGCATCAGGGTGGATTTGCCGGAGCCGGACTTGCCGACGATTGCCACGGACTCGCCCTGGTGGATCTCGAAGGTCAGGCCCTTGAGCGCATCGAACCGCGCGGGGCCCCGACCGTAGACCTTGACCAGGTTCTCCGTCTCGAGAACAGGTGAAGACATAGGTCCCTCTCATAGTTGTAGGGGTAGCTGATAGTCAGTCTTGCGGATGACGGGCCCCGGCACATCCCTCCCAGGGATGATTGAGCCGAGATCAGGGAAGAATCCGGGGAGACTCAGGGTGACCGACTTCACACCGGCAGGCACGCTTGCTAGCAAACTACTTTGTTGAGCGTGTAAACTATCCGCTATGTCCATTTCCTCCGTGACGGAGACCAGTGTGCCCACCGATGCCCCCGCGACCCCTGCGATCGAGGCAGTTGACCTGGTCAAGCGCTACGGCGATTTCACCGCCGTCGACGGGATCAGCTTCACTGTCACTCGGGGAGAGTCCTTCGGCCTGCTGGGCCCCAACGGTGCCGGGAAGTCCACCACCATGCGCATGATTGCGGCAGTGGCCTCCCGCACCTCCGGCCAGATGCGCGTTGCCGGCTTGGATCCGGAGCGCCAAGGCCCTGAGGTGCGTGCACGCTTGGGAGTGATCCCGCAGCAGGACAACCTGGACGAGGAGCTCACTGTCCGGGAGAACATCATCATGTACGGCCGCTACTTCGGCCTGCCGCGCCGGTACCTGCTGGCCAAGGCCGATGAGCTGCTGGAGTTCGCCCAGCTGACCCATAAGGCAGGAGCCCGCGTAGAGGACCTCTCCGGCGGCATGAAGCGCCGGCTGACCATTGCACGCGCCCTGGTCAATGAGCCGGAGGTGCTGCTGCTGGACGAGCCGACCACAGGCCTGGACCCGCAGGCACGGCATGTGCTGTGGGACAGACTGTTCCGACTCAAGGAGTCCGGCACCACTCTGGTGCTGACCACACACCACATGGACGAGGCCGAGCAGCTCTGCGACCGGCTGGTGGTGGTGGACCACGGACGCATCATGGCCGAGGGCTCCCCGCAGCAGCTGATCCGCGAGCACTCCACCCGCGAGGTGCTGGAGCTGCGCTTCGGCATGGACCGCAACGCCGAGCAGGCTGCGGTGCTGGAGGAGCTGCTCACCGGCTCGCAGGCCGCCGTCGGATTCAGCCATATCGAGGTGCTGCCCGACCGTCTGCTGGTCTACGCGCAGCAGGCCGAGTCTGCGATGGAGGCTATTCACAGCGCCGGTCACCGCCCCATGACCTCTTTGGTGCGCCGCTCCTCCTTGGAAGACGTGTTCCTGCGGCTGACAGGACGGACTCTCGTTGACTGAGACAGCGCAACGGACGACGGCGGCTGAGAATCCCGCACTGAACAAGGATCTGGTCACCGCTAAGGCCAAACGGTGGGGCGCGATCTACCAGGCGGAGGCGACGCTGCGCTCCATGCGCGCCTACGGCGGAGTGATCCTCTTCGCCTCCACCTTCCAGCCGATCATGTACATCCTGGCGATGGGACTGGGGCTGGGCGTGCTGGTCGGCGCTGAGACGGACTTCTCCGCCTATGGGGCCGAGAGCTACCTGATGTACATCGCCCCGGCCATCCTGGCCTCCACGGTAGCGATGACCGCCGGCATTGAGTTCACCTTCCCAGTGATGGAGGGATTCAAGTGGCGCCGGAAGTACTACGGCGCTCAGGCCACGGCTCTGACTCCGCAGCAGATCGCCCTGGGACACATCCTGGGAGTGAGCTGCCGGTTCGGGGTGCACGCGCTGATCTTCACCGCGGTCCTCTTCGCCTTCGGGGCGCTGCGCTCCCCGCTGGCAGTGCTGATGGTCTTCTCCGCCATGCTGGGCGGACTGGCCATAGGACTTCCCATCATGGCCTACATCTCCACCCTGCGCGATGAGAAGGGCCATGCCTCGATCATCCAGCGGTTCGTGATCATGCCGCTGTTCCTGTTCTCCGGCACGTTCTACCCGCTGACGAACCTGCCTCAGTTCCTGCAGGTCATCGGCTGGATCTCCCCGATCTGGCATGCCAATGAGATCGGCCGGGTGCTGGCCTTCGGTCAGCCGACCCCGCTGTGGCTGCTGGCGGTGCACATCGGCTACCTCACAGCCGTCGTCGTTCTTTCCTGGCTGGCGGTGCGGCGCGTGTTCATCCGGCGCTTGGGCAACAGCGAGTGGCGTGGACGGATTCCGGGGCTGAAGGCGGATCAGCGGCGCCAGGCCAAGCAGGACATCAGGGAATCTCAGGCCGGAAGCTATCGGCGCAGCGACGCTCCCCCGGCGGCGAGCTTTCGCCGCGGGGTGGCGGCCAACTACTACTCCGGCAATATCCGGGCGGTCTTCGCCCGTGGTCTGACGGCCATCCGGAACAACCGCGGCATCATCTTCCTCTCCGGGTTCCTGGAGCCGGTGCTGTTCCTGACCAGCTTCGGGCTGGGCGTTTCCCCGATGATCTCCGGCATCGAGGCGGACCAGGCGGGGCTTTCCACCCAGGACACCGTCAGCTACGCCGCCTATATTGCGCCCGCGCTGCTGGCGGTCTCGGCGATGAACGGTGCGGTCTTCGACTCCACCTGGAATGTGTTCTTCAAGCTGAAGATCACCAAGCTCTACCGCACCATGATGTCCACCTCCCTAGGCCCGGTGGACGTCGCGGTGGGCGAGATCTGCCTGGCGCTGTTCCGCGGGGGGATCTACGCCCTCGGCTTCCTGGGCGTGCTGCTGGTCGCGGGGCTGGTCTCTCCGATCTCGGCAGTGCTGATGTGGCTCACCGCCCTGTTCATCGCGCTGGGCTTCGCCTGCATCGGTATGGCGGCCACCAGCTTCATGAAGCGCTTCCAGCAGATGGACTGGATGATGATGGTGCTGGTGCCGATGTTCCTGTTCTCGGCGACCCTGTTCCCCATCAGCGTCTACCCCGCCGGGGTGCAGGCCCTCATCCAGGCCCTGCCGCTGTGGCACGGGGTGGAGCTGATGCGCGATATCGCGTTCTGGGAGTTCAGCAGCCTGACGTTGGTGCACGTCGGCTACTACCTGGTGATGGTCACCGTCGGTGGTGTGATCGCCACCTACAGGATGAAGGCCCTCTTCCTGCGCTGATCCGGAGCCGATCTCGCTCCCCCACTCCCCTCAACGACTGGCGGATTTACTGCCGCTGAGAGCCGCCCAGGCGCGCTGAGCGGCAGTAAATCCGCCATTCAACAACGGGATCTCGGGCCCGCGGGCCGCTCAGCCGGTGCGCCAGCCCAGCGGTTCGGCCACATGCTTCAGGATTGACTCGATCAGATGGGCGTTGTAGTCCACACCCAGCTGGTTGGGGCCGACTAACGAAGCGAAACCCTTCAAGAGGTCACTGACTCCAGGATCTTGCGTGCATGGGTCCACAGCAACGCGCCGCCCGCATCGGGGAAGACGATTCGTGTGGCTCCTGGAATGCGCCCTGCTAACGTCTCGCCATGATCCGGTGAATGAGTGAGGTCTCCGGCGCCGAAGAGGACCTGCACAGGACAAGCGATTGCGTCGAGATCAAGATCCCACGGGCGCATGGCGATGAGTGTGTCTCGCACATAGCCCGCACCACCGTTGTTGAAGCCTTCCTCGAGGCTGCGACGGTAGAGCGATAGAAACGGCTCTCTCCGGTAAAAGGCAGCATCTTCCGCGCCGGAACCGCTCAACACCATTTCCTCCATCGCGCGTGCAGAGAAACCTGCGAGGATCGCTGTCGCTTCCTCGGGCTTTGTCTGGGCGAGGTCGGATAGCATCGTCGCGTCCGGGGGCAGCATCGCGCGGATGAGAGGATGGGCGATCTCATCTGCAGGCGAGACGAGAGTAAGGCTTTCAGCGCCGCCAGCGCGAGCGAAGGCGAGTCCGAAAACAGCTCCCTGAGAGTTCGCTACAACTGCCACCCGTCGTGAGTGATCGCCGAGAACTGCCGAAACGAAAACCTGGTAGTCCGTTGCCGTTGAGGCGAGAGTTCTGTCCGGATCAGGCGTTGACTCCCCGATTCCGGGCCTGTCCATAGTCAGCATCTGCACATTCAGGGTGGAGAGCAGATCGCTTCCGAAGGTCATCAGCTTGCTTGTCGCGGCGCCTGCGATGAACAGAACTGGACGTCCTTCGGCCGGTCCGTAGCTTGTCCCAGAAAGGACTCGACCATCAGCTGTTATGACTCGATGTTGCTGCTCACTCTGCATGGATCAAGCGTATAAGGGTTCAACCGATCCGCCCTTCGCGGAGACGGCTTCGACAACTCGCAGAGTCGAACTCGGACCACGAAGGGCGGGGGCGTTCTGTCGTCACCGGGATCGAGATCGCGTCTCCCGACAGAACGCTTTGTTAGTTGTTTGGCTTCCAGCCCAGCTCGGGCGCAACATACTTGGCGAACGACTCCAAGATATGAACACAAAAAGCAACACCGAGCTGGTTGGGAACCGTCACCAGCAGCGTGTCGGCCTCGGCGACGGCGGTGTCCTTTGCCAGCTCCTCCACCAGCTCGTCCGGCTCTGCGGTATAGGAGCGGCCGAAGACCGCGCGGGTCTTCTCATCGATCATGCCGAACTGATCCTGGCTGTCGCGCTGTCCCAGGAAGTAGGCGCGGTCCTGATCGGAGACGATCGGGATGATGGACCGGCTCACCGATACCCGGGGCTGCCATCCGTGGCTGTGCTTCTCCCACTCTTCGCGGAAGACGCGGATCTGCTCAGCCTGCTGAACGTGCAGCGGCTCTCCGGACTCGTCGTCCTTCAATGTGGAGCTCATCAGGTTCATCCCGCGCGAGGCCGCCCACCGCGCGGTGGCGTTGGACCCGGCTCCCCACCAGATCCGCTGGCGCAGACCTTCCGAGTGCGGTTCGATCCGCAGCAGGCCCGGCGGGTTCGGGAACATGGGCTGCGGATTCGGCTCAGCGAAGCCCTCCCCCTGGAGCACCTGCAGCGCCACCTCGGCGTGCCGGCGGCCCATATCGGCGTCACTCTCGCCCTCAGCGGGGTGATAGCCGAAGTAGCGGAATCCGTCGATCACCTGCTCCGGCGAACCGCGGGAGATCCCCAGCTGCAGCCGCCCGCCGGCGATCAGATCTGCCGCACCGGCGTCCTCGGCGAAGTACATCGGATTCTCGTAGCGCATGTCGGGGTTGTGGAGTTGGCGCGAACGGCTCTGCCGTTTACAGGTATCGGCAGACCTGGTCCGCGCTGCACGAGTCGGGGTCGGGCTGCGCGGCGTCGTGCCTGAGCTCGGCGATGGTGTCTCGGAGCGCTGTGAGCTGGGCGATCTGCTGCTCGATCTCGGCGAGGCGCGCGTCGAGAAGGTCGCGCACGTGCTCGCAGGGAGCAGCGCCGCCGTCGCGGATTTCGAGGATCTGGCGGATCTGGGCGAGGGTGAGGCCCGCGGCCTGGCCGCGGTGGACGAAGTCGATCCGGGCGGCCGTCTCGGGCGCGTAGTCGCGGTATCCGGACGGCGTGCGCTCGGCCGGGGGCAGCAGGCCCTGCTCCTCGTAGAACCGCAGCGTCTTCGCCGTCGTTCCCGCCCGCTCGGCGAGTTCCCCGATGCGCATCGCAGACCCCCTGTTCTTTCGGCAGAAGTCCTCTTGACCTTCCCCTGCACTGGAAGGTCCAGTATGGCTGAGATAGACCGGAAGTCCAAGTATTGACAGGAGCTGCGATGCCCACGAAGTACGACCTCGCCATCATCGGATCGGGCGGCGGTGCGTTCGCCGCCGCGATCCGCGCGACCACGCTCGGCAAGTCGGTGGTGATGATCGAGCGCGGGACGCTCGGCGGCACCTGTGTGAACACCGGCTGCGTGCCGTCGAAGGCCCTGATCGCCGCGGCCGACGCATGGCACTCCGCGGCCGACGCCGCCGACCGGTTCCCGGGGATCGAGACGACGGCGGGGCCGGTGGACATGCCCGCCCTGATCGCCGGGAAGCAGGCGCTGGTCGAGTCGCTGCGGGGCGAGAAGTACTCCGACGTCGCCGACTCCTACGGGTGGGCCGTCCGCCGCGGGGACGCCGCGTTCGCCGGCACCCCCGACGCACCGGTCCTCCAGGTCGCCGAGGACGACGGCAGCACCGAGACGATCGAGGCCGCGCACTACCTGGTCGCGACTGGCTCTCGGCCGTGGGCCCCGCCGATCGACGGCCTGGACGAGACCGGGTACCTGACCTCGACCACGGCGATGGAGCTGACCGAACTCCCTGAGTCCCTGCTCGTGCTCGGCGGCGGCTACGTCGCCCTGGAGCAGGCGCAGCTGTTCGCCCGGCTCGGCTCCCAGGTCACCGTGCTGGCCCGGTCCCGGCTCGCGTCGAAGGAGGAGCCGGAGGTGTCCAGGACGTTGCAGGAGGTGTTCGCCGACGAGGGCATCCGGGTGGTCCGCCGCGCGCTGCCGACGCGGGTGTCCCGCGACGCCGCGACCGGGCAGGCCGTCGTCACCGCGGACGTCGCCGGCGGCCGGGAGGAGTTCCGCGCCGACCAGGTGCTCCTCGCCCTCGGACGACGACCGGCCACCGACGGGCTCGGCCTCGACGCGGTCGGGGTCAAGACCGGGGACCTCGGCGAGGTGGTCGTCTCCGACCGGATGCAGTCCTCCCACCCGCGGATCTGGGCCGCGGGCGACGTGACCGGCCACCCCGAATTCGTCTACGTCGCCGCCCAGCACGGCACCCTCGTCGCCGAGAACGCGTTCACCGACGCCGACCGGGCCGTGGACTACGCCCGGCTGCCGAGGGTCACGTTCACCGGCCCGGCGATCGGCGCGGTCGGGATGACCGAGAAGGACGTCGTCGCCGCCGGGATCCGCTGCGACTGCCGCGTCCTGCCCCTGCACCACGTGCCCCGCGCCCTGGTCAACCGCGACACCCGCGGCTTCGTCAAGATCGTCGTGGACGCCGACACGGGGAAGATCCTCGGCATCACCGCCGTCGCCAAGGACGCCGGCGAGCTCGCCGCCGCCGGGGTCCACGTGCTCGGCAAGACCGTCGCCGAGGTCGCCGACGCCTGGGCCCCCTACCTGACCATGGCCGAGGGCATCCGGATCGCCGCCAAGGCCTTCACCACCGATCCGTCGCTCCTGTCGTGCTGCGCGTGAACGCGCACGCAGACAATCGGGGGGAACGCTCAGCTGGGAGAGGAACAGACGATGAGCGGCGATAAGGGCCACGACTCGCATCGCGCGGGCGTGCTTGTCGGTGCTGGGACGGGCTTGCTCCTGTTGGCATGCTGCGCGCTTCCGCTGCTGATCTGCTGCGGCCTGCCTCTCCTCGCCGCGGGCGGAGCCCTTGCAGGTATCGGAGGTTTCCTCGGCAACCCTTGGCTCATCGGTGCCGGGATCGCAGTCGGGGTGGCCGTCACAGCGGCGATCGTCCTCCGGCGACTGCCGCGGCACCGACGTCGCTCGACCGGCGGCTGCGGCAATCGTTCGACTACTGACCGGGGTCAGTAGTTCGAGTGGCTCCAGTCATCGTCGCCAGCTCGGCCACGTCGGCATCCGGCGACCCTTCCAGGTCTCCACGAGACCAACAACCTAGCGGACGGACGCGAAGACCCCGTAGCCGGCCGCCGCGAGGCCCACGGCGATCACGAGCCAGCGCCCGATCCCGAGCCACACGCTACCGTCCACGTCCAGCGCCCACTGAGCGCCGGTGATGAGCCCGGCGATGCCCATCCAGAGCCCAGCGATGACGACCACCACCGGCAGGAGCGCGAGGCACATCGCGGCGGCGGCCGACCACAGCTGCCGGGCCTCCAGCTTCGCGGTGGCGGCGATGATCCGTTCGGCCCGCTCGTTCGACGCGTCGAGGTTCGCCGTCATCGTGGCCGAGGCTTCCCCGGCGACCTCCTCGACGGCCTTCTCGACCCGCTCCTCGGTGCGCTTCTCGATCCGCTGCACCGCGCCGCCGACCTGGCTAACGAGCTTCTGGTTCGCCTCGGCCTGCACCTTGAGCCCGTCAATCGCCGAGGCCGTAGCCGCGTGATTCTTCTGCGCTTCGGCGATCAAGCTCTGCGAGGCGCTCTGCAGCCGCCTCCCGTCGAGACTTTGCACGAACTCGCTTAGCGTGCTCTCGATCTCGCTCAGCCTGCTCTCGACGCTCGCGATCTGCGGCGACGTGCTGACGGACGGCTGCGAGGTCGACGCCCGGTCGATGCGATTGCTCATCTCCTCGTCCATGACCTTGACGAACTCCGCGAGCTTCTTCTGCTGCTCGGCCAGCCGGTCGATCCTCGCGTTCTGAGCCTCGACGGCGGCGAGGATCGAGTTCAAGGTCTCCGTCGTCTCGGGACTGCCGAGCTGCTGCGGCGATCCGCTCTGCACGTTCTGCTGCTTCAGCCTGTCGAGCGCTGCGCTCATGGTCCTGCTCCTTCTGCTGCTGGTGGTAGTCGAAGAACGCCTGCGCACCCTCCGGGGTGAAGTCCGCCGAGAGAGCGCTCGTGCGCTTGCGGCGCTCGGCACGCCCGGACTCGCCGCGGCGGTCCTCGATGTAGAGCGTCCAGGTCTCCTGACCGGCGCGCTTGCCCCGCTTGCTGACGGCGGTGTGCAGACGCATCCGCGGCACCCGCTCGCCGTCATCGCCGAGCTGCTGGTTCTGCTCCGCGATCACCGCTTCGAGACCGGCCTTGTCCACCGCCCGGGGATCGGCCAGGGCGGCGCTCATCCGGTCGCCCATCTCGCGGTCGAGCCCGCCCTCGGCGAAGTCTTCGCGGCGCAGCTCCCAGTCCTTCGGCGCGTGCTCCAGCGTCTTCACGACCGAGAGTCCGTGCTCACGCATCAGTTCGTCGTTCGCCGACTGCACGCCCCGCTGGTTCCCGGCCTTACGGTCGTGAAACGTCCGGTAGTCGGACAATGCTTTACCTGTCGCATTGTTGTGGTTGATCACGAGGATGTGGTTATGCGCCTTACCGCCGCGACCATCGGTGTGCGTTACCACGAGACAATCCGAGTTAGGGTGCATCTTCTTTGCGAGCTGATACCCGAGATCGTTCACCCGCTGCACGTGCTCGGGGTTCTTCGGGTCGAACTCCTCGTCGCTGAAGCTCTGCCGATAGTGCAGCGCCTCGACATCTCGCTTCGTGTTCTGCGTGAGCGCACGGGCGCGCGCCGAGAACGCGCCTGGGCCTCCGGGCACGTCGCACGTGACCGCGACCCCGCGCTCGTCCTCCCTGCCCCGGATGTAGCGCTCCGTGTCCGCGGCGCTGGTGCTCGGACTGTAGTGCGTGGTGCTCACGATGCCGTCCGATCCCCGAGCAGAGCGCGGACCTCGCGCAGCAGCTCGATCAGCTCGGGCACCTCCGCAGACAGCGTCACCGTCTCACCGGCCCGCGCGCGGCGGTCCAGGTCGTTGACGTTGATCGCCAGCGGGCGCACCTGGGCGGCCAGCTCCCGAGCATCAGCAGACGCCTGCACGCGGGACTCGACCCCGAGCAGGTGCGCGGCCACGGCAGCGTCCAGCTCCTCGCTCCGGGAGGCGTGCAGGGCATCGCGCACGACGCTCCGCACCCACGTGCTCGGAGCCAGCCCGAGCCGCTTCGCACGAGTGCGAAGCGCCCCGAGCGTGGCATCATCGAAGCGAGTATCGAGCCGCCCGCCGCTGCCACGACGACGCTTCGCGCCGCCGTGACTCTGCCGCACAGCCTCCGCATCAGCCCGACCGGTGTTCACCTGGGAGGCGGTCTGCTGCTCCACCTGTACGCCAGAGTGGCAAGCAGTAGACATGTCGGACACATCGCTCACGCTCGTGTCCTCCATGCCTGCTTGCGAGGGGCCTCCGGCCCCCTCGACCCCCTGGAAAAGTGCGTACTGATCGGTGCTCATGCGGTACCTCCGATCAGCGCCAGCGGCACGTCCGGGCTACGCACCGCGAGCCCGCTCAACAGCTCGACGACCGCGCCCTCAGCGTCGTGCTCCGCGGAGGTCTCCGGGCCGTAGGTGAGCTTGCGCGACGGAGCCACATGCTGGTGGTAGGCGTTGCCGTTGACACCCGGCGTGTGAGCGGCAGCCGGGAGGCTGCACTGATGCCACTCGTAGGGCTCGACCTTCCCGATGTGCTGCACGAGGTAGCGGTTGATGTCGTCGGCCCGGTAGACCTTCACGACCGACGCCAGGCGGCGGATGAACTGGTCCAGCGCCTCGTCCACGTTGCCCTTCTGTCGGGCTTAGTAGAAGAACTCGACCGGTTCGATGGTGGCCGTGATGACGATGAGGCGCGGAGCCACCTCGCCCTTGTTCTTGTAGCGGGCCTTCGCAGGCGAGGCGTTGTACGGATCGAGCAGCAGCAGCCAGTCGTTCGCGTCCATCGCCGAGGCCCGCAGGTCGTCCAGCAGCAGCACCTCCTCACCCCGCCAGTCATCGAGCGGGTTCCCCGTCGCGGCCCGATAGACCTGCCACCGCTCGCCGTGCGCGTTCGCCGCATTGATCGCCTCGGTGATGAAGTCCGTGGCGAACCTGGTCTTGCCGATACCGGCATCCCCGTGGATGTAGACGACCATTGTCGAGAACTCACCCGCGCGCAGCTTCGCGGCTGCCCGGTACGCGCGGCGCTGGCCATAGGCCGACAGCGCGTCGTCGATCTCCTGCTGATACCGAGAGTAGATGTCGAACAGGTCATCGGTGAGCATGATCTGATCGCGCGTGATCTCGCCCTGGAGCACCCGCTCGCGCATGTCCTCGAAGTTCTCGGCGACGACCTTGTTCTTCACGTGGGCGCGGCCCTTGAGCCACGCCTCCCGGCGCTGGGCGTCGATGCCGAGGTAGTTCGGACCGCGCACCGTGGCAACCTCCGACGGCGCGTACTGGTGCTTGTCCGCGTACTTCACGTGCGTCAGATACGACAGCATGTTGTCGTAGGCGTACCGGCCGCGACCCGGCTTCTCGACGTACTGTGGCTCGACACCGATTGCGAACGCCAGCCGATCCAGCGGCGCGCTCTTCGCACGGCTGGCGAACTTGATGACCGCGTGCAGGTGCTCGGGCTTCGGCTCGACCACGAGGGCCTTCTCCGTGTCGCTCCAGACCTCGCGCTCGTCCTTGTCGTGCACGATGCCGTAGGCCTCGGTGACCTCGCAGCCGATGGCCTCGAGCCGCTGCACCACGTAGGCGAGGATCGTCCCGGCCCCCTGCTGGAGCAGCGCGGCACCGTTCGGATCCTCGGCGGCCCAGGTCCAGTACGACGGATCGAGGCGCTGCGTGAGGCCGATGCTCGTCGGGTTGTTCTCCTGCTTAGCCACGACGACCACCCCCGCTGCAGGCGGCGCGGAGGGTCTCAGAGGGGGTGCGGCGCCTAAATGACCCCCTATTGACCCCCAAATGAGACCCTAAATGAACCCGTGGAATCACAGGGGCAGTGGGATGCGGGATCCGCATGTTGGCGCGGAAGTTGGAGCAAAGCGCGGCAATCGACAAGCCCTTGCCGCGCCCGTAGGAACGAATTAGGCTCCCGAAACTCTTGGAGTACGAAACCCAGACGAAGTTGCGGGCGTCGGCGTGCATCAGCGACCACCGCCCCGACCGTAGCGCTTGATCACGGCCTGGTGCGTGACGCCGAGTGCGTCGCCGATCCTGGCCCAGGTCACACGGTCGGCGCGGGCGTCGGCGACGGCGATCTCGACGGCTTCCTCCAGCACGGAGCGGAGCACGCCAAGGTCGTACAGGCGAGCCTCGGAGTCGGAGAGGGCGGGATCGCCCTGACGCCAGCGGAACGCCTCGACGTGATCGAGGGCAGCGGAGTTCGCGCTCATCAGCGACCACCGCCCATCACGGAAGCGACAGCGGCGCGCTGGCACGGGGTCAGCGGGGTGTGCGCCAGGCGCTCACCGGCGCGGCGACCGGCGGCACGGGCGGTGGCGATGACGTCATCCAGGCCCTCGACCTGGGTAGGAACCACTCGGCCCTGATCGAGGTCAGCGGTGCGGGTGTCCGTGGTGGACATGAAAAACTCCCGAAGATCGTTCTTCGGGAGTTCCAGGAGCCCTCACGCCTGGCGACCTTTCGGTCGGAGCTTCGACGGTGGCCTGCCCGTCGGGGATAGCTTTCAGTTCACCGGGGGTGTCTCACCCTCGCTCACACGAGGTTCACTCCGTTTACCTGCCCGGGGACGTGCCACCTCGCTGCCCCCGCGGACCACGAAGCGCCGTCCATTCGCCTCTGCAACTTTTCTACCATGAGTCGACTCACCATTGCAATGACGAGTCGACTCATGAGTCAGTCGCGACGCGGCTCTATCCGAATGAGGTCAGGGTCGAACTTCACGTGACCGGGCGCGATGGGCTCGATGGTCACCGTCACCAGCTCGTCCACGAGCATCCGGCGGCGGTCCACGTCCAGCTCCTTCCACTTCGACTCGACGACCTCGCGGCGCTCCGCGGTGCCGACCGGCTCGTCCACGTCCGCGAGCAACTTCGCCGCCGCCGACACCGAGCGGTCGAGCAGCTCCGCGTCGATCTCGTCGATGCGGGCCTTCACGTCGTTGATCGCCGCGGTGATCTCCAGCACGGGCTGGTGGATGTCTCGCAGCAGCGGGCTCAGTTCCTTGACACGCTCGACCAGGGCGTTCCGCTCGGTCAGCAGTTCCTCGCGGTCCGGCCCAGCGTCATCCTGCGGCATCACGAGGTCGTGCACGTCCGCCGAGGACAGCCGGGTGAGCACCGCCTCGGTGACCATCGCATCGACGGGCTCCCGTTGGCGGGTGAGGTGGAACTGCTCGCCACAGCGGTAGGTCGGCTGCTTGCGGCTGTTCGTCCCCGAGACAAGCGTCGCGCCGCACCTCCCGCACAGGCCGATCGAGGACAGAAGGTACTTCGGCTGGTTGCCCTGCCTCGCCGACCTCCGCACGTTGTCCTCCAGCTTCGCCACCGCGGCCCGCCACGTCTGCTCGCTGACGATGGGCGGGAACGCCCCGCCCTGCACCGGGTACAGCTCGCCCGAGGCGTAGTGCTTGATGTAGCCGCGTAGAGCGGGTTCGCCAGCAAGTACCGCACGGCATCGACGGAGAACGCCTGTCCGCGCGCGGTGACGTGCCCGGCACTGTTCAGGTCCTCGCGGATGCGCCGGATCGACAGCGCCGGTTCACCGAGGAACGCGTCGAATGCCCGCCGAACGGCCTCGGCCTCCTCCTCGATCAGTTCCCCCTCCCTCGTCCAGCCGAACGCCTTCCAGGTGGACGCCGGGATGCCTTCGGCCCGGTGTCGCTCGTTCGACCTGATCTGACGCTCAGCCTTGCGTCGCGCCTCGAACCGGGCGAGAGCGGCGAGCATCGTCGCCCGGAACTCCCCGTCCGCCGTCGAGAGGTCGATCTCGCCGTCAACGGTGACGACACGCAGGCCGAGGTCGATCAGGGTGTTGAGGTCCTTCGTGCTGCGCAGGAGACGGTCCATATCCACCGCGACGACCATCGAGAACCGGCCCGCTCGGGCGTCATCCAGCATCTCGGCCCACCGTGTGCCAGCGCGGCGCTTCTTCGTCGCCGACACCGCGTTGTCCTCGTAGACCTCGACGACCTGCCAGTCCTTGGCCTCGGCCAGCGCCCTGATCTTCTTCAGCTGCGTGTCTACCGTCCAGCGGTCGCCCTTGCGGTCCATGGAGGCACGGACGTACGCCGCGACCTCGTTCGTCCCCTCAGCGGTACCAGATCGACCATGTCACGAAGCTTACGTGAACGGGTGTTACAACCTCGACATGCGCTAGCGCATGTCGATCACGCCGGTGCCGATCTCGATCCGGCTCGTCTTAGCCCCCACGGCGGCCAGCAGCGGGAACGGGCTGGCCAGCTGGCGGGCGAAGTGGTGCACACGGAAGTAGGCTCCGTCAGCACCGAGCTCCTCGGCGGCCACCGCCAACTCCACCGACTGCAGCAGCGCCTCCTGGGCCGACCGCGTGCGCGAATGCGGCGAGGGCGTCCAGTGTCCGAAGGAGAGGAATCCGATATTTTTGCTCACACCAGCGGAAACCTCATCCCAGCTGGTGCTATTCCGCCACCTCCGCTGCTGACATAGTCTGAGCTTGATCAGAGGCGTCGGCCGCCGCGGTGGTGACACCACGGCTGAAACGCAGAAGTGACGAAGGCACCAATGGTTGTATGGGTGCGCCTGGGCTCCGCAGCAGCGGCCTCCGTGCTGTGCGCCGCCGCGCTGGGATGGTTCTGGACGACGATGGGCCTCACCGCGCGCACCCCGCTGTGGGGATTCGCCTGGCTGTGGATTCCGCTGCTCTGCTGCGGCGCGGCGGCAGGTCTCGTCGCTGCCGTGGTGCGCACGCGGACCGCCGCATGGTGGCGCGGCCCCGGACCGATTCTGCTGCTGCCGCTGCCCATCGAGGCCTGCAGCATCGCACCGCTGATGCTTGCCGGGGCCGACGGCGTTGTCGCGGCCCTCAGCAGCCTGCCGGTGCTTGTGCTCATCTGCGCTGTGCTGGCTGCCGCAGCGCTGGCTCCGGAACTCGTCGGGCGCGTACGGCAGGCACCGCCGCAGGAGCTTCGCAACGCCGCCGCCCCGTCACGATCGGCCCTGCGCCGGATGATGATCTGTGCGGCCGCTGGCCTCGGCGCCGGACTGCTGAGCGCCTGCCTGCTGGTGGCAGCAGCGTCAGTCACCGAAGGCCAATACGCTCTGCTTCTTCTGGTGCCGTTGCTGCCTGCGGCCGCAGCCATGACGTGCTGCGCCGCGGCGGGGGGTCTGGCAGCCGCTGCTGTGCGCCGCCGCCGGTGGCACCCGGCACCCGCGGCCGCACTGGGAGGGTTGGTGTGCTTCCTGCTGCTGCTCTGCGTTCTCACCGCAGCCGCGCCGCTGTTCGCCGCAGACCCCTCGGAGCGAACCCTGGGCTCCCCGCTGCTGGGAATCCTCACCCTGGTGTCGGCGGCCGGCGGAGTCACCACAGCTGCGGCGAGTCTGCGAGCCGCGGACCGCGCCGATCGCCGCGTCCCGCTCAGCTGAGCTGCTGCTCGGCTGAGAGCACCACGTTCTGCAGCAGCTCCACGCGGGTCATCGGCCCCACTCCCCCCGGGTTCGGGGAGTACCAGCTGGCCACCTGCTCAATACCGGGGGCGACGTCGCCATAGATCTGTGCCTTGCCGGTCTCCGGGTCCACCTCGCGGGTGACTCCCACATCCAGCACCACGACGCCGGGGGCGAGGTCTGCCGGATCGATCATATGCTTCACTCCGGCGGCGGCCACCACGACGTCGGCAGCAGCCAGATGCTCCTTCAGCGATCTGGTGCCGGTGTGGCACAGGGTCACGGTGGCGTTGACGGCCCGGCGGGTCAGCAGCAGCCCAATGGGACGGCCGATGGTCACCCCGCGCCCGACGACGACTACGTGCTTCCCGGCCAGATCGATCCCGTAGTGCTCCAGCAGGTCGATGCAGCCCTTCGGCGTGCACGGCAGAGGGGAGGTGACCGGTTCGTTGACGTTGGCCACCAGCCTGCCCAGGTTCATCGGGTGCAGGCCGTCGGCGTCCTTCTCCGGGGCGATGGCCTCCAGGATCCGCTGGGTGTCCAGGTGCTTCGGCAGCGGCAGCTGCACAATATAGCCGGTGCAGGCGTCGTCGTCGTTGAGCCGCTTCAGCTGGGCCAGCAGCTCATCCTCGGTGATGCTCTCCGGCAGCTGCACCTGGATGCTGTGGATCCCCACCTGCTCACAGTCGCGGTGCTTGCCTGCCACATAGGACTGGCTGGCGGGGTCCTCCCCCACCAGCACAGTGCCCAGCCCGGGGGTGATGCCGTGGGCCTTCAGGGTTTCCACGCGGCGGGCGAGGTCCGCTTTGATGGAGGCCGCTGTGGCACGGCCGTCGAGGATCTTGGTCTGCGTGGTCTCGGTGCTCACCAGTTCTCCAGTCCCTCGTAGAGCGGGAATTCGGACGCCAGGGCCGCCACCCGGTCCCCCAGCGCGGCTGTGTCGGCTCCGGGTTTCAGGGTCTCGGCGATGATGTCAGCGACCTCGCGGAACTGCTCGGCGGCGAAACCGCGGGAGGCCAGTGCGGGGGTGCCGATGCGCAGCCCGGAGGTGACCATGGGCGGGCGCGGATCATTGGGCACGGCATTGCGGTTGACGGTGATCCCGATGGAGTGCAGCAGGTCCTCGGCCTGCTTGCCGTCCAGCTCCGAGTCGCGCAGATCCACCAGCACCAGGTGCACGTCGGTGCCGCCGGTGAGCACTGAGACTCCGGCTTCGGCCACATCGCGAGCCACCAGACGCTCGGCCAGGATCTGAGCCCCCTCCACCGTGCGGCGCTGCCGCTGGGCGAATTCCTCGGTGCCGGCAATCTTGAATGCCACCGCCTTGGCGGCGATGGCATGCATCAGCGGGCCGCCCTGCTGGCCGGGGAAGACTGCCGAGTTGATCTTCTTCTTATGCTCTTCGGTGCACAGGATCATCCCGGAGCGGGGGCCGGCCAGGGTCTTGTGCACGGTGGTGGTGACGACGTCGGCATAGGGCACCGGGTTCGGGTGCAGCCCCGCGGCCACCAGCCCGGCGAAGTGGGCCATATCCACCCAGAGGACCGCACCGACCTCGTCAGCGATGGAGCGGAAGGCGGCGAAGTCCAGCTGCCGGGGGTAGGCCGACCAGCCTGCCACGATCATGTCCGGCTTCTCCGCCAGCGCCAGGTCGCGGACCTTGTCCATGTCGACCACGCCGGTCTCCGGGTCCACCTCATAGGCGACCACCTCGTAGAATTTCCCGGAGTGGTTGAGCTTCATCCCGTGAGTCAGGTGCCCGCCGTGGGCCAGGGAGAGACCCATGAGCTTGTCCCCGGGCTTGAGGAACGCGGTCATCACCGCCACATTGGCCTGGGCGCCGGCATGCGGCTGAACGTTGGCGTGATCAGCTCCGAAGAGCTCCTTGGCCCGCTCAATGGCCAGGTTCTCGGCCACATCGACGAACTCGCAGCCGCCGTAGTAGCGCCGGCCGGGATAGCCCTCGGCGTACTTGTTGGTCAGCACCGAGCCCTGCGCCTGAAGCACCGCCCGGGGCACGAAGTTCTCGGATGCGATCATCTCCAGGGTGCCGCGCTGGCGCCCCAGTTCATCGGAGATGGCCTGGGCGATCTCCGGATCGACCTCCGCCAGGGCTGCAGTGTTGATGTCAGTGCTCAAGACGTCTCCTCCGGGGCGCGTTGCATACCGCGGACAGTCTAACGCCGCGCCCACAGAGCGGGTTTATTGTGAACTATTCAGATCTGGGGCAAGATGCTTTCTATGACGACTGCGAACGACTGGCCGGCGGCGCTGCGGGAGTGCGGACTGCGCGTAACCCGTCAGCGGCTGGCAGTTCTGGACGCCGTCGCCGATCATCCGCACCTGTCCGCTGAGGCAGTCCACGCTGAGGTGGCCAGAGTGCTTCCGGAGATCACCGTGCAGTCGGTCTACACCGTGCTGCACGACCTCACCGCGCAGCAGCTGCTGCGCCGCTTCGACCCTCCGGGGTCGGCAGCCCGCTATGAGACTCGCACCCGGGACAATCACCACCACGCCCTGTGCACCGCCTGCGGGCGGATTGAAGACGTCGACTGCGTCCACGGTGAGGCCCCGTGCCTCCAGGCCCCGGAGGGTCTGGGCATGACCGTTGAAGCGGCCGACGTCGTCTTCCGCGGTGTCTGTCACGACTGCGCAGCAAAGGGTGAGGCAGCCGCAGCAGCCTGAGCCCGTCACAGACTCTGACCCGTAACCAGATCCGCACTCAACGAAAGGACCTTGATGAGTGACGTAACGACCGGTTGCCCCGTCATCCACGACGGCGGCGACGAGGCCGAGCGCCCGACCTACAACCCGACGGCGGGCGGTCCGGCGCACCCCACCCAGGGCTTCGGCAATAGGCACTGGTGGCCCAATCAGCTGAATCTGAAGATCCTGGCCAAGAATCCTGAGGTCATCGACCCTTACCGCGGTGAGGACTATGACTACGCCCGCGAGTTCCTCTCCCTGGATCTCGCCGAGGTGAAGAAGGACATCAATGAGGTGCTCACCACCTCGCAGGACTGGTGGCCGGCGGACTTCGGCCACTACGGCCCGCTGATCATCCGTATGGCCTGGCACTCGGCCGGCACCTACCGCGCGGTGGACGGCCGCGGCGGCGGCGGAACCGGCCAGCAGCGCTTCGCCCCGCTGAACTCGTGGCCGGACAACGTCGGCCTGGACAAGGCCCGTCGGCTGCTGTGGCCGGTGAAGAAGAAGTACGGCCGCAAGCTGTCCTGGGCCGATCTGATGATCCTGGCCGGCAACGTCGCCCTGGAGTCCATGGGCTTCAAGACGTTCGGCTTCGCCGGTGGCCGCGCCGATGTGTGGGAGCCGGAGGACGACGTCTACTGGGGCGCCGAGGAAGAATGGCTGGGCAGCAATAAGCGCTTCACCGGCGACCGCGAGCTGGAGAAGCCCCTGGGTGCGACCCATATGGGTCTGATCTACGTGAACCCGGAGGGCCCCGAGGGCGAGCCGGACCCGGTGAAGGCCGCCGAGGACATTCGCGTGACCTTCGCCCGCATGGGTATGAACGACGAGGAGACCGTGGCCCTGATCGCCGGCGGGCACACCTTCGGCAAGACCCACGGTGCGGCTCCGGACTCCAACCTGGGACCGGACCCGGAGATGGCTGACCTGGAGGAGCAGGGCCTGGGCTGGAAGAACGGTCACGGCACCGGCAAGGGTGATGACCAGATCAGCTCCGGGCTGGAGGTCACCTGGACCTACCACCCCACCCGCTGGGACAACGAGTTCTTCCACATTCTCTTCGCCTACGAGTGGGAGCTGTTCAAGTCCCCGGCAGGCGCCTGGCAGTGGCGGCCGAAGAACGGTGATGGCGACGGCCTGGTTCCGATGGCCCACAGCGACGGCAAGCGTGAGCCGCGGATGCTCACCACCGACCTCTCGCTGCGCTTCGATCCGGCCTATGAGAAGATCTCCCGCCGCTTCCATGAGGATCCGGAGGCGTTCCGCGAGGCCTTCGCCCGCGCGTGGTTCAAGCTGACTCACCGCGATATGGGGCCCAAGGCCCGCTATCTGGGCCCCGAGGTGCCGGAAGAGGATCTCATCTGGCAGGACCCGCTGCCGCCGGTGGATCACGAGCTGATCGACGACGCCGACGCCGCCAAGCTCAAGCAGGCTGTACTGGATTCGGGCCTGAGCGTCTCTGAGCTGGTCTCCACCGCTTGGGCTTCGGCATCCACCTTCCGCGGCGGAGACAAGCGCGGCGGTGCCAACGGTGCCCGGATCCGCCTGGCCCCGCAGAAGGACTGGGAGGTCAACAACCCCGAGCAGCTGGCCAAGGTCCTCGGTGTGCTGGAGGGCATCCAGGAGAGCTTCAACGCCGGCGCCGAGGGCAGCGGCAAGAAGGTCTCGCTGGCGGACCTGATCATCCTGGCCGGCAATGCGGCCGTGGAGAAGGCGGCAGCCGAGGCCGGTGTGCAGGTGGAGGTGCCCTTCCACCCCGGCCGCACCGACGCCACCCAGGAGCAGACTGACACCGAGTCCTTCGCCTATCTGGAGCCCATCGCTGACGGCTTCCGGAACTGGACGGGCCCCGACGCCACTGTGGAGGCCGAGCGGCTGCTGCTGGACAAGGCCAACCTGCTGACCCTGACTGCCCCGGAGATGACGGTGCTGGTCGGCGGAATGCGCGTGCTGGGCGCCAACTGGAACGGTTCGGAGTACGGCGTGTTCACCGACCGGGTCGGTGTGCTGACCAACGACTTCTTCGTCAACCTGCTGGACCTGGGCAAGACGTGGAAGCCGCTGGACTCCGGCAAGCACGCCTTTGAGGCCACCGACGACGCCACCGGCGAGGTCTTCGGCCGCGGGACCCGCGTGGACCTGGTCTTCGGCTCGAACTCCGAGCTGCGCGCCATCGCGGAGGTCTACGCCTGCGATGACGCCCGGGAGAAGTTCGTCCACGACTTCGTCAGGGCGTGGACGAAGGTCACCGAGCTGGACCGCTTCGACCTGCGGACTCCGGCTGGGAAGAACGCCGCCGCGGTCTGAGACCGCCGTCAGGCATAGAACGACCCCCTCCCAGAGTCGATTGGGAGGGGGTCGTTCTTTGTGCTGTGGGGCGTCAGCGAGTCAAACGTCAGAGCTCGCCTTCGTCCTCGCCGCCCTCGGCGCCGGCAGCACCATCGGTGGCCGGCGCGTCAGTGGCACCGTCCTCGGTCTCAGTGCCGAGGCCTCCGCCTTCAGCGCCGCCCTCAGCACCGGCCCCCTCTGCGCCGGTGCCCTCTGCGCCACTTTCAGCGCCACCTTCAGCGCCGGTGCCCTCAGCGCCGCCCTCTTCGACGCCGCCGTTCTCCTCAGCGGGAGCCTCGGCGCCGCCGCCGTCGTCGCAGGCGCTGAGCCCGAACAGTGCCAGGGCTCCGACTCCGACGATTCCGGTGGCGGTCTGAAGCTTGTTCTGTGCTGCCATGGAAGGAAACCTCCGTGGTTGCTTGTCTGCGGTAGTGGTATCAGCAGTATTCGGTTATCGGCCGTTCGGCCACCCCGTTCACGGGGGAGCCCCCTTCCGGGGGCCCGGTTGTGGGACCCGAAAGGGGGCTCGCTCCTGGGGCGAACCGGGAGTCAGTTCGGCTGGAGGCGAATCAGAAAGCGTTACCCTTCGCCGCCTTCAGCACCGCCTTCCTCCATGCCGCCCTCAGCGCCGCCTTCCTCCATGCCGCCTTCTTCTTCGACGCCGGCACCATCGTCGGCGGGGGGCTCTTCGGCGCCGCCGCCGCCGTTGTCACAGGCGGTCACGCCCAGAAGCGCCACGGAGCTGACTCCGAGGATGCCAGCAATGGAGCGAAGCTTGTTGTCATCGGTAGTAGCCATGTGGTGGTTACCTCCGTACATCATCTGCATCTGTAGTGGGGATGCTGGGCGGGCTTTCCGCCTCTCACACCGGGTGACCGTAGTCACTGCTTCCGGGTGATCTGACTCCATCATGAGCACACCCTCGCCCCCGAGGGAAGCGAAAACGGCGGCTTCAGGGGAACTATGGGCAGACTCCTAGCCAACGCTCAGACCCAACCCGTCATGGCCCAGAGTCTTTAAGGATCTGTCCAGATATTCACATCAAAGATTGCAGCAGCGCCTCGACCTCATCGGGGGCGATGACCTCTTCCTCGGCCGGCTCTTCGGGCTCGGAGGTCTCATTCCAGTCGGTGAAGGTGACCTCGAACCGTTCGCCGTCGACCTCGAGGACCAGCTGCTGCAGCAGCGGCTCGCCCTCCTCGGCAGCCACTGCGATCTCTACGGCGGCGTCCTGCTCTTCGGTGGTGTACACCCACACATTCTCGCCCTCGCGGGTGTCCACCGAGCCCTGCAGGTCGGCCTCGGCCAGTGCGTCCAGCTCAGCGCTCTGCAGGAAGCCGGAGCGCAGGTTCTCGATGAATTCGGAGGGAGTCTCCACGTGCCCGCGCCCAGTGGGGCCGAAGTTCGCCCAGGAGCCTTCAGCCTCGAACGCCTCCCGGATCTCTGCGGCACTGGGCGCCTCGACCTCCTCCGGGGCCTGGTGCTCGTACTCGGCCACTACGGAGTCCACACTCTGGTAGACGTCGTCGTCGAAGATGAGGAAGTCCAGCACCTCGCCTACGCGGTAGACGGAGCCCTCGCCCTCGCTGTTGCCGGAGATGGTCAGCCGCACCGGCTCTGACGCCTGCTCCCCAGGATCGCCTGTCTCTTCCTGCGTTTCCTGGTCCTCCGGGTCGGCCGCGCCGGCCTCGTCCTCCAGGGGGCCGTCCAGCTCGGCGTCCGCCCAGCCCAGCAGTGCGGGACTGACCTCTCCGGTGATGTGCACGGAGTCCTGGCTGGCGGATTCCTCCCAGATCTCCTCCTCGATCTCGGCGAAGTCAGGCACATCGGATGCGGAGCCATCAGGCTGCGCGCCCTCCTGGTCCTCGCTGTCCTCCCCGGCGATCTCGCCCGGCCGGTTCCCCTGGTCCTGGGCGCCGGAGGGGTCCAGATCCTCCTGCCCGGGATCGTCTGTGGTCTGGTCCGCCGGCGGCTGGCACGCCGAAAGCGTCAGCAGGCCCACGGACAGAATCGCTGTGCTCCGCCAGATCGTGGTCATCGGGCTGTCCTCCATCGTCGTTGATTACGGGCCGCTATCCTCGTCCTGCTCGTCGTTCTGATTCTGCGCGTTCTCGTTGCGTCCGGAATTCTGGTTCTGTCCGTCCTCGTCGTCGTCCTCGCCGCCGAGTCCGTCGGTGGGCCAGCCCTGCTCCTCGGCGATGGCCTCGAAGATCTCGTCGAGAGTGATGACGTTCTCCGGGACTTGCGGAGGCTCGGAGGCGTTCCAGTCTGTGAACTCGTAGGTGGAGTCCTCATCGCGTATGGAGAGCAGATAGGGCTCCCCCTCAGCGGCGACGACGAACTCGCTGTCTCCGCCGTCGGCGGAGTAGACCCAGACCGGCTGGCCCTCCACAGTCTCGGATGAGGCCTGCATGGCGGCGATGTCCTCGCCGTCGAGCTCCTGGCGCCAGGTGGTGATGAACTCCTCGGCGGAGAACACCTGGGGGTCCTCGGCGTCGTCGAACTGGACCCAGGCGTTGGCGACCACCTCTTCGATGAAGGCCTCGTCGACCGCCTCGGCCACCTCATCATCGAGTTCGCTGACCAGCAGGGCGGCGAAATCCTCCCCGCGGAAGTACTCCTCGCCGTCGACGGCGCGCTGGGTGAAGCTGGAGCCTCCGGCTGCGAAGCTCATCTCTGAGGCGCGGCCGTCCAGCGCGCCGGAGATCTGCAGCTCGCCGCGCGTATCCTCATCGAGGCCGTCGAAGAGCTCATCCAGGTCAGCCTCTCCGGCCTGGACGTCACCGGTGATGGTCACCGAGTCTGCGCTGAGCATGGCATCGAAGATGTCCTGCCGGAGCTCGCCGAACTCGGGCGGGTTTCCCGCATTCGCCTCCGCGCGCTCCCCGGTGGTCCCGGCCGGCTCGAAAGGGTTGTATCCGCAGCCGGTGAGGGCGCAGAGGACGGCGGCGGCAGACAGTGTGGTGACGGCTGGTGATCGCCTCACGGGTAGGCCTCCTTCAGGTTGTGGCGAGACTAGCGCCGGTGGCTGGACACTTCCTTGGTCCGCGCCGCGCAGAGCATCGGAGTCCAGGCACCGTGTGCGCGGCCCGGGAAGTGGGCTGACGGTGGTCTCCAAGCGTAGAGCCACCTGGCGACTCCGGCGGCGCTGGGCGCGCCGGGAACCCCGGAGCTGCTCAGAGCAGCCGCGGGTCATCCTCGCGGGTCAGCCGCAGCCACCGGTAGCCGTAGCCGTCGAGCTTCATATGCCCGGTGCGTTCGGAGCCCAAGGCGCAGGCCTGCTCCGACATCAGATCCACCAATCCGGTTCCGGGTTCCTCGTCCTCGAGGGTGAAGCTCACCGAGGTCGGTTCCGGTGCGAGGTTGTGCAGCAGCACCATCGAGCGGTCCTCCCAGGTGATGCGGTGGACCAGGACGGCCGGGTCTGCGGTGGAGAGGATCTCCACCCGGCCCCAGCCCAGCTCCGGGGATTCGCGGTAGCGCTTCGCCAGCCGGGTGATGTGGTGCAGCAGCGAATCCGGGTCGCGCCGGGCGTCGGCCGCATTGACGTGCTCGGGACCGAATAGCCCCTCGGTGATAGCCCGGGTGAGCTGGGAGGGCTTGGCCGCGGAGAAGCCGCCGTTCTTCTCCCTGCTCCACTGCATAGGTGCGCGCATCGCCTCGCGTCCCTCCAGGTCCAGGTTCTCCCCCATGCCGACCTCCTCTCCGTAGAACAGCACCGGGGTGCCTGGCAGCGCGAACAGCAGGGAGTAGGCCATCTTCAGCCGCCGCGGGTCGCCGTCGAACATGCCCGGCAGCCGGCGGCGCAGCCCACGCCCGAAGATTCGCATCTCCTCCTGCGGGACGAAGGCCTCCAGCACCTCCTCTCGCTCATCGTCGGGCAGCAGGTCCAGGGTCAGTTCGTCATGGTTGCGCAGGAAGTTGGCGTACTGGGGCTGCACCGCCAGATCAGCGGGCCGGGATCTCAGCGCTTCAGCCAAGGGGGCCGCCTGCTGGCGGGCCATCGCCACAAAGAGCTTCTGGTTGGTGTAGGAGTCGAACTGCATGGTCAGCTGGTCGCCGTGGGAGCCTCCGAAGAACTTGGCCTGCTCCTGGTGGGGCAGGTTGACCTCGCCCAGCAGGATCGCTGAGCCCTGGCCGGCGGCCCGGCGCTGCAGGAAGGCCCGCAGCGAGCGCAGGTAGTGATGCGGCTCATCGAATTCGTGCTCGTCGAATCCCTGTAGGGTGGTCTGGTTGATGGCGAACGGGACGGCGTCGACGCGGAATCCATCGACTCCCAGCTGCAGCCAGAATCCCATCATTTTGGCGATCTCGTCGCGCACCCGGGGGTTGGCGGTGTTCAGATCAGGCTGAGTGCGCAGGAAGTGATGGAGGTACCACTGGCCGGTCTTCTCATCCTTGGTCCAGATCCCGTCCTCCTGATCGGGGAACATGGTCTGGTCCGAGGTGTCCGGAGGAGGATCCGCCCGCCAGACGTAGAAGTCCCGGTAGGGGCTGGAGGTGGAGCGGCGGGCGCTGCGGAACCACGGGTGCTGATCCGATGTGTGGTTGATGACCAGATCGATGATGACCCGCAGGCCGCGGTCGTGGGCCAGGCGTATCAGCTCTACGAAGTCCCCGTGGTCGCCGTAGCGGGGGTCGACTCCGTACATATCCGCGATGTCGTAGCCGTTGTCTCTGCGCGGGGAGGGGTAGAAGGGCATCAGCCACAGGCAGTTCACCCCGATCTCAGCCAGGTAGTCGATGCGTTGGGCTATGCCGTGCAGGTCCCCGATCCCGTCGGAGTCCGAGTCCAGGAAACTCTCCGGGTCGATGCAGTAGCCGATCGCGTTCTTGTACCACAGGTCAGCGGTCTCGGTGATCCTCATGCGCGCTGGTCACGTCCTCTCGTCTGGTTCGGCCGAATCGGTCATCGCAGAGCTGGGAGGATCTGCTCACCTGCCACGTCCAGCCATCGGCGCTGCTGCTGCCCGACGTGGTGGAGGTAGAGGGCGTCACACTGCTCAGCCTCCTGGGCAATCCACTCGGCGTGCTGCTGCGCGGATTCTGAGGTCCACACCGAATCCAGCACCGCCTGGAGCGGGATATGCGCTGCGGCGGCGTCGAAGTGCTGCGGTGTGGGCAGGTCCTGATCCACCGGGGCCCGAAGGTGTGGGTGCGCCATTGGTGGTCGGCGATCTCCTCCGCCTGCTGGCGGGTCTCCGCCCAGCTCAGGTGCACCTGCAGCATCACCGGGCCCGCTCCCCCGGCCTCACGGTAGGCGCTCAGGGTCTCCCGGTGGGCAGCCTCG
This sequence comes from Nesterenkonia sp., assembly GCF_029265375.1. Lineage (GTDB taxonomy): Bacteria > Actinomycetota > Actinomycetes > Actinomycetales > Micrococcaceae > Nesterenkonia. The sequence continues at coordinate 186,002 of NZ_JAJUJJ010000001.1, forward strand.
GGCTGATTCACGGTGATCATGCCGTCGGCCCAGGCGGCGGCCCGGCGGGCTGATTCCGGGCTGATGCAGGCGGCGTAGAGCGGCACCGGGGTCTGCGAGCGGTCATAGATGTAGGCGTCCTGCATCTGAGTGTGGCCGCTGTGGTGGTGGATCCACTCCCCGGTGTGCAGCCGGCGAATCAGTTCGGCGCTCTCCTCCAGCCGCTGGCGGCGCACCTCCTCGGGCGGCCAGGGGTCCGCGGTGATGTGCTCGTTCATGTTCTGTCCGGCCCCCAGGGCCATCCAGTAGCGGCCTTCGAACATTTCGCCCAGGGTGGCGGCGGCTTGGGCGACGACGGCGGGGTGGTAGCGCTGCCCCGGAGCGCAGACCGAGCCGATGGTGAACCGGGTCGAGGCCAAGGCAGCTCCCAGCCAAGAGAAGGCGAATCCGGAGTGGCCCTGGCGCTGGGACCAGGGCATGAAGTGGTCGGAGCACATGGCAGCCTCGAACCCGGCCGCTTCGGCGTGCTGGACCGCAGTCAGCAGCTCAGAGGGGGCGATCTGTTCGTGCGAGGCGTGGAAGCCGAGGACCGCCATGCCATCACTCACCCATCGTCTGCTGCGAAAGCTCTGTACGGCTGACTATGGGTGCGCGCCCGGCAGAAGGTGGGTGGACCCTGGATTCCAGCTGATCGCGCAGCGCCTCATCCGGGCGCTGACCTGGGGGTTTACTGCTGGTCGAGGGCTTGCAGGTGCTCGGTCTTGATCTGCAGGTACACCGCCGCGTTGCTGTGGAGGTGGTCAATCTCCTCCTGGGTCAGCTCGCGGCGGACCTTGGCCGGCACCCCCGCCACCAGCGAGCGCGGCGGAATCTGGGTGCCGCCGAGGATGACGGCTCCGGCGGCGATGAGGCACTCCTGGCCCACCTCCGCCCCGGAGAGCACTGTGGCGTTCATCCCCACCAGAGTGTGGTCTCCCAGAGTGCATCCGTGCACCACGGCCCCGTGGCCCACGGAGACGCCCGCTCCGATGCGGCAGGGTGAGTCGTCGTCGACGTGGACGGTGACATTGTCCTGCAGGTTGGTTCCGGCGCCTACAGTGATCGGGGCGCGGTCGCCGCGGACGGAGACCCCGTAGAAGGCGCTGGAGTCCTCAGCCATCGTGACGTCTCCGGTGATGGCGGCGGTGGGCGCCAGGAAGACCCGCTCGCCGAAGCGAGGGGTCTTCCCGGCGATGCTCAGCACATGTGCCATGAGCGAGAGCTTACTCTCAGCCGGCCAGGCCGTCGATGATCGCGTTGAGGGTCTTCGAGGGCCGCATGACGGCGAAGGCCTTCTGCTCATCGGGCCGGTAGTAGCCGCCGATGTCGGCCGGGGAGCCCTGCACCGCCAGCAGCTCCTCCACGATGGTCTCCTCCTGGCTGGCCAGCTGCTCGGCCACCGGCCCGAAGGTCTGGGCCAGTTCGGCATCTTCGCTCTGCTGCGCCAGCTCCTGGGCCCAGTAGAGCGCCAGGTAGAAGTGGGATCCACGGTTGTCGATGGTGCCCAGCTTCCGGCCCGGAGAGCGGTTCTCCATCAGGAAGGTGGCAGTGGCCCGGTCCAGTGCGGAGGCCAGCACCTTGGCCTTCGGGGCGGAGGCCTGCTCGGCGTACTTCTGCAGGGAGGGCACCAGCGCGAAGAACTCTCCGAGGGAGTCCCAGCGCAGGTAATTCTCCTCCACCAGCTGCTGCACGTGCTTCGGAGCCGACCCGCCGGCGCCGGTCTCGAACAGCCCGCCGCCGGCCATCAGCGGCACGATCGAGAGCATCTTCGCCGAGGTGCCCAGCTCCAGGATGGGGAACAGGTCCGTCAGGTAGTCGCGGAGCACGTTGCCGGTGACGCTGACGGTGTCCTCCCCGCGGCGGGCGCGGGCCACCGAGTATTTGGTGGCCTCCACCGGGTTGAGGATCTCGATGGTCAGTCCGGAGGTGTCGTGATCGGCCAGGTAGGTCTTGACCTTGGAGATCAGGTTGGCGTCGTGCGCGCGGTTCTCATCCAGCCAGAACACCGCCGGCGCGCCGGTCTCGCGGGCGCGGGCGACCGCCAGCTTCACCCAGTCGGCGATGGGGGCGTCCTTGGTCTGGCAGGCCCGCCAGATGTCCCCGGCCTCCACCTCGTGCTCGATGAGCACATCGCCGGCGCTGTTGACCACCTGCACGGTTCCGGCCTGGCTGATCTCGAAGGTTTTGTCGTGGGAGCCGTACTCCTCGGCCTTCTGCGCCATCAGGCCCACATTGGGAACCGTGCCCATGGTGGTGGGGTCGAAGGCGCCGTGGGCCTTGCAGTCATCGATGACGGCCTGGTACACCCCGGCGTAGGAGGAGTCGGGGATCACCGCGAGGGTGTCGTCCTTCTCGCCGCTGGGGCCCCATCCCTTGCCGCCGTTGCGGATGACGGCCGGCATAGAGGCGTCGATGATCACGTCGGAGGGGACGTGCAGGTTGGTGATCCCCTTGGAGTCATCGACCATGTACATCCGCGGGCCGGCCTCCAGCGCCTTCTGATACTCAGCCTGGATGGCCTCTCCCGTCTCGCCCAGCTTCTGGGCTCCGGAGAGGATGGAGGCCAGTCCGTCATTGGCGGAGAGACCGGCCTCGGCCAGCTGGTCGCCGAACTTCTCGAACAGAGTGGGGAAGAATGCCTGGACGATGTGGCCGAAGATGATCGGGTCGGAGACCTTCATCATGGTGGCCTTCAGGTGGGCGGAGAACAGCACGTCCATCTCCTGGGCGCGCTGCACCTGGGCGCGGAGGAACTCGTCGAGCGCCTTGGCGGACATGAAGGTGCCGTCGACCACCTCGCCGGCCTGGACCTTCAGGTCCTCCTTCAGCGCGGTGACGGTGCCGTCGGCGGCGACATGCTGGATGGTCAGGGTGTCCTCGGACTCCATGATGACCGACTGCTCATTGGAGGCGAAGTCGTTCTCCCCCATGGTGGCGACCTCTGTCTTGGAGTCGCTGCTCCACTCGCCCATGCGGTGCGGGTTGGAGCGGACGTACTGCTTGATGGAGGCGGGCGCCCGACGGTCGGAGTTTCCTTCGCGCAGGACCGGGTTGACGGCTGATCCCTTGACCCGGTCGTAGCGGGCCCGGATGTCCTTCTCCTCCTCGGTCTCCGGGGACTCCGGGTAGTCGGGCAGCTTGTAGCCGGCCTCCTGCAGCTCGGCGATGGCGGCCTTCAGCTGCGGGACCGAGGCTGAGATATTGGGCAGCTTGATGATATTGGCCTCGGGAGTCTTGGCCAGCTCACCCAACTCAGCCAGAGCATCCGCCTCGGCCTTGTCCTCACCGACGTAGTCCGGGAACTGGGCGATGATCCGCCCGGCCAGGGAGATGTCCCGGGTCTCCACCTCAACCCCGGCAGTGGAGGCGAAGGCCTCGATGATGGGCTTCAGCGAGAAGGTTGCCAGCATCGGGGCTTCGTCGGTGTTGGTGTAGATGATCTTTGCCATGGGGCGGCAGCTCCCTTGAGGTCTGTTGTGCGGTCAGTTGATGTGCGGGTCTCAATCTATCAATTCCGGCACCGGCCGGGCGCCGTCGCCGACGTCGGCTCCGTGGGCTCAGATGCCCAGAATCGCCATGGCGATCATGAAGTAGACGATCAGGCCGGTGGCGTCGACGAAGGTGGCGATGAACGGGTTGGCGAACACCGCGGGGTCGGCCCCCAGGGCTTTGCCCAGCAGGGGCATCAGACCGCCGGCGCTGGCTGCCAGGGTGCAGATGGCCACCAGGGTCAGGCCGATCACGGTGCCGATGTCCCATCCGTAGACCACTCCGGCCAGCACGAATCCCATGGTCCCCAGAGTGGAGCCCAGGGTGAGCCCCACCCGCACTTCGCGCCAGAGCACTTTGAACACGTCGCGGGTGCTGACATCGCCCAGCGCCAGGGCGCGGGTGATGGTGGTGGCCGCCTGGTTGCCGGTGTTTCCGCCGGTGCCGATGAGCAGCGGGACGAACAGCGCGAGTATGGTCACCGCCTCCAGCTGCTCTTCGAAGGCGCCGAGCACTGAGACGGTCAGCGCCGCGCCGACCCCCAGCACCAGCAGCCACACGATGCGGGAGCGCATAATGCGCAGCACCGGTGTGGACAGGTAGGGCCGGTGCAGCGGCTCGGCACCGCCGTGGCGGGCGGCGTCCTCGGACTCCTCACGCTCAATGATGCTCAGGGCGTCGTCGACGGTGAAGATCCCCACCACGCGGTGCTCGGAGTCGGTCACCGGCATGGCCAGGTGCTTGCGGTCGGCGCAGCGGCGGGCGGCGTCCTCGGCGTCATGGTCGGCGTCGACGGAGTCGGCGTCGTTCATGATCGTCTCCACCACAGTGTCCTCCTCCGCGATGAGGAGGTCCCGCAGGGACACCACGCCCTTGAGCAGGCGCTGCCGGTCCACCACCGGCAGGGTGTAGACGGTCTCGGCCTCGGCCCCAGCCCGCCGGACCTTCTGCAGGGCCTGGGCGACGGTCCAGTGCTCGGGGATCGCCACGAACTCCGGGCTCATCGCGCGCCCGATGGTCCCGGAGGGGTAGCCGAGGATGATGCTTGTCAGGGAGCGTTCGCGCGGGCCCAGGTGGCGCAGCATCTTCCGCGCCACTGAGGCGGGCATCTCGTCCATGAGCCGGACCCGGTCGTCGGGGTCCAGGGAGGCGAAGAAGTGCGCGACGTCGCCGTCCTGCAGCCCTTCGATGATCTCGTGCTGCAGGGCCTGGTCGAGCATGTCGAAGACCTCGACGGCGGTGTCCTTGGGCAGCAGCCGGAATGTGACGGCGCGGTCTTTGACCCCCAGGCGCTCCAGGAAGTCGACGACATCTCCGGGGTTGAGCTCGTCCAGGGCCAGCCGCAGGTCGCGCAGCTTCGCGTCCCGGATCAGGTCAGCGAGTTCGTCGAGCTGCTCGGTCATGGGTACCTCACCCCTTGGAAGGTTCTCGGCTCTGCTGGACGCGGCGTGCCCCGTACGGCGGTGCCGCGCCCGGACCGGCGGAGCACCTCGGGGCTAGGTACTGGATCGACGCATAGGCTTCAGGGTACCGAAGTCTCAGTGGTAGAAGTGCCGGGCTCCGGTGAGGTACATGGTCAGCCCGGCCTCGGCGGCTGCGGCGATGACCTCGCTGTCCCGCTGCGACCCGCCGGGTTGGACCACGGCAGTGATGCCTGCGGTGATCAGGCTCTGCAGCCCGTCGGCGAAGGGGAAGAACGCGTCAGAGGCGGCCACCGATCCGCGGGCGCGCTCCACGCCGTCGCCGCCTAAGGTGTTGGCCCGCTGCACGGCCAGTCGGCAGGAGTCCAACCGGTTGACCTGCCCCATGCCGATGCCGGTGGTCGCCCCGTCCTTGGCCAGCAGGATCGCGTTGGACTTCACTGAGCGCACCGCGCGCCAGGCGAACTGCAGGTCCGCCAGTGTCGCGTCGTCGGCCGGCTCGCCGGAGACCAGCTTCCAGTTCTCCGGGTTGTCGCCCTCGGCCTGCAGCGAGTCGGAGGCCTGCAGCAGCATTCCGCCGGAGATCTGCTTGTACTCCACCGCGTCCCGGCGGTGCTCCGGGTGCAGCTGCAGCAGCCGGACGTTCTTCTTGCGGGTGAGGATCTCCAGCGCCTCGGCGGCGAAGCTGGGCGCGACGACGACCTCGGTGAAGATCTCGGAGACGGTCTGGGCCATCTCTGCGCTGATCTCCCGGTTGGCGGCGATGACTCCGCCGAAGGCTGAGAGCGGGTCGCAGGCGTGGGCGGCCCGGTGTGCCTCGGCCACGGTGGCGCCGACGGCAACCCCGCATGGGTTGGCGTGCTTGATGATCGCCACCGCCGGTTCGCTGAAGTCGTATGCGGTGCGCACTGCCGCATCGGCGTCGACGTAGTTGTTGTAGCTCATCTCCTTGCCGTGCAGCACGGTGGCCTGCGCCAGTCCGGGGGCGCCGTCGTGCTCGGCGTAGAGCGCGGCCGGCTGGTGGGAGTTCTCTCCGTAGCGCAGGCCGGCCACCCGCTCCAGGGCCAGGCCTGCGTAGGGCGGGAAGGGGCGGCGGCGCGAGCCGGAGAGCGTGACCGGGGCAGGAATGGAGGTGGAGTCGAAGTCGGCGTCGAACTCTGTGGAGGTCCAGCGGGCCACTGCGGTGTCGTATGCCGCGGTGTAGGCGAAGGCCAGCGCGGCCAGGCGTTTGCGCTCGGCGAGGCTGAAGCCGCCCTTTTCAGCGGCGGCGACGGTCTCCGAGTAGCGCAGCGGATCCACCACGACGGCGACTGAGGCGTGGTTCTTGGCCGCGGCGCGGACCATGGAGGGCCCGCCGATGTCGATCTTCTCCACGATCTCGGACTCGGAGGCGCCGGAGGCCACCGTCTCGGCGAACGGGTAGAGATTGACCACCACCAGGTCGATGCCGGCGATGCCGTGCTCCTCCAGGGTGCGCTGGTGCTCCGGGTTGCTGCGGTCGGCCAGGATGCCGGCGTGAATGCGCGGGTGCAGGGTCTTGACCCGGCCGTCGAGCATCTCTGGGAACTCGGTGACCTCCTCGACGGCGGTGACCGGGACCCCCGCCTCGGAGATGCGGGCTGCGGTGGATCCGGTGGAGACGATCTCGACCCCTGCGGCGTGCAGCCCCTGGGCCAGGTCGGTGATCCCAGTCTTGTCGAACACTGAGATGAGAGCTCGTCGGATGGGCCGGATGTCGTCTGAGCTGCTCATGCGTGCTCCTTAGATTCGTGCCGTGCAGAGACCGCGAACCAGTCTAGCGCCGTGGCAGCCGGCCGTGCTCAGGCGTCGAACTTGTAGCCGAGCCCGCGCACGGTGACCAGCAGGCGCGGCTTGCCGGGGTCGTCCTCAATCTTGGAACGCAGCCTCTTGACGTGGACGTCCAGAGTCTTGGTGTCCCCCACGTAGTCGGTGCCCCAGACCCGGTCGATGATCTGCCCGCGGGTCAGCACCCGTCCGGCATTGCGGATGAGCATCTCCAGCAGCTCAAACTCCTTCAGCGGGAGATTGACCATCCGCCCGGCCAACTCCACGATGTGGCGCTCGATGTCCATCCGCACCGGTCCGGCCACGATGGTCGAGGAGTCGTCGAACTCCGGCTCCACATGCCGGCGCAGCACCGCCCGCACCCGGGCCAGCAGCTCGCGGGAGGAGTAGGGCTTGGTGACATAGTCGTCGGCGCCCAGCTCCAGGCCCACCACTTTGTCGATCTCGGAGTCCTTGGCGGTGAGCATGATCACCGGAACCTTGGAGCGCAGCCTGATCTGGCGGCACACTTCGGTGCCTGGCTGACCGGGGAGCATGAGGTCCAGAAGCACCAGGTCTGCACCTTCTTTGTCGAAGATCTCTACGGCGTCGAGACCGTCTTCAGCGACGACGACGTCGTACCCCTCCTTCTGCAGGGTGTAGGAGAGCGCCTCGGAGAACGAGGCCTCATCTTCGACGATCAGAATCCTGGTCACGCGTTTCCTCCCTCGTGTTCCCCACCAGCGCGCGGCGCGGTGCGATTAGCTTCTGTGAAGTCTTCAGTGGCTGCCAGCTGGGCGTCCAGCTCCTCCTGGCTGCCCAGGCCCCTGAGGTCGCTGAGTCCCTCCTCCAGCTCCGGCAGCCGGACGGTGAACGTGGAGCCTCTGCCCTGCTGGGACCACAGGGCTACTTCGCCGCCGTGGTTCCCGATGACGTGTTTGACGATGCTCAGGCCCAGTCCGGTTCCGCCGGTCTGCCGCGAGCGGGCGGCGTCGACCCGGTAGAAGCGTTCGAAGATGCGCTCCTGGTCCTCCGGGGCGATGCCGATGCCCTGGTCAGTGATGGTCACTTGGGCGATGCCGTCGCGGGAGGACAGTCCGATGCCCACCCGGGTGCCCTCCGGCGAGTAGCGCACCGCATTGTCGATGAGGTTGCGGAACGCCATGGTCAGCTGGTCGGCGTCGCCGTGGACCCGCCGCGGCAGGTGTCCGCCGACTCTCAGCTCGATGTTCTTAGCCTCGGCCGGAAGTCTGGAACGGTCCACCGCCTCAGCGATCACAGAGTTCAGGTCCACCGGGACGCCGGCATGGACGACGTTCTTGCCTTGGACGCGGGAGAGCTCGATGATGTCCTGCACCAGCACGGCCAGCCGGTTGGACTCCTTGTGCAGGCGCTGGGAGAACCGGCGAACAGCCTCTTCGTCACCGGCGGCGTCTTCGATGGTCTCGGCCAGCAGGCTGATGGCACCCACCGGGGTCTTCAGCTCGTGGGAGACGTTGGCGACGAAGTCATTGCGGACCGCTTCGGTGCGGGAGACTTCGGTGCGATCATCGGCCAGCACCAGAATGTATTCATCCCCCAGCGGCGCCACCCGCAGGCTGACCACTATGGAGGTCTCCCCCTGCAGACCGCGGGGCAGCTCGAGCTGCTCTTCGATGATGACGCCGTCGCCGCGCACCCGGGCCGTGAGCGCCAAGACTTCCTTATGCACCACAGTGTGGCCGCGGACCAGGCCGAAGGCGTAGGCGGCCGGGTTGGCGCGGACGACGCCGTCGACGGTGTCCACCACTATGTAGGCCAGCCCCAGGGAGGCCAGCACCTCGGTGGCGCCCTCGGGCATCGTGGGTTCGTCCACGTCGATGCCGGCGGCACGCTGGCGCTCACTGACTCTGAAGGCGTGCATGCCCACCACACCGATGGCCAGGCCGACGGCGCCGGTGAGTACCGCGATGAGCAGGGGGTCCACGATCCTCCAGCATAGGCGGGATGTTCACCAGCCTGTTGCTCTATGGTGGGGTGACCGTCAACAGTTCATACGCTGTTCACCTTCCCGTTGCTTCCGCGCCCCGGACCTGTTCATCCTTGCCAGGGAGGATTGCCGGTGGACCTGCGTGAGGAAAGGACAACATCACTATGCGCAAGCTTTTTCAGGAGGACCTCCACAACCTGGGCGGCCAGCTGACCGATATCGCGGTGCTGGTGGCCGAAGCGATGGAGAAGGCCTACCGCTCGTTCGAATCCGCTGATGTGCAGCTGGCTGAGGAGGTCATCGCTGCCGATGCGCGGATCGATTCGATGCAGCACGATCTGGACGAGAAGGCCATCGAGCTGCTGGCACTGCAGGGACCCGTGGCCTCCGATCTGCGGCTGGTGGTCGGCGCCCTGCGGATGTCCACCTCTTTGGAGCGGATGGGCGACCTGGCCCGGCACATCGCCCAGCTGACTCGTCTGCGTTACCCGGACACGGTGTCCCCGGAGCCGCTGGTGCCGGTCTACCGGGAGATGGCCCAGATGGACGTGTCCCTGGCGCAGAAGCTCGTTCAGCTGCTGGAGACCCGCGAGGTCTCCCTGCTGTCGGAGATCTACGCACTCAATGAGGCGATCAACGAGCTGCACGCCGGGATCTTCACCACCATTGCCAGCCCCACCTGGGAGGCCTCCGCCGCCAGCACCGCCGATGCCACACTGGCCAGCCGGTTCTTCGAGCGCTTCGGCGACCACGGAGTCTCCGTGGCGAAGAAAGTCCACTACCTGGAGACCGGCGAGTGGGAGGCCGAGCCGGCCGTATAGGCCTGTTGCCGGACTCAACCCGGCGAGGCCGCACC
>NZ_JAJUJJ010000009.1 GCF_029265375.1 Nesterenkonia sp.
CGGCTCAGCCGAGAGGGCCAGCCCACCCGAGCGGGCCAGCCCACCAGCAGCCGCACCGCTGCCGGTCAACCCCACCATCGACCTCCACCAAGCCCACCACTACATCCTCACCGCCTGAGCACGCCCCCGCCGGCGGCTGACGATGAGGCTGGCTGCGATGGTGACGGTCAGAACAGTGCCGATCACTGCCATCGAAACGCCGATGGTGACTTCCGGCACCGGTACGGGCTGCCCACCATTGATGAAGGGCAGGGTGTTCTCGTGCAGAGCATGCAGCACCAGCTTGACGCCGATGAACGCCAGGATGATGGACAGGCCGTAGGACAGGTAGATCAACCTGTCCAGCAGCCCGCCGATGAGGAAGTAGAGCTGACGCAGCCCCATCAGAGCGAAGGCGTTCCCGGTGAAGACCAGATACGGCTCCTGGGTGAGACCGTAGATCGCTGGGATGGAATCCAGCGCGAACATCAGGTCGGTCATACCGATGGCTACCAGGGCCAGCAGCATGGGGGTGACCATTCGCTTGCCGTTCAGCTTCACCGTCAACCGGTCACTGTGGTACTCCTCCGTGGTGGGAAGGATGCGCTTCATCAGCCGCACAGGAGCCGAATCCTCCGTCGTCTCCTCCTTCGACCGCGCATGATCGATCACCAGCTTCACCGCGGTGTAGACCAGGAAGATGCCGAATAGGTAGAAGACCCAGGCGAACGCGTTGATGGCGGCAGCACCCACAGCGATGAACGCGCCCCGCATCACCAGGGCGATCGCGATACCGATCAGCAGGACCTTCTGCTGATAGGCCCGCGGGACCGCGAAGCTGGACATCAGCACCAGGAAGACGAAGAGGTTATCGACCGAGAGCGCCTTCTCCGTCACATACCCGGCGAAGTACTCACCGCCGAACTCGCCGCCCCATACGTAGGTCACCAGCACACCGAAGAGCACGGCGAGTCCCACGTAGAAGGCCGACCAGAAGCCGGATTCTTTCAGGCTCGGCTCATGCGGGGTCCGCACATGGGAGAAGAAGTCGAAGACGAAGAACGCAGCGATCACCGCAACGGTGATCAGCCACACGGACAGGGACACATCCATTCAAGGACCTCCGGAACTCGGGCGCCGCAGGGTGCGGCGCGGTACCGGAGGTCTCTCCCGCCGCCGGACTCACCGGCGGCCGACGGCCCCGGAACTGATGTCAGTACGTGCTGACGAGACCGCCGCGAGTGGGATACTCCCCTCCACCAGCACGAGTATACGTCCTGCTGCGGCTATGCCTGCATCAGCCGTCGTCGTTCCTGCTCCACGTCATAGTCCGCCGCCGGCCAGGTCAGGTTCAGGTCCCCCAGCGCTGCGATCAGCAGCTCCTGCACTGCCAGTCGCGAGTACCACTTGCGGTCGGCCCCCACCACGTGCCAGGGCGCATAGTCGGTGTCCGTGGCCTCGATCAAGGACGCGTAGACGGTCTGAAATGTGGCGAACTCCGCGCGCGCGTCAGCATCGGAGGGGTCGTACTTCCATTGCTTGTGGGGCCTGTCCAGCCGCGCCAGCAGCCGCTCCAGCTGCTCCTCGGCGGAGATGTGCAGCATCACCTTCACGATGACGAACCCACGGCGGACCAGCTCGCGTTCGAACATCTGGAGCGTCTCCACCCGCTCAGCGAGCACGTCCTCGCTGTGCGTGCCGGCGACCGCCGGCACCAGCACGTCCTCATAGTGGGAGCGGTCGAAAACGCCCACATGGCCCGGTGAGGGCAGACGCGCGATGATCCGTTCCAAGTAATGCCGCCGCAGCTGGGCAGGGGTGGGCTTCCCGAAGGCTGCGACGCTGACTCCCAGAGGATCCATGGCGCCGACCACGGAGCTGACCGTGCCGCCCTTGCCGGAAGCATCCATTCCCTGCAGCACCAGCAGCAGCCGCGGTCCGCGCTCGATCCCCTCGATCGCCTTCTCCACCTTCGAGGGGAACAGCTGGCTGCGGCGGGACTCCTCGGCGTCGTCGTCTGCGGAGGCGCGCTCGGCGATCGCCTCGACCACCGCCTGCCGCTCGCTCTCCGGTGCGGCCAGCACATGGGCCCACAGCAGCTCCTGCAGCTCAGCCAGCAGCTCGGAACGCGCCGCCAAAGCCTTCTGGCCCGCTTTCTTTCCCCCGCGGAACCCGGTCTTTGCGCGGGTCGGGACATCGGAGAGCTGAAGCGGGACCGGGTGCTGGCTCACCCGCCACAGGCTGCGCGGGTCAGCCTCGAAGGGCACACCGCTCTCCGCGTCGGGCCCGGGATAACCGGTCAGCTCCACATGCAGGCTCATTCGCATCTCCTCCCAGAGAGCCAGCCTAGTGGGCGCGAATGTCACCGCCGATGTCCGTGACAGGTGGCAGAGTGTCAGACATGGAACTCCTACTGCTCGGCGTCCTGCTCGGCGCCGCCGTCACGTTTATGCTGATGCGCCGCCGCGGCCGCCGCGAGGCCACAGCACTGCGCTCCGAGCTGTCCTCGGCCCAGCAGGACCTCTCCTCAGCTCAGCGGGAGCTGGCCTGGGCCACCGGCCAGCTCCAGGAGATAGAACGACGGCGGCAGCAGGAGGCCGAAGCCGCCCGCGAACGCGAATCCCTGGTGGAGATGCTGCAGCCGGTGCGCGAGGGGGTCACCGAGGTGCGGCGGCGTGTCCAAGAGATCGAGCGTGAACGCGCCGCCCAGCACTCCCAACTGGCCGAGCAGCTGGCCCGCGCTGCGCAGTCCGATGCCAAGATCATCGAATCCACCCAGGCGCTGCTGGGTTCTCTGCACTCCACCTCGGCGCGCGGGCACTGGGGTGAGGTGCAGCTGCGGCGAGTGGTGGAGGCAGCCGGGATGCTGCCGCATGTGGACTTCACTGAGCAGCACTCCGGGCACGAGGGCGCCCTGCGTCCCGATATGGTGGTGCACCTGCCGGGCCGCAGGCAGCTGGTGATCGACGCCAAGGCGCCGCTGAACCCCGCAGACCCCGCAGCTCAGGCCAAAGCCCTGCGGGCCCGGGTCGATGAGCTGGCCAAGAAGCGCTACTGGGAAGCAGTGGAGCTCTCCCCCGACGTCGTGTTCTGCTTCGTCCCGGCTGAGTCGCTGCTCTCCGCCGCGCTGGAGGCGGACCCGGCGCTGCTGGACACCTCCCTGGCCAAAGGTGTCACCTTGGTCTCGCCGGCCTCGCTGCTGGCATCGCTCAAAGCGGTGGAGGCCGCCTGGCGGCAGGAGCGCCTGGCGCAGAACATCAAAGAGGTCGTGGACCACTCGCGCGAGCTGTACACCCGGCTGGCCAGGATGAGCAGCTATCTGCAGGACGTGGGCCGGCGCATCACCCAAAGTGTGGAGGCCTATAACCGGCTGATCGGCACCGTGGAGCTGCGTGTGCTTCCGCAGGTGGAGGCGCTGAGCCGGCTCGAGGTGGAGGAGGAGAGTCCCGCCGAGCTGGAGGACCTGGGAGAGACCCTCTCCGTCTCACGTGTGGATACTCAGGTCCGCCCCCTCGGGCCGCGGCTCAGCGAGGCTACAGACTGAGCCCGAAGACCCAGATCAGCACGGTCACCGACACCAGGGTGATCACGACCACCGAGGCGACGTTGAGCCACAGTCCGCCTTTGACCATCTGGCCGATGGTCACATAGCCGGAGCCGTAGGCGATCGCATTCGGCGGGGTTGCCACCGGCAGCATGAACGCGCAGGTGGCGGCCAGCGCCACAGGTGCCGCAAGGATCAGCGGCTCTACGCCGGTGCCCATGGCCACGCCGGATGCCACCGGCAGGAACGTGGCCGCCGTCGCAGTATTGGAGGTCATCTCGGTGAGGACCAGCACGCCCAGGGCAGCGATCGCCACCAGCACCCACACGGGAATGCCGGCCAGGGCCTCCATCTGCGTGCCCAGCCAATTGGACAGTCCCGAGGAGCCGAACTGTCCCGACAGCGCCAGACCGCCGCCGAAGAGCAGCAGGATGCCCCAGGGCAGCTTCACCGCGTACTCCCAGTCCAGCAGCCGCACGCCCTTCTTAGCGTCCCCACCGGCCGGAAGCAGGAACAGCAGCACTGCGATCGTCATGGCGATGCCGGCGTCGCTGATGAACGGTTCGGCGTCCTCACCGAGGACCTCCATGGTGATCAGCAGCTCGGTTGCCAGCGGGATGGTGACCCAGGAGGCTGCGGCGAGCACGAAGATCAGCAGCACCCGGATCTCTCCCTGACTCATCTTGCCCAGCCGGTCCAGCTGCTCACGGATGAGGTCCCGCCCGCCGGGGATGTCGTCGATCTCGGGGCGGAAGATCACCTGGGTGAGCATGAACCACGCGAAGGCCATCATCACCACCGATACCGGCACTCCCACCAGCATCCACTGGCCGAAGTTGATGTCCATATCATGGTTGCTGCTCATATGGCCGGCCAGCAGAGTATTGGGCGGAGTGCCGATGATGGTGCCCAGCGAGCCGATGGATGCGGCATAGGCGATGCCCAGCATCAGGGCCGTGCCGAAATTGGACTTGATGGCATCCTTCTTGCCCTGCTCCTGGTCCGCTTCGGTCTCGGCGGCATCGGCGGGGTCCTCCCCGGCGAGGATCTTGCGCACCAGCATCAGCACCGAGATGCCGATCGGCAGCATCATCACCGCTGTAGCCGTGTTGGAGACCCACATGGAGAGGAATCCGGTGGCGATCATGAAGCCGGCGATGAGGTTAGCCGGCTTCGATCCCATCGCGCGCAGGGTGACCAGCGCGATGCGGCGGTGCAGGTTCCAGCGCTGCATCGCCAGGGCCAGCATGAAGCCGCCCATGAAGATGAAGATGATGTTGTGCCCGTAGGAAGCGCCGATGTCATCGACCGAAACGCCCCCGGCAGCTTCCTCGGCGGAACCGAAGTCTCCTTCCGGCACCAGCACGGGGAAGATGATCAGCGGCAGCAGAGCGGTGGCCGGGATCGGGATGGCCTCAGTCATCCACCACACCGCCATCAGTACCGCGGTGGCTGCGGTCAGCCGGGGCCAGACCTCCAGGTCCCCCGGCATGATCGCGTAGACCAGCAGTGCCAAGGCGATGCCGCCGAACAGCCCGATCAGCCTGCGCAGCAGGGTGGGCTTGGCGAACCCTTCAGCCTGCAGGCCCGCCGACATGGCCGCCTGCTCCCGCTGGGACTGCTCAGCGGGGTCGTACTGCTTCAGATGGGCGCCGGTGACTCGGGAACGCGGGGGCGTCATCGTCATCTCCTGTGCTCTGCGATACGGCAGCTGACAGCACACACTGTGACAGAGTTCACCGACGCTGTGCCAGGCTGACCCTGCACCCGGGGTTGAACTAATTTCTGGGCAGCACCAGGGCCACCAGTACAGTGGCGGTCAGCGCCAGCGCCATGACCATCCCGACCGTGCCGGGCCAGCCGGCGGCATGCAGAAACGTTCCGCCCAGGAACCCGAAGACAGAGGATCCCCCGTAGTAGCCCAGGTTGTACAGCGACGCCGACTGGGACCTGCCGGCCACCGCCGAGGCGCCGGCCCACCCGGAGGCCACCGCATGCGAGGCGAAGAACCCGGCGGTGAGCACCACCATGCCGAGGATGATGACCCCCAGGTGGGGAATCAGCGTCATCGCGACCCCCGCCATCATCACTAGGTTCCCGGCGATCAGCACCGGACGCCTGCCGTGGCGGGCCGCCAGCGCCCCGGCCCGCGGCGAGGAGAGGGTGCCTGCCAGATAGGCGAAGAAGATGAAGGACGCCAACCAGATCGGCAGGGAGAACGGCGGGGCGGCCACGTGAAAGCCCAGGAAGTTGTACATGGCCACGAACCCGCCCATCGTGAGGAACCCCTGGAGGTAGATCACCCACAGTGCGGCAGAGTGCAGATTGCCGAACAGCGCAGCAGCCGCGGCGCGAACTCTGGTGCCGCCGGGAGTGAAATGCGCTGCGGCGGGGGCAGTGCGCAGGAAGATGAGCACGCAGACCACCGCCAGCGCGGTGACCACCAGCATGCCGGGCTTCCATCCCAGCTGCTCCCCCACCGGGGCGGCAATCACACGGCCGGACAGCCCTCCGATCGTGGTGCCGGAGATATAGGTCCCGGCCGCCACCGCCGCTGCCCGCGGACTGACCTCCTCATTGAGGTAGGCCACCGCCAGGGCAGGGATCCCGCCCAGCATGAAGCCCTCCGCGAAGCGCATCACCAGCGCCAGCGGAAAGCTGGGCATCACCACGGTGAGCAGCGCGAACAGGCACGCCAGGCATATGGCGGTGCCCATAGCGGGTTTCCGGCCCATGGCGTCGCCGATATAGGACCACGGGATCACACCGGCGGCCAGGCCCAGGGTGGCGGCGGAGATCATCAGCGCCGCGCGGTCCGGAGGGACCTGCAGGTCCTCGGCGATCAGCGGCAGCAGGCCCTGCGGGGAATACAGCTGGGCGAAGGTCGCCACCCCGATGAAGAACAGTGCCGCCAGCAGACGCCGGTACCCCGCAGTGCCCGGCTGCAGCCGGCTCACAGCAGGATCACTCCCCGCACAATCGCCGCGGCCCCGCCCAGTCCGGCAAGCGTCATCGCCAGGGTACGTGCCGCGGAGACGGGCACCCGCCTGGCCAGTCTGGCCCCGATCACCGTGCCCACCAGCACAGTGGCCACAATTGCGGGGGCCAGCCACAGCAGCGGCAGCCCGGCCTCGCCGCTGGCCTCCACCGAGCCCAAACTCAGCTTGCTGAGCACCGAGGCGGCGCCCATAGTCATGAAGATCGGCTGCAGGGTGGCCGCGAAGGACCGCTGCTCCCAGCGGGCCAGCCTCGAATAGATCACCATCACCGGGGCCGCCACGCCGGAAGTGGTGTTGAAGAACCCGCCCAGCAGGCCTGCGATCACCGCCGGGGTCCGGCTGGTCCATTCCGGCAGACGGCGCAGACTCACGGTGACCAGCAGGGCGATGACCACAATGGATCCCAGAATGATGGAGAGCCACCCCGCGGACAGTGCCCCCACCAGCCAAGCTCCGGGCCAGGCCCCGACCAGTGCTGCGGGGATGATCAGCCAGAAGCGACTCCAGCTGATATGCGCCCAGACGCTGAGCATGATCAGGAACCCGGAGACCACAGTCGTCTTATTGGTCACCAGCACGCCGAACGCCGGCCCCAGCAGCAGCGAGAGCACCGGCGCGACGACGAGCCCGACTCCGGTTCCCGAGAGCCGCTGCAGCACGGTGCCGGCCAGCACGGCGGCGACGATCGCCGCCACAGTGCCCACAATGCTCACCGGGCCATCGTAAACCTCAGGGCCGAACGCGGGCGGCGGCAGGGGTGGGGCGCGGGCTCAGTCCTGGCGTTTGCGTCCGCCGCGGCCCACGTCCTCATGCCCGGCCTCCTGCAGGGCCTTGCGGATCTCCTTGGGCAGGGAGAAGACGATGTCCTCCTCGGCGGTGACGATCTCCTCCGGTTCGCCGTAGCCGTAGTCGGCCAGCAGGCGCAGCACCTCCTGGACCAGCACCTCGGGGACCGAGGCCCCGGAGGTCACTCCGATGGTGGCTGCCTCGGTGAACCAGGACTCGTCCACCTGGTTGGCGAAGTCCACGCGCTCGGCGCGCTTGGCCCCGTACTCTTCGGCCACCTCTTTCAGGCGCACGGAGTTGGAGGAGTTGGCGGAGCCGACCACGATCACCAGATCCGACTCCGGGGCGA
This sequence comes from Nesterenkonia sp., assembly GCF_029265375.1. Lineage (GTDB taxonomy): Bacteria > Actinomycetota > Actinomycetes > Actinomycetales > Micrococcaceae > Nesterenkonia. The sequence continues at coordinate 7,658 of NZ_JAJUJJ010000009.1, forward strand.
CCTTCTTGATCGCCGCCTGACGGTTGGACGTGGCGTAGCAGATGTCATCCGAAGGAGGATCCTGGAGATTCGGGAACCGCTCCCTGAGCTTCTGAACCGTCTCCATCGTCTCGTCCACCGAAAGCGTGGTCTGCGAGAGCCAGATGAGCCGGTCCGGATCTGGAACCTCGATCTGGTCGACCTCCCACGGACCGTTGACGATCGTGGTGCTCTGCGGCGCATGCCCATAAGTGCCCTCCACCTCCTCGTGACCGTCATGGCCGATCAGCAGAATGTGGTAGTCGTCCTTGGTGGTGAACCGCACCGCCTCCCGGTGCACCTTGGTCACCAGCGGGCAGGTGGCGTCGATGGTCTGCAGCCCACGCTCCTGGGCGGTCTGCTTCACCGCAGGCGAGACCCCATGGGCGGAGAAGATCAGCAGCTCCCCCTCAGGGACCTCATCGGCCTCCTCCACGAAGATCACACCCTTCTCCGTGAGGGTGTCCACCACATGCCTGTTGTGCACGATCTCTTTGCGCACATACACCGGGGGGCCGTATCGCTCCAGGGCCTTCTCCACGGCGACGACGGCCCGATCGACTCCTGCGCAGTATCCGCGCGGGGCGGCCAGCAGGATGCGTTTGGGACCCTCGACGGTGGTGGCTGCGGCGATCTCCTCCGGGCTGCGCCGCTTGCGCGGCACCTGCGGGGTGGGCACCGAAATGTGCTTGCGGCGCTGGACGGCGGGAGCTTCCGGGGTGGTGGTGCTCATGCGCGCCAGTCTACCGGCCGTGGCTGAACACGCGGAACGGCGACGGCGGCGAGAACTCCCATCACGGCCAGGAACCCGCACACCCCGGTGAAGATCCACCAGGACGGCTGAGCCCACTCGGTGAAGCGCGTCTGGACGTGCTCCAGCAGCGCGGCGGCTGCCTGCGGCATGCCCTCGGAGTGCGTCAGATCCGGTGAGGCCGCCGTCGTCGCAATCCACAGTCCCAGCGCACCCGCGGTCAGCGCCCCGACGGCCAGTGCGATCCACCGGGTCCTGCGCGGCCCGATCGCCAATCCCAGCGCTGCCAGCACCGCCGCCGCGCCGGCGAAGAGCATCCAGTGCTGGCTGGCCGCAGCGGCTGTGGCCCAGGTGTAGGGATCGGCGCCCTCATCCGTTGCGGCTTCGATATCGACGACGAACTCCGGAGTGGGGATCTCCACATCCTCGGCGTCGAGGCCGGGCAGCAGCTGCAGCACCGATTCGGCCTGCTCCCGCAGCGGGGCGGTCATCGCATCGGTGACCGGGGTCAGCTCCACGCTGAGGTCCAGCTCGCGCACGTCACCGGTGGTGCCGCGGGCAAAGATGCCCTCCAGCTGCGCGGTGTAGTCCTGACGGGTGGTCTGCAGCACCTCGTCCCAGGCGGCGATGGTGCGCTCATTGTTCAGCACCTGATCGACCACCGGTCCCACCAGGTGCTCGAGGCCGCCCGGCACCAGAGCGCCGAGGGCGTCCGGCAGGGAGGAGACCGTCTGCTCCACCAGCATCTGCGACACCGCCTCGGAGAACGCCTCATCCTCCGGCAGCGCACCGGCGATCTCGCGGACCGGCTCCGGTTCGCGCAGCAGCTGGTCCACCTGGTGGCCCGCCAGGGCGGCGGCAGAGAGCACACCGGCCAGCAGCAGGCACAGCAGGCTGATCACACGGCGCATTCTTTCGTCTCCTCACCAGCAGGCGGGGGCATCTGCGGTGTCGGGGGCAGGCAGTAGTCTGTAGGGAGTATGAACTACCAGGAGCCGCACGCCAAAGCTCGCGCGCCGCTGTCGGCCATGCCGGCCTCGTCCCAGGAGACCTCGGAGGAGACACCGTGGCCGCTGAGCCACTTCTCCGGGAAGCTGCGCGCTCATATCGACCGGGTGACCCCCACCTGGGTGGAGGGCCAGCTGGTGGAGTTCAACCTGCGCAACGGGACCGCGTGGATGACCCTGCGGGACCTGGAGCAGGAGATCTCCTTCACCGCGGTGGCCTGGCGGAATGTGGCCGGCGGGCTGCAGGAGAAGGGCCTGGCCCCCGGCTCCCGGGTGGTGGCGCTGGTCAAGCCCTCGCTGTGGGAGAAGTCAGGGCGTCTCTCCCTGGTCACCCACCGCATGGAGCCGGTGGGGCTGGGCGATCTGCTGGCGCGGGTGGAGCGGCTGAAGCAGCAGCTGGCCGCCGAGGGCCTGTTCGACCCGGAGCGGAAGAAGCCGCTGCCGGTGCTGCCGCGGACCATCGGGGTGATCACCGGCCGGGACTCGGATGCGAAGAAGGACATTCTGCGCAATGTCACCGCCCGCTGGGCCGCAGCCCGGTTCGCAGTGGAGGAGGTCGCCACCCAGGGTCCGGCGGCTCCTGCGGAGGTTGCCGCGGCTCTGCAGCGTCTGGACGCGGCCGAGGGTGTGGACGTCATCGTCATCGCACGCGGCGGCGGCGCGCTGGAGGAGGTCGTCCTGCCGTTCTCCGACGAGCGGCTGGTGCGTGCCGTCGCCCAGGCGCAGACCCCGGTGGTCTCGGCCATCGGGCATGAGGCCGACCGTCCGCTGCTCGATGAGGTCGCCGATGTGCGGGCTTCTACGCCCACCGGGTCGGCCAAGCTGCTGGTGCCGGAGGAGGCCCTGGAGCGGGAGAACATCGCCCAGGCCCGCACCCGCATGTCGCAGGGGCTGCAGCGCCGGCTGACGCGGGAGGCCGAATGGTTGGAGACGATCCGCTCCCGGCCCGTCCTGGCCCGGCCGGAGGAGATGATCACCCAACGTGCTGAAGCTGTGCACAGTCTTCGCCACCGCGCACTGGTGTGCACCCAGACGGCGGTGGACCGCGCCCGGGATTGGGTGGCCGGAACCCGTTCGCGGGTGACCTCGCTCTCACCGCAGTCGACATTGGACCGCGGCTACGCAGTGGTGCAGCACCAGCGGCAGATCATCCGCGACGCAGGGCAGCTGCAGCCGGAGAAGACGGTGCAGGTGATGGTGGCTCGCGGCGAGTTCTCTGCAGTTGTCACCGATGTCTACAAGGAGCCCACAGATGAGTGAGTCCCCCAGCAACGCACACTTCAGCACCGCTGAGACTGAGGACATTGAGCAGATGTCCTATGAGCAGGCTCGCGAGGAGCTGATCGCCGTGGTCACCAAACTGGAGACCGGCGGCGCTCCGCTGGAGGAGTCCCTGGCCCTGTGGCAGCGCGGAGAGGCGCTGGCCGACCGCTGCGAGCGCTGGCTCGACGGCGCGGCCGAACGTCTCGACGAAGTCCGCCGGCAGCTGTCCGGGCCCGAGGCTGACGAAGAGGACTAGATGTAGTTCCTCGACACGTTGCGAACGGGTTTGAGCAGAAACGGAGACCTCCGATATCGGTGTGGGCAACCACACCCACAACCCAATACAGAGGTCTCCTATGGTTCACCGTAGTGTTCCGTTGACTCCTGCTGGTAGGGCCCGGATGGTCCTTGAGCAGGGCTGGCCCCAACACCGGGTCGCTGAACGGTTCCAGGTCTCAACAACCTTATTCGTCTTCACCACCTTTCGCCGGAGTCCATTTCCAGCGATGGGGCTGATGGAGTCCACGATCGGGCTCTACAAGGTCGAGGTCATCGACCACGAGAGGTCCACCTGGTCCTCGTGGAGACAGGTCGAGGCCGCCACCGCCGAGTGGGTCTACTGGTACAACCACCAACGCCTGCACGGCAGCCTCGCAGACATCCCCCGGAGGAGTTCGAGCAGGCCTACTATGATGCTCACCAAGACCGCAGCAACACCGCTGCAGCCTGATTCACCGAGCCTCCATCATTCCCAGGCCGATTCAATCGCGATGCGCAACTGGCCAGAGCATGCCCCAGGCCATCCACTTCTCACTGGCCATTGACACCAGACCAGGCCCAAAACCTAAACAGCGAATCTGGGGCCCCAGACCCAGGTTCGCCTGCTCTTTCAGTACAGCAGCAGCCCCAGCACCAGCGTCCCGGCGATTAGGTGGGGACCCAGCGCAATATGTGAGCGCCGGTGCGCCCGCCCGCGCACGATCTGAACCACGCCGTAGAGCAGACCGAAGAGAAGCCCCATCACGATGCCCATCACAGTAACTACGGGGCCGTGCCAGCCCAGGACAAGGCCCGCGGAGAGCATCAGCTTGACGTCGCCGAAACCCAGCTGTGAAGGTGCCAGAACAAACAGCACAAAGAAGAAGAGCACCGATCCCACAGAGCATGCCACCGCCATTGCCAGGCGCAAAAAATCACCACTGAGAACGGCGGAGCTCAAGAGGACCACGAAGCATGCCGCCGCCAGGGGCAAGGTGATGATGTCCGGAAGTCGCCGCTCCCGCCAGTCGATGGCGGCGAGGAGGGGACCCGTTGCGGCAAAGACCACAGGTGCGCCCTTGGCCGGCCACGGGCTGTCGGTGATCACCATCGCCAAGGAGGCGAGCACAAGAGAAGCCCCGGCAATGGATACCCAGAATCGCTGTGAGGCAGCTCCGTGTACTAGAAGGGGGAACATCGGGACTCAGCTGGTGAGGCGGATCTCGAAGAGTCTGCCGATCTCTGAGGGGTCATAACTCACTCCACCATGACCTCCAGCCCGATAGATCACTCGCACCGCGCCAAATCCCGCCCCAGTGCAGCGTACCGTCCAGGACTCCAGTTCCTCCTCATCCTCCCCGTCCCATTCAGCTGACCCGCGGCAATGCACCCCCGGACGCAACCGCACCTCAGCAACAGCAGAAGCACTCCCCCGCGGAGCACCCACCAGCCGATCACCAGTACCAACCACTTCGGTCTGCTCAGACACAGTCTCCACTGATACCCGAATCGCCCCAGGCTCGGGCACCAGGACCGAATAATCCGCCACCCGGGAATTGCTGTTGGCGCGCGCATACCCCACCGCAGAGTCATACCCATACAACGAAGCTGCCTCACCAAAGAAGCCAAAAGGAAGTACCCGCACCGGATCGCCCGGATCCGACGGTGGACGCTGACCGTTCACCCAAGCCTGAATCCACTGCTGCCGCACCGAATCGGCAGCACCAAGGGCTGCCGCGTCAGCTGCCTTCTGCGCCTTCCCGCGGGCGTCGCTGGCCTGACCAAGCACCATCAGCCCAATACCCATCAGCAGCACCGCAAGCCCAAGAAGGACGACGGCCAGAGAAACCTGACCGTCGTCCTTCCGCACTAGGCGTTTCATAAGCGCACTCACAAAGTCAAGCCGTCAGCCTTCCCCAGCGAACCGGCCACTCACCTGCTCAATGATGTTATTCAGGGCATCGGTGATCGAAGAATTACCGGTGCTGCTGAACCACGAAGCCACAGCAATCACCACAATAGCGATCACCACAGCAATACCCAGGTACTCAATAGTGCCCTGACCATCCTCACGACGGTCGTTCATAGCGTTCTGCAGCTTGAGGTACAGAGAAGACATGTCAAAAGTCCCTTCCAAGATTCCAATCCAATTACGCCGCACCCTCTCCGGTGCCTCGCAGGATCCAGCATTCCAAACGCCACCCCCTCAGCCCAGGGTCACCAGGCCCAACCCAAGACCCAATCAGCGTGGCAGTGCTATTGGTCGGTTTCCTCGCCGAGTCGCTCAAGGACGGCCTGGGGCATCTGGAACTGGTTGCTTTCTGCAATGCGGATGGTCATCTGGCCCTCCTGAAGGTTCTCCGGCAGTTGGAACTCAGCGAAGAGCGGCGAGGGCTGTGGTCCCAGCCCGGGACCGTCTGCAGCCACTTCTGTGCACAGGCAGTGGAGCGGCCCTGCTGAGACCGGGAAATGCTGTTCACCGGCCTGGTCATCGACCAGGCTGATATTGGCAGCCGTGGGGAGACTCGCTGAGAAGTAGGGGTTCGGTCCGAAGTGTTCACCTGTATCGATCGAATGGCTGAAGGCTGACTCGTCGTATTCCTCGTCCTCAGGTGTCGCGATGGCAAACCGCATCATGACACCGTCATCGGAACGCGCAGCGTCGAGAATGTCGAAGCGCACCCGCAGATCGCTGGGATCATCCTCTGGAGGATCCAGAAGGTAGGAGGCCAGCGCGCCCTCGGCGGTTTGGGTCTCCTCAGCTTCGGGAAGCTCCTCAATCTCCTCGTAGCCAAGATCAATTTCGGTGCCGGAATCCTCCTCCACCACGGTGTAGCGGAAGCTCACCCGGCGGTTCAGCGCCCGGTTCTCCGGCAAGTCGTTGCCATCAGCGTCCTCATTGGGCACCAGCGGGCGGTTGAAGCTGTGCCCCTCGGTCTCGATAGTGATCCCCTCGTCCAGCAGCGGTTCGATGACTTCTGCCACCGCCTGGGCGCGGTTCTCGGACAGCGGCTGATTGACGTCGTGGCCATCGACATTATCCGTATGCCCCTCAATGACCACTGTCTGACCAGCCGCTTCGGCATTGAGCTTCTGGGCGGCATCTTCAATGATGGACTGCGCCTCATCTGTCAGGGTGTGCTCACCGAATTCGAACAGCACATCAGATGGCAGCGTGACCTCCTGAGTGTCACCGTCGATGACTGTGGTGACACCGGTGAGGCTGCGTGAGCGCGCTGTCAATGGAGTGATCCGCTGGTACCGGGCATCGGCGCCGTAGATCGCCGGGAGTTCACTGTTCTGCCCCACAAAGCGGGACAGGCCGTCCTCAGGCAGTTCGAAGGGTTCCCCTTCGCTGACCGGAACATCCTTCAGCGGTTCAACCCACTGGCCCGCCAGCACATCCACCTCATCGGATTCAGGTGCGGGGAAATCAACATAGATCAGATACGTTCTAGACCCCGCCTCGTTGGATCCGCTGGTGACCGAAGAGCATATGCAGTTCGCTGGCAGACTGGCGGTCTCGAAATCACCGCTGGTGTCTTCCACCTCTGGTTCAGCCTCTGGATCAAAGGAACGCTGACCGTCAGTTCTGAGCGGTTCGATGAGTTCCCCGGCCTCGCGATCCACCAGGCGCACCCATGGCTTATCCGGGTCGGTCACAGCGCTGAGCGCCCGCAGTGAGTCCGGCCTGAGCCACTCCCCGTCCTCGGGCTGCAGCCAGGCCAGCACCAGGCGGGCATAGTCGCCATCACGATCAAGAGACAGCACCTGCATTTTCGCCGAGGCACGCTCTCCGCCGGCGGAGCTCTGCGGTGCTTCCACCACCGCTTCTGCCACCGGGTCAGGCAGCGTGTTCGCACGCCAGAAACCCCCCGAGAGCGCATACTCCGGTTCTTCCTCCTGCCCCTGGTCGTCCTCGGACGCGGGGTCGGTGGGCTGCTCCTTCTCTGCAGACTCCGTCTCCTCTGGCGCCGCAGCCGCGCTGCCCTCCTGCTCAGGTTCAAGACCATCCTGCGGGGCACAGCCGGCCAGCAGCACGGAGCCGACGACGGCCCCCGCCAGTAGGGCGCGATAGGAACGCAGCACGCCTCCAGGATGCGCGGCAGTTCGCGATGTGTAAGCACTCATGTATCTAGCAGTCCCTCCGTCTCATCACACGATCATTCTTCGGCTCAAACCAGGATTTAAGGCACCAAACCTGAACTACAGCTGGTTGCGGAACCAAACGCTGACAGCCTCGGCGCGAGACCCCACTCCCATTTTTGAGAAGATCCGATTGATATGGTTCTTCACGGTCTTCTCACTGAGGAAGAGCAGCGCGGCAATCTCCTTATTGGGAAGACCATCGGCCACCAGCTCCATAATCTGCGACTCGCGCCCACTGAGCCCGAAGGGAGAACGGCCCCGGACAACCTCTGCGAGCTCCGACTGGTGCGGCTCAGCCGGAGCTTCCGGCAGCGTAGCAACCCCCTCTCCGCTGGGCACTTCAACCGGCACCGCTCCTGCCATGATCGCTGTCACTGCGCTGGGGGACATCAGCGATGCTCCCGCGGCGACCGAGTGGAGGGCCTTGGAGAGATCCTCCATCTCGATCTCGTTGTAGACCACGTACCCCCGCGCCCCATTGCGCAGGGCTGCACTGACCACCTCATGCTCCTCGCTGTGGGTGAGCATCACCACCGGGCAGCGCTCTGAGATCACCCTGGTGGCCTCCACTCCGTTCATCACCGGCATCCGCACATCCAGCAGGCAGACATCGGGCTTGGTCTGCTCTGCAAGCTCAATGGCTTCCTTACCGTCGGCGGCCGCTCCCACCAATTCCACATCCGGCAGAGCGTTGAGGATCTGCGCCAGTCCTGTGCGAACGACGCTGTTGTCGTCTGCGATGAGGACGCGGATTGCACTCATACTTCTTCCTTCCAGCTCAGCGGGATGGACAGGTTGACCACAGTGCCCTGTCCCGCTTTGGAGATGATCGACACCTTGCCCTGGACCTCTTCCGCCCTTTCCTGCATTCCGATAAGCCCGTAGTGATTCGTTTTCCGCGCACCCTTTGTCTTGAAGCCCCGGCCGAAGTCCCGGACTGTCACCTTCAGCTCCTTCGCTGAACACTGTGCCGAGCATTCCAGTTTTTGAGAACCAGAATGGGTCGCAGCGTTACACAGTGCTTCTTCGGCCACTTTGTGGGCCGCGTAACGAATATCCAGCGGTAGGTTGACACAATTTTCCACGTCAAGGTCCGCCTGGACCCCGTACAACGCCTCCACCTCATCCACCAGGGCTTGCAGAGAATCCGCCAGTGGGGGAACTGATGCGTCACGCAGATCTGTCAGGAGCTGCCTGGAGTCATGAATCGCTTGTGCTGCTGCCTGACTGATCATGGTCGCTTCCTCGACAGCCTTGCCGGTCATCTTCATTGCTTTGGCCTGAAGCGAGATTCCCTCCAAGCTCTTCACCAGGGAGTCGTGAAGCTCACGGGCCAGCCGGGAGCGCTCCTGCCCCAAGGCTGCGTCCGCGGCAGCAGATCGCGCCTGCTCAACAGTCGCGTCAACTTGTCGTTGCAATCGCTGCATCGCCCGGCCAACATAGGTGGCGCTGGCAAAGAGCGCCATCGAGGCCAGGACCGCAGGGGGGCTGACCACCCAGCCCCCCTCGACCCCGCTGATCACAAGGACCACCGACAGAAAGCCCACAGCCAGGAGTGCTGTGAGAAGAACCTGTCCAAGAGTAGGAAAGAAGAGTCCGATCAGCACGGCAGTGGAGCCCAGATAGCCTGTATAGGCGGTGGGTGACTGGGTGCTGGCAAAGATCACCAAGGTCAAGACGATATCCACCGCGACCAACAGCGGGTGCCGAGAGATGAACGGTGCCGCTCTCTCCCATCCCAGCAGTGTGGCCAGGGACGCACTCACTACCACCAGTAGGAGCACCATTTCGCTCAGGCTGCCGCCTTCAGCTGCGGCGACGGCCACGGGATATGTACACACCAGCCGCAGCACCAGAGCGATTTTGCCGCATTTGATGAGCACATAGCCGGCCCTGCGGTCACTGGGCCGACCGCCGGCGGTCCGAGACGTCACCATGAGTCTCCAAACATCGCGCCCAGATCGATATCAGCGGTGTAGTAGATGCTGACCAGCATGAGCACCAGTGTGCCGGGCACCATGACCAAGGTGACTACTGCGGCAATCTTCGGCGACGCCTTGGACGCCTGCTGGCGCGCCCGCTGCGCGCGCTTCTGGCGGATATCGGTGGCGATCTGCTCCAGAGACTCCACCAGCGGAGACCCAAGTTCCTCAGCCTGCATCAAGGAGGTCACGAAGGCCTCCATTGCTTGGGATCGAGTGCGCTCCTTCAGCTCTCGGAAAGCGTCATAGCGGGAGGTCCCGACATCCAAGTGGCGCATGGTCAGGCGCATCTCGTCGGCCAGCGGACCTTCGGTTCGTTCGATAACTCGCTGCAGAGCGCCCCTGAAGGACAAGCCGGCTGACACAGTGACAGAAAGGACATCCAGGAAATCGGGCAGGTCGCCTTCGATGGTCTCCTGCCGCTTCCGGCCGGCGGACTGCAGAGCCAGATCCGGGAGGAAGAAACCCAGCACTACCAGCAGCAGACTGAGCCAGAGGTTCTGCGCCATCATGAAGACAGCGACGCCACCGAGTCCGAAGATCAGCAAGAGTCTGGCTTTCATAGCGAAGAAGTCTGCTGCGGTGGGGAACTGATCCGCCTGCGCGTACATCAGGCGCTTGGTGATGAACCGACTGTACCCGTCACCCATCAGCCCGGAGATCTCCGGACCCAGCCACTGGCCGAAGGCGGTGAAGGGACTCTTGCGGCGTCGCCTCCTCACGGGTTCCTTGATCAGCAACCGGTCTTCTTGGGCCAGGTGCCCCAAGGGATCGGCGCGTACCAGCGTGTAGCCGCGGACGGCCAGTACAAGAACGACGGCAGCGGCAGCGCCCCAAAGTGCCGGATGCATCAGATATTCACCTTGCTGATCCGATTGATCAGGATGAGACCGATGGCGTATGTGATGCCGGTGAAGACCAGGGTGATCTGCCCCAGCAGGCTGCTGGTGAGGTCATAGAGCAGGCCCGGTGAAATCAGATTGAACAGCAGCACGAGACCCACGCCCAGCCCCACCACCATGTACCCGGTGTAGCTGGACTGAGTCACCAGCGTGCGGACTTCGCGGCTGGTCTCCTTGCGGTCTTCCAGGGCCTGGGCCATGCCCCGCAGCGCAGTGATCAGCGAACCGCCCGATCGCTGGGAGATGACCAGAGTTCCGATAAGCACTGTCAGATCCCTGCCGGGGATGCGGCTCTCCATACGCTCCAGGGCTACATCTATTGGGGTTCCGATGGCCAGTTCATGATTGAGCATCGCAAGTTCACGCCCAGCAGGATCCGACATCTCCGCTGCAGCGATCTGCAGGGCAGTGCGGATGGAAAGTCCTGCATTGGTCGAGTTGGCCAAGATTCGGGCCAGTTCCGGCAGCTGCTGAAGGAACAGCCTGTACTGACGCTGCTGCAGAAAAGTCAGCAGCAGTCCCAAGCCGGCGGCCACCCCCAGTGCCATGAGCAACGCCCAGAGCACCGTCACCTGAGTGTGGGCGATGAAGAATGCCCCCATGACCAAGGTCAGTCCAATGACCGCGTACTCCAGAGGCATGAGTGACCGCAGGTTCGCCTCCACCAGCTGCGTGGTGAGGCGTCCGCCCAGAGCAGTCCTTCCGAACGCCTGGTCCAGCGGCCGCAGGATACTGCCGCGGAACGTTCCGCGCAGCCCGCCGGATTCGGCACGGACCACCGCTGCTTGATCGGCAGAGCCGGAGGCGAAGAGAACCAGGCCGATGCACGCAATGGCGAGCACGCCCGCCAGGACCAGCAGAATGACATCGGGGGCCACTTAGACGGTCACCCCCGGCTGGCGGCAGGCTGCTCCGTCCTCGACAGGTATATGGGCCGGCAGAGGGTTGCCTGAGAGCCAGAGCCGATCTGCCAATGCTGCCGGAACTGCGAACTGGCGGACCGTCCCCCGCACCTGACGGTCTGGACCGGGGGGCTCCTGTTCGAAGCGCATCAGTGGCCGCAGGGTGAACTCCTCCCGTCGGGAAGAGGTGACCGTGGAGATCTCCACCACGCGTCGTGATCCGTCGGCGCCTCTGTTCAGCTGGACGATGATGTCCACCGCGGAATTGATCTGGTCACGGATTGCATCGTAGGGAACATCGAGCTCGCTCATGGAGGCCAGGGTCTCCAGTCTGGAGACGGCGTCTTCGCTGTTGTTGGCGTGCACGGTGACCAGGGATCCGTCGTGGCCGGTGTTCATGGCCTGGAGCATGTCCAGGGTTTCGCCGCCGCGGACCTCACCGACGATGATGCGGTCGGGCCGCATACGCAGGCTGTTCCTCACCAGGTCGCGGATGGTGATCTGTCCCTTGCCTTCGATGTTGGCAGGACGGGATTCCAGACGGATGACGTGGGGCTGCTGCAGCTGCAGTTCCGCAGAGTCCTCAATGGTGACAATGCGCTCACGGTCGGGAATCTGGCCGGACAGGGCGTTCAACAGCGTGGTCTTGCCTGTGCCGGTACCGCCGGAGACCACAATGTTCAACCGACCTCGCACGCAGGCCCTGAGCAGTTCCGAAGTCTCCAGGGAGAAGCTGCCCTTGTCGACCAGGTCGGACAAGGTGAACGGCGTGGGGAACCGCCGGATTGTCACCGCAGCACCGTCCAGTGACAGCGGGGGCACAATAACGTTGACACGTTCACCGGTGGGGAGGCGTGCATCCACCATGGGCGAGGATTCATCCACCCGGCGGTTTACGGCCGCCACGATGCGGTCGATAGTCTGCATGAGCTGCTCATTGCTGGAGAACCCGTACTCCAGGCGTTCCAGCCTCCCGGCCCGTTCCACGAAGATGTCGTCTGGGCCGTTGACCATAATCTCAGTGACGGTGGGATCAGCCAGCAGCGGCTCCAGGATGCCCAGACCCAGCGCCTCGTCCACCACTTGGCGAATGATCGCCTGCCGCTCCCGGCCGGATAGCACCGGTCCGCGGCGAGACAGCAGATGACTCATCACCCGCTCGAGGCGGACCCGCTGCTGCGTAGGCTCCAGACGCGAGAGCTCGGCCAGGTCGATCTCTTCCAGCAGCAGTCGGCGGTACTCGGCAGCAGCCCGCTCCTGGACACCTCCACTGCCCTGTACGGCTCCGACCATTGTGCCGCGGGACCTGCTCCGCTTAGCCGCTTCTGCGGCAGCCGCCGAGTTCTGAGCCTCATCTGCGTCCGACGCCCGGGCGCCCTGCCTGAGGCGATGGGCCTCAACTCTGCGCAGAAGTGCCATCAGCGTGCCTCAATGATCGGCATGGTGGCCGAACGGTTGATCGTGGTCGAGGGCAGCGCGTCCCCCAAAACTCCAATACGGATGATCGGGACGTTGACTTCGGCCTGGCAGGTCACCCTCGAAGTATGGGCCGACCTGTTGCAACGGATCGAGGATCCTGGCTGCAGCGAGCGGCTCAGCGCATTCATGCCCGAGGAATATCCGCTGCCGACGGAGATGGACTCCGCCCGGGCAGCGTCACGGGCTGCCGAATTGGCCTGGCTCAGCGCATGCATGGCAAGCAGTCCCTGCCAGGCAAAGAACACCATGAGCAGAACGAACACCATGGTTCCGGCGAATTCGATGCTCAGAGAGCCCCGCTCCTTACTGTGCCGCGGGGTGCGAGGGTGAGTATCTGCGTATCTCACGGTTCCTCCAGGATTCCTGCGCTGGCACTGATGGGCAGGGCGCTGCTCCTCGCGACGGGCAGCAGCACCGGGGTGTTCATCGAGACCTGGACCCTCCCGTCGGGGGACTCGTGGACTGATAGTCCCTCCCGCCAAGGTCCGGGCGTGCTGGCCTCCGCGGCTTCGACGATGGAGTGTCCCACCGCCGCAGCACGTGCGGCTTCGCTGGCGGTATGGGAGGCCATCACCCAGGTGGCACCGACCAGCACCGCCTGGAAGGCGATGGCGGCGAGCACCAGGACCATGGCGAAGATTCCGATGAGCTCGATGCTGGCCTGGCCACGCTCACGCTCAGTGCGTGCAGCGCGCCTGGTCTGGGCGCCTGGGCCGGTGAGCTGAAGCTCTCCGTTTCCAGGCAGCCGGCTCTCCGCCGCCTCGGCCTGGCGCGATGGTTTCCGGTCCTTCTTGGCGCGGCGCTCCTTCCGCCCCTCGCGGGAGGGCTTGCCACGGGGGCTCTTAGCCAGCGAGGCTGGAGGGACCACTTGCATTTCACGCCCCAGGTCTCTGACCTTCTGGGTCCACTCGGAGCCGGCCACTGCCGGCTCCCGTCGGTTGACCGCCTGCTCAAGTGCCCGGTCCATCCGGGGCAGTACGGTGTCGTAGGTCTGCAGCGCCACGATCTTGCGAGCGGACTCGGGCTGGATGTCGCTTGTACGGTGGACACCGTTGAGAACGACCTTCACGCTTTCCGAGCGCCGGGCTCCGATCCGTTCCCAGAGAGAGACCAGACGGCGCACACCACGCAGGGACAGCACATTGGCCTGGGATACCACGCAAACCTCGTCTGCCATCTCCACTGCAGTGGCGTTGGCTTCTCCCATGACCGAGCCGATGTCGACCACCACGACGTCGAACCATGAGCGCAGCACCCCGAGGATCTTCTTGGCTGCAGGCTCAGTAATGGCTTCACCTTGCTCTCCTTCCACCGGCCCAAAGAGGACGGAGAGCCCGTTGGGATGGTCGAAGATCACATCGGCGATGAAACGGGGCGAGAGCTCGTCGATCACGCTGAGCAAGTCTGTGATGTCTCTCTGCCTGGGGGCGTCGATCAGAATGGACTGATCCGGCTTCTGCAGATCAAGATCGACCAAAATCACCTTTCGGCCTTCGGTCTGTGCAGCCTCTAGCGCGAGGTGCAGCGCCACGGTTGAGGACCCTGCCCCACCTTTAGCGGAGGCGACGGCGATCATCTTGCCGGCACCCAGTGCGCCGTCGTCCTGCTGGCTGCGCTGGACGGCTTTCCGAAGCGAGCTGCTCCATGACACAGCTGCGTGGACGCGTGCCGAGACATTCTCAAAGTTCAGCGGGTACGTGATGACGCCTCGGGAGCCTGAGTCAAGAGCGGTGGCATAGTCGGTGCTGGTGGGCTCCTTGACCACTGTCAGTACCGCAATGGAGGGGTAGCGGCCGGAGACTTCGGCCGCTAGGTCCCACATTGGCATCGGTGTAGAGGACTCATCGATCACAAGCACATCCACACCGTCAGAACCGTACTGGGCCAAAGCAGCCAGCAGCGCCTGGGTGGACTGATAGGAGCGGTCGACATCGAGTCCAGAGTCGGACAGTGCTTGCCGGACCTCCCACGCCCGCTGGTCGTCCCCACTGCACAGCATTGCTTTAGCCATCAGTCGCCCTCTTCCTCAGCGTCTTGCTCCTCGCCCTCTTCGTCTCGCGGTTCAGGTGCTTCCTGAAAGTTCGGTCCCAGGTCGGGGTCCTGGAATGACTGATCGCTCTCCTCGAAGGCGGTCCCTGTTTCGTTGTTGCCTGAACGGATGATGCGCATCGAGACGGCGAAAGACTCTCCATAGGCCAGCTTGGTTGCCTCTCCGATTGTTACGGCGAAGGTCACCGGCACCACCATGCCCGGATCTCCGCCTTCTGATGCAGCGCCCGCGGCGACCCCGGCATCCACCGGCTGCCCCACGGAGACGATCTCAGCATTCTGGACCAGAACGCCGGAGACGTTGTAGGGAATATCCGCGCGGCGGTAGGAGACGTCCCCGACTTCTGGGCCACCGCGGTCCCTGGCGAAGGAAGCGACGACATCGACCCTGTCGCCCGGTTGCACGCGTCCGTGGATGCCTTGGTCGCCTTCGAAGTTCACCGAGATTTCACGTTCGCCATCCTCCAGCGAGGAAGCCGGCTCAATCATGTCGGTCTGCAGATATGAGTTCGCAGCGATGGCGGAAGAGGCTTTCATCCCCACCAGATCTTCCTGCTGGGTGACCATCTGATCGTTGAGGTACTTATCCGGCACCTCCCGAGCCTCAACAAGACTCAGGTCGATGGGCTGGTGAATACCAACATCTTCGGTTGTGACATAGACCTCGGTGGTCGGACCCACCTCGGCGCGCACCTCACTGACGTAGGAGGTGACGCCGAGGAAGACGATCACGGCACCGATCACAGCGATGATCAGCGTGATCACGCCGCGCAGCTGTTTGGGGTTCACCCGTTGTCCTCCTGAAGATCATGCTCGGCCGAGTCCTCATCCACCGGCGCGGAAAGGACTGGAGCGGTGGCGCCCACCAACTCGCGGGCAGGAATATCATCGGCCGCCGGCTGGGCTTCGATGGCCTGTCGGGCAGCTGCGCCCAGGTTGCTGGGCGCCAGGACTATCTGGGCGGTGTCCTTCGAGCCCCACCAATCGGGATGCTGATTGGGACGATAGACAATGTCTTTGGGAGCCAGATGCTCCAGCACTTTCTCCAGCGCCACATTGACCCGGGCACCGCGCTTCTTCTGACTGACGGACTCCGCGACCAGGGCGATGCTGGAGGATTCGGCAACATCCACATGCTGGAGCGCCTTCTCCGGCTTCTTAGCGGACAGGGGACGGACCCGCTCACCCCGTTCGGCAAGATAGGTGCCTCCCGGGATCCAGCTGCGCGCGTGCAGCCACAGCGGCACCTTAGGTTCGTTCATATCGATCACCGTGGGGGTCACAGCCAGGCAACGAATCTGTGATTCCAGGACCGCAAGTGCCGGAAGGATGAGCCGGGCCGGCAGCGCCTTCATCAGCGGCTGGGCCATCTCATGCAGCACTTGGGCTCCCAGCGGGGAAAGTCGCGTGGGATGAAACGCGATGAGCGTCTCTTCCCGAGCAGCTCTGGCCTGATAGACCAGGCGCCTGCTTTCAGCGTGCGAGCGATGAGGGCTGATCAGCACCACCCATGAATCTGCACCACGGTGAATAAGCTCAAGTGCATCGTCAATGGAGCCCGGCGCCATCGCCACTACCCCAAGCGACGGCGCATTCTCCGTTCGCATTATCAGTTATTGCCCCCACGTCATATAACTGTCGTTCAGTCCCGCTCGAGAATAGTGTAACCACAGAGGTCACGTGTAAATGTGACGCCCGGCCTAATTCTGAGGCCGATCGGACAGAACTTGGGCCCCAGATTGAGACCCGCGCCCCATAGTGGGTCCGGGTGCATGCACCAAGCTGGTGCCAGATCAGACTGCGCTGCTTGCGCGGAGCTCGAATGTCAGGAGTATAGGAGATGACAACGCTGAACGATGTTCCTGGGCGAGTCCGCTCGGTCCGGATCTCTTCTGAGAACATCGGGACTGTGGAGGTGCCTCAGGCGGGAACCTACCTGCGCCGGCTCCGAGGTCTGCTCTTCGGGGGCGAGCAACTGCTGCTGCGTCCCTGCTCGTCGGTGCACGGCATCGGCATGCGCCGGAGTCTCGACGTGGCCTACATCGCTGGGGACGGGACCGTCCTCGATGTCGCTGCGCTCAAACCCTGGCGGGCGCACCGGCCACGCCGAGGAGCGAAGGCCGCCTGGGAGGCCCCCGAAGGCACATTCGCACAGCTGGGCCTGACGCCGGGGGCACTGCTGAGGTTCCAAGCCGCATGAAACGCCCTTCGCCCACACTTCCCACCGCCAGTACGGCACTGCTGCTTCTGGTGCTGCTGGCCATGTCAATAATGCTGGTCTCCGGCAGGGACATCGCTCACCAGCTCACCCTGGCGGCATGCACCGATGCGGGAGACTGCGGCACCTTTCCTGACTCTCCGCCGGTTTGCCACTACGCCGGCCGGGACCGGGTGGTAGCCCGCGAATCCTTCGCCTTTGCCCAGCAGACGCCAGTGGAGGGCGCCCGCCTCATCCAGTTCGGCGACGACTCTGCCGAGGTCATCGTGCCCGGCGACGACGACAGCGCCGAGGTCTACGGGTTTCTGCGATGGGAGGACGCCCAGCGCTGGGTCATGGATCATTCCAGTCAGTTCAGGGGCATCGCCGGCGCGGCCGCTGGTCCTACCGGACAGCCCATCCGCGACGGGTATCTGCGTATGCTGCGGCTCACTGGACTGGACCATGAGGCGGAACTGGAGCCTGTGGCTACCACTGTCCAGGTCAATGAGCCCTCGGGCCCCGGCAGCCACGGTGTGCTCCGTCAGAACGCCCAAGGCGAGATAGTGCAGGTCACCGTGGTCATGCCGCTGGATGAGGCCACCGCAGAACTGCAGGATTTCGCTGCCGCTCTCGGCATCTGGGGGTTCATCAGCTACACAATCGACCTGGGACTCGAGCTCAAGCCGGACCGTCTGATTTTCGGAGGGCCGGCTTCCGAGGGCTGGTCACTGACTCAGCTGCGCTCAGCGGCAGGGATTCCGCGCAGCTCTGCTTCCGACGAGCTACCGGGATACGCTGAGAGCGGGGAGGCTGTACTGCGCAGCTTCGTCCTGGACCTCACCCAGCGCGCCAACACAGCCCTGTACCGGGAGATTTTCGCGATGGAGAGCGTCAGCGGGACTGCAGCGCCGCTGCTGACCGCCGAGGATTGGACCTCGTCCGGGGAGCGCTCCGAGCTCTATTCCCAGGTGATCGAACGCGTTAGGAGCGGGGCCGTGGCCGTGGAGACCACGCATACCCTGCAGGACGCCGACTCCGGCGAAGAAACAGTCCTCGCGGCAGTCGAGGGGCTGGTGGTCCAGGCCGGAAACACCGCCTCGCCTGAGACACGCCTGGTCAGCGCCCGCACCGCTGATCTGCTGATCAGCAGCGCCTCGTTCGACCCGCTGCTGACGTGCGAACCGAAGCCGGACGAGAACGAGGACGACCACGTTCGGAAGGGGCTATTGTGAGACGGTTCACACTCTACTGGCCGGCCTTCCGTGCTGGTACGCTGCTGCATCTGACGTGGGGCGTCACCGTGCTCGCGCTTGCCGTGATCATCGGTCCCCCGCTTGCCTGGCTGGTCGGGGGGCAGGTAGTGACCGCGCTGATCGCCCTGGTGGCCGTATCTGGTCGGGCGCTCGCCGGCTACCTCACTGCTCGCCAGCTCTGGGCGGTGTGGGCGACTCCGGGGCTGGTGCTCCGCACCACCCTGAGCGCCGCCGGAACCGGATACGCGGCGGTGTTCTTCCCACTGTCCGTGTTGGGGGTTTCGGCGAGCACCGCAATGGTGACCGCCGGCGCGTCCGCGACGCTGTTCATGGTGCTGGACTGTCTGCTGGCCCTTGCCGCGACGGCTTCCGGGGCGCTGATCGCTTCGCGCTCCAAGCGCCGCTACCGACGCCGCCTCTTCGACGCGTCTCAGCTGCCAGTAGTCAAGGAGATCTCGGAGAGCTTCGCCGAGCACAGGGCCAAAGCCCGACTCAACGTCTGAAGCCTCACCAGAGCGAAAGCACTGCAGTCAACACAAGCACTATCACCAGCAGCACCCAGCCGAACCGGGCAAACCTCCGGTGCCTGGCGTCCCGTCTGGCGAGGAGCAAAAGATCCTCATCGGGCTTGTCCTGGAGTTCGTCATGCGGCGGGTTCTCGGTCACCCCCGGGGGGACCCCCGCCGAGGCAGGCTCAACGGCGTGTGTGGACTCCAGCCCCTCAGTGCTCCACTCTTCCAGTCCACGGAACACCGACTGGGCCGGCACCCCGTCGATCTCCCACTGGATCTGACGGTAAGTCACACCGCCAGCTGCGGAGTCTGCAGCATGGCTGGGATGCGTCTCATGCTGGCGCAGAGGACCATCCTCGGGCGAGGCTGCAGGTTCATCCTTCGTGTGGGGGCCAGGCTGTCCTTCGGGATCACGAGGTGCATCGGACCCGTGACGCGTCTGAGCCTGACGTTGTGGGAGCCGGCTTCGGACCTTTGACGCGCGTGAGATCCGGTCCTCGCTAGTCCGGCGCTGCGGCGACCAGGCCTGGGGCCTCCAGCTCAGATCCTGAGGCACGTCGACGTCGGACCTCTCCTGGCGCTGCGGCTCCGCGGCCTGATCCTGCCTCTGCCGCTCCGCCTCGGGCACGCCTGCCTTCCAGGCGAAGTCTTCCGCAGCAGCCAGCACCTGGGGCTCAGTCTGCTGCGGGGTGGCGCAGCGGGGTTTCCCCGGGGCCGCGGCTGCTTCCGCCTGTTCGTGCCAGGACTGTTCCGCATCCTGCCGCTCAAGCGCCTGCTGCTGCCGCCTGGCGCCGCCGAGTAATGGCCGTCTCCCCATGCCGAATGATTCTACTCGCCTTCTGTCCCGTTGCGGCTCGAGTCGGTCATCTGTTCCACCACCTCCGGGGGGAGGGCGAACTGGCCCGAGTCGGGCAGGTACACGAGCACTTGTCCCTGGAAAGCCTCAGGCAGGTGGAACTGCGCATACATAGGGCTCTGACTGGACGGCAGGTTCTCCACGGTCCCCGCCACTTCAGTGCACAGACACCCCCGGTCTCCCGAGCTCAGCGGAAAATACTGACGTTCGGCTTCGATATCGATCAGACTCATATTGGCCAGGCCCGGTGAGTCACCGTCGCCCTGCGGATTGTGCCCGAAATGCTGGCGTCCGCCGCGCTCAGGATTGCCAGTGAAGACGGTGCCGTGGTGACGATTTCCAGGGGCAGCCGCAAGGGCGAAGCGCATAGTCACCACCCCTGCGTGACGCTCGGCGCCAAGCACGTCGAAACGCAGCGCGGTCTCCGAGGTGTCACCCTCGGGGGGCTCCAGAACGAAGGACGCCGCCGCACCTTCAGCCGCCGAGATCTGCCGCGCGGTCGGAAGGTCCACTAGACCGGCTTGGTCAAGATCGATCTCGACCCCCGCCTCCTGCACCACCACGGGATAACGGAAGCTTACCCTGCGGTTGCGCGCTTGGTTCTCAGGGATGGGGTCGCCGTCAGCATTAGTGTTGGGGACCTGAGGCCTGGAGAATCCGTAGCCGACGGTCTCCAACGTGATGCTCTCCTCCAGATGCTCGCTGATCGCCCCCGCGACGGCGCGAGCGCGGTCCTCGGAGAGCTGCTGGTTCAGCTCCGCAGAGCCGACGTTGTCGGTATGGCCCTCCACCGTCACGGTGAAGCCAGCTGCTTCCTCATTGAGCTTTTCAGCGGCGGATTCGATCACCTCGGCCGCCTCGTCGGTCAGCTCGGCGGAGCCGAACTCGAAGAGTACGTCTGAGGGAAGCGAGACTTCCTGAGTCTCCTCCTCAATGGTGGTGGTCACGCCGTTCAGGTCCTCGGTGCGGGCTGCTACCGGGTATCGCACGGCATAGCGCGCGCCCGCGCCGTAGTGTGCAGGTGGATCTTCCCCTGAGGCGTGGGTGAAGAACCAGGATGAGGACTCATCTGGGCGGGCAAACGGCTCGCCGGTGCTGACCGGCACGTCACGGATAGGCTCGGCCCACTCCCCCGGGACGATGTCCACGGAGTCTGCCTTGGGAGCCGGAAAGTCCACGAAGATCAGCTCAGTGCGCTCCGGGGGGTCTTCTGCCGCTCCCGAGAGCATTGAGCAGATACACGTACCCCGGCCGGGGACGCCGCCCTCCTCAGGGTCTGGAGGTTGCGCGGCCTGGTCCTGCGGCGCTCCGTCTCCCGTCTCGCCAGCCGGCGGAGTCTCCTGCGCGTCCTGAATGTCGGGGGGCTCCTCGTAGCTGAACTGGTTGGAGTCCCCGCGCAGCGGCTCGATCAGCTCACCAGACTCCCGATCCACCAAACGGATGAACGGCGTGGCCTCATAACGGTGCTTATGCGAGCTCAAGACGATCGATCCCAACGCCGGTCCCTCCACTGGGGGCAACCACGCCATGACCAGTCGGACGTAGTCGCCATCTCTATCTAGGGAGAGCACCTCAAGGGAAGCTGTGGCCAGTTCTGCACTGTCCTGCGGGGAAGGCAGGCTCAGCGTGGTCTGCACCAGCGGCTCTGGCAGGGACTCGTCCCGCCAGTACCCGCCGTCAGCCGCCACACCCGGCTCTGTGACCGAGGATTCGTGGCCCTGGTCCTCCGCCGGGGACTCCGCCTGTCCGCAGGAGACCACCAGAAGTGAGCCAATCACCATCGCGGCAGCCAGCGCCTGGGCGCGCTGCAGACGCGCTTCGTGCATATGACCCCCGATCCATCGCTCCACCGTCATAGGTGAGTGTAATGCGCTGCGGGCGCACAGAGCCCGTCCGGGACCAGGAGTCCTACTGGCTTTGGGCCCCAGACTGAGCCGCCAGCATCATGCTCTTCACTGGTGCACCACATAGTGTTGACCTCGTGAGAAAAGTAGTCCGCCGGTCAAGACGCAGGCATCTGTACCCGGCTCAGAGGCCCTCGCTTGCGGATGCGTGGTCACAGCTGAAGAGCGAGCGCGGCGCAGGAAATCTGGAGTATCTGGGTATCGCGGTGACTGCCGCCGTCGTCGTCCTAGCGCTGGCGCTGGTGCCCTGGCTGCCGCAGGTCACAGCCACATTCCACAACGTTATCTGCAGCATCGCCGCCAATGTGCCGGGCACGGGGGGGTCCTGCGAGGGTGGGGGCCTGATGACCGAGGAGGACTTCCAGCCGGACCAGTGCATGCTCAGCCGCGGAGCTCAGAGCGCAAGCTTGGATGGCTCCGTTCTCTTCCTTGAGGGCAGCGACGGCGCCTCCATGGTGGTTGAAGAGCTCAGCGATGGCACGTACGCAGTCACCTACATGGACGACAGCGCAGTCGGAGCCAGCCTGGATCTGCTCAAACTCAATGCCGGTCCGCTTCTCGACGTCGGACTCGGTGCCGGGTTCATGGACCATATGAACCTGGGCGAGACGCGTGTCTTCGACTCAGAGGCCGAGGCGATGGCCTTTGCTGAAGAAGTGCAGAACTACGTCGACGCCAACGGCAGCTACTGGAAAATGGGCGGCATGTTTCACTCGCCCCCAGGCGAGGACATCCCGCCGCAGATCACTCGAGAAGTCATGAGAACTGAAGGTTTCGCCAACGCCAACGCCCAGGTGGGGCCCTCCGTGGGCGGTAAGAAGAAGAATAGGAACAACAATGATCAGGGCGATTCCGAGGGCGACTCGGGCAGCTCCGGCGGCGACTCCAGCGGCGGAGCCACTGGGCAGGACGGCTCCGATGATTCGCTGGGCTTCAACGCCGACTGGCTCCCACAGCTCTCCGCCGGCGGCTCCATCTCCGATGAAGCCATCATCGAGGTCGACCACGGCGAGGACCTCGACGACCCCTCCGATGACACCACCTCGATCATCTTCGGCACCCAGCAGTCCGGTGACGCATCAGGCAACTTCTTCAGCTGGAACGACCAGACCCAACGAGGCAGCTCAGAGTCGATGACCATTGACGTCGACGCCGACGGGGAAATCACCGGGATCACCCTGCGTGAAGGCAGCGTCACCTCCGACACCGACTACCAGGACGCCGACTACGAGAGCACAACGTGGACCACGGAGATCTCTGTCGACTCGGAACATGAGCGCGAGATCGTGGAGGCCTGGTTGGAGGGCGGCGAAGACATCCCCAGCGCCGAGGGCGTCCGGGAGGCTCCGACTCAGGACGGCAGCCCGCAGAGTGACTTCGAGCAGCTGCTTTATACTTCCGGGGTGACCTCGCACGAGACCCATGCGGGAACCTCTGAAGAGGGGGGCTGGGGCATCGGCGCCAAGTTGGCCTCAATCGGCGGCGGCTTCGGGAAGTCCACGTCCTCCAGCTCTGAGCAGCTGGTGGACGCCGGATACCTGGCACCTCCCGACACCCCGGGCGGCACCCGATCCATCGAAGAGACTCCGTGCTGAGTGACAAGAACGAAGGACACCCTATGAAAAGACTGCTTCCCTGGACCACCCTGCTGGTAACTGCTGGACTGCTCACCGCTTGCGGAGAGGACGAGCCCAGTGCCACCGCCGACGAGCCCCCCGCCCAGCAGGACAATCAGGACAATTCAGAGCAGGACGAGGCAGGACAGACGGCGGGTTCCGAGCAGGGGCTAGCGCAGGAGGGGCCTCTGAGCTTTGAAGTTCCCGAAGGGTGGCAACAGGAGCCAGTGGAGGGCGAGTTGCCCGAGCATGCCTGGACCGTCGGCTACGCAGACAGTCTCGAAGACGCCACGAGTTATCTGCGGGCGATGCCGGACGTCGATTCCGTACCTGATGCCTCCACAGCAGTCAACACGTTGATCTCTGTATGCCGGTTCACCGATGTCTACGCTGATGACTGCCGAGGCACTGGGCAGGAGGCGGCCGAGATCCCCGGTGCCGAGGCGGCGGTGCAAGCCGACTTCACCTACACCAGCGCAAACGACGAGCCGGTCATCGGCCGGATCTGGGTGGCCGTGGACAGCTCGAACGACGTGGTCTCGGCTGTGGAATACGCAGGAGTCGGCGTGGATGAGGCCGAACTGGAGGCCTTCGGCGAGAGCATCGAATTCCATCCGGACCAGGCGGGCTGAGCCGTGGACCTGCTGCGCGCATGGATCATCTCAGCCGCTGTCTACCTGGCAATCAACTTCGCGCTGAGCATCACCGTGGGGTACTCGATGCACCTGCTGTATGCCCTGTGCCCGATGCTCGCCGGCACCGCCGCCTCGCTCTATCACGCTGAGCGCGGGATCGGCGGATGGGTTCGGCACTTCGTGGCCGTGCTGCCAGTCCCCATGCTGCTCAACGCTTACTGGGCGGTGCTTCAGCAGATCCCCTCCACGGCGGAGCAGTGGGGCGTACTGGGTCTGGCGATCGTGCAGGCGGGCGCGCTGGCCGCCGTCGGACTGGGGCTCGTCATGCTCACACGGTGGCTGCTGAGCTACAAAGTCGATTCCCACGCCACTTACTGAGCCTAGACCCGCGCGACCGCCCCGCTGCGGTAGCCGTCCAAGAACTCGGCGATGGAGTCGATTGCGGTCTCCAGGTCCTCCACGCTGGGCAGAGTGACCAGGCGGAAGTGCTGGGAGTCGATCCAGTTGAACGCCCGGCCGTGGGAGACCAGGATCTTCTGCTGGCGCAGCAGCTCGATGACGAACTGCTGGTCGTCGTCGATGGGGTAGATCTCCGGGTCCAGCCGCGGGAAGAGGTAGAGCGCGCCGTCGGCCTTCTCCACTGTGACGCCCTCGATCTGCGCAAGCCGCTCATGGGCGGTGTTGCGCTGCTCGTAGAGCCGTCCCTGCGGAAGAATCAGATCCTCGATGGACTGGTGGCCGCCCAGTGCCGCCTGGATGGCGTGCTGGGCCGGGACATTGGCGCACATGCGCATATTCATCAGCAGCGCCAGGCCCTCCAGGTAGTTCTTCGCCCGGTGGGTCGGTCCGGAGATGTAGATCCAGCCCGAACGGAAGCCGGCGACCCGCCAGGTCTTCGACAGCCCGGAGAAGGTCACAGTGAGCACGTCATCGCTCAGCGTGCAGGCATTGACCATCTCCACCTGGTCGAAGGTGATGTTCTCGTAGATCTCATCGGCCAGCAGCATCAGGTCATGCCGCCGGCAGATATCTACCAGCGCCTCCAGGACCTCCCGGGGGTAGACCGCCCCGGTGGGGTTGTTCGGGTTGATCAGCACCAGCGCCCTGGTCCGGTCGGTGACTTTGGACTCGATCTCCTCCGGATCCGGCCACCACCGGTTGGCCTCATCGCAGATGTAGTGCACCGGGGTGCCCCCGGCCAGTTTGGTGGCGCCGGTCCACAGCGGATAGTCCGGCGCGGGTATCAGCACCTCATCACCGGGCCCCAGCAGAGCAGTCAGCACCATGGAGATCAGCTCGGAGACTCCGTTGCCCAGCCAGACGTCCTCCGGTGAGGCGTCCTGCATGCCGCGGGTCTGGTAGTACTGGGCGATCGCCACCCGGGCGGAGTGGATGCCCTGGGAGTCCGAATATCCCTGCGCGGTGGGCAGCTCGCGGATCATAGTCTGCAGGATCGAATCCGGGGCCTCGAAGCCGAACGGCGCCGGATTGCCGATGTTCAGCCGGGTGATCCGGTGTCCTTCGCGCTCCAGACGGGCGGCCTCCTGGGCTATGGGTCCGCGCACGTCATAGCGGACAGAGGCGAGCTTGGGCGACTGGACGAACTCTTCAGCGAATGGGCGCATCCCCCCATTATGGAGGCAGCGGACCGCTATGCGGTGACTGACACAGAGTCCGTTCGGGCGAAAGCGTCCCGATAGGCCGCCAGGAACTCGGCGATCCCGTTGATGGCTTCCTCCAGCTCCTCGACCGGCGGCAGGGTGACCAGCCGGAAATGCTGGTCGTCGATCCAGTTGAACGCCCGGCCGTGGGAGACCAGGATCTTCTGCTGGCGCAGCAGCTCGATGACGAACTTCTCGTCATTGTCGATGGGATAGATCTCCGGATCCAGCCGCGGGAAGAGGTACATCGCCCCGTCCATCTGCTGAACCTGCACCCCTTCGATGTCCTTCAGCATGGTGTAGGCCAGATTGCGCTGCTCATAGAGCCTGCCGCCGGGCTGGATGAACTCATCGATGGACTGGTAGCCGCCCAGCGCGGTCTGCACTGCGTGCTGGCCGGGCACATTCGGGCACATGCGCAGGTTGCTCATCAGCTGCAGGCCCTCCAGGTAGTTCTTCGCCCGCTGCTTCGGCCCGGAGATGAACATCCATCCCGAGCGGTACCCGGCCACCCGCCAGGTCTTCGACAACCCGGAATAGGTGATGGTGAAGACGTCGTCGCTCAGGGTGCAGGCGTTGATGGTCTCGGCGTCGTCGTAGACGATCTTCTCGTAGATCTCATCAGCCAGCAGCATCAGATTATGACGCCGGCAGATGTCGACGATCGCCTCCAGGACCTCCCGGGGGTAGACCGCCCCGGTGGGATTGTTCGGGTTGATGATCACCAGCGCCTTGGTCCGGTCGGTGACCTTAGACTCAATCTCCTCCGGATCCGGCCACCACCGGTTGGCCTCATCACAGATGTAGTGCACCGGGATGCCCTGGTAGAGCGCGGTCAGACCGGTCCACAGCGGATAGTCCGGAGCGGGGATCAGGATCTCGTCTCCGGGGTTGATCAGCGCCTGCAGTGTGATGGTGATCAGCTCGGAGACCCCGTTGCCCAGGTAGACGTCATCGATATCGGCATCCTTGATGCCTTTGGTCTGGTAGTACTGGGCCACCGCCGTGCGTGCCGAGTAGATGCCGGCGGAATCCGAGTAACCCTGGGCGGTGGGCAGGTGGCGGATCATGTCCATCATGATCGAGTCCGGCGCCTCGAACCCGAAGGGGGCCATGTTTCCGATGTTCAGCTTGGTGATCCGGTGGCCTGCGCGCTCCAGGCGGGCGGCCTCCTCGGCGAT
Organism: Nesterenkonia sp.; assembly: GCF_029265375.1. GTDB lineage: Bacteria > Actinomycetota > Actinomycetes > Actinomycetales > Micrococcaceae > Nesterenkonia. Next base: position 34,236 of record NZ_JAJUJJ010000009.1, read on the forward strand.
GGGGCCACGGACGTCATAGCGGACATTGCGCAGCTTATGCGCCTGCGTGAAGTCCTCGAATTCCTCCATGACCAGATTCTGCCTCATATTGTCAACAATCTGCCAATAGAGGCACGTGTGTTCTGCGCGCTGCTATCCCCAGGAGTCAGGAGCCGCGATGAAACCGTGTTCAACCAGCCAGTACTCGGCGGCCTCCTCCGGGCTGAGCCCCTCGGGACCGTGGGTGAGCCGGCGCAGAGATTCCAGCGCCTCCTCGTTCAGGGCGCGGGAGACGTCGTCGACGACGTCGGGCACCTGATCGGAGATCCGCACGGAGACGACCGGGACGTACTGGTCCTCCGCGAAGGCGCGCTCCTCGTCCGGCAGGTCGACCAGGGCGTTCTCGGCAGCCCCGGGATGGGTGCGGCTGAGCAGGGCGGCGTCGATCTCAGCGGTGATGAGCAGATCGATGAGCTCGTCCTCCTCCGCGGTGACCAGCTCCTCGGGTTCGCAGTCGTAGACCTCCTCCAGCTGCTGGGCGAGGACGGACTGCTCAGCCGCTTCGGACTGTTGGGCGGGCTCCGCCTGCTGGGCAGCGGTGCCGACGGTCAGTTCGTCGCAGATCTCCGCCAGCGCCTGGAGGGAGGCCTCCTCCTCGGCCTCCACCTCCAGCTGCTCAGCGGTGATGGTGGTGACCAGGACGTCGGTGCCCATCACCACCGCTGCCGGCTCCAGCAGCTCTGCCTCTGTCAGCTGATCCTGGACCAGGCCGGTGAGGTCGCCCGGAGCGGCGGCTGGGGCGATGTCCCCGTCCATCAGGGCCGCATAGCCTTCGGCGTCCAGCTGCTCAGCCAGCGGCATCGTGCGGGCCAGCACCATCTCATAGCGTTCATCGGCTGCCGGGGACTCCTCCGCGTCCTCCTCCGGGGCGGCCGGCTCAGGTTCTTCGGCCAGCGCCGCGGCCAGCGAGGCCGCATCCTGCTCACCCTCGACGACCACGGCGGGAGTCTCATGGGCGTTGAGCACCTGGGCATAGAGCTGGGCGATGGTCTGGTCCAGGGGGTCCTCCCCCACTGCGATACGCCAGGCACGCTCCAGCTGCGCCCCGGTGGGCTCCGGAGCCGGCGGCGGAGGGCTGGAGCAGCTGCTGAGCAGAACTGCGGCCCCCGCGGCGGCGGCAGTGAGGCGGCAGCGGAGGCGCGGGGAGTCTGGCATCACCGCTCAATTCTACGGGCGTGAACTCTTTCAGGCTGGGCCGCTACTCTAGAAAGGATGAAGGGCGAATCTGCTGACCTGCATGTGGAGATCCCCGGCTCGGCTCCGCTGAGTGCGCGTCTGCAGGCCCTGCTGCACGCGCCCAGCGCCGAGCAGGCGGAGGCTCAGACCGCGCGCGGCTGGGTGGATCTGGCCTATGAGGCCGCCTACGGCGAACGCTATGCCGCCGCCGCTGCCGCTGCCGAACGGGGGCTGCGCGCTCCCGGCGGCCAGGACCCGGAGAACCGGCTGATGCTGCTGCGCATCCTCTCCGGGGTCCATGAGATGCGCGGCGAGTCCGGACTCTCCGCCCCCTACCTGCAGCAGCGCATCGACCTGCTGCGTGAACTGGGCCGGTCCGAGCAGGCGGAGGTGGAGGCCAAACTGGGGCCGATGCTGCTGCGCGAGCCTGACCGGGTGGAAGCCGAAATCCTGGCCCGGATGGCCGAGGAGCTCGACGACGGCACCCCGCGCCTGGAACGCGCTGATGTGCTCTCCTCACTGGCGGTGCGTCAGCTGCACGACGAGGGCCCGGAGGCTGCACTGCCGGTGATCAGCGAGGCCTGCCGGATTCTGGAGGAGCTTCAGCGGCCGCAGGCGCTGACCGGAGCCCGAATGTTCCTGGCCCATGCCCAGCTGCTGGCTTCGGAGACAGAGCAGGCACTGGACACCGCGGAGCTGGTGCTCTCCGGGCCCGCCAACCGGGCGGTCCGCGGCGCGATGGCGATGCTGCGCGCCACGGTCCACCACCAGTCTGAGCGGCCCCTGACAGCGATGAAGGACGCCATCCAGTCTGCCGAGCTCTACGCGGCCTGCGGTGTGCGCAAGGGCGCAGCCTCGGCCGCCGCGCTGCTGGCCGGTGTCGCCTCAGGCCTGAACTACGCCGAGGTCTCTGTGCTGGCCTGGAGGGTGGCCGTGCAGCAGGCCGAGCTGGGAGAGTTCAGCGAATCCCGCATGCTCACCCTGGCGCTGGGACAGCAGCTGCTGGAGATGGAGCATCACGCCGAAGCGGAGAAGGTGCTCGACGCGCTCTCTGTCCGGCTGGCCTCCGCTGAGGATGAGCATTCCACCCGAGGCCGGGCGCTGATGGGTCTGGGCCACGCCGTCACCCAGCAGAAGCGTCCCTTGGAGGCTATGGCCCACTGGGAGGAGGCCGCGGAGCAGTTCCTGGCCGCCGACGAGGTGGATGAGGCTGCCCGCGCGCATCTGGCCGCCGGAGCGCTGGCGGCCTCCCTGGACCGGGTCGAGGCAGCCCGGCACCACTATGAGCAGGGCCTGCGCCTGGCCGATCAGGGCGATGACACCGACCCGCTGATGCTGCTGCAGGCGCTGCACTCGCTGGGCCACCTGCTGTGCCGGCATGAGAACCCGGACGGGCTGAACTATTTGGACCGGGCGATGCGCATCGTCGCCGAGCACGGCACCCAGTGGCAGCAGGCGGATCTGATCGATACCCGGGCACGGTCGCTGACCGCCCTGGGCCGCGGCTCCGAGGCGGTGGCCTCCGCCTTGGAGGCTGCCGACCAGTTCGCAGAGGCGGCCGATGAGGAGGCCGCCGCCGACGCGGAGATCTTCGCCGCCACAGTGCTGCTGCAGATGCGTCAGGCCCAGGAGGCTGAGGCGATGTTCCGGATGGCCGCTGAGGACCGGGATCTGTCCGAGGCGCTGCTGGCCACCGCCCTGGAGGGTCGGATCGAGGCGCTGCGCAGCCTGGGCCGCACCGAGGAGGCGGATGCGGCCGAGGACCAGCTCAGCCAGCTCAAAGCGAGGCTGGCCAGCGAGGAAGGTCCCCCGCCGCAGGGATGAGGTCCAGCAGGATCTCTGCGCAGCGGAGCCGGTGCTCCGCCTGAGCCGACCAGCCGCGGCGCCGGGTGTCGCGCGCGCCAGCCACCAGGGACAGAGCCACTGAGGCCGAGCGGATCCGCAGCGATTCGGGATCAACCTCCTCGGCGAAAGCCCGGGCGAAGCGGTCGAAGGCCGCCGGTGCGTGAATATATCGCTCATCCACTGCGGGCAGCACTGCCAGATGCCCCAGGAAGCAGGCCAGATCATCCACCCGGTGGCCCGGGCCCAGCGAGTCGACGTCGAGCAGGCAGGAGATCTGCGCATCGCGCATGAGCACATTGGCCTCGTAGAAGTCCCCGTGGGTGGGCACCACCGGCCCCCGGTCGGCGGCGGGAAGCCGCTGCATGATGGTCTCCGCCAGCTGCGCGATCCGGTCGGCATGACTCGGAAGCGCGGAGGCGGCCGCCGAGGCGTAGGACGGCAGGCGGTCGGTCCAGGCCTCCCGGGCAGGCAGCGTCATCACCTCCTCCGGCATCTGCTCCAGCAGCGCCACGAAGTCCTTCGGGCGCACCGTCGCTGCGCCGTCGGCCAGAAAGTATTCCGCCAGGGACACTCCATCGCCGCGCTGCAGGGCCACCACATCGCTGACCGGGTCGCTGACCGGCACCGGTGCCGGCACCCCGGCCTCCAGCAGCATCCGGTGGCGGGCGTCCAGGTCCACCGCCCGGCCGCTGCGCAGCACTTTGAGGTAGAGCCGGGATCCGTCGGAGAAGTCTGCGGCGATCACTGCCCGGCGCAGCGGACGGTAGCTGACGGTCTCCAACCCGGTGAGTACCCGGCCTGCTCCCCAGATGCTGGCCACAGAGTCCGGGTCGGTGGCCAGCCGCAGGCCGGGCAGCGCCGGGTCCAGAGGGTGCTGCCAGATGGCCAGCCGTCCGTAGGGACAGTGCGAGAAGACCACGCCCTCGGCGTCGTCGTCGACCCGTTCGGTGGTCATTCCCACATACAGCTCGTCCACGTGGTCGCTGGTCTCGGTGTAGACGCCGTTGGAGCTGCTGTTGGCCAGCACCGGCCGGGCGGTGGCCACGCGGTAGATCCCGGTCACCCCGGCGCCGGGCCGGTGCTGGACCGACTCCAGGTGCACACTGGTGGCGTAGACCCCTGACTGCTGCAGCGCAGCTGAGATGGGCGAGTGGGCGTCATAGGACTGCAGGAATCCCAGCTGCCGGGATTCCGCCTCGGCCCGCCCGGCCGAGGGCGCGGGATGGACGGGGTTCAATCAGGCTCGCCTGCGCTTGAGGACCTCGTCCAGGTCCATGGAGGGCTCCGGCTCCGGCTTCGGCGCTGCGGCGGCGCTGGGCTGCTTGAGCTTGGTGTCCGCGCTGGGCGTGGGGGCAGGCTCTTCGGCCACCGGTTCGGGCTCTGGGCGTTCGACCTTCTCGGCCACAAGATACTTCGGCTGCGGGACCTCGCGGGGCTGCCAGTCCTCTGCCGGGGCGGACTGATCGAACAGTGCCTCGGCGGCCTCGGGATCCTTTGCAGCCTGTTTGCCGAAGAGCCGCTCCGGATTCTCCGGCAGGCCATCCTCATCCAGGGTGACCAGCGAGTCTGGGCCGCCCAATCCCTCGGCGTCGGAGCTCAGCGCATCGAAGGGACGCACCCGCTGCGGGGCCTCCGCCTGGGCGGCGACGCGCTGCTGCCGGCTGATCTGCTCGGCCGTCTCCTCCGGCACGGTCATCGCCTCCTGCATGGCTCGCTCGACCCTGGCGCGGCGGGCCCGGCGACGCCGGACGGCGGCGGCCGCCTGCAGCCCGGCGAGGCTGAGCAGGAACGCTCCTGCGCAGACAGCCGGAACAGTCCAGGCCAGCCCGGTCAGCCAGGCGGCGACGGCGGTGCCTGCTGCTCCCAGCAGCGCGAGGCATCCGGTGAGCGCCAGCAGGGTGCGGCCCCAGTGGATGCGGAAGGAGGCGTTCTCATGGCTGCGTCTGGTCTCTTCCCTGGCATCAGTAGTCACATCAGCACCTGGTTCACTCGTCTGTGGTCGTTCGGCCAGCACGCGGCGGCGTGCCGCACGGGCCTGACGCGTGGTCAGCCCCGCTCTGCGCTGCGACTGCGCGGGCAGCCGCTGGGCCCTGAGCATCAGCGCCGCCAGGAAGAGCCCGGCGATCACCACGATGAGCAGTGAGGAGTGGATGGGCAGGCTGGGGATCCAGTCGATGACTCCGGCCGACTCCGGCCGGGGACCCAGCGTCATGCGTGTCTCCACCTGCCCTTGTGCTCACGTGTGGGATGCGACGGGGGTGCCGCTGATCTGTCCAGGGTAGCCGATGCCCGCCGCTGTTCTGCGACATACACACGGCGCTGTGACAACCTCTGAGCTTCTGGGCAAGAATGGGGCACGTGACTACTCATGCCAAGCGCTTCGCCCCTGACCGGATTGCCATACTCGGCGGCGGCCCCGGCGGCTACGAGGCCGCCATGGTGGCCGCAGACGCCGGCGCGGAGGTCACCGTGGTGGAGGAGAAGGGGCTGGGCGGCTCGGCGGTCCTGACCGATGTGGTGCCCTCGAAGACGCTGGTGGCCACTGCCGATGCGATGCGGCGGGTCAATGCCTCCACCTCTTTCGGCGTTCGGTTCGGCAGCCACGAGGACGACCACTATGAGACCGAAGCGTGGGCGGACTTCTCCAAGGTCAACGAGCGGCTCCTGAAGCTGGCGCAGACCCAGTCCCGGGATATTCACGCCTCGCTGACCGCGGCCGGGGTGCGGATCGTCTCCGGGCGCGGGCGCCTGCTGCCCCCGACCAGCCTGGAGGTCACCGACGCCGGCGGCGACACCTTTGTGGTGGAGGCCGATGCGGTGATCATCGCCACCGGAGCCCACCCCCGGGAGCTGGAGACCGCCAAGCCGGACGGCGAGCGCATCCTGAACTGGACCCAGGCCTATAACCTCACCGATGTGCCCGAGCACATGATCGTGGTGGGCTCCGGGGTCACCGGCGCCGAGTTCGCCTCCGCCTACCGGCGGCTCGGCGCAGACGTCACGCTGGTCTCCTCCCGGGAGCAGGTGCTGCCCGGCGAGGATTCCGACGCCGCCTCCGTGCTGGAGAACGCCTTCGCCCGGGTGGGGGTGAAAGTCGCCGCGAAGTCCCGCGCGCAGTCGGTGGAGCGCACCGACGACGGCGTCAGTGTGAGGCTGACCGACGGACGGGTGCTCACCGGATCGCACTGCCTCATGGCAGTCGGCGGGATCCCCAACACCGCCGGCATCGGCCTGGAGGAGGCCGGCGTGGAGACCACCGAGTCCGGGCACATCCGGGTGGACACCGTCTCCCGCACCACCGCCACCAACATCTACGCCGCCGGCGACTGCACCGGCATGCTGCCGCTGGCCTCAGTGGCGGCGATGCAGGGCCGGATTGCGGTGGCCCATATGCAGGGCGGGGCGGTCAAGCCGCTGCAGCTGCACCGAGTCTCCTCCAATGTGTTCACCTCCCCGGAGATCGCCACCGTGGGAGTCACCCAGGCCCAGGTGGACTCCGGAAAGTACCAGGCCGACGTCGCGAAGCTGGATCTGACCACCAATCCGCGGGCGAAGATGATGAACATCCGCGAAGGCTTTGTGAAGATCTTCTCCCGCAGGGGCTCCGGCACAGTCATCGGCGCCGTCGTCGTCGCCCCCCGCGCCTCAGAGCTGATCTTCCCGCTGGCTCTGGCGGTGACGCATAAGCTGCACGTGGACGATGTGGCCTCCACCTTCACCGTCTACCCCTCGCTGAGCGGGTCGCTCTCTGAGGCGGCGCGCAGGCTGCATCTGCACACGGTGGACCCCCGCGACGACGACTGAGCCGCGATAGGCTCAGGCGCATGAGCACTCGCACCCCCACCGCCGTCGACGAATTCGCTGAGCAGCACTTCGAGCAGCTACTGCAGCTGGCACCGGAGGAAGCCACTATGCTGGGCCGGCCCGGCGTGGAGACCCTCTACCGGGACTACTCCCCCGCCGGCCGGGAGGCGTTCGCGCAGCTGAAGCGCCAGGCCCTGACGCAGCTGGAGTCGCTGCAGCCGGCCGATGCGGTGGACGAGGTGACCGTCCATGCCATGCGTGAGCGGATCGAACTGGACCTGGCGTTGCATGAGACCGGCCGGACCTAGCTGAACAATATCTCCTCCGACGCCCACAGCATCCGCATGGTGCTGGAGCTGATGCCCCAGTCCACCGATGAGGACTTCGTCCATATCGCCGGGCGGCTGCAGAACATACCGGAGGCGCTGGACGGCTACTGGGCCTCCCTGCAGCAGTCCCAGGCCGCCGGGCATGTGGCCCCCGCCCGGCAGGTTCGTGCCGCTGCCGAACAGGCCGCCTCCTGGGCCGAGCCTGTGGGGGCGCTGGCATCACTGATCACTGCGGCGCAGGCCGCTGGGGTCTCCGAGACTGTGCTGGAGCGTCTGCGCACCGGCGTGCAGACCGCCGCAGAGGCCTACCAGGTCTTCGCCGGCAGGCTCACCGAGACGCTGCTGCCGCAGGCACCGGAGCGCGATGCCGTCGGGATCGAGCTCTACCAGCTGTTCTCCCAGTCCTTCACCGGCGCGAAGCTGGACCTTCAGGAGACCTACCAGTGGGGGCTTGAGGAGCTGGCCAGGATCGTGGCCGCCCAGCAGGAGGTGGCCGAGCAGATCCGGCCCGGCACCTCGGTGAGCGAGGCCAAAGAGCTCCTCAACACTGATCCGGGGCGGATCATCCGCGGCACCGAGGCGCTGCGCGAATGGATGCAGCAACTCTCCGATGCTGCGGTGGCAGAGCTGAAGGACGTCCACTTTGAGATCCCGGAGCCGATGGACCGCCTGGAGTGCCGGATCGCGCCCACCCAGGACGGCGGGGTCTACTACACCCCGCCCAGCGACGACTTCTCCCGGCCGGGGCGCATGTGGTGGTCAGTGCCTCCGGAGGACACCGAGTTCACCACCTGGGCCGAGACCACCACGGTCTACCACGAGGGCGTGCCGGGGCATCACCTGCAGATCGGCACCGCCGTGCTGGTGAAGGACCGGCTGAACTCCTGGCGGCGGTACCTGGCCAACACGTCCGGCTTCGCCGAAGGATGGGCGCTCTACGCCGAGCAGCTGATGACCGAGCTGGGATACCTGGACGACCCGGGCGACCGGATGGGGATGCTGGACATGCAGCGGATGCGGGCGGCCCGGGTGGTCTTCGACATCGGCGTGCACTGCGGGTTCCGCGCCCCGGCCGACTGGGGCGGTGAGATCTGGACCCCGGAGACCGGCCTGGAGTTCCTGCGCGCCCACCTGCCCATCTCAGAGGCTCAGCTGCAGTTCGAGTTCACCCGGTATCTGGGGTGGCCGGGCCAGGCGCCCAGCTACAAGGTCGGTCAGCGGATCATCGAGCAGATCCGGGCCGAGCGCGAGCAGCAGCCGGGCTTCGACCTGAAGTCCTTCCACACCGAGCTGCTGCAGCTGGGCGGACTCGGACTGGACACGCTGCGCTTCGCCATGAGCAGGTAGATTTGAGCCTATGAGCACACCCCGGGAGACCGAGCAGCCCGACGACGACCAGACGACTGAAGGCTTCGGCCATGTCACCACCGACGCCGCCGGGGGCCAGGACCCGGTGGCCGCCGCCCCCACCAATGATCCGACCTGCCCGGTGAACCAGCAGGCCTCCCGTGCCGCCGACGCGCTGCTGACTGCGGCCGGGGTGGAAAGGGTCGACCTGGCCTGCACGCTGGGCTCGGGCTGGTCAGGTGCGGCCGGGCAGCTGGGCGAGCTGGTCGCGGAGCTCGACGCCGAGCAGGTGCCGGGGTTCCACACCTCCCCGGTGCCTGGACACTCCGGGTCGCTGAAAGTCATCCGCACCTCGGCGGGGCAGCACGTGCTGGTGATCGGGGCGCGCACCCACTACTACGAAGGCCGCGGAGTGGATGCGGTGGCCCACGGAGTGCGCACAGCCGCCGCCGCAGGGGCGCGCACTATGGTGCTCACCAACGGCTGCGGCGGGCTGAGTCCGCTGAATCCTCCGGGCACACCGGTGCTGATCAGCGACCACATCAACCTCACCGGCGCCTCACCGCTGCGCGGGGCCCACTTTGTGGATATGACCGACCTCTACTCCCCGCGGATGCGCCGGATCGCCCGCGAGGTGGACCCGCAGCTGCGAGAGGGCGTCTATGCCCAGCTGCCCGGCCCGCACTATGAGACTCCGGCGGAGATCCGGTACCTGGCCGCCGTCGGGGCGGACCTAGTAGGAATGTCCACAGCGCTGGAGGCCATCTCCGCCCGGGCCGCCGGAATGGAGGTCTTCGGCATCTCGCTGGTGACCAACCTGGCCGCCGGGATCTCCGAGGAGCCGCTGAGCCATGAAGAGGTCATCGAGGCCGGCCAGGCCGCAGCACCGCGGATCGCCGGGCTGCTGGCCGAGGTGGTGCGCCGCAGCCTGGCGCCGGCCTCCTGAGAAGCATCTGCCTGAGATGAGAAGGAGCACTGACCTGTGAGTGAGCTGCTGAGCACCGTGGCACGGTGGATCCAGCTGGATCCCGACCCCACCACCCGCACTGAGCTGGAGGAGCTGCTCGACGACGCTGAGCAGAACCAGACCGCCTATGACACCCTGGAGCGGCTGTTCGCTGGACGGCTGGCCTTCGGAACCGCGGGTCTGCGCGCTGAGCTGGGGGCCGGGCCCATGCGCATGAACCGACTGGTGGTCAGGCAGACCGCCACGGGTCTGCTGCGCTATGCCGAAGCACAGCTGCGCCAGGCTCACCAGCAGATCGACAACCCGCATGATGCAGAGGGTTCGCGGGCCCGCAGGATCGCGATCGGCTTCGACGCCCGGCACCAGTCGGACCAGTTCGCCTATGAGACGGCCGAGATCTTCCGCGACGCCGGCTGGGAGGTTCACCTCTTCGACCGGCCGGGCCCCACGCCGCTGCTGGCGCGCCAGGTGATGGTGCTCGACGCCGAGATCGGTGTGATGGTCACCGCCAGCCACAATCCGCCGCAGGACAACGGGTACAAGGTCTACCTCGGCGGAGAGCTCTCCCGCTATCTGGAGCCGGACGGTCAGGGTGTGGGCGCGCAGATCGTCTCACCGGTGGATCAGCAGATCGCAGCCACGATCGCCGAGGCGGTCGAGGCCGACTTCGCCGCGGACTCCCCCACACCTGCGGCAGCCCCCAGCCCGGAGGTCCCCCTGCCCTCAGGGGTGGAGACGATCGGCGAGCAGGCCAGGATCGACTTCCAGCGTGAGGCGCTGCAGCTGCTGGATCAGCAGAACTACCCCCACCGGGACCTGCGGGTGGTCTACACCGCGATGCACGGAGTGGGCGGCCAGGCGGTGACCGATCTGCTCCATGCTGCCGGCTTCGCCGAGGTGTTCCCGGTGGCCGAGCAGTTCGAACCCGATCCGGAGTTCCCCACCGCCGAGTTCCCCAATCCCGAGGAGGCCGGCGCCCTGGACCTGGCGCTGCAGGCTGCCGCGGATCACGACGCCGACCTGGTGCTGGCCAATGATCCCGACGCCGACAGGCTCTCTGCGGCTGTCTATGACGACTCGGCAGGATCCTGGCGGCAGCTCAGCGGAGATGAGATGGGAGCCCTGCTGGGACGCCACATCATCGACCGGGGGCCGCTGCGAACCGGATGGCAGACCGCTGCGGGCCAAGACCGTCCGGTGATCGCCAACTCGGTGGTCTCCTCCCGGCTGCTGGGCAAGCTGTGCGAATCCCGCGGGATCGGGCACGAAGAGACGCTGACCGGTTTCAAATGGTTGGCGCGGGTCCCCAATATCGTCTTCGGGTATGAGGAGGCCATCGGATTCGATGTGGACCCCGTCCACGTGCGCGACAAGGATGGTGTCTCTGCCGCGCTGATCTTCTGCGAGCTCATCGCCGATCTGAAGGCCAAGGGCAAGACCGCGCTGGACGCGCTGGATGAGATCGCCGCCGAGGCGGGAGTGCATGTCACTGGGCAGGTCACGGTGCGTGTTGAGGATCTCAGCCAGCTCGGAGAGGTCACTGCGGCCCTGCGCGCCGCTCCCCCTGAGCGGATCGCAGGCTCGGCGGTGGTGGAGACCCTTGACCTGTCGCACCAGCCGCTGCCGGGCCGGGAGTTCACTGAGGCGAAGTCCACCGACGCGCTGATCTACCTCACCGAGGCCGGCGACCGGGTGATCGTCCGGCCCTCGGGCACCGAACCGAAGGTCAAATGCTATCTGGAGGCGGTGGCCGAGCCCGGATCGGCCGATCCGCAGGAGGTATCCTCGGCCCGGCGCAGCGCCGCGCAGCGGCTGGAGGAGCTGCGCTCCGCTATGGAATCCGTCCTGACCGCCTGAGACGCCCGCACCCTAAGACTGGCACGCCTGAGAGGAAAAGATGAACAGCCCCACTGCGGCCCAACTGGCCGGAATGATCGACCACACGGCCCTGAAGCCGGACACTGACGAGGCCACCGTCCGCCGCGTGTGCTCCGAAGCGGCGGAGCATGCCTTCGCCGCCGTGTGCATCAACCCCCGGTGGGTGCCGTTGACCGTGCAGCTGCTGGCCGGCACCGGCGTGAAGACCTGCACAGTGGTGGGCTTCCCGCTGGGGGCCAGCACCACCGCAGCGAAGGTGGTCGAAGCTCGGGAGGCCGCCGCGGCAGGGGCGGAGGAGATCGACATGGTCGTGGACATCGCAGACGCCAATGCCGGTGATGCTGAGGCCGTGCGCGCCCAGATCGCCGCGGTGGCCGAGGCTGCCCACGCCGGCGGAGCGCTGCTGAAGGTGATTCTGGAGACTGCGCTGCTCAGCCAGGAGGCCAAGGCCCTGGTGTGCCGGGCGGCCGAGGCGGCCGGAGCCGACTTTGTGAAGACCTCCACCGGCTTCGCCGGCGGCGGAGCCACAGTGGAAGACATTGAGCTGATGCAATCTCTGGTCGGCGGACGCCTGGGGATCAAGGCCTCCGGCGGGGTGCGCACCTACCAGGATGCGGCCGCCATGGTCGCAGCCGGTGCCACACGCATCGGCGCCAGCGCCTCGCTTGATATTGTGGGGGCAGGAAACGGCACCTCAGGCGCGGCCGGCTACTGAGCCGCCGCCCACCACAACGTTGAAAGACAGGCGCACCGCATGATTGATGCAAAGGGTCAGGTCAAGGCTTACTCAGGCCAGGGCCACTTCCTCGGCAACCTCGTCGCATTCCTCTTCGTCTTCGGGCTGCTGCTCGGCGCGGTCATCGCTCTGAACTTCTGGGATCTGGATCAGGTGTGGCTGCCCGGCGCGCTGTTCCTGGGTCTCTACACCGCCGCCTTCCTGGTGGCCAAGGAGGTCGTGGGCCGCTCTGACACCCTGGAGGAGCAGCAGCTCCACGGTGAGCACGGAGAGCCGCTGGACGCTATGGCCTCCCGGGAGGCTGAGTCGAGTGCTCCCCGCAGAGAGCGCAAGGCCTCGGCCCAGCACTGAGGGGCGTCGCCCTGAGACCTGCTGCCCGGAATCTGGGCATCGATCTGCTGCGGGTCATCTCCGTAGCGGCCGTCGTCGTCGGCCATGCCTGGCCGTTCATGCCGGGCGAGGAGTACCTGCAGATCTGGCGGATGCCGCTGTTCTTCTTCCTCTCGGGCTACTTCCTCTCAGTCACCCGCACTTTCGGCGGCGAGCTGAGCACCCGGTGGCGCACCTTGGGCATCCCCTATCTGGTGTGGCTGGTGGTGCTCAGCGCCCTGGTGATCGGGCACCATTTCACGCCCTGGCCCTTTGAGGACACCTGGGCCACAGTCACCGGGGCGCTCATCGGCGGCGGGCGGACCGATATGCCGTTCTTGGCGTTCTGGTTCATCTCGGTGCTGTTCGTCGCCGCGCTGCTGGTCCGGCTGCTGGTGCAGCTTCCCTGGTGGGTTCAGGCGGCTGCCGCGGTGGCGGGCCTCTGGCTGGCCGAGACGCCCGATTCAGCGATGTCCTACACCGTGCTGGGAGTGGGCCTGGCTCCTGCGTGCGCGGCCTATATGCTGGCCGGCTTCTGGTTCCGACGGTTCTCCGAAACGGCCGCGGGCTCCCGTGCGGTGCGGTCAGTGTGGGGCGGGCCGGCCGGGGTGGCCCTGATCGCCGTCGGCATCGGCTCAGTGGCGCTGGGCGCGGAGAGCATGAACATGAAATGGTCCGGCTTCGGCACGTTCCTGCTCTCCCCTGCCCTGGCGGTGCTGATCTGTGTGGGGCTGACCATCCTGTTCGGCACCTGGGCCGAGGCAGGTGTGCGTGCGGTTCCGGCCGCCGGGTCGGTGATCTCGCAGCTGGTGCGCACCGGGACCTTGGTGGTCTTCCTCCACCCCTACATCCTGTTCGTGATCTGGGGCGCGGTGCAGGCCCCGCCGGTGCGGGTGCTGATCGCGCTGGTGGTGTGCTGGTCCCTGGGAGTGGTGGTCAACCGCACCCGGCTCAGCCCCTATCTGACCGGGCTGCCCCGCCCGGCTGGCGCTAGGGCTTGAACAGCGCCTCGTAGACGCCTGTGAGCCACGCCAGCAGAGCCTGGTCGGCCAGCTCCTCACCGCCGATGCGGGCGGTGGTCGGCTTGGGCAGCAGCACCTGCTTCAGCGAGCGCCGGTGCTGGCCGGAGTACATCCGCTCCATCCGCAGCTGCCGGGATTCGGGAAGCTCCTCAACCGGTGCGAAGCGGATGAACTTGCCCTGGACCCCCACATCGGTGATGCCCACCTCGCGCACGCGGTTGCGGAACCGGGAGACCTCCGCCAGGTTCTGCGCCGGCTCAGGCAGCTCTCCGTAGCGGTCAGTCCATTCGGCGACGACGTCGTCGACCTTCTCATCGGTGTCGGCCGCGGCGAGTTTTCGGTATCCCTCCAGCCGCAGCGGTTCGCTGGGCACGTAGTCGGAGGGCAGATGAGCGTTGATCGGCAGCTCGATCTTGACCTCCTGGGTGTGGCGGTCCTCCTCGCCCCGGTAGTCGGCCACAGCTTCGCCGACCATCCGCAGGTACAGGTCGAAGCCCACACCTTCGATGTGGCCGGACTGTTCGCCGCCGAGCAGATTGCCGGCCCCGCGCAGCTGCAGGTCCTTCTTGGCCAGTTGGAACCCGGCCCCCAGCTCATTGTGGGCGGCCACGGCCTTCAGCCGTTCCAGCGCGTCCTCCCCCAGCGGCTTCTCCGCCGGGTACAGGAAGTAGGCGTAGGCGCGCTCCCGGGATCGGCCGACGCGTCCGCGCAGCTGGTGCAGCTGGGAGAGGCCGAAGGCTGAGGCGCGGTCGACGATCAGCGTATTGGCGTTCGAGATGTCCAGGCCGGTCTCGATGATGGTGGTGGAGACCAGCACATCGAAGCGCCGCTCCCAGAAGTCCTGAACGATCCGCTCCAGCTGGGTCTCGCTCATCTGTCCGTGGGCGACCTCTACGCGGGCTTCGGGCACCAGTTCGCGCACCCGCGCGGCAACCCGGTCGATGTCGGCCACCCGGTTGTGGACGTAGAAGACCTGCCCTTCACGCATCAGCTCGCGGCGGATCGCGGCCGAGACCTGCTTATCGGTATAGGGTCCCACATAGGTGAGCACCGGGTGACGCTCCTCCGGCGGGGTGTTCAGCTCAGAGGTCTCGCGGATTCCGGCCAGCGACATCTCAAGGGTGCGCGGGATGGGAGTGGCGGTCATGGCCAGCACATCCACATTCGTGCGCATCTTCTTCAGCTGCTCCTTGTGCTCCACACCGAAGCGCTGCTCCTCATCGATGATCACCAGGCCCAGGTCCTTGAACTGAACCTCTCTGCCCAGCAGCCGGTGGGTCCCGATGACGACGTCGATGGTTCCTTCGCGCAGCCCCTGCAGCACCTCCTTGGACTCCTTGGCGGTCTGGAACCGGGACAGCGCCCGGACCCGCACGGGGAAGCCTGCATAGCGTTCGGTGAAGGTCTCGTAGTGCTGGGAGACCAGCAGCGTGGTGGGCACCAGCACCGCCACCTGCTTGCCGTCCTGCACTGCTTTGAACGCGGCTCGGATGGCGATCTCGGTCTTGCCGAAGCCCACATCCCCGGAGATCAGCCGGTCCATGGGCACCTCGGCCTCCATATCCCGCTTGACCTCCTCCATGGCGGTCAGCTGGTCCGGGGTCTCCACATAGGGGAAGGCGTCCTCAAGCTCGGCCTGCCAGGGGGTGTCCGGGGCGAAGGCGTGTCCGCGGGAGGCCATGCGGGCGGCGTAGAGGCGGATCAGCTCTGCGGCGATCTCCTTGACGGCTCTGCGGGCCTTGCGCTTGGTGGCCGCCCAGTCGGAGCCGCCCATCTTGGAGAGCTTCGGTTCGTCTCCGCCTACGTACTGGGAGACCTGGTCCAGCTGGTCGGTGGGCACCATCAGCCGGTCCTTCGGCGCCCCGCGCTTGGAGGAGGCGTATTCCAGCACCATGTATTCACGCATACCGGCGGTGCCGGCGCGGATGGCCTGCGGGGATCCGACCGGCCGCTGGATGAGTTCCACGAACTGGCCGATGCCGTGCTGCTCGTGGACCACATAGTCGCCCTTGGTCAGGGAGAGCGGATCCACAGGGTTCTTCTTCCGGCGGGTGGCGCGCTTGGCGCCGGCACGTGAGTCCTGCCGGATGGAGCGGCCCAGCATCTCGGATTCGGTCAGCAGCGCCAGCTGCAGCGAATCCAGCGCGAAGCCTTGGGACGCATTGGCGGTGGTCACGGTGACAGTACCGGGCGTCGGGGCGTCGGTGAGGCTCTCCACCTGCTCATGCGGCACCTCGTGCTCGCCCAGCAGCTCGGCCACGCGGGCGGCCGAACCGGCACCGCCGGTAGTCACCACCACTGACCATTTGTCGGCGGCCCGGCCGGCCAGGAACTCCATCACCTGCTCCACCGAGCCGCGGTAGCCGATCGGCTCGCGGGAATCCACGGAGATCACATCGGCGTCCTGCTCCAGCTCCTCGTCCACGCCCAGGGAGGTGAGCGACCACCACCCGGCGCCGTGCTCCAAGGAAGCGTCCCGGGTTTCGGCCAGGGAGGCGAAGGCTCCGGTCCGCAGACTGGTCAGCTCCTGGTCGGTGACATCGATGGGTGCCGCCGCCCCGTCGGAGGTGGCCTGCCAGG
Organism: Nesterenkonia sp.; assembly: GCF_029265375.1. Taxonomy (GTDB): domain Bacteria; phylum Actinomycetota; class Actinomycetes; order Actinomycetales; family Micrococcaceae; genus Nesterenkonia. The sequence goes on from NZ_JAJUJJ010000009.1 coordinate 50,328, forward strand.
CCGCGGCCAGGAACTCCTCATTGGTGGCAGCCAGGTCGTGGGCGCGGGCCCGGACCTTCTCCGGCTCCACCACCACGGTCAGGGAGCCGGCGGGAAGCTCGGAGACCAGCGGCACCATCTGCTCGGCCAGCACCGGGGTCAGCGACTCCATGCCCTCCACCGCCTGGTGCTGACTGATCTTCTCCAGCATGTCCACTGCATGGGGCATGCTGGGCATCAGGGACTTGGCACGCTCGGCGATCTGGTCGGTGATCAGCAGTTCTCGGCAGGGTACGGCCTGCACTGTGGTGGGTGGCTCCTCGGCATCCACCGAGAGCTGGTCGGCCACCGAGAAGTGCCGCATCTGCTCCACTTCGTCGCCGAAGAACTCGACGCGGACCGGGTGGGTCTCATTCGGGGGGAAGACATCCAGAATGCCGCCGCGGACGGCGAACTCGCCGCGCCGGGTGACCATGTCCACCCGGTGGTAGGCGGCAGCGGACAGCCGGGAGACCACATCGTCGAACTCGTAGAACTCACCGGTGGTCAGCGTGACCGGCTCCAGGTCGCCCAGGCCTGCCACGATGGGCTGGATAACCGCGCGGATGGGGGCGACGACCACGTCGAGCCGGCCGGCCTGCTCCGGATGGGCGAGCCGGCGCAGCACGCCCAGCCGACGGCCGACCGTGTCTGAGCGCGGGGAGAGCCGCTCATGCGGGAGCGTCTCCCATGACGGGAAGTGGGCCACCTCGGCTTCGGGGGCGAAGGCGGACAGGGAGGTCTGCAGCTCTTCTGCCTCCCGGTCGGTGGCGGTGACCGCCAGCACTGTACCGCCCGGGGCCTGACCTGCACCCCGGATGGCCTCGGCGATCTCCGCGATCAGGGCCGGCCGCAGCCCGGAGGTGGCCCCGATCTGCAGCTCGTCAGTGCGTTCGCCGGCGGGACGGCTCGCCGCTGAGACTACGCGGGAGTACGACGACGCCGCAGACAGCGCAGTGCGCAGACCCTTCAGAGACACACCAAACACCTCGCCACACAGGGACCGGGGAGAAAAAGACCTCCCCTAGGTTACCGTGCTGGCAATGGCCTCCCGACAACTCCCGCAGAGCGCCCGCCGCAGCTGAGGCGCTGCTCTCTGACCCTGCGCCGAACCGGCACGGTGAGTCCCGCCAGCAGCGCAGCAGCCACACCGGCCGCCGCGGCCCATGTCGGCAGGGTATGCAGCAGCGTTCCTCCCCCAAGCACCCAGAGCGCGGCCCAGATCAGGGAGCCGGCGGCGGCCAGCAGCAGGAAGCGCGGGCTGCTGATCCCGGCGGCTCGGGCGGCGAGCGCCGCCGGGGTTCGGGCCCCGGGGAGGAGGCGCAGTCCGGCCACCGCCGCATCGCGTCCGTACCTCTGGCGCTGCAACCGCTGGGACCACTTGTGGAGCCGCCCGGCAGCATGCGGCTTCTGCCGCATCCTCCGCAGCAGCGGGCCGGCGGCTCGGTGGGTCAGTGCGTCACCCAGCGTCATTCCTGCCGCGATGGCCACCACCGTGGTCAGCGGCGGGAGCGCCGCGGTGCTGACCAGGGCTGCTGCCGCCAGCGCGGTGGGCTCAGCCGGCCCCATCGGGATCGCCATCACCACCAGCAGGCTCAGCAGCAGTGCCCAGTGCGGCAGGGCCGGGCTGGAGGTCAGCTCAGACAGCCAGTCCATGCAGGCCCTTCCTGCGGTAGACCGGGTCCGCCTCCGCCGCGCTGGTCTGCTGGGCCCCGGTGATGGCATCCCTGTAGTGCTCCAGGAGCAGGTCATTCACCGCTGTCCAGGAGGACGAGCCCAGCCCCTGGTGCGCCGCCTGGCCCAGTGACCGGCGCAGCGGGGCGTCCTGGGCCAGTCGGGCCACTGCGGCACGCAGCTCATCGAGCTTGCCGGGAGCGTAGTGCAGGCCGTTGATCCCGTGTGTGATCCGGTCCTTCAGTCCTCCGGCGCTGGGTCCTACGGCCGGCACCGCCGAGGCCAGTGCTTCCTGAACGGCCTGGCAGAAGGTCTCCTCGGCCCCGGTGTGCACAAAGATGTCCAGGCTCGCCAGGGTTTGGGCGAGCTGCTCGCCGTGCTGCTCCCCCAGGAAGAGCGCCCCGGGCAGCAGCTCCTTCAGGGCGCTGCGCTCCGGCCCCTCTCCCACCAGGACCAGTCGGATCCCTGGGATGCCGCTGATCGCCTGCAGGTGGTGGAGGTCCTTCTCCCTGGCCAGGCGACCCACATACCCCACCAGGACGTCCCCGGCGCAGCCGCCAGAGGGCTGTGCCAGCAGACGTGCCCGGAGGGACTCCGAACGGTTCTGCGGGGAGAACCGTGCCGTGTCGACACCTCGGGGCCAGAACCTTAGGCGCGGGATGCCCAGCTCCTGGAGCTGCTGGATGCTGGCGGCGGAGGGGGCCAGGGTCAGATCAGACTGGATGTGAATGCGCCGCAGCCGGTGGCGGATCAGCGCCTCGGTCGCACGCATCCGGTAGCGGCGGGCGAAGCCGACCACATCGGTCTGATAGATGCTGACCACGGGGATCTGCATGCTGTTGGCAGCCCGGACCGCTGCGTAGCCCAGCACGAACGGGGAGGCCACATGAACCACGTCTGGGCGGAATTCGGCCATCAGGCCCCGAAGCCTGCGGCGGGTGGCCATGCCGACGGTGAAACCGTCATAGCCGGGAAGGTCCAGGCCCCCAACTCGGTGCACCGGGGCGCCCGCGTACTGCGCAGGTCCGGTCGGGGCGATCACCGCAGCTGTGTGTCCGCGCTGGGCCAGATGCTCCAGGACTCGGCAGACGGAATTCGTGACCCCGTTGGTCTGCGGCAGAAAAGATTCGGTGACCACCAGCACGCGCAGGGACCGGCAGGCCAGCAGTTCTGAAGGAGGAGTTTCTCGCATACCTTCACGCTATGGAGGCCCGGAACTGCGCGGAATCCAGCTGCCTGCCGGTATCCAAGAGGATCCCTGCAGTCCTTCGGTGGAGGAAACTGCACCCTGGCTTTCCGCGGTTCAGTCGGAGTAGGCGACCGTGATGTTCCCGCTGGTGGTCCGCAGGTCGATGATGGATCCGGCGTCGGGGTCTGTGGCGACCTCGATGCTGACCACGCTGCTGGAGGTGTCGGACAGAACGCGATAGTTCTGGCCCCGCGGAATCAGCACCTCTATATCCCCTGCGGTGGTCGAGACGCGGACCTGCGCCGGTGCTTCGGCGAATTCCAGCGAGATGCTGCCGGAGGTCTCCTGCGCTGTCACGTTGTCCGAGGTGAGGCCGATTCCGCGGATGCTGCCGCTGGTGGCTTCCGCTGTCAGGTCGCCGGAGACATCGTAGGCGGTGATGCTGCCGGAGGTGGTCTGCAGATCCGCTGCCCCGCCGATGTTCTCCACGGACACCGCCCCTGAGGTCAGGCTGACCTCCACGGACGAGTCCGCGGGAACCGTCCCGTCATAGGTGATCCCGCAGCCCGGGGCGAACCACAGGGGGACGCCCTGGTGCCGGCATCCCAAATCCACCGACCAGGTCTGGTCCTCCCAGGTCTCCTCGATTGCCGGCCGCTCGCTGGCATACCAGCTGGTGGCAAGCTCCGCGGTGGCCTCATCGGTCTGCGTCCCGATCAGCTCCACGTCTGCTCCGGCCCCGTCGATGGCCACCGTCTCAGGTGTCTGACCGCTGGACAGTGACGCTTGTCCGGTCTGTTCGCTCATCCCGCCGCCGGCCAGCAGCGACCAGGTCAGGAAGGCACCAACGGCCAGGAGTGCTGCTGTGAGCAGCCCTCCGAAGATCAGCCAGGCTCTGCGAACTGCCGGGGAGGCGTGCCCCGGTGTGCTGTGCGGCGTCGTCATGGCTGTCTGCCTCCGCGGTCCGGGGTGCTGTTGGCGGCCAGGTACTGCAGCACTGCCAGTACGCGGCGGTTGGCGCTTCCGGTGGGCGGTATGCCCAGCTTGGTGAAGATGGCGTTGATGTGCTTGGTCACAGCAGATTCACTGAGGTAGAGCTCCTCGCATATTCCGGCGTTGGAGCGCCCCTGGGCCATCAGAGCGAGCACTTGGCGCTCACGGTCGGTCAGCTCCTCCACCGGATTGTCCCTACGCTGCCGGGTGAGCAGCTGGGAGACGACCTCCGGGTCCAGCACCGAGCCGCCGTCGCCGACCCGGCGGACCACGGAGAGGAACTCGTCCACATCTGCCACGCGGTCTTTGAGCAGATAGGCCACCCCGGAGGTCTCCCCGGTCAGCAGCTCCACGGCATACCGCTCCTCCACATACTGGGAGAGCACGATGACGGCCAGTTCCGGATCGCGCTGACGCAGCTCCAAGGCTGCGCGGATGCCTTCGTCGGTGAAGCTCGGCGGCATCCGCACATCGACGATCACCAGGTCCGGTGCATGCTCCTCCACAGCGGGGAGCAGCTCGACGGCGGTGCCTACGGCGGCGGCCACCTCTATCTGCGCGAAGTCCAGCAGCCTGGCCAGGCCCTCGCGCAGCAGGACGGAATCTTCGGCAATGACTACGCGCATGGCAGCTCCACTCTGATCTGGGTTCCCTCTCCGGGAAGGCTGGTCATATTCAGGGTTCCGTCCACGGATTCGACGCGCTGACGCAGTCCGGTCAGGCCGGTGCCGCGAGACTCCTCGGCGCCGCCGACCCCGTCATCGGACACCGTAATGCTCAGCGTCCGGCCGATGCGTCTGACAGTGACCTCGGCGTGCTTCGCCTGGGCGTGGGCAATGATGTTGTTGACCGCCTCAGAGACCACAAAATAGGCCACTGCCTCCACATCCAGGGAGGGCCGCTGGGGCACATCCACGGTGACTGCCACCGGGAACGGGGCTCGGGAGGCGATGCCGGAGACCGCGGCGTCGAGCCCTCGGTCTTCCAGAACGGCCGGGTGCAGGCCCCGAACCAGGTGCCGGATCTCCTGCAGCGCGGACTGCACCTCGGCCTGGGCATGCTGGAAGGCGTCCTGAGTGTCCTGCGGGTCCACCGGCGTGCCCGAGGCTGCCGCCTTGACGTGCCGGCTGCGTTCGATACCCAGGTGTACGGCCAGGGCAGTGAGGCGCTGCTGAGCCCCGTCGTGCAGATTGCGCTCGATGCGGCGCCGCTCCGCGTCCGCTGCGGCCACCACGCCGGAGCGGGCTTGTGTGACCTGCTCGACCCGCTGGGCCAGTGCCGCTTTCTCATCCACTCCGTTGACCCACTTGACCAGCGCCAGATCTGCTAGGGCGACGGCACGCAGGATCCATGGGGAGCCCAGCAGCAGAACGGCTCCGCAGATGATGAAGAGGACGTCGATCAGAGTCAGGATGCCGGCCGCGGGCTGGCCGGAGTTCAGGCGCAGACCCAGCAGCAGCGATGCCGGTCCGCCGACCAGGCAGGCCAGCACGACGCTGACCATGATCGGGCCCCACAGCAGACCCAGCAGGTGGTAGACCAGCAGCCGCAGGCCATAGGGACTCACACCCAGCATGGCCACTCTCCGCCAGCTCCACCGGCCTCGCTGGGGCTTGGGCACGGAGGCGCTCATGAGTGCGGCGGCCCGTGAGCGGTGCAGCCGCCCGAAGAAGCAGCACAGGATGACAGTGGCCAGTCCGATCAGGCAGGCCAGCACGATCAGCGCGGCGCGGGCCGGCACGAAGATGTCCTCTTCTAAGAGTCCGGCGACCGGGTGGTTGAGCATCACCGTGGAAAGGATGGTGCTGACCAGGGCGAATACACCGATCGCTGGGGAGCTTAAGATGAGGCCGCCGGTGGTCAGGTAGACGGCATGGTGCGCCATCCTGCGCAGTGCGCCGCGGCTGCGACCGGTGCGGACGGCAGGGTCTGTGTTCACTCTACGACCATATTCCAGCGGGCGGGGCTGCGGGATTGCAGCTGGCTCTGCGATCACGGTGCAGAAAACTGCACCGCAGGCCGGGGCGAAGCTGCGCGCCGCTGTGGAGTCAGCTGGATTCTGCCCGCCCGGGAGGGTTCATAGCGTGAGGCTATGCACGAGATTCTCAGCAGCATTGAGTCTGCCGTCGTCGCTCTTGGCCCCTCTCCCTGGCTGGTGGTGGCGGTTCTTGTCCTGTCCTGCGTCGACGGATTCTTTCCGCCGGTGCCGAGCGAGTCGGTGGTGATTGCCGCCGCCGTGCTGGCTGTGGCCGGCGATATGCCGGCCAGCTACCTGCTGCTGCTGGTGCTGGCTGCCGCTGTGGGCGCGTTCTTCGGCGACCTCATCGCCTATTGCATCGGTTCGCGGGTCCCGGTGGACCAGCTGCGGATGCTCCGCGGGCCCCGGGGCCGGGCAGCCCTCAGCGGGGCGAGAAGTGCGCTGGCGGCACACGGCGGCAGCATCATTCTGACCGGCCGGTTCGTCCCGGTGGGACGGGTGGCGGTGAATATGACCCTGGGGGCAGTGTGCTTCGGCTTCACCCGGTTCATGCCTCTGGCCTGCCTGGCCTCGGTGCTCTGGGCTGTCAGCTCCGCGGCAATGGGAGTCGGCGCAGGCCACCTGTTCAGGGACAGCCCGCTGCTGGCCATGGCCCTGGGGATCGTTGCCGGGGCGCTGATCGGGCTGATTCTGGATCGTCTGATCCGCACTGGCGAGAAGAGATTCTCCTTCCAGCGCCGGCGATGGCCGCAGCGACGGGCGGTATGCTCGAATACGTGATCTCCCCCACAGGAAGACCATGGTTGGATGAGCTGGCAGCCTCCACCGGACGGTTCCGGGACGTGCTGGCCGCAGCGGAAGAGGACGACGGCGCCCTGGACTCACCGGTTGCCGCATGCCCGGAATGGGACCTGCGCGCACTCGGCGTCCACCTGGGGCAGACCCACCTGTGGGCAGCGGGGATCGTGCAGGGCGCTGATCCGCGCCAACGCCCTCGGGATGAGCCCGCCGGGCAGAGCCTGAGCCGGTGGTACGCCTCCGCCGCGGAGGCGCTGCGCAAGGCCTTGGCCGAGGCCGGACCGGAGGCTCCCTGTTGGACATTGGTCCGGCACCAGGGCACGGCCCTGTTCTGGCAGCGCCGGCAGGTGCACGAAACCATGGTCCACCTCTGGGATGCCCACCACGCTGTGGGTCAGACCGCCGCTCTGGACCCGGCGCTGGCCTTCGACGGTGTGGCGGAGGTGGCCGAGGTGATGTATCCGCGCATGCTGCGCGCCAAGCGTGTGGAGCCGCTGCCGAAGCGTCTGGTCCTCACCGCCACGGATGTCGATGCCGATCCGGTGACCATCGGTGAGGCGGAGCAGGCCGTGGCGGTGACCGCCCCGGCCGAGCAGCTGCTGCTGGTGGTGTGGCAGCGGATCCCCTGGAGGCAGCAGATGGGCCCAGCAGAGGCCGAGTCCCTGCTCAGCCGCGCTCTGGTCCCCTGACGGTTACATCCACTTCACGCCGCCATCGACGTGCTCAGCGATGCGATAGCGGATCATGCGGGTCAGCAGGTCCGCGGGCAGCTGGCTGAGCGTGTAGGGAAGCTTGACGCTGCCCTTGCCGGTCTCAAAGTCGGTCAGCTCGTCGTCGAAGGCCTCCCAGAGTCGATCGTCGGTGCGGCCTCGTATGATGGGAGCTGCATGACGATCTACATCGATCCGCCGGTCTGGCCGGCCCATGGGACGGTCTTCTCCCATGTGATCTCCTCCGCCTCGCTGGAGGAGCTGCACGCCTTCGCCCGCAGTGCGGGTCTGAGCGAGCGGGCCTTCGACCGCGACCACTATGACGCCCCGGCCCACCGCTATCAGGAGCTGGTGGACGCAGGGGCGGTCCCCGTCGCCGGCAGCCAGCTGGTCAGGGTCCTGGCCGACTCGGGCCTGCGCATCCGGTCCCGCGAACGCCCCGAGAAGCTGCAGCGGGGACTCCAGCGGCGCTGGGCCCGGCTGGGGCCCGAAAAGGGGCCGGCTGCCCAGCGGTGGGAGGAGATCGGCCGCCGGCTTCTGCAGTGCTGGTCCGAGCCGCACCGCAGCTATCACGCGCTCCCCCACCTGGGCTCGGTGCTGCGCGTCTGCGCAAACCTGGAACGTGACGGGGAGCTGCCTGCGCCCCTGCGCCGGCCGGTGCTTCTGGCCGGCTGGTTCCACGACGCCGTCTACCGCGGTGAGGCCGGTGCGGATGAAGAGGTCTCCGCCCGCCTGGCAGAAGATCTGCTGGATGGGCTGCTGGGGAGCGCGGAGGTGGCCGAGACGGCCCGGCTGGTGCGGCTGACCGCGCACCACAGTACTGAGGAGGACGACGCCGCCGGGTCCGTGCTGGTCGACGCCGACCTGGAGGTCCTCGGCCGGGACTGGCCGGACTACCGGCGTTACACCGAGCAGGTGCGGCAGGACTACGCGCATGTGCCGGATGACCAGTTCGCCGCGGGCCGTGCGGCTGTGCTGCGCCGCCTTCTGGGAACCTCGCAGCTCTACCGCACCCGCACCGCCCGGCAGCTGTGGCAGGCGAAGGCCTGCCGCAATATGGAGCGCGAGTTGGCGCAGCTGCAGGATCAGGCCGGCCCCGCCTGAATGCCGTGTCCGATTTTCGCTGGACATCCCGGTGCTGCAGCAGTGGGATAGAGGTGTGGACCGGGAAAGAGAGTTTCAGCAGCGCTACCGCGCCGTGGCAGCCCGCGATGCTCGGTTCGACGGCCAGTTCTGCTTCGCTGTCACCACGACCGGCATCTACTGCCGCCCCTCCTGCCCGGCCAGGACCCCCAAGCCGGAGAACATCACGTTCTTCAGCACCTCGGCGGGCGCCCATGAGGCGGGGTTCCGGGCATGCCGCAGATGCCTGCCCGAGGCTGCTCCGGGCACTCCCGAGTGGAACCTCAGGCAGGACCTGGCGGCCCGTGCCATGCGGCTGATCCGCGAGGGCATCATGAACGGCGGCGGCGTGGCGGAGCTGAGCAGCGCGCTGGGCTACAGCTCGCGTCAGGTGCATCGGGCCCTGACCGCCGAGCTCGGGGCTGGGCCGCTGACCCTGGCGCGCGCCCACCGCGCCCAGACGGCCAGGACGCTGCTGGTCAGCACCGATCTGCCGCTCTCCGATGTGGCCTTCGCCTCCGGCTTCTCCTCCGTCCGCCAGTTCCACCACACCTGCCGCCAGATCTTCGACTCCACCCCGGCAGAGATCCGCGCCCGACGACGTCGTCGTCTCCCAGGGTCTTCCCGCACCCAGGCTGCTGCAGAAGCGGCCCCGCTCACTGTGGAGATCGAGCTGCCGGTGCGGGCGCCCTTCGACGCAGCCGGAGTCTTCGGGTTCCTGGCCGAGCGCGCACTGCCCGGAGTGGAGGCTGCTGAGATCAGCCCGAAGCGTCTGCGCTACGCTCGCACACTGCGGCTCCCCGGTGGCCCCGGCGCCCTCGAGCTCACCTCTGCGGCCGGCGGTGTGCAGGTCCGCTGCGAGGTCAGCACCCTCTCCGATGTGCCTGCCGCAGTCGCCGCCGCGCGCCGGCTGCTGGATCTCGACGCCGATCCTGCCGCAGTCGATTCCGCACTCAGTGAGGATCCCGCGCTTCGGCCGCTGGTGGAGCGCACCCCGGGCATCCGGCTGCCCGGCACAGCCGACGCCCATGAGTACCTCATCCGCGCGATCGTGGGGCAGCAGATCTCGGTGGCCGCGGCCCGCACCCAGCTGTCCCGGCTGGTGGCACGCACCGGCACCGGATACGTCTCCGGCTTCGCCGGACTGGATACGCTCTTCCCCAGCAGCGAGCAGATCCTGGCTGCGGTGGAGGATCCGGGTGAAGGACCGCTGGATCCCCACCGCCCGCTGCGGCTGCCGGCCCGCAGCCTCCGCACTGTGCGCGCGGCCGCGCAGGCGCTGCTCAGCGGAGAGATGCAGCTGCATTCCGGGGCCGAGCCTGCGCAGATGCGCCGCCAGCTCACTGCTGTTGCGGGGATCGGCGAATGGACTGCCAGCTATCTTCAGCTGCGCGTGCTGGGCCACCCGGACACGTGGATGAGAGGGGACGTGGCGCTGATCGCCGGGGCGCAGCACCTGGGTCTGCTCGGCCCTGCAGCTGCTCGGACTGCCGCGCAAAGTGGGGGTGGCCCGCAGCGGGCCGCCCACCACTGCAGCGCCCAGCACCGGAATGCACAGCACCGCCAGCTGGCCGAGCATGCTCAGCGCTGGGCACCGTGGCGCTCCTATGCGGCGATGCACCTGTGGGCCGCCGCCTCCCCATCGAAAGGACACACCGATGAGCACTGAGCTGACCGTGGGCCGCATCTCCACCCCTGACGGCGTATTCACCGTTCTCACCGATGAGAGCTCCGTGCTGGCCTCCGGCTGGACCGAGGACCCCCTGGCTCTGCATGCGCTGATCCACCCGAGCCTGCGCCGACCGGTGGCCCCGGCCGGCTCTGCAGCGGAACCGCCTGCCGGGATCGCGCAGCAGGCGCTGCAGGCAGTGGCCGCCTACTACGACGGCGACCTCAGCGGGATCCTGGACGTCCCGGTCCGGCAGCGCTCGGGCCCCTACCGGCAGCGCGCCTGGGAGGTGCTGCGTCAGGTAGGGCCCGGCTCGCCGCTGAGCTACGCCGCCTATGCTGCCCGCACCGGCAGCCCCGGGGCGGTCCGCGCAGCGGCCGGAGCCTGCGCGGCGAACGCGGCAGCGCTGTTCGTGCCCTGCCACCGGGTGATCCGCAGCGACGGCAGCCTCGGTGGCTTCCGCTACGGTCTGCCGGTCAAACACAGCCTGCTGCAGCGGGAGGCCCGCAGTGCCTGAGACCCGGCACACGGAGGTTGAGACAGTCAGCGCCGGGGTGCCGCAGGAGCCGGTGGCAGTCCCCGAGCCGATCCGGCAGCTGGCCGGGGCTGCGCAGGTGCGGCCGATATGGCGCAATGAGCTGGGCGGAACCACCTTCGCACTGGGCTCCGACCGATACGCCAAATGGCAGCCGCACACTGACCGGCATCCCGAGCACGTGGACCTGCAGGCAGAGGCGCAGCGCACCACGTGGGCCGGCCGATTCACCGCGGTGCCGCAGGTGCTGCAGACCGGGACCAACGACGACGGCGCCTGGCTGCTCACCGCCGCAGTGTCCGGCACCTCTGCCTACCACCCGCGGTGGCGCAGCGAGCCGGAGACTGCGGTGCGGGCCATTGCGGTGGGGCTGCGCCGTCTGCACGACGCGCTTCCCACCGACTGTCCGTTCACCTGCCGATGGGCGGCCCCTGGACTCGACTCCGGCGCCGAGGACGTGGTGGTCTGCCACGGCGACCCCTGCGTGCCCAACACGCTGCTGGACCGCGACGGCCGCTTCGCCGCACACGTGGACCTGGGCCAGCTGGGGCTGGGCGAGCGATGGGCTGATCTGGCGATCGCCAGCTGGAGCATCAGGTGGCCGGTGAACTTCGGCCGCAGCTACGACGACCTGTTCTTCGCCAGCTACGGCGTGACGCCGGATCCGGACCGCATCGCCTACTACCGGGACCTGTGGGAGGCCGGATCATGAGCCGACTGCGACCGGGCCTGCTGTCCGAGCTGGGTGCACAGCTGCCGGTGATCGCCGCCCCTATGGCCGGAGGGCCCACCACTGCGGAGCTGGTCGTCGCATCAAGCACCGTCGGGACGCTGGGCTTCATCGCCGGCGGATACAAGACACCTGATCGGCTGGCCGATGAGATCCACCAGGTCCGCGCCCGCACCGAGCTGTTCGGCGTCAATCTCTTCGCGCCCAATCCCGTCCCGGTGGACGCCGAAGCGTTCGGCGCCTACCGGACGGCGCTTCAGCCCTGGGCCGACCGATACGGGGCTGAGCTGCCGCAGCAGCCGCAGGAGGACGACGACGCCTGGGACGCCAAGCTGCAGCTGCTGCTGAAGGACCCGGTGCCGGTGGTCAGCTTCACGTTCGGGCTGCCGCCGCAGCAGACCATCCGCGCCTTCCAGCGCGCCGGGACTCGGGTGGTGCAGACGGTGACCAGCCGGGCGGAGGCCCAGCAGGCCGCCGCAGCCGGCGTCGACGCCGTGGTGGCCCAGTCCCCGTGCGCCGGCGGCCACTGGGGAACCTGGAGCCCGGGAGGGTCGGTGCCGTCCATCACCGCGGCCCAGCTGGTGGCTGAGATCTCACCGGTGGTGCCGTGCCCGGTCTGGGCCGCAGGAGGCCTTGCCACCTCTCACTCCGTCCGGGAGGTGCTGGCATCCGGTGCGGAGGCTGCCTGCGTGGGGACCGCGCTGCTGCGCTGCCCGGAAGCCGGCACGCAGCCGGCCCACCGGCGCGCTCTGGCCAGCGCGGCCTATGCGGAGACCGTGGTCACCAGCGCGTTCTCCGGGCGCCCCGCCCGGGCTCTGCGCACCGAGTTCACCGACGCCATGACCCCGGCCGCTCCCCTGGGGTTCCCTGCTCTGCACCATCTCACCACCCCGCTGCGCCGGGCCGCCGCTGCCGCCGGTGACCCCACGGCGCTGAACCTGTGGGCCGGAACCGGGTGGCGGCACGCCGCCGAGGAGCCCGCCGCAGACGCCCTGCGCAGGCTCGCCGGCGCCTGAGCCGGCACGGGCGGACGGAATCAAGCGGGGGTGAAGGAAGTTGAGCTGACAGTGACCACCACCGAATCTCGCGAGCCTGCCCTCCGGCACCTGCTGCCGCTGGCCGCCATCGTGCTCACTGCGCTGATGTGGGCCTCCACCTTCGTGCTGATGCGCTGGGCCGCACCGGACATCTCCCCCGGCCCCCTGGCGCTGATCCGGCTGACAGCCGGTTCGGCGACCCTGACAGTGCTGCTGCTGTGGGCCCGCCGAGGACGGATCCGCCTGCCCAGCGGCCGGGCCCTGTGGCTGACCGTCGCCTTCGGTGTCAGCTGGTTCGCCGTCTACACGCTGGCCTTCAACTGGGCCGGGCATTTTCTGGATGCCGGCACTGTGGCCATGGTGGTCAACATCGCCCCGCTGCTGGTGGGGGTGGGCGCAGTGGTGCTGTTCAAGGAGACTTTCTCCCGCGGCCTCTTCCTGGGAATGCTGGTCTCCCTGGGCGGGATCGGGCTGATCACCGCGGCCGGCAGCGTGGGTCAGCTGGCCCTGACCGGATTGGCCGTGGCCTTCGCCGCCGCGCTGCTCTATGCCGCAGGAATGCTGCTGCAGAAGCTGGTGCTGCGCGATGTGGACCCGCTGACCGCCACCTGGCTGGGATGTATTGCCGGGGCCGCTGCGCTGATGCCGTTCGCCCCGCAGACCGTGGCTGAATGGGAGGGTCTCAGCACCGCAACGCTGGCGGCGGCGGTATATATGGGGATCGGGCCCTCCGCTCTGGGTTTCTGGTTCTGGGGCTATGCCATGAACCATTTCCCCACCGGCCGGGTTGCCTCGGCCACTCTGGCCGTCCCGGCGGTGGTGGTGGGGCTCTCTGCGGTCACGCTGGGCGAGATTCCCCCGCCGCTGGCGGTGGCAGGCGGCGCGATCTGCCTGGCCGGAGTCGCGATCTCCCAGCTGAGCCGCGGGCGGCGTCGGGCTGTTCCCCCTGTCCGGGTCTGACCGTACGATGGGCTCACACCGTCGCTGAGGGAAGGAGCAGAAGATGACTACTCAGCACGGCGGGTCCCAGCCGCGAGCCGGACGCTATGTGGTGGTGTTCGACACTGCCGACGCCCAGATCCTCCAACACGATGCGCCTGCGCTGCTGCGCGCCGAGGGCTTCTCCACTGACTGGTACTTCCCCCGCCTGGGAATCGGCGTGGTGGACGGTGAGTCTGAGCACCTGGCTGCATTCAGCGGGCGCTGCGCAGAACGGCGCCAGCCTATGCGCTACGCCCCGGAGCTGACCTACTACGCGATCTCCCCGCAGACCGCGGAGTATGCAGACACCGAGGAGTTCACCTGGGGTCTGCAGGCGGTCGGAGCCGCACAGTCCGGCGCCACCGGAGCAGGCATCCGGGTAGCGGTGCTGGATACCGGATTCAGCCCGGACCATCCGGACTTTGCCCGACGGGCGGTGACGGTGGAGTCCTTCATTCAGAGCGAGAGCCCCGAAGACGCCCACGGGCACGGCACCCACTGCATCGGCACAGCCTGCGGACCGCGGCAGGGCAGGCCGGGCTACGGAGTGGCTCCGGAGACGGAGATCTACTCGGGGAAGGTGCTCGGTGACGACGGCTCCGGATCTGACACCTCGATCCTGGCCGGCATCGATTGGGCCCTTCAGAACGACTGCGCGGTGATCTCGATGTCACTGGGTGCTGATGTGCGCGAGGTCCATCCGCCCTATGTGGCTGCCGGACGGCGCGCCCTGGAGCAGGGTTCGGTGATCATCGCGGCTGCCGGGAACAATGCCAGCCGCAGCGCCGGTGATCCCGGCTTCGTCGGGGCGCCGGCCAACAGCCCGGCAGTGATGGCAGTAGCCGCAGTGGATTCGTCCCTGCGGATCGCGGACTTCTCCTCCCGGTCGGTGCCGGAGGAAGGCGGAGAGGTCAACCTGGCCGGCCCGGGAGTGGAGGTCTACTCCTCCTGGACCGGCGGCGGGCACCGCAGCATCAGCGGCACCTCTATGGCCTGTCCGCACGTCTCCGGGGTGGCGGCGCTGATCGCCGAGACCACCGGCGCCCGTGGCCAGGAGCTCTGGGACGCGCTGGTCGACTCGGCCGTGGAGCTGGATGAGCCTGCCGAGGACGTCGGCGCCGGGCTGGTGCGCGCACCAGACTCCGAATCGCAGGACTGATCCGCAATGGGCCAGGAGTGGATCATCACCCTCGCGGATGAGCACCTCGACCGGATGGACGAGGTGGTGGCGCAGCTGCGCGAATGCGGAATGGAGATCGGGCAGGTGCTGCGTTCACTGGGGCAGGTCACCGCATCCGGCGATGAGGCCTGCGCCCGTCGGGCTGCTGACGTCTCCGGGGTGTCCTCAGTGGACGCTTCGCGTCAGATCCGCCTCTCCCCGCCGGATTCAGAGGTGCAGTAGCCGGCTCAGAGCTGCTCTTCGACCCGACGGACCTTCTCGGTCAGCTGATTGGTGTGCCCGGGGCGGATATCGGCTTTGACCACCAGACTGACCCTCGGACTGGTGGCGACCACTGCGTCGGTGGCTCGCCGGATGACGTCAAAGACCTCGTCCCACTCGCCTTCCACCAGGGTGAACATGGCGTTGTACTCATAGGGCAGCCCAGAGTCTTTGACCACTGCAATGGCCTCGGCCACGGCCCGAGCGACGGAGCCGTCGTCCTCGGGGTCGGCGGTGGTCGGTGCTACGGAGAATGCGACTAACATGTCTGAGACCTCCTACGGTATGGGTGCGGCCAGCCTACGCCGGGACCCCGGGCTCTTTGAACCCCTGCCGCAGGGGCCCAGCGACGCTGTGCCGGCCGGCCGGTCTCCTCAGGGCCGTGCAGAACGTTCTCTAGCGGCTGGGCTTCTGCTCAATGATCGGGGTGGGGCGGGTCGGCGGGGAGCTGAGGTACTCCAGCGGCTCCTCATCCTGGTGCCGCGGTCGCCCGCGGCGCAGGCCCAGTTCGTAGCCTGCCAGGGCGGTGACCCACAGCGCGGTGATCGGCAGCACGAACCAGAGCATGGCGGCGCTGAAGGGCTCCAGCACATCGTGGGCCGAGGCGGAGAGCACCAGGTAGACCACATATGCCACATACATGCAGGCAAGCAGGCCGCCCTCCATCTGGCCGATGGCCTGCCCGGTGAACGCCATCGGCAGCAGCACCAGTGCCACGGCCAGCATGACGGGCAGGTCGAAGTTCACCGCGGCCGGCTCCACTGAGATTCCGATGGGAGAGATGATGCTGGTCAGGCCCAGTACTGCGCCGAGGTTGAAGATATTCGAGCCCACCAGGTTGCCCACGGCCATATCGCGCTGTCCCCGGATCGCAGCGATCACTGAGGTCGCCAGCTCCGGCAGCGAGGTGCCGATGGCCACCACGGTCAGGCCGATGATCAGGTCACTGACTCCCAGGGAGGCAGCGATGCTCGTCGCCCCACTGACCAGGAAGCGGGCGCCCAGCACCAGCAGGCCCACGCCTGCCAGCACGAGTATGAGGTCCACTGTGGTGGAACCCAGTGTGGTGGCACGCAGCCTGGAGGTCAGCCGCCCGCCCGGGCTGGCGGCCAGCACCTCTTCTACGGCCAGCTCTGCCTCTGTTCCGCGGGCGCGTTGGCGCCGTGCGTACCACAGAGTGCCGACCAGGTAGGCCAGCAGCATCGCGAACAGCAGCACACCGTCCCCGGTGGAGAAGTCGCCGTCGAAGGCCAGCACCAGGGTCAGCACGGACAGGCCGATCATCACCGGGATATCAGCTTTGATGAGCTGGACCTTGACCATCAGTCCGCCGAAAAGTGCGGTGAGGCCCAGCACGAAGAGAATATTGGCAATATTGGAGCCCACTACATTGCCGACCGCTAGGCCCGGAGTTCCGCTCAAAGCGGCGCCGACGCTCACCGCCAGCTCCGGCGCCGAGGTGGCGAAGGAGACCACGGTCAGGCCGATGACCAGCGATGAGAGCCCTACGGTCTTCCCCAGGGACGCCGCTCCGCGCACCAGCGCTTCGCCTCCCAGCACGAGGAGCACAAAACCGCTGATCAGCAGGAGGAGACTCATAAGTGTCACTCTCCCAGCTTACCCCGAGCTGAGCACAAGTATTAGACGAAAGTAGACATCGTCTCAGGTGGGAGCATGTGCTGTGCCCGGGGCTACGATGGACTGTGGCACCCGCCGTCCCCAACAGAAGGAGCACTCGTGGCCATTGAGTCGGAGAAGGTCATCCCGCACAGCGCGGACGCGATTGTGGAGGCCTATGCCTCCCGTGAGTTTCACCAGCACCTGGCCGGCAAGGTCGGCTCGCAGCTGAAGAGCTTTGAGTCCAGCACCACGGCCGAAGGCGGCCGCAGGATTGTCAGTATGCAGGCGATGAGCGTGGACCGGCTTCCCGATATTGCGCGCAAGGTCCTGAAGGGGACGGTGACTGTGACCATCACCGACACCTGGAGTGCGCCGGACAGTTCAGGCTCGCGCCGCTCAGAGACGGTGGTCGACGTCGCCGGAGCCCCGGTGAAGGGCACCGCCTCGCAGACCCTGCATGCCCGCGGTGAGACCGAGACCCGCGCCACTGTGCGTGGTGAGGTCGAGGTGAAGATTCCCATTGTGGGCAAGAAGGTGGCATCGGCCGCCGAGCCCTATATCGCCAAGTTCGTGGAGCTGCAGGCCAAAGAGGTCTCGGCCTTCCTCAGCTCGCGGTGAGGCTGCGCCGGCCGCTCAGTGCACTCTGTTCTGAGCGGCCGTCAGACCTTCGGTGAGCAGCAGCTCGACGGCGTCGGCGGCACGCCCGACCAGCTGCGGCAGCTCATCGCGCTGTTCGGCGGAGAAGTTCTGCAGCACGTAGTCGGCGGTGTCCATCGCCCCGGGCGGACGGCCCACCCCCACGCGGACACGCAGGTAGTCGCGCTGCCCGCCGAGGTGCTGGGTGATCGACTTCAGTCCGTTGTGCCCGCCTTCGGACCCGCCGCGCTTGAGTTTGATGCGGCCGAAGTCCAGGTCGACCTCATCGTGGACCACCACCAGCCGAGCCGGATCCACCGAGAAGTAGTCCATCAGGGCGCGCACCGGCTTGCCCGAGTGGTTCATATACCCCTCGGAGACGGCGAAGAGCACCTTGGGCCCGGCGGCTGAGAGCCGAGCCCCCACGGCTTTTGCCCCCACTTTGGTGCGGGTATAGCTGGCGCCCATGCGTTCCAGGAGCTCATCGAGGACCATGTGCCCGATATTGTGCCGAGTATGGCGATAGCGGGCCCCGGGATTGCCGAGACCCGCTATCAGCCAGGTGTCTGAAGCCATAGCGTCCAGACTAGTCGAGGGTGAGGATCACTCGCTGTCCTCGCCGGACTCCTCACCGGACTCTTCGCCTTCGGCCTCCTCGGCGGCCTCTTCGCCCTCGGCCTCAGCCTCGGCGTCCTCGTCCTCCAGCGGCTGCTCCTGCGGCTCGTAGATGGAGACGATCGGGGACTCCAGGTCGGTCAGGGCCAGCTCGGCGCCCTCGGGGAGGATCAGAGCGTCCGGAAGCGCGTTCTCGTCGCGGTCGGTGATGTCGATGCTGATGGACTCCGGCAGGTTGAGCGCATCGGCCTCCACCGGGACGGTGGGCTGGTCCAGCATGTACTCGAATCCTGTGGCCGGCTCGCCGACGACCTCGACGGGTACGTCGACCACGATCTTCTCGCCCTTGCGGACTGCCAGGAGGTCCAGGTGCACGATGAACGGCTTGATCGGGTCGCGCTGGATGTCCTTGGGCACCACCAGCTGCTCCTCACCCTCGATGTCCAGGGTGATCAGGGCGTTGGGGTTGCGCACGGCCAGGGAGGTCTCGTGGCCGGGCAGCAGCACGTGGCGGGGGTCATCGCCGTGGCCGTAGATGACGGCGGGAATCTTGTCGGCCCGGCGCGCGCGGCGGGCCGAACCCTTGCCGAACTCAGTGCGAGTCTCAGCGGAAATCTGAATCTTGTCTGCCATGAGAGGTGTCCTTCGTCAGTGATGCGGTCTCATCGCCAGGCTGACGGAAGGAGTGAGTCGACGGCGCAGATCGCGCCGGAATGATCCCACCCTGTCGATCACGGGGCTGCGTCACCAACGCGGCCCCCTCGCCTGGGCACAGCGCACGAGTCTAGCACGGGCGCCCAACCGCGGGCGATCGGTGCTCAGGAGCGACCTTCGAACAGGGTGGTGACCGAGCCGTCGGTGAAGACCTCGCGGATCGCGCGGGCCAGGATCGGTGCGATCGAGAGCACAGTGAGCTGCTCGAAGCGCTTCTCCGGAGGGATGGGCAGCGTGTTGGTGACCACCACTTCCCTCGCCCCACAGTTGGAGAGCCGCTCGGTGGCCGGTGCGGTGAGGATCGGATGGGTCGCAGCGATGATGACGTCCTTCGCCCCGGCCTCCTTGAGGATGCTCACGGCCCCGGCAATCGTGCCGCCGGTGTCAATCATGTCATCGATCAGCACGCAGGTGCGGCCCTCGATCTCCCCGACGACCTGCTTGGACTCAGCCTTATTGGGCTGGGTCAGATCCCGGGTCTTGTGCACGAATGCCAGCGGCACCCCACCCAGCCGGTCGGCCCACCGCTCAGCCACGCGGACCCGGCCGGTGTCCGGGGAGACCACGGTGACCTCGTCGCCGGCGACCTGCTGGCGGATGTAGTCGGCCAGCAGCGGGACGCCGAAGAGATGGTCGACCGGACCGTCGAAGAAGCCCTGGATCTGGTCGGTGTGCAGATCCACGCTCATAATCCGGTCCGCCCCGGCGGCCTTGTAGAGATCGGCCACCAGTCGGGCGGAGATCGGCTCGCGGCCCCGGCCCTTCTTGTCCTGACGGGAGTAGGGGTAGAACGGGGAGACTACTGTGATGCGCTTGGCCGAGGCTCGCTTCATGGAGTCGATCATGATCAGCTGCTCCATCAGCCAGTTGTTCAGCGGAGCCGGATGCGACTGCAGCAGGAAGACGTCCTTGCCCCGGACTGATTCGGAGGAGCGCACGTAGATCTCTCCGTTGGCGAAGTCGTAGGCGCTCAGGGGCAGCAGCTCAGTGCCCAGCTCATCGGCGATCTCCTGAGCCAGCTCCGGGTGAGCCCGCCCAGTGGCGACCACCAGCGTCTTCTCCGTGCTCTGCCTGATTTCATCCATGCGTCTCTGCCCTCAACTGTGTGTTGTGACTACTGCCGGCGGTCGCCGTCGTCGTTGTTCTGAGCCCGTTCAGCAGCCTGAGCCGAGGCTGAGCCCGGGCGTTTGCTGCTCACCCAGTTCTCCGCGTTGCGCTGCGGAGCCACCGAAAGGGCCAGGGCCCCGGGCGGCACATCCTTGCGCACCACAGCCCCGGCACCCGTGTAGGCGCCGTCGCCGACCTCAACCGGGGCGACGAACACTGTATTGGAGCTGGTCCTGACATGCGAACCGATGACCGTGCGGTGCTTGTTCTCACCGTCATAGTTTGCGGTGATGTTCCCGCAGCCGATATTGGTGTGCTCCCCAATCGTTGCGTCCCCGGCGTAGCCGAGGTGGGAGAGCTTGGAGCCGCGTCCGATCTGGACATTCTTGGTCTCGTAGAACGCGCCGATCTTGCCGTCTGCCCCCAGCACTGTGCCCGGGCGCAGATAGGTGAAGGGTCCGACGACGCTGCCGGGGCCGATCTGGGCGCCCGCACCGTGGGTGCGCATCACCTGGGCGCCCTCTCCCACGGTGACATCGGTCAACGTGGTGTCCGGGCCCACCACCGCGTCGCGGCCGATGTGTGTGACACCGTGCAGCTGGGTCCCCGGCAGGACGGTGGTGTCCTCCTCCAGGGTGACAGTGGCGTCTATCCAGGTGGTGGCTGGATCCACCACGGTGGTGCCGGCGCGCATCGCAGCGGTGACCGTGCGCCGGTTCAGCTCTGCGGCCAGCGCCTGCAGCTGTACACGGTCGTTGGCTCCTTCCACCTGCCAGCGGTCCTGGGTGACCAGGGCGGAGACGCGTCCACCGCGGCTGCGGGCGATGCTGAGCACATCGGTGAGATACTTCTCCCCCTGGGCGTTGTCGGTGGACACCTCGCCCAGAGCGGCGCTGAGCATCTGGGCGTCGAAGGCGTAGATGCCGGAGTTGATCTCGCCGATCCGGCGCTGCTCCTCAGTGGCGTCCTTATGCTCCACGATCCCGGTGACTTCCTCGCCCTGCCGCAGAATACGACCGTAGCCGGCGGCGTCGGCGAGCACTGTGCTCAGTACGGTCACCGCATTGCCGCGGCCCTCATGCTCGGCCACCAGCTCGCTGAGCAGCTGCGGACTCAGCAGCGGCACATCCCCGTAGGTGACCACCACAGTTCCGGTCTGCGCCGGGGATCCCGCCTCAGCCAGAGCCTGCAGGCCGCACTCCACCGCGCGGCCGGTGCCGGGAATCTCGTCCTGGTCGGCCAGCAGCACCTCGGCGTCGTGCTCGGCGATATGGGCGGCGACCTTCTCCCGCTGATGGCGCACCACGGCCACCACGTGCTGCGGGTTCACCGCCCGTGCGGTGCTCAGGGCGTGTCCGATCATCGACACCCCGCCGAGGGTGTGCAGGATCTTCGGAGTCCGCGATTTCATGCGGGTCCCGGCTCCGGCTGCGAGAACGATGACGGCAGTGGGGCCGGACTGCGACGCAGCGGACTCGGTCACGGGTGGCTCCTGTCGACGATCATCTGATGCGTTCCGCCACTAGGACTCGAACCTAGACTATCGGTACCAAAAACCGGTGTGCTGCCGATTACACCATGGCGGATCACGCGTAGCGCGGTGTCCATGGTACCGGTCTCAGAAGAGGTCTTTGTGCCGTGTGTAGTGCTCCACCGCTGGGTGCGCCGGTCCGGTGCCGTAGAGCCGCAGCACCTCGGCCAGCTGGGGGTGTGTCTCGGACAGCCGCTCAGCCGCGCTGCGCAGCTCCGCTCCGGAGGCCACTGCGCGCAGCAGATTGCGGATCCCGGCCACCACGGCAGCATCGGAGGCCTGTTCGGCCATCAGCTGCGTGGTCCGGCCCAAGGACCCCCGGGAGGTGCGGATCTGCTCCAGCCGCGCTGGGATCTCCTCCGGCTCCACCTGTCCGGCGACATGCTGCTCGACCAGGTCATTGAGCTGATGCACGCGGCTGAGCACCGCAGGATTGCCGATCTTGATGCGCTGGCCGCTGTTGAGCTGCGAAAGCATGGGGGCAGAGAGTCCCAGCACCGAGGCCAGTGCCGCCTGGTTCAGCCCGAAGGCGAGCTTGATGCGGTCGAACGTCTCATTCAGCGGTTCTCCGTAGGCGGCGCGCTGGGCCTCCCGGTTGGCCTGGGTCGTCTCACTCATGCCCTGCACTCCTTTGCACCCGCGACCTGATATTTGCGTATGTGAAGTCTACGGGATGGGGTCGCCGGCTGCCACCGGCCCGCGATGCCTCCCGGCTGGACGGCATGCGGCTCGGTTCGCTGAATGGGCCGCCACGCATTACACCCGGTCAGGGCCATCTGGCTGACCAGGGACCCGGAAGGAGCCCGCACAGGCGCGCCGTCGGGCATACTAAGGCCAAGAGGGGCGAAGTGCGGGCCTCGCTTGACTTTGCAGATGCAACCCAATAGATTTGCACTCGCAAAGCCATTCATCGGCACCAGGAGCGGACAATCATGGCCCAGCCCACCACTATCCAATCACCGGCACCTCACCGGGCACTGCGGCCCAGCGCGCGGCAGACCCTGGCAGCACTGGGACTCACCGCAGCACTGCTGGCCGCCCCGGCCGCGGCAGCATCAGCCTCCGCGCTGCAGGGCCAGACTGTGGAGCCCGGCAGCAACCAGGACGAGGCCCCCACTCTGCAGCCCGGCGCCAGCTATACAGGCACCTTCGGCGAAGAGACCGCCTACTACCGGGTGGCCCGCACCATGGAAGGTTCCACACTGCACATCGGCATCAGCAGCTTTGACCAATCCGGGGAGCACTACGACGACGCCACTCTGCGCCTGAGCACCCTCAGCGGGGAAAGCTGCGATGACGACACCGTGGACTGGCACACCTCCACCGCCGCCAACCTTGTGCGCACCGCACAGGTGCGCGCTACCGCTCCGCACGATCCCGAGCACTGGCAGGCAGTGGAGGCCTGCGGCTCCGCCGAGGAGTTGCTGCTTGCCGTGGAGGCCAACGGCGAGGAGCTGATCGGCCAGGACTACGAGCTGGTGGTCGGCGAGGAGCCCGAGCCGCTCAACGTCGACGAGCTGCGCCAGGATCTCGACCCCGACCGCTGGGAGGACGGCCTGCAGTGGCAGCCGCTGGAGCGGGACCGCGACTCGGAGAACACCATTGAGCCGGGCAGCTCCCTGCACAACGCTCCCCTGCTGGAGAAGGGCACCACCTATGACACCAGCATTGAACCGGGGCAGGTGCACATCTACCGCATCGAGGCCGGGTGGAACGAGCAGATCCAGGCGCAGGCCTTCTTCCCTGAGCCCAGCAGCGAGCTCTCCGAGAGTCTGGGCAGCTGGACCGACGCCCACGTCGGCATCATCAGCCCCTACCGCGGTTCGGCCACCCCGGACAGCAGCGCCGCGCCCAGCGAGCAGAACCTCTCAAGCCGCATCGATGACACTCGGGCCACCACGCTGACCGCGCAGACCTACCCGGTCACCTGGAGCGGGCGATACATGGACCGGCCCCATGCTGAGGCCCGGAACGCCTCCACCAGCGGGGAGCACTTCATCATGGTGGCCGCCGAGCCGCTGGAGGACGATGAAGAAGGCTTCGCCATCCCCTACCGGCTCACAGCTGATACCTTTACCACTGCCGAGACCCCGGAGCCGATGTATGAGCAGGACATCCTGCAGCCGCCCTCGGGCGACTCGGGCTCCGCCGAGGCGGGCTCAGTGGATGCGGAGCAGACCGGAGGAATCTCGACGGCGGCGGGGATCGCACTGAGCCTCGGCGCTTTCGGCCTTCTGCTGATCGCCGCCGGCGGCCTGTTCCTGGTGCGGGTTATGCGCCGCACAGACTGACCCTTGACTTTGCTTTCGCAACTTAGTAAATTTGCACCCGCAAATACACCTGTGAGGAGAAACTCATGCAGCACCACCGCGATGACGAACCCTTGACCCGACGATCTGCCCTGCTGCCGGCCTCAGCCCGAACTCTGACCGGGCTGGGGCTCAGCGCCCTGATGGTGGGGGCCTTTGCGCCCTCTTCGCAGGCCTCGGTAGCAGTCACCGCCCCGCACAGCGAGACGGTGCTGGCCTCGAGCTACTCGCCGGCCTCCGGCGAGGACGACCGCGACGAGGACGCCGAGGACCAGGATGAGGCCGCTGACTCCGAGGAGGACAGCGGCGAGGACTCCGAGGCTCCCGAGATGGAGGACAGCGAGCTCGTCCTGGTCATGGACGCCTCCGGATCGATGAGCGCTCAAGACGCCGGGGACACCACTCGCATCGAAGCAGCACGGCAGGCCCTGCACTCGGTGGTGGACTCCCTGGAGGATCACCAGCAGGTGGGCCTGCGGGTCTTCGCCGCCGAGGTCTCCGATGTCGACGCCCCCGAGGCCTGCGAGGACTCCGAGCTGGTGGTGGAAGTCGGCAGCGATAACCGCAGCGACCTGAGCGAAGCCATCGATGCCTATGACGCCGTCGGCGGCCGAACTCCCCTGGCCTATGCCCTGGAGCAGGCGGCCGGGGACCTCAGCGAAGAAGGCAACCGCACCATCGTGCTGGTCTCCGACGGTGAGGAGAACTGCGCCCCGGACCCCTGCGAAGCTGCCGAGGCTATCGCCGAGCAGGGAATCGACGTCGCCATCCATACCGTGGGATTCCAGATCGAAGACAGCGAGGCTGCTGAAGCCCGCGAACAGCTGCAGTGCATCGCCGAGGCCGGCGGCGGCGAATACCACGACGCCACTGATGCAGAGACCCTGACCCATACGCTGGAGCGGCTCTCCTATCGGGCCTTCCAGCCCTTCAGCCTTCACGGGAAGGAGGTGGAGCCGGGCAGCAACCAGGACAACGCCCCGCCTCTGCAGCCCGGTGAGCAGTATGTGGGCACCTTCGAGTACGAGACCATGTACTACCGGGTGCCGCGCACCATGGAGAACTCCACCCTGCATGTGGGCCTGGCAACCTACAACGACAGCGAAGAGCACTGGGATCAGGCCGAGATTGAGCTGCTGACCATGGGGGATAATCGCACCTGCGGCCGCAGCCGGGTGGACTGGTGGGGCTCCTCGGGAGCCAATCTGTTCCGCACCGCACAGGTGGCGGCCACCCCGTACTACGACTCCGAACACCTGGACGCAGGATGCGGCGAGGATGAGGAGCTGCTGCTGGCCATCCACTCCGGCGGCCGATACGGTGAGGGCGATGAGATCCTGGGCCAGCCTTTCGAGTTGGTGGTTGAGGAGGAGTCGGACCCGATCAACGGGGAGGACTACTACAACGACTACGACAGCAATGGACTCCCTTGGGACGATGAGGACTTCGGCTGGATCGAGATGGAGCGTGACCGGGAGAACGACGACACCATCTATGCCGGCTCCTCACTGAACAACGCCACACCGCTGGAGGCCGGGGAGACCTATGACACCGATAT
Source organism: Nesterenkonia sp. (assembly GCF_029265375.1). Classification (GTDB taxonomy): domain Bacteria; phylum Actinomycetota; class Actinomycetes; order Actinomycetales; family Micrococcaceae; genus Nesterenkonia. The sequence continues at coordinate 75,293 of NZ_JAJUJJ010000009.1, forward strand.
CCTCCCCGGCGAGGTGCAGGTCTACAGGCTCCCCGGGGACTGGAACGAGCAGATCCAGGTGGAGGCCTTCTTCCCCGAACCCGACAGCACACTGAGTGAGCACCTCTCCAGCAACTACACCAATGTGCACGTCGACATTCTCAGCCCCTATCGCGGCTCCGCCACGGATAACCGATCCAGCAGCGGCTCCGAGATCGGCAGCGGGCGGGAACGGATCCACCCGCAGAATGCCACGACTCTTCACCGCTTCAGCCACCCCATCTGGTGGCCCAACCGCTACGACACCCTCAGCAGCGGTCCCTCCAGCGCCAGCATCGCCGGAGACTACTTCGTGGTGCTCAGTGCCGACCCGTCTGAGGACAATGTCAGCTTCGCCATGCCGTACCGACTGACGGTGGACTCCTTTGAGGTCCTGGATGCCGAGACTCCCGACTATCCGGACGAGGATGCCCTGGCAGCTGAGGAGCCGACCGCACCGCCGCAGGAGCAGGACAAGGAAGCCTCCGGCGACCAGGAGGACGATGAGGACGCTGCCGACCCTGCACAGAGCACGGAGCCGGATGACGGAACCGACGCCGAGGAGCAGGGCTCCGACCCGGATGAAGACGGGCAGGACGAGACCGGCGAGCCGGTCGCCGCTGAGCAGACCAGCGGTCTGGGATCCTCCACCGGCGTCCTGGTGGGACTGGGCGCCCTCGGCCTGCTGCTGCTGGCCGGCGGCGGACTGTTCCTGGGCTACCTGATGAAATCCAGCCGGCGCGATTCCTAGCCCAGCGCCAGGTAGAGGGTGACGGCGAGGAACACCACGCCCGTCCCTATCAGAATCATCGCGATCGCCACGCCCTGTCCCCTGCGGGACGGGGCGTGGCCGTCTGCAGCCCGCGGCGCTGAGCGGGGGTTCGCAGCCTGGCCGGGAGGCGGCTGCGCAGAAGCGTGCTGCGGTTCGGTCTGCGGGGCAGACAGGGGCGGGACCGGCTGCGCCTGGGGGCGCGGGGCAGGCGTACCCGGGTGCTGAGCGACTGCGGCGGTCGGCTCGGGTCGGTGCTGCAGCAGCTCGGTCCGGTCGGTCGCCCCTGGCCGCTCGGCGCGTTCGGATCCGGTCTGGGCGCCGGCAGCAGGCTGGTGCTGCGGCCTCGGGGTCGGCGGCCCGGAGCCCGCGGGCACCGTTGAGGCTGTGGGGCGTCCGGGAGCGTGGGCTGCGGCTGGGCCGTCGGGCCCCCACCCCTCAGGAAGTTCAGGTATGTGGTCGAAGATCTCCACCTCACCGAGCACCGCCTCCGGTCCCTGGGAGTTCAGCAGGCCGGTCGCGCGCAGCTGCTTCCGGGCCGCCTCCGCGCTGGCGCAGCGTTCGGCGATCGCCGCGTGGCCCAGGTCCGCCACAACAGCGGCCAGCTCTGGGGGCACCGGTTCGCTGGGCTGGGCGGCAGAGAGCTGCTGCCGCACATCGGCGTCGGCCTCCGGAGTGAGCCCGGTTAGCATCTCCAGGGCGCACATGCCTGCCGCATACAGATCCGCGCGTGCATCGGGCTGCCAGCCCTGGTTCAGGCACTCCGGAGCCACATATCCGGGGGTGCCCATGGAAAAGGGCCCCTGAGTCAGCCGCGGAGCGTCGTCCCCGGCGGCGATGCCGAAGTCCCCCAGCCACAGCTGCGGATAGTTGCGTCCGGTGGCATCCAGCAGCAGATTGGCCGGCTTGACGTCACGGTGCACTATGCCTTCGGCATGGATGGCCTCCAACGCGGCCAGCAGCTGATCCAGCAGCACGGCACTCAGCCGCGCCGGCAGCGGACCGAAATCGTTGACCAGTGTGGCCACTGACCCGCCGCGGACTATCGGCATGGTGAACAGTACCTTATCGTCCTCACCGGCCCAGCCGGTGGGAGCCAGCACATGGGGGTGGTCCAGGCGGAAGGACTGCTCGCGCATGAACCGCAGCAGTGAGGCCGCATCCACCTGGCGGAGCACTTTGGCCGCACAGTAGCGGCCATGTTTGAAGTCCCAGACGCGCCAGACCACGCCGGCGCCGCCCTCCCCCAGGGGATCCACCAGCTCGTACCGTCCCGCGAATACGTCACCCACTGGGCTTTACCCTATACGCCCGGAGGCGAACTCAGGCTCCCATCGGGCCCAGCAGGCTGAAACCGACCCCGGCGAAGAGCAGGACGATCAGCAGGATGGCTACGGCACGTGTGACTGGAGAGATTCTCACAGCCGCCCAGGCTACCTGCGGATCGCAGCCTCGGCCGATTCCATGGTGAGATAGATACCTATGGCGCATCTGCTCGGGGCCGAGGGGCTCTCCATCACCTACGGCACACGCACTGTCCTGGACAATGTCACCCTCGGCGTGGACGCCGGCGATCGAATCGGCTTCGTGGGACGCAACGGTGACGGCAAGTCCACGCTGATGCGGCTGCTGGCAGGCCGAGCCGAGCCTGACTCAGGCCGGGTCACCTGGCGCGGCGGGGTCTCGGTGGGGTTCCTCGACCAGCAGGACATCCTGGACCATCAGCTGAGCCTGCGCGAGGCCGTGGTGGGCGGAGCCGCTGACCACGAATGGGCCTCCCAGCCGTGGATGCGCGACGTCGCCCAGGGCCTGCTGGGCGGCCTGGACTGGGAGCAGCCGGTCGGTGAGCTCTCCGGCGGGCAGCGGCGGCGCGTCGCCCTGGCGCGGCTGCTGATGGGCCAGCATGAGGTGATCATGCTCGATGAACCCAGGAATTCGATGGGTTGTACTTTCCGGACGCCTCGATTCTACCGTCGTGGTGGGCAGACGTCATGCTCCGGTGCTCGGCATCGGGCTCGTGTGGGGCGTGCCTGCGCACCGGGTCTCGCTACGCCGATCGGGAAGGTGGGGTGCTGATGGCTACGCCTCTTCTGGGCGCCGAAGGGCTCCGGCTGGAGTATCCGACGCGGGTGGTGTTCGATTCGCTCTCGGTCGGGGTCGAGGAAGGCGACCGGATCGGGATCGTCGGCCGTAATGGCGACGGCAAGTCGAGTCTGCTCGGGATGCTCTCCGGGCGGATCGAGCCGCAGGCGGGTCGGGTGACGCGGCGCGGTGGGGTGCGCATGGGCGTACTGGACCAGAGCGACGACCTCGACCCCGAGGCCACGGTGGGGCATTCGATCGTCGGCGATGCGCCGGAGCACGAGTGGGCCGGCGACTCGCGCATCCGAGACGTGATCGGCGGACTCGTCTCGGACATCCCGTGGGATGCCGTGGTCGGTCGGCTCAGCGGTGGACAACGCCGGCGCGTGGCGCTCGCCGCGTTGCTGGTCGGTGACTACGAACTCATCGCTCTGGACGAGCCGACGAACCATCTTGATGTGGAGGGCATCGCCTGGCTTGCCGAGCACATGAAGAAGCGCTGGCCGAAAGGCTCTGGTGGGCTGCTGGTCATCACGCACGATCGCTGGTTCCTTGATGAGGTCTGCACCGAGACCTGGGAAGTGCACGACGGCACCGTCGAGCCGTTCGAGGGCGGCTATGCCGCGTATGTGTTGCAGCGGGTCGAGCGTGACCGGATCAACGCCGCTACCGAGCAGAAGCGGCAGAATCTGATGCGCAAGGAACTGGCCTGGCTGCGGCGAGGAGCTCCGGCGCGTACGTCGAAGCCGAAGTTCCGCATCGACGCGGCCAATGCGCTGATCGCTGATGTGCCGCCGGTACGTAATCCCATCGAGCTGCAGCGGGTCGCGGTGGCACGGCAAGGCAAGCAGGTCGTGGACCTCGAAGACGTGAGCGTGAGCTTCGGGGACCGGAAGGTCCTTGATGACGTGACATGGCGGATCGCCCCCGGCGAGCGCACCGGCATTCTCGGGGCGAACGGGGCTGGGAAGTCGACGCTGCTGGGATTGATCTGCGGCACTCTCGAACCGACCGAGGGGCGGGTCAAGCGCGGCAAGACGGTGCAGGTCGGCATCCTCGATCAGCAGTTCTCCCAACTCGCCGACATCGGCGGTGACCGGGTGCGCGAGGTACTGGCCCGCACCAAGACGACGTTCACCATCGACGGCAAAGACCTCACTCCGGCGCAGCTGCTGGAACGGCTGGGTTTCGCCCGCGAGCATCTCTCGGCGCGAGTCGATGACCTCTCCGGCGGGCAGAAGCGCCGATTGCAGCTGCTAATGCTGTTGCTGAGCGAACCGAATCTCCTTGCCCTAGACGAGCCGACGAATGACGTTGATGCTGACATGCTTGCGGCGTTGGAGGATCTACTGGACTCCTGGCCGGGAACGTTGATCGTGGTCTCCCACGACCGCTACCTGCTGGAGCGCGTCACCGACCAGCAGTACGCCATCCTCGATGGCAAGCTGCGGCACGTCCCGGGAGGGGTGGATGAGTATCTGCAGTTGCGCAACGAGCAGGAGCATCAGGCCATCACCCCTTCTCCGATGAGCGCCCAGAACACCAACGAGAAGACCACGTTGTCCTCGGAGTTGTCCGGCGCCCAACGTCGGGCTGTGCAGAAGGAGATCGGCGCGATCGAACGCCGCATGGACAAGCTGACAGGAACCATCAAGGGCATCCATCAGCGTCTGGCAGAGCACGATCAAAGCGACTACGAGGGCCTCCAGCGTCACACCGATGAGCTCCGCGACGCAGAGGGCGAGATCACCCGGCTCGAAGAACGTTGGCTGGAACTGTCCGAATCGATCGCCTGACACGGAAGGCTCCCGCTGAGACAGCAGTTCGCGCCTGCCGGTACCGAGGGCAGGCGCGAACTCACGTAGTGCGGGGTCAGCGGTTAGTCAGGTTGGCGCGTTTCCTCGTTCTCGCTCGTCGTCTCGGGCACTGTCGGTTCTCGGTAGGTCTCGGGAGTCTCCTCGGCTGGTCTCCTGGCTCGTGATTCCCCCATGTCTTGCAGGGTGAGGCGGATCAGGGCCTCGGAGAGCTTGTGCAGGTCGGGAGGATCACGATGCACCGCTCTGACTGAGAGGTGCCGGTCTTCTTGCCGGCGTCGATTGGTCTTCTTCACGTACTTGCCCATCGCGCGCCCCCCTTACGCCGTGACTATCGACGCGTGGTGGGCGCGGCGTTCATCTCTGCGCTGGGTGTGCTCGTGGATACGGGTGCGGGCGAGCAGGAGCAGGCTGATGGGGCCGATCCAGAGCATCTTGAGCGCGGACCAGAGCGCGACGAGTATGAAGATGTTGAGCCAGCCGGGGCCGCCGTCGCGGACGATGATGGCCAGCAAGCTGGCGATGTAGAGGTACGGGATCGCGAGCAGCATCGCCGGCACACCCCATTTGAGCCCTTTACGGGTGCGGACCTTGTCGAGCACCACGTTGGTGGGCATTGATCGGCGCATGAAGTAGCGGATGTGGATGCTGGCGATCCAGATGAGTCGGAACATGACGGCCTCCAAGCACGCAACTGTGGTGAGGCAGTACGTGTGGAGTGTCCCGAAGGGACGGCCCAGAAGGGCCTACATGATGAGGGGCTTCTGCCTCCGTGCCTTCTATTTTACGCCGAAGCTGTGGCACACGGAGCCCCATACCCTTTCACCCCGCTGCGCCCGGCCGCGAGGCGTGCACCTTGCTGGTGACCGTCTGGGAAAGGGGCAGTGATCATGGCGAGGCTTGCAGAGCAGGTGGCCGGTGAGCGGCAGGCGCGGATGGCGTTGTCGATGATCGCCGAACCCGGCGACGCGGCGACCGGCCGGCTGCTGCATCGAGTCGGCGGGGTCGAGACGCTCCGTCTTCTCGAAGACAACCGGGCCACGGTGCCGGAGATGAACAGAGCAGATGCCATCGCCTGGCGCGACCGCCTCACCCCGCGGATCGAAGCGGACATTCCCTCCCGCATCGCGGAAGCGGAACGGCGCGGTATATCCACACTCATCCCGACCGATGAGCACTGGCCGCACGCGCTCAACGACCTCGGTGCCCGTGCTCCGTACCTGCTGTGGACGCGTGGGGCCACCTCGTTCCTTGCCGGTGACGTCACCGACCGCGTCACGATGACCGGCTCCAGAGCCGCGAGCAAATACGGACCGCAAGTCACTGGACACCTGGCCAGCGACCTGGCCCACGAGGAACGTACGATCGTCTCCGGCGGTGCCTATGGCATCGACGCCGCTGCACATCGGACCGCGCTCGCCACAGGTGGCAGTACGATCGCCGTGCTGGCCTGTGGTGTTGACCGCCCGTATCCGCGGGGAAATGCTGATCTGCTGGATCGGATCGGTGCCCTGGGGGTACTGGCCTCCGAGGTTCCCCCGGAGGCGATGCCAACGCGGTCTCGGTTCATGGCCCGCGCCCGTCTCCTCGGCGTGCTCTCGGCAGCGACAGTGATCCCCGAGGCGAGCTTGCGGTCAGGAGCGCTGCTGGTCGCGACAGAGGCACACCGGCACAGCCGCAGTGTTGGCGCAGTCCCCGGCCCGGTGACTTCTACGGCAAGTTCGGGCCCGCACGAGCTCATCAAGGGTGGACGCGCCGAGATCATCACCGATAGCGCGGATGTGACCGCGCTGCTGGACTCCCTTCACGATTCGGGGCAGCTGTTGAACCGGGAAGCGCCGGACCATCAGCTCAATGCTTCGGCGCAGAACGTGGCCGCGCCGGAGGCGCCAGGCCTCTAGTCCCGCCTCAGAATGCGGACGGCCTCTGGCCCTGCACGGATGAAGACGACTCGATGGAGGCTGGTCTGCACCGTGCAGACAGGAAGGAGCCAGCCTCATGAGCACCACCGATGCCGAGCGTCCCGACTGGCTGAACGAGCCGTGTCCGGCCTGGTGTCACGGCGATCATTCTGGCCAGGAGTTCCCCGAGGACCGCAAGCATTTGCGCGTGCAGATGCTGGTGCCGGTCATCTTGCAAGGCCCCGCCCCGCGGTGGTGGAACATCCCCGGTGATGTCGTCGTGGCCGAGGAATTGTTGATCGCGGTCTACCGGCGCGTCGGAGACCGGGAGACCTGGTTGGCGATCGCCAACGACTCGCAGAACCTTGAGGTCTCGTTGGAGAGCGCGGCCCGCCTCAGTGGCAAACTCGCCGAGGTCATCGAGGAGGTGACCGGGCAGCCGTCGTGAGTATCGAAGTCGCCTCCGAGGGCTCTGCGCCACCCCGTTCACGACGGTCGCACGGAGCCTTCGTCGCTACGTGTGCACCGTGCGCACTAGCGGTGCGCTGCCTGTGGCGGCATCAGTCATCAAGGCCGTCCCAGTTACTACCCTTGAGATATGAACTTCACACCGCTGCATCAAGCACTCGGGTTGTCGCCGAGCCCTCTGACGGACGAGATCCTGAGTGATGCGGTGGCCGCAGGGGTGATGGAGACCGACGATCTGGATTGGAAGTCCGAGCTCCCTGCGATCAAAGGCCTGTCCCAGACAGATGTGCCCAAGGACATCGCCGCGATGGCGAACAGCGGTGGCGGGATGATCGTCTATGGGGTCGAGGAACATGCGAAAGCGGCAACCGGCCGCAAGGATACGGGCGAGTTCACCGAGGGGCACGAGCGCGCCTATCGCAGCGTCGCGGTCACCGCGACCTCTCCGCCGGTGTTCGGTTTGGAGGTGTATCGCCTCGGTGCCGAGTGCCGGGCCGTTGCCGTGGTCATCCCGGCCAGCGTCGATGGGCCGCACCTGATCTACAGGAACGACTTTTTCGGTGCCCCTATCCGTAACGACGCTGACACCGCGTGGATGAAGGAACGGCAGATCGAGGCCATGTACCGGGCTCGATTCGATGAGCGACGCCGCGCCACCGAGGCCGTGGACTCCCTCTTCGCTGAGGCCGCGGACGGGCGGGATACAGGCAAGCGCGCCTGGCTGGTTGCGGTGGCACATCCACGCGTTCCGGGGGTCTTGACCCGTCTGAGCCGGGACGAGGCACGGGAGGTTTTCCAGGACGCCCGGGCGATCACGCTGTCGTACTCGAAGAACACCGGCGTCCACCCGCTGGAGAACGTCGAGCCTCTCAACCCGCGTCCGGGGCTGCGCCGGTGGGTCGCCCCGAACATCGCGACCGGTGAGCGCTCGATCTGGAAAGAGGCATGGGCCAGCGTCCATCACGACGGGTCAGTGTCTCTGGCCGCAGCCATCGGCGGGCACCGCAAGAGCTCCGATGGGTACTTCGAAGGCTGGCAGGTTGAGGGTCGGGGCATCGAATGCGCGGTGGCCGACTTCATGGCACTCGTCCGCGCCGCAGCCCGAACCACGCATCACGATGAGTACGACGTTCGGGTCGGCGTCGAGTGGAGCGGCGAACAGGCATTGAGCATCCTGACCGTCGATGGCTCGGGTTACACCTACGACGGGGTCTCGACCCCGCTCCGGTCGTTCACCTCGGTGCGCTCGACCGTGACCGCGGCCGTTTCGGACACCAACTTCCATCGGCAGGTGCACGAGCTGGCCGAAGACTGCGTGAACCAAGGCGGCCTGACCTATCTCCAGGTCATCGAGCCGCTTCCAGAGGGCTAGAGGGAAGGTCCCTGCCGGTCGATACCGACCGGAGTGCGCGCGGCAGGGTCTTGCGACTGCTCCGACGGGGCGAGGCGGCGCAACGCGGCAGCGGCACGGGCATGGTCGATCTTCTGAGACGCAGCCTCCGGCACCGGGCCGAGCGGGGAATCGTCGCTGATCTGGTAGCGGTCGCGGTAGGCGGCGATGGTGCGGGCATCCTCTCGCCAACGCGTCTGCTCACGGTGGCCGGCCGGCTGGTCGCTGAGTGACTGAACCCAGGGCTCGCCTGCGTGGCGGGCGGTGTCGAAGATCGCGTCGGCGCGGGCTTCGATCAGCTCGCGGCGTTCGGTCAGGGCCTTGCGCATGCCGGCGGTGATCCGGCCCTGCACGTGTGGGATCAGGCCGACGATCAACCGCGGGGCCTTCCTCGTACGGCCCGACCCGGCAGGGCGGGCAGTGGCGCGAGCGAGGCGGTAGTGCATGACCTTGGCGATATCCTCGGCGTCGTCGAACCCGCGGGCCGCGACCAGGCGCGGGAACAGCGCGTCGACGTCGTGATGGTTCGCTTCGGCGCGGCGCAGCTCGGCGGTCAGCGCCCCGAACGCTTCCGAACCCAACGCGGCCTCGGCCTGCTCCTCGGTGAGGCCACTGGTGCGGAGGAGGGTGGCCCAGCGGTCGTGCTGGGCGGCTGCGGCGATGGTCTCGTACTCCGCAGCGAGCTGCGCGATCGAACCCCAGTGCTCCTGCTCGGCCGTGATGGTCTCGTGCGCGGAGACCTCGGCACCAGAGTGCTGCAACACCCCGAACAACACCGACCGGCTAGTCGCTTCCTCGTTGTCCGAGGGATGCGGAGCCGAATGGACCGAGTCGGGTCGGTCCAGGACCACGTAGGCCCGGTTGGAGGTCTTGCCGCGGGTCATGGCGACGTAGAAGTTCTCCCGCGTCGTCGTTGGCTCGACCAGCACATGCGCGGTATCGACGGTGATGCCCTGGGCACGGTGGGCGGTGACCGCGTAGCCGAGGTCGACGTGCGCGGCCACGTAGTCCGCCGGCAGCACGATCGACCCGAACCGCCGGCCGGGCTTACGGATCGTGATCGACCCGTCCTCGCGCACATCCGTCACCTGCCAGGTCTCGCCATTGCGTACCCAATCCCGGCCCGTCCCGGTGCGCAGACGTCGGTCGTTGCGTCGGGTGATGATCGTGTCCCCGACCCCGGCTTGAGTGCCCTCGGCCAGTGTCACTTCACCTGTCGGGGTGATGCGGCCTTCGAGGATGAGGTCGGCGCGAGCCCGCGCGTTGAGGGCGGTCACGTCCTCCCTTGTTTCGGCGATCAGCACAGACGCCCTCCCGGCGCTCCGGTCGGCGCGCCACGCGGTGTACGCGGCGTCGATCATCGCTTCCGCGTCCCCGTCGGTGATGCGGTGATGGCCCAGGTAGGTGTCGATCACCTCGGTGCGCCCGTGGCGCAGGTCGAGGGAGACGGCCTTCTCCCATTGGTGGGTGAAGCGATGCACCTCCACCAGCTCTGGGGCATCTTCGTGGCGGTCGGCCACGAGCATCCCGAACGCCCCGCCGGCATCAACCGACTGGAGTTGCCCGTAGTCGCCGACCAGCAGCACCTTCGCCCCCGCATCCGCGGCCAGGGCGGTGATGCGATCCAGCGACAGAGTGCCCGCTAACGATGCTTCGTCGATGATGACCAGCTGGCCGGACTGGAAGGTCTCGCCATACATGAGGTGGTTCTGCCACCACTTCGCTGTGTTCTCCGTGGCGATCCCGAGGTCATCGCCGAGGACCTGGGTGGCCACCGCCGACGGTGCCAGCCCGACCACGGACCCGTCACCGTGTTGCTTCTCCCACGCACGGCGCAACGCGTTCATCGCCGTGGTCTTCCCCGCCCCGGCGGGCCCGACCAGCACATCGAGCACCCTGCCAGAGACCGCGACCCGCATGAGCGCGTCGGCCTGATCCGGCCCGAGCTGGCGCCCCTGCAGGTCCGGCTTGGCGACGACTCGCTCCACCGTTCCGACATCCACGACCGGGCCAGTACGGGTGCCGGCCGATCCTCGGCTTCCAGCAGCACGGTCGAGGAGAACACCGTCGAATGCTTCGGACGAAAAACCGATGTCCCGTCGGTGCGGCGGAACACGGCCGGGCTCGATGCCAGCTCCGGCGGCGTCAACCGCAACGACGCTTGTTCGGCGGCGTCGGCGATCATCCCTACGGTCGCTTCCCGATCCTGGACGGTCGCGAATCGCCAGCCCATCGACTGCCTGCTCGCTTCGGCGTGGAGGTTTCACCGCCGCCAGGTCGACCGCTTCTCACCCACTACCTCCACCACGGATGCACCGAGCTCAGCGATCGTCACCAGGGGGATGTCATCGGCCCGCAACGGCCGGGCCGCCTGCCCGCCAGTGATGATGCTGGCCCAGCCGGTCGCGTCCGCACCAAGCAGACCGGTTGCACGTTCACGCCAGCCGGCGGTGAGGTCTGCCAGTGAGCGCACCTGCTTCTCCGGCCTCGTGGCGAGCGTCGCCTGAGCACGCAGCCGCACGATCGTCTTTGCAGATGGCCGGCGGCCGTGTTCGGCGACGTAGGCGGCGATGAGCTGGTCGGTTTCGGCATCGATCTCGTGGGACCGGGAGGAGAACTCCTCGATCAACTCCTCACTGACCCCGACAATCTCCCAGGCCGGGTTCCGATCCCGGCCCCGATCCCGCGCCTCCCACTGCAGGCCGAGCATCCCGGTAAGCCGGTCGGCCAGCACCGCGTTGTAATGCTCCGACAACGCGACCACTGCCGCGTGCATGGGCCGGCCATCCAGCGACCTCCACTTCCCGTCTAACGCGGTCTGGACCTTGTTAGAGATCACGACGTGAGTGTGTAGCTGGGGGTCACCAGAGCGGCTGTCGTAGTGATCGAAGGCTGTCGCGATCAGCCCGGTGACATCGACCTGGGCGACCGCGCCATCGGCGGCGGTATAGCCGGTGCGGGTCGCTGCGACCTCGCGCTCCATGAACTCCAGCACCTCGGCCACTGCGTCGTGATGTGCTTGAGCGATCAGCGCCTGGGTACCGGCGTCGGCGACGCCCCACAGCACCGAGACCGACTTCGGCACCGAGAACGTGTAATCGAAGCCCGCGACCGCACGACGGCTGCCCCGCTCGGTCTCCTCGGCCTCGATGCGGGCGACCTGCTCGGCACGCTCACCCATCCCCAACTCGGGGTCGAGGTCGGCAACCCGCTTCTCGATCCGATCCGTCACGGAGACGTACCGCGGGAACGCCCGGCCCAGCGGCTCGCCGGTGATGGGGTCGCGGCCCATCCCGATGAGCAACTGCAACTGCGCCTCGGACACCTCATCCCCAGCACCGATCCGTCCGTCACCGAGGCCGGGCAGCGCCGAGCCCATCCAAGAGCCGGGTGGTGTTCCCGCTTCCGTGTAGTACCTGGTCAACGGGGTCGAGAGCGACCTGTCACCGTCTGCGGCAGCGATCGTGCGCAGCAGGTACTTGTAACCATCGCCCGCGCTCATCACCCGCATCGACACCGTCATACCGACGAGGTGAACAACACGGCCACTCGGCACAAGAGGCCGAGGCACATGCCGCCATGATGTGAGGTCTCAGCATCCAGCGAAGTCTGGGCCTAGGGCGGGAATCCGGCCCAACAGCGACGGTCCCCCGTGGGCGCTTCCTATACTCGACGTCGTGAGTTCTGTCGATCCGCTGAACCGCATTCGTGAGGGGATCGCGAGGCACTGGGGCCTGTCGATTGACCGGGGCCTACCGCTGTCGGGCAGCGAGGAGTCCGACAGCTTCCGCTGCGACGGATTTATCGTCCGCATCAGCCCCGCCTGGCGTACTGACGCCGAACTCGAATGGGCCTACCGGGTCGCCGCCGGTGCCGCCACCACAGTTCCCGAGGCAGCCTCGCCGCTGCCGACGGCGACCGCCTGACCGGTGTGATCGATTGGGACGACGCCCTCGTGGGCCCACCCGTACAGGAGCTGGCCTGGGCCGCGTGGGAGTGGACCAACGGACGCAGCACTTTGGATATCGACGCCGGCCTTGCCTTCGCGCGACGCTATGCCGGAGCAGGCGGCACTGCCACCCCCCTGACGCGCGAGGAGTATGTACAGCTCGTCCGGCACCGGACCCGGCAGGACGTCATTTACAGCAAGACCATCGGGACCTGGGGAGCGGCAACTGACCCCGACGACATCGCCTACGAGGCTGCCCAGCTCCGCGCCTTCGAGGAACTGCGCGTAGCCCTGTGACCCTGGACCGCCGGCGCTCACAGGCCGCGACGGCGGCGCGCACAGCGGCAAGGCAGCGACGCTGGTCTTGGCCCACGACGCCGCCAGTCATCCCCACGCAACACCACAGGTGCCTATCACACCGTCGATGAACAGCGGCACCTGCTGCCGCGCCAGCGCTGTGCGGAGCCCGACGGGCTTCGACATAGGGCTCCTACAGGTCCGCTCCGCGATCTACCTCTGCACCCGTTCTTCTTGGACGTCGAGGAGCTCGTCCTGCCTCGCTCGGGCAGGGGGCTAAGTGGGGGTCTGGACTATGATTGGAACGTTTTGCCTTCATCGCGTCAGGGGGTCTTGATGCCTGTCCGTCCTTCCGTCCGTCTCGCCACGTCCGCCGCGGCGCTGCTGGTGCTTCCGCTCGCGCTGACCGCCTGCAGCTCCGACGAGGAAGAGAACCCGCCAGCCGAGACGGCCGGGACAACGGAAGCGCCAGGGGAGGGCGGCGAGCCCAGCGGGGGCGGCACCGAGGAGGACGACGGGCAGGAGGGCGAAGCGGCGGGAGAGGAGCTGGTCGCCAGCTGGCGTGAAGCCGCCCGCGTCGGCGCCTATGACGAGTTCGACGCGCTATGCGCCGACCAGTTCCCCGATGACGTGATCGAGCAGATCGCCGGGTTCACCGGTACCGGGCTCTCCCAGGCTGAGATGATCGCCCCGGAGAACCACCCGATCATGGAGTGCGAGTACCGGGCCTTCGAGGAAAGTAACGACTCCCAGATCGTCACGGTCATCGTCCATCGGGACGACGCGGCCGGCTGTGAGAGCTTCCTCTCCCCGGACGACGAGGATTATGACGCGGAACGCGACATGTGGGTGACGCTGCAAGACGGCTACGCCTCAGCATTCACCTGCGTCGACGGGACCATCAGCATCGACGTGACCGCCAGCGCGATGGACTCCTCCCCGACGAACGCGATGCTCGAAGACGACACATTCATCACGGACGTCGCCACTGCGCTGCTCGACTCCTGGAACGAGTGGGAGGCGGCCGCCGAGGAGGCCCGCGTCACCACCGTCGAACAGCGCTGAGACGCGAAGTCAGCCGCGTCGATCCGTCACGGACCTTTCCCGATGACGGTACCCTCGTATTCACCGGTTCGGTCTCAGTAACGACAAAAGAGGGCGCCAACAAGGACAAACTCCGGTGATCGGTTACGCCGCCATGCTGAGCCTGATCATGAAGCACGTCCCCCGCGAGGAGGCCTCCTCCAGCGTCGGGGTCAACACCCTCATGCGCTCGATGGGCAGCACGACCGCCGGCGCCGTCATGGCGATCGTCCTGACCAGCCAGACCATCACCATCCCCGGCGCAGAGGCCGCCATCCCCGCACGCGGCGCCTTCCAGACCTGTTTCACCATCGGAGCCGCCGCCGCACTCGTCGCCGTAGCCCTTACCCTCCTCATCCCCCGATACAAGAAACCAGCCGAACCGGCCACAACGCACGCCAACGAGCTCGTCACGACCGACGCCTAATCCACACTTGGACCCGGGCGGCCCGCCGACCGAGCGCGACGACGATGCCGCCGGAAGATTCGGCATGTACCGGATGTCAGTTATCGCCAGAGCCCACAGTCGGCGGAGCGTGAGCCCGATGTTTCCGTGAGTGCGACCGGGAATTGGGGGTGAGCAGGGTCGTGTGGCCATGGTGTGCCGAGGCGTCCTCTCAAGCCTCCGATATCAGCCAGCGCGGTTCACATGTGAGTGGGCATGGCCGACGGCGGCATCGAGATCATCGAAGAGATGCTTGTGGTGGCGCAGCGCGCTGAGCACCCCGATGCGCTGGAACAGCTTGAGATGGCCTTCCTGCACGCCTTTGATGAGCACGGTGATCCCTCGGCGTTCCAGGGTCCGCACCACCTCAGAGAGGATGCGTGCGCCCGTTGCGTCGACGAGCTCGAGCTGAGACATCCTAAGGATCACCACGCTGACGCCATCGAGCCGGGTGACCTCCTCGAAGATGCGATCGGAGGAGACGAAGAACAGCGGACCATCGAATCGCACGATCGCAATTGACGGCTCCATCTGCTCCGGCTCCTTGATGGAGGGGGTTCGCTCGACTGTCACGCCGGTGGTCCGAGAAAGGCTGCGCAGTGCGAAGACGGCAGCCACCACCATTCCGATCGCCACTGCGACGATGAGGTCGAAGGAGACGGTGATGACCGCTGTGACCGCGAAGCCAACTGCATCGGCCCGGGTGGAACGCATGATCGCCAGCACTGTGGCCAGATGGATCATCCGCAGCGCAGTGACGAAGAGTACTCCGCCCAGCGCAGCCAGTGGGACGTGGCTCACCGGACCGGCGGCGGCAAGCACGATCATCAGCAGGACAACGCTGTGCATGATCGCCGAGAGCCGGGTCCGGGCTCCGGAGCGGATGTTCACCGACGTGCGGGCGATGGCGCCGGTGGCCGGCATACCGCCGAAGAGGGATGAGCCGACTGAGGCCAGTCCCTGCCCGAGGAGCTCTCGGTCCGGGTGATAGGCGCCGGCGTCTGACATCGACGCCGCTACTCGAGCGGAGAGCAGGGACTCGATAGCGGCCAGGGCGGCGATCGTTCCAGCGGCCGGTAGCAGAGTGCCCAGCGTTTCGAAGGTGATCTCCGGCAGGGCGGGCGAGGGTAGGGAGCGCGGGATCTCCCCGATCGTCTCCAGCGGAGTGGGGATGATGGTGGTCAGTACCGTGACTACGGCGATGCCGATCAGTGATCCTGGGATCGCTGGGTGAATCCGTGGAATGAGCACCATGCACACTGCCACGATGCCCACTGCCGCCATACTGTAGGGCACATAAGACCAATCGGCCTCGGTGATGAGTTGGCCGGCGGCGATGAACGCGTTGGTGCTGTGCTCCCCAGGGCCAGGTGAGCCCGCTGAGGTGACGAGCGGAACCTGCTGAAGGAAGATGATCGCCGCGATCCCGAGGGTGAACCCCTCGATGACGGGCCAGGGGATGAAGGAGACTGCCCGGCCGAGCCGCAGCAGACCGGCGGCCAGGACCAGCACCCCGGCGATGAGAGTCACTGCGACCACTGCTCCGGGACCGTGGGAGGCCACGATCGGTACCAGCACCACGACCATCGCGCCGGTGGGCCCGGAGACCTGGACGTGTGAGCCGCCGAAGACTGCGGCGAGGAATCCCGCGACGATGGCGGTGATCAGGCCTTGTTCAGCGCTCAGCCCCGAACTGACTCCGAAGCCCAGGGCCAGAGGCAGCGCGACAATCCCCGTGGTAACTCCGGCAACCAGATCCCTTGGCCAGGACCGTGGGGCTTCCCGGTAGTCAGCGGGTGAGGGCAGTAGCGAAGTGCCGTGCCGCAGCGTGGCGCGCCACCGTGAGGCTGTCCGGTTCTTGCTCATGAAGCAGAGGCACCGGCCGTCGGCGGAAGGGCGGGGAGTTCTCTGGCGTCGGCGAGCCGGCCCTCGTCCTCCTCCAGCATTGTCAGGAGCAGGCCCCGGGCGACGGCGAGCAGTTCCGCGGTGCGTTGATCCTGCAGCCGGTAGTAGACGTGGCTCGCCCGCCGTTGTGAGACCACCAGGCGGTGTCTGCGTAGCACGGCGAGATGCTGGGAGAGGTGGGAGGCTTCGAGCTCGGTGTCCTCTTGGAGTTCAGCCACGCTGACCTCTGGGGCGCCGGCAAGCAGTTCCAGGATTCGGATGCGGTATGGGTGCGCCAGCCCTTTGAACAGGTTCGCCTTGACCTCGTATAGGGGGCGCTGCAAGTGAGTTAGTGGCATGATGAAATCATCATGCCACAGTCTGTTACCCGGTGCTGTTCCCGACTCCTTGGGAGGCAGCGGCGTAGGCGGTGATCGGGAACCGCATCCGCGTCACTCAGGCCGCCGTGATCAAGCAACGATTCGCCGCGCGTTTCGGACACCGCGCAGAGTTTCGGTGCGGGCAGGTATTCGAGAGTTTCCCTGGCCCCGACATCGTGCTCTCCCTCCCGGTTGTGTCCGGACTGAGCGTGCGCAAGTTCGACACACTCAAAGGCATCGCTCAAGCGGCTCTTCCCGTATGAGGGTGTAGGTCCTGCTGGCGCGTCGGTCCCCGGGTGGGGGTCGAGGTCTTCCGAAGATGAAGGTTCTGACGCCTGACATCTGGAAGACCTCGACGTGCCCGACGCTACCCCGCCGGCCGGCTTCGGCCGGCCTGGCCTGACCATCTTCGCCCGACTCGACGGCCTCGGCCTGTCGGTGATCGGGCAGCGCCTCGAGCCCGATCGCGCGGTTCTCTCCTGTCGGGTCGTCGAGCCCGACCGCTGGTGCCACGACTGCGGCGGAGAGGGTCTGAATCGCCCTGGGTTTTGTTCCTACCTGCTTCCCTGTCCAGCGAGCGCTGGCTGGGCTGATTCGAGGCCAGCGTAGTACGCCTCCTCGACCTCGACCGGCGTGCGGTAATCGAGCTCGCCGTGGAGACGAGCGTTATTCCACCACCACACGTACTCGAGCGTCGCGAGCTCGACCTGCTCGACCGTCCGCCACGGGCCCTTCCGACGGATCAGCTCGGTCTTGTAGAGCCCGTTGACGGCCTCGGCGAGGGCGTTGTCGTAGCTGTCACCGACGCTCCCTGTCGACGGGGTCGCGCCGAGCTCGTTGATGCGATCCGTGTAGACGACCGAGAGGTAGTTCGACCCATGATCGGCGTGGTGGACGAGGTCATCGAGCGACCCGCGCGCGCCCCACGCGGCCATGTTCAACGCCTGTAACGGCAGCACCTCCGCGCGCAGCGTCCCGGCGACGTTCCAACCGACGATCATGCGGGAGAACACGTCGATCACGAACGCGACATACGCCATCCCCGCCCACGTTCCGACATACGTGATGTCCGCGACTCACAACCGGTTCGGCGCGGGAGCGGAGAAGTTGCGTTCGACGAGATCCATCGGCTGCGCGATGGTCGGGTCGGACTTCGTGGTGAACACCTTCTTCGACCGCGCCACCCCGCGCACCCCGGCGAGCTTCATGAGCCGCGCGGTCTGGTCACGCCCGATGTCCCACCCCTCCCG
>NZ_JAJUJJ010000007.1 GCF_029265375.1 Nesterenkonia sp.
TCAGCCAGCAGATCCTCGGCCACCCTGCCGCAGGGCACATGGGGAGCGCAGACGACGACGTCGACGTCGTCATCCTCCACGTCCTGCAGTGAGCCTACGGAGGCGGGATTTCCGTCCGGAACGGCGAGCACCATCTCATTGCCGGCCACATCCCGGGGCCGCCCCGCGAGCAGGCCCTCCTCAGCGGCCTTGCTCATCCAGTGCTCGTCTGCGGTGATGAGCACATCACCGTCGGCACCGTGACTCAGCTGCTCGACCAGGGTGGCCGAACCGGCGGCCTGCAGCCTCACGGAGGTGCCGGTCTCTGCCGTGAAGTCATCTGCGATCTCCTCCATCACCTCGTGCATAGAGGCGGCGACGAACACCGTCAACTCCTCATCGTCGGCGCGCGCGCAGGAGCTGAGGAGCGCGGCAGCGATCAGCAGCCCGGCGCACAGCGCACCGGGGAAGCGAGGTGAAGACTTCATCCGCCGGCGAAAGGGGGAAGAATATCCAGCTGGTCGCCGTGACGCAGCACCGCAGTCTCCGGCCGAGCCTGACGACCATTGAGCAGATAACTGCTGCGGGCGCACACCCGGGACAGGCTGGCTACCGCGCAGGCCCCGGCCTGAGGCGGCGGCAGCTGCTCGGGCAGGGCGGACAGAACCTCCCCCAACGGCTGTTCGGCACCGCTGAGCTGCATGGTCAGCTCCCCGGTGCCGGCGGCCTCCTCGGCCGCGGCGAAGAAGCGTATGGTGACCGTCCCGGCAGAGGGGGCCGGCTGCGCGAACGAGGTCTGGGCCTCAGGCGTAGATGACACGATCATCCTCCAATGGCGGACATAGAGCGCTGCGGACGGGTGAATCCGGGCAGTTCGAAGCCCGGCCGGTCGGTGCCGTGGGCCGCGGGCTTGACCCACATGGCTTCGGCCCAGCGGTGCGCGATGTCCGCATCGGTGGCCGATTCATCGCGCAGCAGGGCGGAGAGGTCGGTCTCCTCGGTGGAGAACAGGCAGCTCATCACCCGGCCCTCCGCGGTCACCCGGGTGCGGGTGCACGCTGAGCAGAACGGTTCGGTCACCGAGGCGATGATCCCCACCCGGCCCAGCACGGCCTGCTCCCCGCGGCGGCGGACGTCGAAGCGTTCGGCTGGGGCGCTGCCCCGATCCTCGTCGGTAGGAGTCAGTTCGTAATGGTCGCTGAGCAGCTGACGGACCTCGGCTGCGGTGACTGTGGCCTCACGCTTCCACTGCTGATCGGCATCCAGGGGCATCTGTTCGATGAAGCGCAGCTCATAGCCGTGCTGCAGCGACCAGGCCAGCAGGTCCGCCGCACCCTGATCATTGAGTCCGCGCATCAGCACGGCGTTGATCTTCAGCGGCGTCAGACCAGCGGCGGCAGCCCCCTCCACTCCGCGCAGCACCTTGTCCAAACTGTCCCTGCGGGTAAGTTCCGCGAAGGACTCGCGGTGAATCGTGTCCAGCGAGATGTTCACCCGATCCAGCCCAGCGGCCACCAGGGCCTCCGCCCGCCGTTCCAGACCGATGGCATTGGTCGTCAGTGCGATCGGCAGCTCCGGATGGTCGGCGCGGATACCGCCGATGATCTCTTCCAGGTCCTTGCGCACCAGCGGCTCGCCGCCGGTCAGCCGCAGCTCGCGCACCCCCAGAACCTCGACGCCGATGCGCACCAGCCGGCGGATCTCCTCAGCGGAGAGCAGCTGCTCACGGCGCAGCCAGGGCAGCCCCGCCTCGGGCATGCAGTAGGTGCAGCGAAGATTGCATTTATCAATCAGCGAGATGCGCAGATCCGTGGCGCGCCGACCATAGCGGTCCAGCAGCCCATCCGCTGCAGGATTCAGACCACCGGCCGGCATCGCCGGTGCCTGGCGCGACGCAGCGCCCTGCTCCGCAGCCGGATGCGGACCCTGCTGATCCGGCCGACGGGGGTGGATTGCTACGCTGACTGCCATGGCCTCGCATGTTACGCGCCCCACGGCGCGGGAGCCAGTCCCCGTGCACATCAACCGGCTGCAGACCCTGCTCAGCGAGGTTCTGGCAGATCGCGAGACTGAGACGGTGCCGGTGGGCCCTGCCCTCGCCGGACGCACGGTCGCGGCGCCGGTGACTGCCCCGATAGCGCTGCCCAGCTTCGACAACTCCCAGATGGACGGCTTCGCCGTGCGGAGACAGGACCTGACCGCGGGCGAGTGTGCGGTGCCGCTGGCCTTTGCAGTGCCTGCCGGCGCCGCGGCCCCTGCGCTGCCGCAAGGAGCCGCCGCGGCGGTGATGACAGGCTCTGAGATCCCCGCAGGCGCAGACATGGTGGTACCGGTGGAGCGGACCAGGGACGGCTTCGCGCACCTGAACTCAGCGGGGCGTCCCGGGGCGACGGTGCAGTTCTCCGACCTCCAGCCAGGCGATCTGACGCCCGGGCGCTTCATCCGCCCTGCCGGCTCGGATGTGCGAGCCGGTCAGCAGCTGCTCCGGCCCGGCGACCTGCTCACCCCGAGGCGGATCGGCCTGCTGGCCGGCTGCGGAATCGCCGAGATTCGTGTCTGGGAGCAGCTGCGCACCCTGGTGCTCTCCACCGGCGAAGAGATCCGGCCCGCCGGCGCCGCCCTGGGGCCGGGCCAGATCTATGACGCCAATGCGCCGATGATCGCGGCGGTCTGCGCCGGATGGGGCCACCGGACGACGACGGCTCAGGCCTCCACCGACGACCCGGAAGACTTTCTCGCCGCCCTGGACCGACTGCTGGACGAACACCGGCCGCACCTGCTGATCACCGCCGGAGGAGTCAGCGCCGGCGCCTTTGAGGTGGTGCGCCAGGCGCTGCAGCCTCGCGGCATCAGGTTCGGGCCCGTAGCCCAGCAGCCCGGCGGGCCCCAGGGAGCCGGGCGCCTGCAGACCGCGGCGCCCCCGCCGACCTCGCTTGCAGAAACCGTGCCCTCGCACGCCCCGGATTCCGCCGTGCCGGCCGTCGTCGCCCTGCCCGGCAACCCGGTCAGCGCCGCCGTCAGCCTGCAGACCCTGCTCCGACCGGCACTGGCAGCGCTCGACCCCGCCTGCCCCGCCCCCCAACGGGTCCGCGCGCGCCTGACCGAGCCGGTGGACTCCCCGGCGGGACTCCGGCAGTACCGCCGAGTGCGTCTGGTCGACGTCGGTGAAGACGCCCACCGGGCGGAGCTGGTCGGCGGCCCAGGGTCTCATCTGCTGGGCCACCTGGCCGCGGCCGACGCCCTGCTGGAGCTGAGCGACGACGATACCCACGTGCCGGAGGGAAGCCTCCGCCCCGCCATCGTGCTCTAATCTGGGGGAATGGCAGACGACGGCTCCCGCAAGACCTCACTGACCCACCTGAACGACGACGGCAGCGCACATATGGTTGATGTCTCCCAGAAGTCGGTGACAGTGCGCACCGCCTCAGCGCAGGCGGTGCTGATCACCACCGAGGAGGTGACCCGGCTGCTGGCCGCCGATGACCTGCCGAAGTCCGATGCGCTGTCCACCGCCCGGATCGCCGGAATCATGGCGGCGAAGAAGACCCCTGAACTGGTGCCGCTGTGCCACCCGCTGCCGATCAGCAAAGTCAGCGTGGAGGTTCAGCTCGACGCCCCAGCCCCGGGCAATGCGCTGATCACAGCCGAAGTGCGCACCACCGGGCGGACCGGAGTGGAGATGGAGGCGCTGACCGCCGCCTCGGTGGCCGCCCTGACCCTGTACGACATGATCAAAGCCGTGGACCGCAGCGCAGTCATCACCGACCAGCAGGTGCTGGCCAAATCCGGAGGAAGGAGCGGCACATGGGTGCGCCGTGCAGTCTGACGCCGGTGATCGTGTCCACCCGCGCGGCCGCCGGCACGCGGGCCGACAAGTCCGCCCCGCTCATCGCCGATGCCGCCGAGCGGGCCGGATTCACCGTGCGCGAGCCGGTGATCGTTCCCGACGGCGAGGCCGTTGGAGACGCCCTGCGCCAGCTGCTGGAGGAGGATCCCCCCGCAGTGATCATCACCTCCGGAGGCACCGGAGTCACTGCGGACGACCGCACCCCGGAATTCACTGAGCCGCTGCTGGACATCCGGCTCCCCGGGATCACAGAGGCGCTGCGCAGCGAGGGCCGAAGCCAGACGGCGCTGGCCGCGCTCAGCCGCGGCGTGGCCGGAGTGGCAGGCTCCACGGTGGTCGTCAACCTCCCGGGATCGCCCACAGCCGTCACCCAGGGGATGGCCGTGCTGGCTGAGATGCTGCCGCATCTGTGTGATCAGCTCGCAGGGGACCGCGGCCACCACACGGCTGACATCCGGCAGCGGTCCGGGGCATCGGAGCGGACGCAGGAATCGGCAGCGCTTGAGTCCGCGCAGCGGACCGCATCGACCGAACCCGACCAGGAGTCCGGCACGGTGGTGCACACCGGCATCTGTGACCGCCCACTGGACCCGGCTCGGGCGGAGCAGGAGACCGCGACGGCGCACGAGGGCGCCGTCGTCGTGTTCTGCGGAGTGGTGCGCAACCATGATCAGGGCCGGCAGGTGGAGCGCCTTGACTACACCGCACATCCCAGCGCCGCCGCGGTATTGGAGCAGACGGCGGCTGAGGTGGCCGCAGCCCATCCGCACGTCCGGCTCTGGGCCGAACATCGCATCGGGCAGCTGACTCTGGGCGATCACGCGCTGGTGGCGGCCGCGGCCTCGGCACACCGGGCCGAAGCCTTCGCTGCCTGCGCCGAGCTGGTCGAGCAGATCAAGCAGCGCGTGCCCATCTGGAAGGAGCAGTTCTTCACCGACGGCACACGGGAGTGGGTCGGCCTGTAGACCGCAGCGGTTCAGCCTCCGGCAGCGTCAGCCCCGGGCAGCGGCAGCGAGTCGATGTCATCACCGCCGGGGAGATCCGTGCAGTCCACATGCGCGACCCCATGGCGCCGCAGATACTCCCGCGCCCCGATATCGGCACGCAGCTGGCCGGACAGCTCCGCCCAATGATCCCGGCCGATGAACACCGGATGGCCCGGTCTCCCGCCGTAGCTGGCCCGGCGCAGGTCAGCAGGCGAGAGCGGCTGGGCCAGCACCCGGGCCACCGCCTCCGGGACCATGCGCGGAAGGTCGACCAGGGTGATCAGCGCCCCGCACGGCTGTGCGCCCGATGCGGCGGCCCGGCGCTGGGCGGCCTGCAGCCCGGCCCCCACCGATGCCGAGATCCCCTCCTCCCAGTCTGGGACGACCACCGGCTGCGCACCGTCGGGAACCAGGTCAGCGGCCTGCTCGGCCTGGGCGCCGAGCATCACCAGCACCTCGTCAGCGCCGGCTGCGCTGAGCAGATCGGCAGCGATCCTCACCCAGGGAGTTCCTGCCTCATCGCGCAGCAGAGCCTTCGGCCGGCCCATGCGCCGCCCAGCGCCTGCGGCCAGCACCAGCCCCACAAAACTCACTCAGCAGCCCCCCTGGGCTGATCGGGCTGCTCCATCCGGGCCGCCAGGTTCTGCCAGAATTCCAGGGCGGCACGTTCCATCGCTATGCCCAGCTCCAGGGGGATCAGTCGGGAGGCCAAGGAGTCCACGGAGCCGAAGCGCTCCTGCATGGATTCATAGGTGGTCAGGCGTTCCTGGTGCTGCCGCACCTGCTCGCGCGCCAGAGAGAGGATGTCCTCATCGGAGGCGAGTTCGGAGAAGAACAGCTTCAGCTCGGCGACGTCGCGCACCTGCATCGGCTCCGTCTCCGGTACGGCCAACCACTCCTGCAGGGCGCGCCGGCCCTCCTCGGTCAGCGAGAAGGTCTGCCGGCGGCGGCCGCCGTTCTCCGTGGTCACATCCAGCAGCCCCGCTTCGGCCAGGCGGCGTGGCTCGGAGTAGAGCTGGGCGTGGGGAAAAGGCCAGAAGTACCCGACCGAATGACCCACCGCCCGTTTGAGGTCATAGGACGTCGAGGGTCCGCGCAGGCCCAGCAGCCCCAGCACCACATAGGACGTCGTCGTCAGTCGAACCATAACTGCTCATTCTCTCACCTCGTTGCCGCAGGCGGTTCAGGCAGTTGCGCGGCACCGCGACGCTATGTATGTTAGGTCACATAGTATGAAACATAACGTCCGTATCAGAGTGTGCGGGCGGTGGAGCATCTCGCAAGGGAGCGGAAGTGGCGCAGAGCGGAAGCGGCAACTACGTGGGTCAGGCCCTGGCGCGCGTGGAGGACCCGGCGCTGGTGACCGGCCGGGGGAGGTTCCTGGACGACCTGGACCCGGTCCCGGGCACTCTGGTCGCCGCAGTGGTGCGCAGCCCGCATCCGCACGCCCGCATCCGCGAAGTCGACCTGGAGCGAGCACGGCAGCACCCCGGCGTGGCCGCCGTCATCGGCCCCGAGGAGGTCCTCGAAACCCTCCGGCCCTTCCCGCTGTCGCTGAAGACCCCGATGCCGTACTACCCCACCGGCACCGATAAGGTCCGCTTCGTCGGCGAACCGGTGGCGGTGGTGGTGGCTACTGACCGCTACACCGCAGAGGACGCGGCCGAGCTGGTGCACATCGACTATGAGCTGCTGCCTGCGGTGGTCGACACTGCCGAGGCCGAGCGTGAGGATGCCCCGCTGCTGCACGACACTGCTGAGAGCAATGTGGCAAGCGACCGGCTCTTCACCTTCGGCGACGTCGAGGCGGCCTTCGACGGCGCAGCCCACGTGGTCAGCGGCGAATACAGCTTCCCGCGCTACTCCTCCACGCCCATGGAGTGCTACTCGGTGATCTCCGAGTGGCGGGAGGAGGCGGACGGGCCGCAGGTCACCGCCTGGTCGAACTTCCACGGACCCTTCTCCATGGTTCCGGTGCTGGCCGGGGCCCTGGGCATCGGGACCGCGCAGCTGCGGCTGATCATTCCCCAGGACAATGGGGGCAGCTTCGGCATCAAGGCCGGGATCTACCCCTATGTGGCGCTGATGGCGGTCGCCAGCAAGTACGCCGGTCGCCCGGTGCGCTGGACCGAGGACCGGATCGAGCACCTGCTCGCCTCCTCGGCCGGCTCAGACCGGGTGATGCGCTTCTCCGCCGCGGTCAGTGAGTCGGGCATGGTCGAAGCCCTCGACGTCGACTTCCGGGAGAACGTCGGCGCCTATCTGCGTCCCCCGGAGCCGGCCACCCTCTACCGCTGCTTCGGCAATATCACCGGCGCCTACCGGATTCAGAACGTGCGGCTGCGCTCGCGGGCAGTAGTCACCAATAAGGCGCCCACTGGACTCAACCGCGGCTTCGGCGGTCAGCAGCTCTACTTCGGCCTGGAGCGGCTGATGGACAAGATCGCCCGCACCCTCGGGGAAGACCCCGTCGAGCTGCGTCGCCGCAATCTGGTGCCCTCCTCCGCCTTCCCCTACGCCACCCCCACCGGCGGCATCTACGACTCCGGGGACTACGAGCAGGCGGTGGCCAAGGTGGTGGAGTCCAGCCAGTATCAGCAGCTGCGCGCCCGGCAGGAGGAGGCCCGCAGCCGCGGCGAGCTCGTCGGCACCGGCATCGCCCTGGCCGTAGAGCCCTCAGCGACCAATATCGGCTACGTCGGCCTGGCCACTCCGGCTGAGGAGCGGCCCCCGGGCAGGGATAAGTCCGGCTCCACTGAGCATGTGCGGGTCTCGGTGGACCCGTTCGGAACCGTCTCGGTGCTGCTGGGCACTGTCCCGCAGGGGCAGGGTCATGCCACGGTGGCCCGCCAGGTGGTGGCCGACCGGCTGGGCCTGCCGCTGGCGAGCGTGGTGCCCAAAGTGGATATGGACACCGACAGCACGCCGTGGACGGTGACCTCCGGCAGCTACTCCTCCCGGTTCTCCCCGCTGCTGACCTCCGCCCTGGTGGAGGCCGCCGACCGGGTGGCTGAGACCATCAAAGTGGCCGCCGGAGTGCTGCTGGAAGCATCGCCGCAGGATCTCGAGCTCGCCGAGGGCACGGTCCGGGTGGCTGAGCATCCCCAGCGTTCGGTCGCATTTCGGCACGCGGCCGGTCTGGTCCACTGGGACCCCGGCTCCCTGCCGGACGGCATCGACGCGCAGCTCTACGCGGAGGCCGCCTTCACCCCTCCGCAGTCCACCGCAGCCTCCCGCACCGATCAGATCAACTCGTCCCTGTGCTACGGCTTCGTGGCCGAGGTGGTCCAGGTGCGCATCGACCCAGACACCTATGAGATCTCCATCGAGCAGGTCAATGCGGTCCACGACGCCGGCACCGTGCTGAACCCGCTGCTGATCGAAGGGCAGGTCCACGGCGCCATGGTGCACGGACTCGGCGGAGCCCTCTATGAGGAGATGGCCTACGACCAGAGCGGCCAGCCGACCTCCACATTCATGGACTACCTGGTGCCGACCTCCGCAGAGGCCGACTTCCCGCTCACCGGAGACCGGGTGGTCACCCCCTCACCGGTGACCAAGCTCGGCGCCAAGGGCTCCGGGGAAGGCAGCAGTATGAGCTTCCCCGCCGCGGTGGCCAGCGCCGTGGAGGACGCTCTCTCGGCCCATCGCATTGAGATCACCTCGCTTCCGCTGCACGGCAATGTCATCCATGACCTGCTCAGCGGCTCCGAAGACCAGAAGACTGCCCAACACTGAAGGAGAAGATATATGCCCCTCACCGGCGGAGAGATCCGGCTCGAACGCAGCCACGACGGCCGAGTCGCCAATCTCACACTGAACCACGGGCGGTTCAACATCATCACCATGGAGACCCGCAGCCTGATGGCGGAGCGCTTCGCGGAGATCGACCAGGACGATGACATCCAGGCGGTGGTGATCCGCGGCGAAGGTGAGCACTTCACCTCCGGCGGAGACATCGCCGGATTCATGGAGGTTGAGCCCTATGATCTGACCGATCTCGGTCAGGACATCACCGCGCCGGCCCGCTCACCGAAGCCGGTGATCACCGCCGTGGACGGCTACTGCTTCGGCGTCGGATTCGAACTGGCCCTGGCCACCGACATCCGGCTGGCCACCAGCCGCACCGAGTTCGCCCTGCCGGAGATGCGCCTGGGCATGATCCCCGGTTCCGGAGGAACCCAGCGCCTGGCCCGGCTCATCGGCCTCTCCCGCGCAAAGTACCACGTGATGACCGCTGAGCGGATCAAAGCGCAGCAGGCTCTGGACTGGGGCATCGTCGCCTCGGTCAGCGACGACGCCGAGGGCTTGGAGGCCGAGGTCGAGCGTGTGCTCTCCGCCCTGCTGGGGTACTCCCCAGTTGCGCTGCGCACGGTCAAGGAGGTGCTGGACCGCGGAATCGACGCCCCGCTGTACTCCGGCATCGAACTGGAGCGGAAGTCCTACGCCATGCTGCGCGCCACCCACGACTTCGCCGAAGGCGTGGCGGCGTTCACCGAGAAGCGCAAGCCCCGCTTCGAGGGTCGCTGACGTGAAAGCTGCGCCCTTCTCCTACGTGCGTCCCACCAGGCTCGACGACGTCGTCGCCGAGCTGGAGCGCGCTGAGAGCACCGGAGGCGGCAAAGTGATCGCCGGTGGGCAGTCCCTGCTGCCGGTCCTGGCCATGCGTCTGGGTCGCCCTAAGACCCTGGTGGACATCACCCGAGTGAGGGAGCTGGCCGAACTGCAGGACGACGTCGGCACCGTGCGCATCGGCGCAGCCGTGCGGCAGCGAAGAGTTGAGCGCGAGCTGGCCCGCCGGGTCCCGCTGGTGGGGCGCGCCCTGCCGTGGGTGGGCCACCGGGAGATCCGCAGCCGCGGGACCGTCTGCGGCTCGCTGGCGCATGCCGACCCCTCCGCTGAGCTGCCCGCGGTGGCGCTGTGCCTGGACGCGACGCTGACCGTGGTCGGGCCCGAAGGACGGCGACGCGTCCCGGCGGCAGAGTTCTTCACCGGCGCGATGTCCACTGTGCTTGCCCCCGCGGAGCTGGTCACCTCGGTCACCGTTCCGACCCCCAGGGCGGGAGAGGGCTTCGGCTTCGAGGAGCTGGCCCGTCGCCACGGCGATTTCGCCCTGGCCGGCGCCGCCGCGCGTGTGCGCCGCGACGGTGATGCAGTCACCGAGGCGGCGCTGGTGGGATTCGGGGTGGCCGACCGGGCCCAGCACCGTGACCTCACCGTCCCTATGGCGCAGGCGGTCAGCCAGCACGGGGCCGATGAGAAGGCCCTCACCACCACCCTGGCCGAGGCCGTGGACCAGATCGCCGCGGAGGTGGTCACCGCCTCGGACGCCCACGCCTCACAGCAGTACCGCCGCCGCCTCATGCGGGTGCTGGGCACCCGAGCGCTGGTGCGGGCCTGGACCGACAGCAGGAGGAGAACCCACGCATGAGCCCCACAGCTGCGCCCCTGAACGCCCTGAAGAGCCGACTGAGCAGCTGGCGCCAGGACCCAGGCGCAGCCGAAGACCGGCAGCAGGTGCTGCGCGTCGAGGCCGAGGAGACTCTCCGCGTCTCCTTCACCGTCAACGGCCGACCCGCCGAGGTGGACGTCGCCCCCCGGGTCACGCTCTCCGATGCGCTGCGCGACCACTTGGGCCTGACCGGCACGCATATCGGCTGCGAGCACGGGGTGTGCGGGATGTGCACAGTCATCGTCGACGGCGATGCCGCCCGCGCCTGCCTGCTGCTGGCCTGCCAGCTCGAAGGCGCCGAGATCATGACCGTCGAGGGACTGGGCAAGCCCGACGACCTGCATCCGCTGCAGGAGTCCTTCAGTCGCCACCACGCTCTGCAGTGCGGCTTCTGCACCCCGGGAATGCTGATGAGCGCCTACGACCTGCTTGACCACGAGCCAGGCGTCGCCCAGGACGAACTGCCGGAGAAGATGTCCGGGGTACTGTGCCGCTGCACCGGCTACCGGCACATCATGGACGCCGTCTCCGACGTCGCCCAGCAGAATCCCGAGGGCGTGCCGGCCCCGCGCAACTGCGGAACCGGCCAGCTGCTGCCGCGCAGCAGCACCGGCGGACCCGGTTCCAGCGCAGAGGACGAGCTGCAGAGCCGGGGTCCGGCCGAGATCACCCTGCCCAGCTCCCAGCCGACCGTCACCGTCAGCGTGGAGGAGCACGTCCAGGCCACCCCGGAGGAGATCTGGGAGGTGCTGCAGGACACCGACCGGGTGGCCCGCTGCCTGCCCGGGGCCGAGCTGGTCGAAGACTTCGGCAATGACCGCTATCTGGGCCGGATACGCGTCGCACTGGGACCGGTGAAGCTCTCCTTCGTCGGCGATATCCACGTCACCGAACGCGATGAGCAGAACCGCTCCATCCGCGCAGTCGCCCAGGCCGAGGACGCCGCCGGAGGCAGTGTGCAGGCCGGGGTCGCCTTGGCGGCCAAGCCGCACGAGGGCGGCAGCCTGCTCTCGGCCGACGCCGAACTGTTCATGGTCGGCAAGATCGCTCAGATGGGACGCTCACTGGCCGGCGATGTCAGCGCTGATATGTTCGCCCAGTTCACCCAAGCCCTCGATGCCACCGCCCGCGGCGAGGAGCCGACCCAGGCCCAGGCACCGAGCGCCGTGGCGATGTTCACCCGCCTGATGTCCCAGCGCGCACAATCGCTCGTGGACCGCCTGAGAAGGAGATGACATGCAGTTAGGCCGCACCTTGGAATGGACGGCAGCCCGCTTCCCGGAGCGGACCGGCTTCGCCGGAGAGCGCCGTATGACCTACCGCCAGTGGGACGAGCGCACCAATCAGATCGCCCAGGCGCTCGCCTCCGCCGGGGTCACCCGCGGCGACCGCATCGCCACCTTCCTGGCGAACACGGAGGTGATGGCCTCCACCCACCTGGCGCTGCAGAAGCTGGGCGTGATGTCCACCCCGCTGAACATCCGCCTCTCCGCCGCCGAGCTGGCCTACTGCCTCGACGACGCCGAACCCGCGGTGGTGATCACTGACGATTACGCCGCTGAGGTGGCCGGCGAGGCGCTGAGCAGCAGCAGCCACCGGCCGCGGGTGCTGCACGCCGGTTCCCGCCCAGTTCAGGGGGCCGAAGACTTTGAGGAGACCGTCGCGGCGGCCGATACCTCCGCCCCCGGGGTCGAGGTGGCCGAATCCGATCCCAGCGTGATGCTCTACACCTCCGGCACCACGGGCCGGCCCAAAGGGGTGCCGCGCACCCAGCGCAATGAGTACGCCGCCTCCACCGCCCATGTGATGCAGTGCCAGTACGCCT
This sequence comes from Nesterenkonia sp., assembly GCF_029265375.1. Lineage (GTDB taxonomy): Bacteria > Actinomycetota > Actinomycetes > Actinomycetales > Micrococcaceae > Nesterenkonia. The sequence continues at coordinate 12,090 of NZ_JAJUJJ010000007.1, forward strand.
ATGGGGAGTCCACCTTGGGCGCGATGCCGATGTATCACACCATGGGCCTGCGCTCACTGCTGTCCATGGTCGTCATCGGGGGCAAATTCGTGGAGCTTCCGGCCTATGACGCTCGCCGCGCCATCGAGCTGATTGCCGCGGAGCAGATCAGCGCGCTCTACCTGGTGCCCACCGCCTACTGGGCGCTGGCTCAGACCGGTCAGCTCAGCCGCATCGCCCCCTCCGTGCGGAAACTGGCCTTCGCCGGGGCGCCCATGACCTCTGCACTCTGCCAGCGACTCACCCGGGAGCTGGACCCGACGGTCTTCGTCAACCACTACGGATCCAGTGAGGTCTACACCTTCTCCATCGCCGAGGATGCCACAGCCAAGCCGGGCTGCGCCGGGCGGGCCGGACTGCATTCCCGCCTGATGGTGGTCGACCCGCAGACCCAGAGCGGCCACCAGCAGCTGCCGGTGGGGGAAGTGGGCGAGATCGTCGCGAGCCTGGACTCGGATGAGTCCTTCCAGGGCTACTGGAACCGTCCCGACGCCGATACCAAGTCCCTGCGCGAGGGCTGGTACCACACCGGCGACCTGGGACACCTCGACGAGGACGGCGACCTCTGGGTCGACGGCCGGGTCGACGACATGATCATCACCGGCGGCGAGAACGTGCACCCCGTGGAGGTCGAAGATGTGCTCTCCCACCACCCGGAGATCGCCGAGGTGACCGTCGTCGGCCTGCCGGACGAGAAATGGGGGCAGGCCGTCACCGCCTTCATCGTTCCCCAGGACGAGACCAAGGACCCCGCCGAGCTGACCGAGGCCATCGCCTCCTGGATCCGCACCGAGGCGCAGCTCTCGCCCTATAAGCGGCCCAAGCAGATCCAGATCGTCACTGCCATCCCCAAGTCCCCCGTCGGCAAGATTCTGCGCCGCAAGCTGGTGGCCGGGGAATACGAGACCCGCGAGACCGCACCCCAGTGACCCCAATCCGATACCGAAACCCAGGATGAGTCCTCCCTGACCGAAGAAGGTGGCCCCCATGACAGTCCCCGACACTCCCCGCAGCGCTGAGACAGCAGACACCACGCACCTGGTGGAAAGGGGGCCAGGGTTCCGCGCCGGTGTGCGCGACCTCTGGGGAAACTTGAACCCGGCGACCATCGGCGCCGGTCTGGTGGCCGCCATCTTCGGCTGCACCGGACCTGCGCTGATCGTGATCAACGGGGCCCACGAGGCTGGACTGTCCCCCGGACTGACCGCCTCCTGGATCTTCGGCATCTACGTCTTCGGCGGGCTGATCTCCATCGTGCTCGCGCTGCACTACAAGCAGCCGATCACCGGAGCCTTCTCCATCCCCGGAGCCGCCCTGGTGACTGCAGCGCTGCCGAACTACAGCTTCCCGGAGATGGTCGGCGCTTTCCTGCTGGCGGGGCTTCTGGTGCTGCTGGTCGGGGTCACCGGCCTGGTGCGCAGAGTGGTCCAATGGATCCCGTTCCCCATCGTGATGGCGATGATCGCCGGGGCGCTGATCCGGTTCGGCATCGAGATCGTCAACTCCGCGGCCGCCGCGCCCGTGGTGGCAGGCGCGGCGCTGCTGGGTTTCGTGCTGCTCAGCCGCTTCCTCCCGGCGGTCCCCGGGGTGGTGGGCGCCTTGGTGCTGGGACTGATCGCCGCCGGTCTGATGGGAAGCTTCGGCACCCTGGAGGGCGGCTTGGGGCTGACCGCGCCGCAGCTGATCGCGCCCTCCTTCGACCTGGGCGCGGTGCTGGCGGTGGCGATTCCGCTGGCGCTGCTGGTCATCGGTGCCGAGAATGCTCAGGCCATGGGCGTGCTGATGGCCGAGCGGTATAAGCCCCCGTTCAACGTCATGACCATCATCAGCGGCTTCGGTGGCCTGCTGGCGCCGCTGTTCGGCGGACACAATGCCAATATCGCCGGTCCGATGACGGCGATCTGCTCCTCCGACCAGGCTGGAGAGGACCGCGCCGGCCGCTATGCCGCCACAGTGGTCAACGGTGTCCTCTTCGGGCTCTTTGGAGTGTTCGCGGGTGTGACGGTGGCGTTGGTGACGGTCATGCCGGCCGAGCTGACCGCCACCGTGGCAGGCCTGGCGATGATCGGGGTGCTGGTCCGGTCCTTCCGCGCGAGCTTCCCCGACGGCGGCCTGCAGTTCGGCCCGTTCTTCGCGCTGGTGATCGCCATGAGCGGAGTGACCCTGTTCAATATCTCTGCGCCGTTCTGGGCGCTGGTCGGCGGCGTGCTGGCATCGTTGCTGCTGGAGCCCCGGCACTTTTGGGAACCCCAGGCCGCAGCGCAGAACAAGACTGCCTGAGCTGAGTCGGTGAAGGAGACAACTGATGCGTGAAGTAGCCAGTCAGCTGCGTCAGCAGTGGGAGGCCGACCAGCCGGTGGCCCTGGCGACGGTGGTCTCCACCTTCCGCTCGGCGCCGCGGGAGCCCGGAGCGGCGATGCTCATCACCGGCCGGGGCGAGGTCCTGGGATCAGTCTCGGGAGGCTGCGTGGAGAGCGCGGTCTACACCAGCGCACAGGAGGTACTGGCCACCGGCGCCCCCCGGCTGGAGCGCTACGGGATCACCGATGGGGACGCCTTCGCCGTGGGGCTGACCTGCGGAGGCACACTCGAGGTGTTCATCGAGCGCATCACCGCCGCAGAGTTCCCCGAACTCGGCGACATTCTCGACGACGTTCAGGCCGGCCGGCCGGTGGGGGTGGCCACCGTAGTGGACCACCCCGACCACGCCCAGGTGGGTCGCCGCACCGCAGTGCGTCTGCCGGAGCCTGCCTCCCCGGGGTGCAGCCCCGGCGATGACCACCGCCCGGGGGCCGAGCCCGTGCTCGGCTGGGCCGACCGCCGTGCCGAGGCGGCCGCAGCGGAGGATATGCGCGCCATGCTGCGCACCGGGCGGAGCGGCATCCTCGAGTACGGGCCTGCAGGCCAGCGGCAGGGGGCCGGTCAGCGGATCTTCGTCTCCAGCTTTGCCGCACCCGACCGGATGCTGATCTTCGGGGCCATCGATTTTGCCGCCTCTGTGGCGCAGATCGGATCCTTTCTGGGCTACCGCGTCACCGTCTGCGATGCCCGGCCCGTGTTCGCCACCGCTCAGCGGTTCCCCGCCGCCGACGAGGTGGTGGTGCAGTGGCCCGACGACTACCTGCGCCAGGAGAAGCAGGCCGGGCGGGTCAACGAGCGCACCGTCATATGTGTGCTCACCCACGAACCCACCGTCGATGTGCCGGTCCTCCAGGAGGCGCTGAACGGACCGGCTGTGGGATACATCGGTGTGATGGGCTCCCGGCGCACCCACCGGGACAGGTTGCAGCGGCTGCGTGAGGCCGGTCTGAGTGAGGAGCAGCTGGCCCGACTCGCCAGCCCCATCGGACTGGACCTGGGCGGCCGCACCCCTGCGGAGACGGCGCTGAGCATCGGGGCTGAGATCGTCGCCCACCGCCATGGGGGCAGCGGCCTGCCGCTGAGCCGGCGCAGCGGACCCATCCATAGGGCCCCCGTCGGTCTCCCGGCAGGGTGAGGGTCTGTGGAGCAGATGTCCACGTTTCCTGTTTAGGCTTATGGCCTGACACGACGACGAGAGGACATACTGCGTGCACCCTATGGGCTCCTCCCCGGATGAGACGCGCCGGCAGCGGCTGAAGTGGTCGGTTGCCGCGGCTGCGTTCCTCATCGGGTTCGTCATTCTGCTGGTGCTCATGCTGCCGAATCCATGGGCCGTTGCCGCGGGCCTGGTGGTCGGAGGAGCCGCCGGCGCAGGAACCTACGGGATGATGTCCGGGCGAGAGCTGAGCCTGCAGCGCAGAGCCGCAGAGCTGACATCCACCCAGGCGACGCTGAAGTCCCACCTGGAGGAAATCGACGCAACGGTGCGCAACCGCCCCAACCAGCTGCCGCCCTCCACCCACGGACAGCTGCGCATGATCGTGGTGGGCCTGCAGGAGATCGTGGACAGATGGGAGACCCTCGCGCGGGCCCCTGAGCAGCAGGACGCCGTGCACCGCACCATCACTGAGCACCTGCCGCAGACCCTGGAGCTGTTCATCTCGCTTCCGGATTCGGCCAAGCCCCGCCACGCAGAGGAGTTCAAAGCTCAGGTGGGTCTGCTCGCCGAAGCCGTGGCCAAGACCCGCGACAGGGCGGTGGCGAAGGATCTGCAGGCGCTGCGGACCAACCGATGGCTGCTGGAGGAGTCACTCACCGACCCCGATGAGCGCCTCTTCAAAGAGCACGGCCTCTGAGACGCCGATGCGGCCGGCGGCAGCGGGTCTTGTGCGCCCCGCACCGCCGACCGCATCACAGCCGGGCGACTGGGTGTGCTACTGCAGAATCTCGTATGCCGGCAGCGTGAGGAAGTCCTTGTACTCCTGCTGGTTCAGCACCAGATCCTTGACGATCTTCGCGGCCGGCTCGAAGTAGCGGGTGAACATCTCCTCGTCGCCGATATCGCTTCGCAGCCGCCCGACCTCCTCCTCGAGCAGCCGCTCCACCAGCTCTGCGGTGATGGTCTCGCCGGTGTCTGCGGTGACGGTGGCGTTGTGAATCTGCTGCCAGACCTGAGAGCGGGAGATCTCGGCGGTGGCGGCATCCTCCATCAGGTTGTGGATGGCCACCGCCCCATTGCCGGAGAGCCACACGGCTGTGTAGTAGACCCCGACGTAGAGGTTGGTGCGCACACCCTGTTCAGTGACCTCGCCCTCGGCGGCCCCGATGTTCAGCAGGTCTGAAGCGGTCACCGAGACGTCGTCGCGCTTGCGGTCCACCTGGTTGGGCTTCTCGCCCAGAACCTTGGTGAACTCCTCAGCGCACAGCTCCACCAGGTCCGGGTGAGCCACCCACGAGCCGTCGTAGCCGTCATTGGCCTCGCGCGACTTGTCCTCGCGCACCTTCTCGATCGCCTTCTGGGTCACCTCGGGGTCGCGCCGGTTCGGGATGAACGCGGCCATCCCGCCGATGGCAAAGGCCTCGCGCTTGTGGCAGGTCTTCACCAGCAGCTCGGTGTAGGCCCGCATAAAGGGCTGGGTCATGCCCACCTGTGCACGGTCGGGCAGCACAAACTGCTCGCCCGAGGCGCGGAAGTACTTGATGATGCTGAACAGATAGTCCCAGCGCCCGGCGTTGAGCCCTGAGGCGTGCTCGCGCAGCTCGTAGAGGATCTCCTCCATCTGGAAGGCCGCCGGGATGGTCTCGATCAGCACCGTCGCCCGTACAGTGCCGTGCGGGATGCCCAGCCGCTCCTCGGCGAAGCTGAACACCTCATTCCAAAGCCGGGCCTCCCGGTAGTGCTCCAGCTTCGCCAGATAGTAGAAGGGACCCTCGCCCTGCTCGTGCAGCACCTTCGCGTTGTGGAAGAAGTGCAGGCCGAAGTCCACCAGGGAGCCGATGGTCGGCTGACCATCGATGGTGATGTTCTTCTCCGGCAGGTGCCAACCGCGGGGACGCACGACGACGGTCGGCAGCTGCACGTCCTCACGCAGCGAGTACTCCTTGCCCTCCGGGGAGGTGAAGGACAGAGTCCGGCGGGCGGCGTCGTGGAGGTTCTTCTGCGCCTCCACCAGATTGCGCCAGCTGGGGGAGAGCGCATCCTCCAGGCAGGCCAGCCACACCTTGGCGCCGGAGTTCAGCGCGTTGATGGCCATCTTCGCCGGGGCCGGCGGACCGGTGATCTCCACGCGGCGGTCCTGCAGCGAGGCCGGCGCCTCGGCCACTCGCCAGTCGCCCTCGCGCACCTGCTGGGTCTCTTCCGGAAAGTCCAGTCGCCCGGAGGCGGCGGCCTCAGCCTGTGCAGTCTCCCGGGCGTTGAGCAGCTCATTGCGGGTATCGGCGAAGCGGACATGCAGCTCCTCGACGAACGCCAGAGCCTCCTCGGTGAGGACGGCGTCGGTGCCGGGAACGTCATAGGGGGCAGAGTATGTGATGCTCATGGCAGGCTCCTCACGGTGGGGGTTGCTGCTTCCTTTCTATGCCATAGAATCCGCAGTGTGAAAGAAGAAGTCCGCAATACGGACTCTCCGAGGGGGTCCCAGCGTGTCCAGGTGGTGGAGCGGGCCTTCGCGCTGCTGGACTGCTTGGTCAAGCTGGGCGGCAGCGCCTCGGCCGGGGAGCTGAAGTCCGCCTCCGGGCTGGCCGGGCCCACAGTGCACCGGCTGCTGCACACCCTGATCGGTCTGGGCATGGTGCGCCAGACGGCGGAGAGGCGCTATGCATTGGGCGCGAACCTGGTGCCTCTGGGCGAAGGCGCGACCCGCCAGCTCGGCGGCTTGGCCGTGCCGCAGATGCAGTCACTGGTGGCGGAGCTGGGGGAGAGCGTGAATATGGCTGCCATGGAGTCGGAGATGGTCGTCTACATCGCCCAGGCGCCCTCTCCGCATTCGATGCGCATGTTCACCGAAGTGGGCCGACGCGCCTATATGCACTCCACAGGCGTAGGCAAGGCCATGCTGGCGACGATGCCTGCTGAGCGGGCCCGGGAGGTGCTCATGGCCACCGGTATGCCGGCGATGACGCCGAAGACGCTGACAAAACCCGAGGCGCTGCTGGAGCAGCTGCCGGTCATCGCCGCGCAGGGCTACGCCCTCGACGACGAGGAGCAGGAGCTTGGGGTCCGGTGCCTTGCGGTTGCGCTGCCGCAGGGGCCCACACGGATGGGGCTGTCCATCTCGGGTCCCACAGCTCGCATGGACGACGCCTTCGTCCGCCATGCGGTGCCGCTGATGACTCGGGCAGCTGCCGAGATCTCCCGCAGGCTCACCCGCAGCTGAGAGTGCCGTGCGCCGGGACTCCGCTGCTGGTCAGCGCACCACCGAGCTGAGCAGCAGGCTGGTCTCCGAGTTCATCACTCCCTTGACGCCGCGCAGCCGGGTCAGCAGGGAGTCGAACTCCTGCAGATCGGTGCAGCTGATCTCAGCCACCAAGTCCCATGCGCCGTTGGTGGTGTGCAGCGCGGTGATCTCCGGATAGCCGCGCAGCTCGGCGATGACGTGACTGGTGGGCCGGCCGAAGAGCTCGATGCAGCTGATCGCCCGGACCTCCCCGACCTCCCGCGGGTCCCGGATGCGCACGCTGAAGCCCACGATGACGCCGGCTGCGGTGAGCTTGTCGATCCGTTTGGTCACCGTGGCACGTGAGACCCCGAGCCGCTGCGCCAGTGCCGCTACCGGGGCTCGACCGTCCCGGCGCAGCTCCGAAATCAGGCGCCGGTCGAGGTCACTCAGAGACTCCATGACCATCATGCTAAGGCCAGGGAGTCACTTTGATAAGTCCCTGAGCAGAATTTAAGCGTTCTGGCCATTTCGGGTGCACATCGAAAACCGTAGTCTGGCCTCAAAACCAGACCCCACGGCCAAGGGAGGCACAGATGACGCAGTTCGTGGACGTAGCGAGCATGACCCGGTGGATCCAGCGCGAGGGCGTGGAGCAGATCATGTCAGGCATGGTGCGCTACCTGGAGTCTGACTTTGCGCGGTGGGAGCGGTTCGACAAGATTCCGCGGGTGGCCAGCCACACTCCCTTCGGCGTCATCGAGCTGATGCCCACCTCGGACCATGAGGAATACTCCTTCAAGTACGTCAATGGTCATCCGTTCAACCCCGCCCGCGGCTACCAGACCGTCACCGCCTTCGGCATGCTCGCCGATGTGGACAACGGCTACCCGACGTTCCTGGCTGAGATGACGCTGCTGACCGCGCTGCGCACTGCCGCCACCTCCGCGATGGTCGCCCGGCATCTGGCCCGGCCGGACTCAGAGACCATGGCGATGATCGGTGCCGGTTCGCAGGCTGAGTTTCAGGCGCTGGGCTTCCGCGCGGTGCTGGGCATCGAGAAGCTGCGGGTCTATGACGTCGATCCCGCCGCCGTTGAGAAGCTGCGGCGCAATCTGGAGCCGCTGGGCTTCAGCATCGTGGCCGCCGTCTCCACCGAGGAGGCGGTCGAGGGCGCAGACATCATCACCACCTGCACCGCGGACAAGGCCAAGAACACCATCCTCGCCGCGGAGCACGTGCGTCCGGGGGTCCACCTCAATGCCGTCGGCGGCGACTGCCCCGGCAAGACCGAGCTGGCCGCTGAGGTCTTCACCGCTGGCCGGGTCTTCGTCGAGTACCCCGAACAGACGCGGATTGAGGGCGAGATTCAGCAGATGGCTCCGGACTTCCCGGTGGTGGAGTTCTGGCAGGTCCTCACCGGGCAGGCAGAGGGACGGCTCAGCCGGGAGGAGATCACCATCTTCGACTCTGTGGGCTTCGCCATCGCCGACTTCTCCGCCCTGCGATACCTGCGCGATGCCACTGCCGGCACGGATCTGCAGGCCCATCTGGACCTCATCGCCGATCCGGAGGACCCGAAGGACCTGTTCTCCCTGGTCAACTCGATGAAACCGGTGGGCTGAGCGATGACAATCCAGGCAGAATCCCCCGCGAGCGAGGTCTTTCCGGCCACGGATTCACAACCCCTCCAGGCGCCGCGGCAGGTGGTGATGGTCCGGCCGCACCGGTTCACCATCAACCCGCTCACCGCCGCGGACAACGCCTTCCAGGACGCTGCACCCGCCGGCGGCGACGACGGCGCTGCCGCACGCGCCTACGCCGAGGCCGGGGCGCTGGCCCACACGCTGCGAGCAGAAGGCGTAGGGGTCTCCCTGTTCGAAGACCGCACCGGCGCCAGCCCGGACAGCGTCTTCCCCAACAACTGGTTCACCACCCATCCGGACGGGCGGGTGGTGCTGTGCCCGATGTATGCCCCCAACCGGCGGCAGGAGCGGCGCGACGACGTCGTGGACCATCTGCGCCAGCGGTTTCACGTCAGCGAGGTGATCGATCTCAGCCCGGCTGAGCGCCGCGGCGAGTTCCTCGAAGGCACCGGCTCCGTGGTGATCGACCATGTCCAGCGGGTGGCCTACGGATCCCGGTCCCACCGGCTGACACCTGGCATCTTCGCCGAGTACTGCCGCCTGCTGGGACTGCGTCCGATGCTCTTCGACGCCGTGGACTCTGCAGGGGTGCCGGTCTACCACACCAATGTGATGATGAGCGTGGGCCAGACCCTCGCCGTCGTCGCCCCGGATCTGATCCGCCAGCCCGAGCAGCGCCGCGAGGTCATAGCCGCGCTCGAGGCCAGTGGGCGCACCATCATCGAGATCGCGGAGCACCAAGTGCGCCGCTATGCCGGAAATGTCATTCAGCTCACCGGTGCGCGCGGGCCCGTGCTGGCGCTGTCCGCCTCGGCCTATGACGCGCTGCGGCAGGACCAGCTGGCCGCGATCCGCGCAGTCAGCCGGATTGCGGTGGCAGATGTGACCACCATCGAGCGCTCCGGAGGATCCGTGCGCTGCATGCTGGCCGGGATCCACCTTCCGCCGCTGACTCACTGATCGCCAGGCTTCCTCGGCGCGGCGTAGGCCGGGAGCTGCTCCGCAGAGGCGAAGCGGGTGGGCCGGAACTCCTCGAAGAGCGGATTCTGCTGCCCGGTGCTGATCTCCTCCGCCAGAGCCTCGCCCAGCCAGGGGCCCAGGACCACGCCGCTGTGTGTGACTGCAATCCACAGCCGGTTCTCCGGCTCCCCTGTGGCGGGACCGGCGACCGTCAGGCCGTCGCCGGGGATGACGCGGTAGCCGACCCGGACCTCCTCCAGCTGCGCCTCGGCCGAGGGCAGCAGGGCGTGGAGCCGGCGGAGCAGCTCCTCCCCGATCTGCGGCTCCGGCACCAGTGCGGGGTTGGCAGTCGGGTCGAGGTCCAGGGCCTGCAGGATCAGCCCGTCGTCACCGTTGGGACGGAAGTTGAGATGGTCGCTGGTGATCGGGCCCTGCAGGCTGTGGCCGGGTGCTCGCACATAGGCCAGATAGCCGAACGCGGCCCCGCCCACCTCTTTGGGCACCATGGGGAGCCGCACTCCCGCCTCAGCGGCCAGCTCTGTGGTGGAATTGCCCACGGCCAGAACGACGACGTCCCCGCGCAGTTCCGTGCCGGAGAGCAGACTCACCTTGCCCTCGGTCCGGGAGACCGAGACCACCGGGTCGATGATCAGCGAGAAGCCCGGGCTCCGCCGCATCTCGGCCACCCGCGAGGCGGCGAGAAGCTGGGGATAGGCATGCCCCTCCCAGGGGAACAGTGCCACGAGCGCATCCTGGGGAATATGCACCGGTGTCCGCTCCGCCGCCTCCGCCGGCGTGATCCACCGGGCAGCGTAGTCCAGTGACTGCAGCCGCTCCACCCTCTGCTCCAGGGTGCTCCGGTGCTCCTGCTCGACGGCGAACTCCACGTGGCCGTGCAGCATAACCGTCTCGGGATGCTGTGCCGAGACCACATGGGTCCAATGCTTGAGACCCTCGTAGTTCAGCGCGTGGTAGCTCTTAGGGTGCTTCTTATGGCTGTTGATCCAGGCGTAGCTGGTGGAGGTGGTGCCGGCGGCGACGTCCTCTGCCTCGACCAGGGCGACGTCGTGCCCCCGCCTGAGCAGCGAATATGCGACAGAGACTCCGACGATCCCAGCTCCGACGACGATAGTTTTCATAGATCCTCCATAACGCGTGATGGTGGTGGGCGGAATAGCGCCTAGCCGGCGGAGAAGCGTTCGCGCAGCTGCTGCACGTAGTTCCGCGTCTCGATGGCGCGCTCTGGGTTGCGGCGGGCAATCTCAGCGATCAGTACGTCGCAGAGTGCCCAGGCGGTGACAGACTCCGAGGCGGCCCCCGCTGTGGTGCTGGGCAGTAGGAAGTGCTGGACGCGGCCGGCCAGGGTCTGCGGAAGCCGGTCCTGGCTCAGCACGGTCACGGACCGGGCACGCTCCACCGCGACCTCGGTGAAGTGCTGCACCGCGGGAAAGATGAACAGGGGGGCCAGGATGACCAGCTCGTCCTCAGGGCCGATGCGAGGGATGCTGTCTGCCGCAGTATGAGCCGTTCCGGTCAGCGGAAGCGCCTCCACACCGACCCGCTCGAGCTCCAGGCAGAAGTACTGGGCAATGCGGTAGGCGGTGCCGAGGCCGTAGACATTGACCCTTCGTGCTGAGACGAACGCTTGCGCGGTGTTCGAGACCAGAGCGGGGTCAAGAGTGTCGCTGAGCCGGATCAGCAGGTCGGCGGCTGAGGTGAGCACTGCGCTCGCCGCGGCGTGGGGGCCGTCCTGCTGGGGTTGGAAGGCCTCGGAGGGAAGGTTCTCCAGGCGGGTGCGGATGACGCTGCCGAGGCTCTGTGAACTGTCCACACGTGCTGCGCAGGAGGCCTTCATCTCCTTTGTTCCGGAGAACCCGAGTTTGCGGGCGGCACGTGCCACGGTGGCCTCGCTGGTGGAGGTCAGCCGCGCAATCTCAGCGGCCGTGCTGGTGGCGAAGCGGAAGGGGTCTTGTTCGGCCAGAGTGGCGACACGGCGCTCCTGCCTGCTGAGATCCGGCGCTCCTGCCTGCCCTGGCGGGTCCTGGTTGTGCATGCTTTGATTCTGACAGAGTGAAGATTTTTCTTCACCTTTGACATGCATTGGAGGTTTTCCTGCACTATGCTCTAGCACACAGCACATTCTTGGAGGCGCGTATGGCAGTAGAGTTCGTCATCGTCGGCGGCGGGGCCTACGGCTGCGCCGTGGCCTACCATCTGGCCGCCGCCGGAGCCTCCGTGCAGGTGCTCGAGGCCGAGCGGATCGCAGACGGGGCCTCAGGCGGGCCGGGCAAGCGGGGCGTGCGCGCCAACCGCAGAGATCTCCGCGAGCTTCCCCTGATGAGGGAGGCTAACGACCTGTGGCCGCAGCTGGCTGAGCAGCTGGGGGCTCCCACCGGTTACCAGCGCACAGGGGGCGTAAGCCTGATTGAGCGAGAGGTGGTCGGAGTCTCCGGCGGACTGGTCTCAGCGCAGGCGCATGCTGCCGCCCAGACGGCCTTCGGAGTCCCCACTGAGGTATGGGATCAGGAGCGGGTCAGGTCCGCCTTTCCCGGCATTTCGTCGGAGGTGAGGGCGGCGCTCCATGTTCCGCTGGACGGGGTGGCCTCCCAGGCGGAGACGACTGCCGCCTACGCTGCTGCGGCGCGCCGGCTGGGCGCCACCATCACAGAAGGAGCCCCCGTCGCCGAGGTGCGGTCCCGGTCTGCAGGAGCGGCGGCGATCAGCGCCTCGGGTGAGCAGTTCACCGCCTCCCGCGCCGTGCTGCTGGCTGCCAACAGCGGGGTCGCCGAGCTGGCTCAAACAGCTGGGAGCAGCCTCCCGCTGTGGACCATCTACCCCCAGGTCCTCTTCCTGACATCCTCCGAGCCCGCCCAGGTTCCCCTGCTCACCGGTCATGACCACAGGGCGCTGTCGGTCAAGATACTCCAGGACGGCCTCATCATGCTCTCCGGAGGATGGCGCGGCAGGCGCAACCCTGAGACCGGCAGAGGCGAACTCGACCCGACCGCTGTGACCGGAAATATTGAGCAGCTGACTACAGTCTTCCCAGAGCTTGGTGAGCTCACCCTGGTCGAGGCCGACGCGAGCAGGCCAGAGTCGGTAGCCGTGGACCAGGTCCCCCTCATCGGGGCGCTCACCGACCACGTCTATGCAGCAGCCGGATGGTCCGGGCACGGATGGGCCCTGCTTCCGGCGGCCTCGAAGCATATTGCCCATCTGCTGCTGCACGGGGAACGTACCGCGGAACTCGCACCCCTATCACTCGCAAGAATCCCCACATTAGGAGGTCGTGATGCCTGACATCACGGAAATCGACGGAGCCCTGCTCAACTCGCTGCTGGTCTCCATCAGCGTCCTGGGACTGCTGCTGCTGGTCGGCGTGGTGCTGCGCCTGCTCATCCCGGCCCTGCGGAAGTTCTTCATACCCGCCGCACTCATCGGAGGCCTTCTCGGCCTCAGCCTCGGCCCGCACGCCTTCGGAGTCGTCCCCGAGGACATGAATTCCACCTGGGGGGCGCTCGCGGGTCTGCTCATCGCCATCGTCTTCGCCCCGATGCTGCTGGGCCAGGAGCTGCCCGGGGTGAAGCAGGCCGCCAAGGAGGCAGGCCCGCATATCTTCTACTCCTACTTCTCCAGCTTCGCTGTCATTGCGGTTCCGGCGCTGATGACCTTCTTCATCTTCCAGCCGTTCTTCAACACCAATGCGCTGTTCTCCACCATCTTCGAGGTCTCCTGGCCGGGCGGACACGGCACAGCCGCCGGCATGGAGGAGGCATACCAGGAACTGGGCTGGCAGGACGGCAGCTCGCTGGGCCTAGGGGCAGCCACCTTCGGGCTGATCTTCGGGATCATCGCCGGCATGATCATGCTGAACATCGCCGCACGCCGGGGTCACCTGGTCAACTACACCGGCACAGCCGCCCTGACCGACAGCGATATTCTCAAGGACAGCGCCGCCACTCAGGAGTCCCGGAGCCGGCTGCGCAAGGCCTCCCTGGACAATCTGGCCTTCCACTTCTCCCTGATCGGCGCTGCTGTCATCATCGGCTATGTGCTCAAGCATTTCGTGGATATGGTCATCACCGGGGTGCCGCTGTTCCCGCTGGCCATGATCGGCGGCCTCATCGTGCATCTGGCCATCCGGCCGACTCCGATGTACCAGCTGGTGGACAAGTCCACGCTGAACTCCATCGCCGGCATCGCCCTGGACTTCCTTGTGGTGGCCGCGGTGGCCTCCATCTCGATTCCTGTGGTGCTGGAGAACTGGGTGGCGCTCCTGGTGACGATGATCGTAGTGGCCCTGATCAGCATCGGCATCTTCTACATCATCGGGCCTCGCATCTTCCGCGAGCACTGGGTAGAGAACAGCATCGTGAACTTTGGTGCGATGACCGGTGTGGTCTCCGTGGGACTGCTCCTGCTGCGGGCTGCCGACCCTCAGATGAAGACCAACGCATACCGGGGCTTCGCCCTGCGGGCACCCTTCTCCAGCCCGTTCGTCGGGGGCGGCATCATCACCGCGATGTTCCCCATCTTGGTGGCGCAGCACGGGAACCTCTGGGTCGGCCTCGGCTGCCTGGGGGCATGCTTGCTGCTGATCGGCCTGGCGATGCTCGTGGGCATCTGGAGAAAGCCAGCCGTCCGGCGGACGGCAGCCTGACCGCTCAGCTGTACCAGGCGGAGGCGTCCTGATCGGGTTCGCCGTCGACGTCGTCGTTATTCTCCGCTGAGGGGCTGGCGCCCAGCTCCAGCTGGCGGACCACGTCGGCGGGCGGATTGACCATCAGCACCGCCTCATCGCGGTAGCTGCGCAGCTCCTCATCGATGAAGTTGGGCAGCGCCTCCTCCAGGGAGACGTCGCGGCCCTCGCGCTCGGAGAGCTTCCACCGGTAGTCCAGCAGCTGGTGCATGATCTCAGCGGGCTCCAGCTTGTCGCGCAGGTCCCGCGGGATTTTGGCGATAGTCGGCTGGAAGACGTTCTGGGTCCACATATGGGCAGCGACAGCCTCGTCGCCGTGCGGATCGGTGACCGCCCGGTAGGCGTCGATGGCGCCCAGCAGACGCCGGGCCTGGTTCTCCTGCACATCCAGCCCGGTCAGGGCCATCAGCCGGCGCTGGTGATGGCCCGGGTCCACCACCTTCGGGCGCAGCAGCAGGTGGCCGGCGTCGCGGGCGGAGCGGATGTCATACTCCTCCACGTCGAAGCCGAGCTCATTGAGCCGGCGGACCCGCTCCTCGATCAGCCACTGCTGGCCCGGGTCGAAGGCGGTGTCCCCGGTGAGCTCCTGCCACAGCCCCCGGTAGGAGTCGATGAACTGGTGACTGGTGGCCACCGCGTCGACGTCCTCATCCACAAAGCCGCCCTCCATGAGGTCCATCAGCTCCCCGGCGATATTGACCTGGGCGACCTCCAGGTCATATTCGCGCTGGCCTGCGGAGAGATTCGGGTGCAGCTCGCCGGTCTCGGCGTCCACCAGATAGGCCTTGAAGTTCCCGGCATCGCGGCGGAACAGAGTATTGGACAGGGAGACATCCCCCCAGTAGAAGCCCAGCAGATGCAGCTCCACCATCAGCAGGGCCTGCGCATCGATCAGCCGCTGCAGCGTCGGCTTGCGCATCATCTGGTTGAACACCGCGCGGTAGGGCAGGGAGAAGCGCAGATGCCGGGTGACCAGCGCCGGGGAGAGCTCTGTCCCGTCCTCACGGGTGCGCCCGGTGACCTCGGCCACCGGCTTCACGCAGGGCGCCCCGAGCTTGCCCAGCTGGCGCAGCATCCGGTACTCGTGGCGTGCCGCGCGCTCGGAGGTTTCCTTGATGGCGATGATCGACCCGCCCAGATAGGCGAAGCGCACAATATGGCGGGAGATGCCGCGCGGCAGGGCGGCCAGCACATCCTCCGGCCACTCCACCAGGGGCAGATGCCACGGCAGGTCCAGCAGCTCCTGGGGAATCGTGCCGGATGCGGTGAGGCTCAGGCCGGGTACCGATGACATGGTGGACAGTCTACGACGACGGCGCGGTGCTTCAGCGGGCAGCCCGCAGATCCGCCAGCCGGTTGAGCACCTCGGCCAGCGACGACGGATCCGGGATCCGGTGCCGCGCACCGGTCTCACCCGGGCCCACTTTCACCCCGATATCGCCTTCGCCCAGCACGGCGAAACCGTGCTCATCCGTGACGTCGTCTCCGGCGAAGAACACTGCCTGCGGCTGCAGCCTCTCGCGCAGCAGCTGGATCGCCTCGCCCTTGGTGGAGGTGACCACCACCGCCTCCAGGATCTTCTTGCCCTCCTTGGCGTGGGCGCCGTCGATCACCGCCAGGGCGGCGCGGGCCTCATCCAGCACCCGCTCCGCGTAGGCGTCGTCGTCGATGTGGCGCACGTGGATGGCCCCGCCGGCGGGCTTGTGCTCCACCCAGGCGCCGTCGTGCTCGGCGGCGATCGCCTCCAGGGTCTCGAGCACCTCAGTGCGGGCCGCCTGCTGCGCCGGGCTGAGATTCAGGCCCGAATCCGGCGGCTGCGAACCCGCTGATCCGGTGCCGCCGGTCAGGTCCGTCTCCGCCCCGTGGGAACCGATCAGCAGAGTGCCCGGCGGTGGAGAGGAGAGCTCCCGCAGCGTCTGCAGGGGCCGGCCGGAGACGTAGGCCAGGTCGACGCCGTCGAGGCCGGCGAGCCGCTGGATCGCCTCTGCATTGGCCGGCACGGGCCGAGCCTGCAGAGCGTCGGCCACCAGTTCAGCCACGCAGCCGTCGAAGTCCAGGCAGACCAGCACCCGGTCCTCGGCTGCGAAACTGCTCAGTGCGGCGTTCAGTTCTTCGGTCAGCGGCACGGTGGGTCTCCTTTGCTCGAATGCCGTCCCGTCCAGCGGTCAATTATGCCGCTATTTCGGGCCGTACGCCTGCGAAATAGCGGCACAGATGACCGCTCGGCGAGGGGCGCGGGGGAGTTCGGGCGATGCGGGCGGCTCGGGGTCGGATGGGGGCGGGGGCGTGGGGCACGGTCTACTGTTCGCGCAGGCGCTGCAGGAACTCTTCGGCCCAGCGCTGCACATTGTGGCTGACCACTTGGCGGCGCAGGCTGCGCATCCGCTTGCGGGCCTCCTCCGGATCGATCTTCGCGGCGGTGACCATCGAGGCCTTCAGCTCATCAATGTCATGCGGATTGATCAGCAGCGCCTGGCGCAGCTGGTCGGCGGCCCCGGTGAACTCGGAGAGCACCAGCACCCCATCCCCGGACTTCCGGGCGGCCACATACTCCTTGGCCACCAGGTTCATTCCGTCGCGCAGCGCAGTGACCAGCATGACATCGGCGGCCAGGTAGAGGGCCACCATCTCCTCCACCGGATAGGAGTGGTGCAGATAGCGGATCGCGGTGTGGCCCATCGTGTCGAACTCGCCGTTGATGCGGCCGACTGTCAGTTCGATCTCATCGCGCAGCTCCTGATAGGAGGCCACACCCTCCCGGGAGGGCGAGGCAATCTGCACCAGGCACGCATCCCCCACGCGCAGCGCCCCATCCTGCAGGAGCTCCTCATAGGCCTTCATGCGATGGCGGATGCCCTTGGTGTAGTCCAGCCGGTCCACACCCAGGAAGATCGTCTTCGGGTTCCCCAACTCCGCGCGGATCTGGGCTGCCCGGGCGATGATCTTGGGGTCATTGGCCAGTTCGACGATCCTGTCGGTGTCGATCGAGATGGGAAACGCCTTGGCCTCGGCCACCCGGTAGCTGCCTTCGACCGGGACGGAGAGCTGACGCGGTGCGGTCCCGCGCCCCGGGTCCCCTCCCAGCGGGGAGCCGGCCTCATGGTTCTCCTCCAGCGGCACGTAGATCTGGTCCGACTTGATGTAGTAGCCCAACCGGTCCCGCACCGCCCGCTGAAAGTTCCGGGCGTCGGAGTCTCTCTGAAACCCGATCAGATCCGCCCCCAGCAGTCCGCGCAGCACCGAATGCCGCCAGGGCAGCTGGGCGAACAGCCCCGGGGGAGGGAAGGGAATGTGATTGAAGAAGCCGATCCGCACATCGGGGCGCAGTTCGCGCAGCATCTGCGGAACCAGCTGCAGCTGATAGTCCTGCACCCATACGGTGGCGCCCTGGGAGGCGACCTTCGCCGCCGCCTCTGCGAACCGGCGGTTGACCCGGCGGTAGGCCTCGAACCAGTGGCGGTGGAAGTGAGGGCGGGCGATGACGTCGTGATACAGCGGCCACAGGGTGCCGTTGGCGAACCCCTCGTAGTAGTCCTCCACCTCCTGCTCGCTCAGCGGCACCGGGTGCAGGTGCAGACCGGAGTGGTCGAATGGCTGCAGAGTCTCATCCGCCGCGCCGTGCCAGCCGACCCAGGCGCCTTCTGAGGAGGCCATAATCGGCGCCAGCGCGGTGACCAGACCGCCGGGGGAGCGCTGCCAGCCGGTGCTTCCATCCGGATTGGCGACCCGGTTGACCGCCAGCCGGTTGGCGACCACCACAAAGTCGTAGCCGGTCTGGTACTCCCAGGACCCGGAGGCTGCCTCGGTGCTGGTGCTGCTCTCCGCGTCGTCGGCTGTCCTTCTGCCCATTCAGTCAGCGCCCCTTTCTCCTCGTGATCATCAGCCTATCGTGGTGTCACCCTCGGCTAGCTGGCTGGAAGTCGGCTGGATGCCCGGCCTCGGCGGCCAGGACGCGTCCGGGCCGTTTCAGCAGGTACCCTGGTAGCTGTTGTCCGCCTCCATCTGCAGCACCAACGGAGATATCACATGGCTCAATCCACCGGCAGCGCGCGCGAGCAGGCTCGCAGGCTCCAGCAGCAGCAGGAGCGCAGGCAGAAGACGCAGTCGCTGCTGCTGCGCGTCGGCGTCGTGGTCCTGGCGCTGGTGGTGGTCGTCGGTCTGACCATCTGGGTGATGACCCGCGGAGGCGGCGGCAACTACACCGAGGGTGAGGCCCCGGCTGCGGCCAATGAGCAGGGCGGGATCGTGCTGACCTCCTCCTCCGAGCTGGCTGAGGGAGACAACCTGGGCCAGATCGACGCCGAGGACCCCGGTGAGGCAGAAACCGTCGGTGCGGGCGACCTCCCCCCGGGTGTGGAGCCCCGCGAGGAGGGCGAGCCCCCGCACGTGATCATCTACACCGACGCCGGCTGCCCGCACTGCGGCCAGCTCGAATCCGCCTACCACTCCATGTTTGCCGAATGGCTCGACGCCGGGGCGATCACCCTGGAGTACCGCTCCCTCAGCTTCGTTGCGCCCCCGTACTCGCAGCGCACCGCCAACGCCTTCGCCTGCATGGCGGAGGAGGCGCCGGAGCACTACCAGTCCTATCTGGGCACGGTCACCGCCGCGCGCGCCGACGGCTCCACCGAGTACTCCAATGACGAGCTGGCCGAGCTGGCCCAGCAGAACTACGGGGCCGACATCTCCAACTGCGTCTCCGACGGCACCTACCGGGCCTTCGCCGAGTACACCACCAACCTGGCCAGCCAGAACGGGATCAGCGGCACTCCCACCATCTTTGTGGACGACACTGCCGTCGAGCAGCCCATGAACGTCGGGGAAGTCATCCTCGAGGCCGTCGGCGAGTACCAGGAGGAGTCCGGCGAGCAGGTGCTCGACGAGGTGGAGGAGGACCTCGGGGAGACTGCCCCGGAGGGTGAGTCCGACCAGACCGAGGCTGAGGACGAGTCCGGGACGGACGACGACGGCGACCAGTGACGCTGGCGACCGCCCGTGAGGTGTGACCCCGGCTCCCGGGCCGGGCTGGTCATCGACGCCTGCGCGGGTCTAGGATAGGTAGTCGGCGTCTGCCGACGCCAGGCCTCCTTAGCTCAGCTGGTAGAGCAACTGTCTTGTAAACAGTCGGTCGTCGGTTCGAATCCGGCAGGGGGCTCGAACGCACCCGCATGATGCGGGTTCTCGGCCAACCACCCCGGCCTTCCCTCCTAGGAGATCTTCTCGTGTCCGCCTCATCTGCCGATGGCTCTGCTGCGCCGGAGAGCAACACCGGCGGCGTCCCACTGGTTCTGGACCAGGACCGGATGCCGCTGGCCCACAAGCTGACCATCGGCGCGCTGCTGGTGGCCACCTTCGTGATGATCCTCAACGAGACCATCATGAACGTGGCGCTGCGGCCGCTGATGGAGGAGTTTGAGATCCCCGAGACCACCGTCCAGTGGCTGACCACAGCGTTCATGCTGACCCTGGCCGTGGTGATTCCCACCACCGGCTACATCATCCAGCGCTTCAGCCTGCGCGGAGTCTTCACCACCGCCATGCTGCTGTTCCTCTCCGGCACCGCTATGGCCGCTGCGGCGCCGGGCTTCGAGGTGCTGCTGGGCGGCCGCGTGGTGCAGGCCGCCGGCACCGCGATCATGCTTCCGCTGCTGATGACCACTGTGCTGACCCTGGTCCCGGTGCGGCGCCGGGGTGTGGTGATGGGCAATGTGGGCATCGTGATCTCCGTGGCCCCAGCCACCGGTCCCGCGCTCTCCGGGCTGATCCTCCACCTTGCGGATTGGCGCTGGCTGTTCCTGGTGATCCTGCCGATCGCCGCACTGGCCCTGCTTCTGGGACGACCGCGCTTGGCTGCCCAGTCCGGGGCGGCGGAGAAGGGACTGTCAGTCGGCTCGCTGCTGCTGGCGGTGCCGGGATTCGGCGGCGTGGTCTACGGCATCAGCCAGATCGGCGGCGGCCACGGCACCGAGCAGGTCGACGTCGATGCGGACTCAGGCCCCGGGGTCGACCCCACGGCTGCGGCGGTGCTGGGAGTCGGAGCGGTCTGCCTGGTCGCCTTCGCGCTGCTGCAGCTGCGGCTCCAACGCACCGACTCCGCTCTGCTGAACCTCAAGCCCTTCACCTACCCCATGTACACCCGCAGCCTGCTGATGATGCTGCTGATGATGGTGGCGCTCTTCGGCGCGCTGATTCTGCTGCCGATGTTCCTGCAGGCGGTGCGGGGACTGGACACGCTCAGCACCGGACTGCTGATGCTTCCCGGCGGACTGCTGATGGCCCTGATGGCTCCGGTGGTCGGCCGAATCTATGACCGCATCGGCCCCAAGCCCTTCGTCATCCCAGGTTCGGCGATCCTGATCCTGGCGCTGTTCGCCATGAGCCTGCTGGGCCCGCAGACCCCCATCGGCTATGTGCTGGTGCTGCACCTGGTGCTCTCCTGCGGGCTGGCGCTGCTGTTCACTCCGGCCTTCGCCACAGCTATGAACCCGCTGCCCCAGCCGCTCTATTCGCATGGATCGGCAGTGCTCAATACACTGCAGCAGCTGGCCGCCGCCATCGGCACCGCGGCGCTGGTGGCCGTGGTCGGACTGGGCGCGGCTGCCGCGGCGGCCCAGGGCGCAAGCGGCGAGGAGGCCACCTTGGAGGGCTTCCGCACCGCGTTCCGCGTGGCATCAGGCCTGAGCATCGGCACCCTGCTGCTGGGCATGACCCTGCGCGCCACTCCGGCAGAGCCGGCGGAAACAGCTCGCGAGGCCTGAGCGCGGCGGGCCTGACCCCCCCCGGGCCCGGCTCAGTATCTTGAGCCCCCGAACCCCTGTGTCTGGCACTGTGGCCTGAACCCCCGAACGCAGCTCGGCAGTCCTGGACCCCCCCCAGACAGCGAAAGGGGGACCAGCCCGCACTGAGCTGGTCCCCCGCGGCGAGTATCTCGCCGTGTCGCACCCAAGTAAGCCCCACCTTAGATTGGTCTCGACATATTACGCAAGGGATAAGTTCTGAAATTGCGTCCGCTGGTGCGTGCCGGCGTCGTGCTAGCCTCCCCAGTGACCCAGCGGTGCCCCAGCCGGGGCTGAGAGCCGGTCAGCCGGCAACGCAATGAACCTGATTCGGTTCGCACCGACGGAGGGAAAGGGACTTTCACAGTGACGCTGTTCGAGGAGCTCAAAGCGGCCGCCGCTCAGCAGTGGGCGGACTACACCGGGCACGAATTCATCCGCCGAATGGGCAGAGGAACCCTGGCGGAGTCTGCATTCCGGAACTATCTCATCCAGGACTACCTGTTTCTGATCCAGTTCGCCCGCGCGCACGCACTGGCGGCCTATAAGGCGCACACCGTGGCGGACCTGGATGTGGCCGGCCGCGGCCTGCGCGCCGCACTGGAGGAGAGTGAGCTGCATGTGCGCCTGTGCTCGCGCTGGGGCCTGAGCCGTCAGGACCTGGAGGCAGCCGAAGAGCACCCCGCCACCGTCGCCTACACCCGCTACGTCTTGGACACCGGGCTGCGCGGTGACCTGTTGGACATCCATGTGGCCCTCTCTCCGTGCACCGTCGGCTACGCCGAGATCGGCGCCCGGCTCAAGCTCGCCGCCGAGCAGGATCCGCAGCACCCCTACGCCGAGTGGATCTCCGAGTACTCCGCCCCGCAGTTTCAGCAGCTGGCAGCCGAGGCCGCCGATACCATCAACGAGCTCGGCCGCCGGTTCCTGGGAACCCCCAGCGCCAACCCGCAGCGCTTCGCCGCGCTGGCCGAGATCTTCGCGACGGCCACCCGGATGGAGTCGGCGTTCTGGCAGATGGCGCTGGACCTGGGAGCCGCCGAGGAGGCAGACCGGAAGGAATAGTCTCCGGCGCACCGTGTTGTGCATGATCAGCAGCCGCCGCAGCGTCGGCGGTCGCCGCCGCCGTCGTCGAGCCTGAGAGGTGCATCGTGGCAGAGAAGAAAGCCGTCATCGTCGGAGGCCACGGCAAGGTTGCGCTGCTGGCAGCCGGCAAGCTCATCGACTCCGGATACGCCGTGCAGTCGCTGATCAGAAACCCCGACCACCGCGACGACGTGGCGGCCACCGGAGCCGAACCGGTGCTGCTGGACATTGAGCAGGCCGACGTCGGCCAGCTGGCTGAGGCCTTCGCGGGCGCCTCCGCAGTCATCTTCTCCGCCGGAGCCGGCGGAGGGAACCCGGCACGCACCCGCGCGGTGGACCACGAGGCCGCCGTCCGCACCATGGATGCCGCACAGCAGGCCGGAGTGGGCCGCTACATCATGGTCTCCTACTCCCGCTCCGAGGTGGACATCGGCACCCTGGACCCGGAGAGCTCCTTCTACCCCTATGCACAGGCCAAGCACCACGCGGACAACTACCTGCGCGGCACTGAGCTGGACTACACCATCCTGGGGCCCGGAAAGCTCACCGATGAGCCGGCCAGCGGCACCATCCTGGTCACCGACTCCGAGGGTGCGGCAGCCACCAGCTCCCAGGGCGGGGCGGAAGCCACCTCCACCTCCCGGGAGAACGTGGCCGAGGCAATCCGCCACTGCCTTGTGCGCGGCGCGGCGGTGCGGCAGACGGTCAACTTCTTCGACGGTGAGACTCCGATCGCTGAGGCGATCAGCTGAGCCACCGGCATGACCGAGGTCACAGGGTCGGCTGCCAGAGCCGAGTTGGGGACTTCCGCGGGCAGGTGCTAGTCTTTTACGGCACTGCTCTGCGGCCACACGCCGTCAGGAAGTCCGGGGATCCGTAGCTCAGTTGGTTAGAGCGCACGCTTCACACGCGTGAGGTCGATGGTTCGAGTCCATTCGGATCCACTCTATGAGGCAATCTGCCTCCTGCCGGCCTGAATCTCAGGTCTGGACCTACTGCTGTCACCGTGTCAGACCCGCCCCCGGACGGGTCTGCTCGGCGTCGGCGCCGGCCTTGCTTCTGCCCCGCAGCCTAGGCCAAGGTTGTTGTGATCTCAGGAGGGAGCCATGTCGGAGAGGGAACCCAGCACCCAGTCTTCCGAAGCCTCGCTCAGTGGGGCCGGCTCCGGCGCGCCTGCTGAGGAGCAGCAGAGCACCACGCCCATCGATCCGGTGATCTCCGAGCCCCCCACGGACACCAGCCTGATCTCGGTGGTCAAGCCCTCCGAAGACACCGAGGAGGACGAGGGCTTCGTCAAGTCCCTGACCGGTTCCATAGCCGCCTCCTGGCGCTCCGCCGCGGAGGAGGCGCAGCTGGAGTGGGAGGAGTACGACGCCGAAGCAGCCGCTCGGGCAGCCGAGGAGGCAGAGGCGGCCGAGCACGCGGTGACCCGCCATGAGTTCAGCGAGGACTTCTCGCTGGCCGAAAGCGCCGAGCCCAGCACCTCCACCGGTATGCACCCGGCTCAGTCCGGCCCGGCGACCACCGGCCCCTCCATGCCGCTGCCGACGGTTCCGGTGCGCCGCCGATCGGTCCTGCGGCCCTCCTGGTTCAAGCCGAAGAAGGGCCGCCAGCCTGCCAAGCGCGGCAACCTGCTGGACCGCACTGTCTTCGACCGGCGGGTCAACCCGCAGCATGTGTTCAACAAGATCATGCAGACCGAGCGCCCGGTGACCGGCAACGAGTCGATCATCGATCGGCTGGCGGGCACCCCCTATGAGAACCCGGTCCAGGGAGAGCTGCACGCCGAGACTGATCAGCTGGCGACCATCAATTTTGTGCTGGACCTCGGCGAGGCGCTGTTCCGCTACGGCGCCGGCGCGCTGGAGGTGGAGACCTCGATCATTGCGGTGACCGCAGCCTTCGGGATGCGCAACACCGATGTGGACATCACTAACCAGTCGATCAGCCTGAACTGGGCTCCGGAGGGCAAGATCCCCTACTCCCGGGTGCGCGTGGTGCGCTCCTGGTCCAACAACTTCAACGCGCTCTCGGCGGTCCACCGGCTGGTCACAGACATCACCCAGGGCCGGCTCACCCGCTCGGAGGCCGAACAGCGGTTGGAGGAGATCACCCGCCAGCCCAAACCCTATCCGCGGTGGATGGTGACGCTGGCCGGCGCGCTGTTCGCAAGCCTGTTCGCCAGCTTCCTGGGCGCCCCGGTGCTCGACGCCGTCCTGGGCTTTGTGGCCACGCTGCTGGTGCTGTGGGTCAACCGCACCTTGACCATGTGGCGGGTCCCGGAGTTCTTCACACTGGCCGCCGGAGGCTTCCTGGTCTCAGCCTTCGCCATGACCGCCTTCGGCTTCGAAGCCAACATCACGCCCTCGATGGTCACCGCCGGCGGGCTGATGATTCTGCTGCCCAGTGTGCGGATCGTCGGTGCCTTCCAGGACGCGATCAACGGGTTTCCCCTCACTGCCGCCGGGCGGCTGGTCTCCACCATGATCGCCTTTGCGGGAATGACCGCCGGGATCATGACCGCGGTGATCGGAGCTGATCTGGCCGGCGTGGTGCAGACCGAGCTGGCCCAGGGGCTGACTCGGATCTATCCGCCTCCGGTGCTGATTCTGCTGGTCTTCTTCGCCTGTGCGGCGGCCGCCATCGTGGAGCAGTCCCGGCCGGTGCTGATCATCCCCACCGGAGCAGTGGGCGCCATCGGCTTCTGCGGCCTCTACGCCGGGGAGCTGATCGGGCTGGGGGACCGGTTCACCCCGGTCATCGGCGGTGCAGTGGTCGGCGCGCTGGGACGCGTCATCGCCCTGCGGCTGGGCGCTCCCCAGCTGGTGGTGGCGGTCCCGGGAATGATGTTCATGCTGCCGGGCCTGATGGTCTTCCGCGGGATGTATCAGATCGCCATTGAGAACACCGCCGCCTCCATGATGGGCGGACTCTTCGAGCTGTTCAACGCGCTGATCATCATTATGGCCATCGCGGCCGGCATTGTGCTCGGCGATGTGATCATGCGGCCCTTCACCTCCGGGCTGCAGTCCAATGAGCGGTCCCGCGGCCGGCGACGCTGAACCTGGCCCATCCAGACCGCCCCGCCGGGCCGGTCAGCCGGCAGCGCCCGCCCCACCTGGTCAGACTGTGGGAAGCCGCCAGTCCACAGGCGCGGCGCCCATCTGCTCTAAGGCCGCGTTGGTCCGGGAGAAGGGGCGGGAGCCGAAGAACCCGCGGCGGGCCGAGAGCGGCGAAGGGTGGGCGGAGGTGATCACCCGGGTGTGCTCACCGGCGTTCAGCACCGGCTGCAGCTGCCGTGCCTGCGCTCCCCAGAGGATGGAGACCAGCGGTGTGCCGCGCTCGACCAGGGCGCGTACGGCCGTCTCGGTGATGGCTTCCCACCCGATGCCGCGGTGCGAGGCAGGGGCGCCGGCCGCCACGGTCAGCACCCGGTTGAGCATCAGAACTCCCTGCTGCGCCCAGGCGGTGAGATCCCCGTGCGGACTCGGGGGCACGCCCAGATCCGACTCCAGCTCGGCGAAGATATTGATCAGGCTGCGCGGCAGCGGGCGCACGTCAGGGGCGACGGCGAAGGACTGACCCGTCGGATGCCCCGGAGTCGGATAGGGGTCCTGGCCGATGATGAGGACCTTCACCTGGTCGAAGGGCTGGCGAAAGGCTCGCAGCACATTCTGCGGGGCCGGCAGGATCCGCTCCCCGGCCGCACGGCGCCGCTGAATCTCCTCGCGCACACGGCGGAACTGCGGCTCGGCCGGAGCCAGTGCCTCATCCCAGCCCGGATCCAGCGGTGCAATCAGTTCAGACGAGACAGCCACGGCCACTACCCTACGATGAACCGGCGGCGACCTACCGGTCACGGTGCGTTTGTGCACCCCGGACACGCCGGGCCGCCGTAGTATGTCCGGTGAGATGTTGCCCGGGGCGGAAGCGATTCAGGGCCAGTGCAGCGTACCGCCGGACCGCGCAGACGACCGAGCAAGCACCGATGTGAGGATCCAGAGATGACCCAGTTCCCCCATGATGAGTTCGACGACGTCCCGCCGTATAAGTCTGATGAGGTGGGCAAGCACCGCGCTCCCGGTGCGGCCGCTGCCTCCGGGGGCACCGGCAGCGGCCTGAAGTGGATCGGGCTGCTGGTCGCCGTCGTGCTGGTCATCGGTGCCGTGGCATGGGTGCTCTCCCAGACCGGCGGTGATGAGACTCCTGCTGCCGAGCAGAACGGGCCGGAGCAGACAGCTGAAGGCGACGGCGGAGAGTCCCCCGAAGCTGAGGCCGAGGCGGACGGCGCCAGGGAGGCCGACGGCGAGGAAGCCGCCGGCGAAGAGGGCGCTGAGGAGCCTGCCGAGGACGTCAATATGGACTACAGCCTGATCGTCTACAACTTCGACGGCACCCCGGGGGTAGCCGGGGAAGTCCGGCAGACGCTGACGGACGCCGGCTACAACGTGGTGAGTCAGGACAACTGGAACCCGGGCTGGACCACCTGCGGGGAGAGCGCACCGGTGGTGGTCCATCCCCCGGCTGAGGAGGAGCTGGCCCAGATGATCGCCGAGGAGCTGGGCGCAGCCACCTGCGCCAGCGACGGCTGGACAGCCCATGAGGTGATCGCCGTGGCCGTGGGGGCAGAGAGCCTGCAATAAGGCGCCAGCGCCTTGCACTCCGTTCGCTCGCTCCGCCCCGGTCTGAGGCTCGGGGCGGGTCCCGCCTCACTCTCTTACTGCGAGAGCACAAGGGGCCAGCGCCTTGCACTCTCTGGGGCAGAGTGCTAAAAATTGTCTTAGCACTCTCGTGTCGAGACTGCTAAGACGAACCCATCAGGTGAGGCACCGGGGACCTCTGCAGCCGCAGAGGCAGCCCCACAGCCCTTGGTGACGCTTGGGCTGGCCGTCCGTCGCGGGCATCTGACTCCAGGTTCGACGTATTGACGCGAAGACCGTCCGAATCTACTGAAGTCCAGGAAGGACATGTGCCGATATGGCTAAGACCATTGCATTCGACGAAGAGGCCCGCCGAGGCCTCGAGCGGGGCCTGAACAGCCTCGCAGACGCTGTCAAGGTCACCTTGGGCCCCCGCGGCCGCAACGTTGTGCTCGAAAAGTCCTGGGGCGCCCCCACCATCACCAATGACGGCGTCTCCATCGCCAAGGAGATCGAGCTCGAAGATCCGTACGAGAAGATCGGCGCCGAGCTGGTCAAGGAGGTCGCGAAGAAGACCGACGACGTCGCCGGCGACGGCACCACCACCGCGACCGTGCTCGCCCAGGCGCTGGTCAAGGAGGGCCTGCGCAATGTGGCTGCCGGCGCGGACCCGATGGGTCTGAAGCGCGGCATCGACAAGGCTGTCGCCGCTGTCACCGAGCAGCTCTTCGCCTCCGCCAAGGAGGTGGAGACCACTGAGCAGATCGCAGCCACCGCCTCCATCTCCGCTGCTGACAAGCAGATTGGCGAGCTGATCGCCCAGGCCCTGGACAAGGTCGGCAAGGAGGGCGTGGTCACCGTTGAGGAGTCCAACACCTTCGGCCTCGAGCTGGAGCTGACCGAGGGTATGCGCTTCGACAAGGGCTACCTCTCCGGTTACTTCGTCACCGACGCCGAGCGTCAGGAGGCCGTGCTGGAGGATCCCTACATCCTCATCGCCAACTCCAAGATCTCCTCGGTCAAGGACGTCATCGGCATCCTCGAGCAGGTCATGCAGTCCGGCAAGCCGCTGCTGGTCATCGCCGAGGACGTCGAGGGCGAGGCCCTGGCCGCCCTGGTGGTCAACAAGCTCAAGGGCACCTTCAAGTCGGTGGCCGTGAAGGCCCCCGGCTTCGGCGACCGCCGCAAGGCCATGCTGGCCGATATCGCCATCCTCACCGGCGGTCAGGTGATCGCTGAAGAGGTCGGCCTGTCCCTGGAGAACGCCACCCTGGATCTGCTGGGCACTGCCCGGAAGGTCGTGGTCACCAAGGACGAGACCACCATCGTGGAGGGCGCCGGAGACGCTGATGAGATCGCCGGCCGGGTCAACCAGATCAAGGCCGAGATCGAGAACACCGACTCCGACTACGACCGCGAGAAGCTCCAGGAGCGCCTGGCCAAGCTGGCCGGCGGTGTGGCCGTCATCAAGGCCGGTGCGGCCACTGAGGTGGAGCTCAAGGAGCGCAAGCACCGCATCGAGGACGCCGTGCGCAACGCCAAGGCCGCAGTGGAGGAGGGCATCGTCGCAGGCGGCGGTGTGGCCCTCATCCAGGCGGGTGCCCGCGCCTTCGAAGGCCTGAAGCTGGAAGGCGACGAAGCCACCGGCGCCAACATCGTGAAGTTCGCGGTCGAGGCTCCGCTGAAGCAGATCGCCGTCAACGCTGGCCTGGAGGCCGGCGTGGTGGCGGAGAAGGTCAAGGGCCTGCAGACCGGACACGGTCTCAACGCCGCCACCGGCGAGTACGAGGACCTGCTGAACGCCGGCGTGGCCGACCCGGTGAAGGTCACCCGTTCGGCGCTGCAGAACGCAGCCTCCATCGCTTCGCTGTTCCTGACCACTGAGGCAGTGGTGGCCGATAAGCCGGAGAAGCAGCCGGCCGGCGCCGGTGCCGGAATGGACGACGGCATGGGCGGCATGGGCGGCATGATGTAGCAGCCCCCGCACCGACTGAGGGCCCCGCAGGTGGATCCTGCGGGGCCCTCAGCGTGTCTGGGGTCCGCTGTGCGCTGCGGCAGGCTGTACGGAGCGCCTGCGCTGCCTCAGTAGCCGAACATCTTGGTGTTGGCCTGCTCGGTCTCCTCATACTGCTGGGAGGCCACGGCCATCGCCTGGCGCACACTGGCAAGCGCCTGCTCCACCTGCACTTGGGTGGAGCGCCACTGGGTGAGCACATCCTGAAAGGCGGCCGAGGCCGAGCCTTTCCATGTGCTCTCCAGTTGGCGCAGCTGGCTCTCCATAGAGCTGACGTCGCTCTGGATCCGGCTCAGCGTGGCCTCCACCGTGCTGGCCTTGGCGGCAAGATCAGCGGTGTCGATCTGAAAGACTGCCATGACGAGTTCCTTCCCTGAAGCGTTCCTGGGGTCAGGGAGCCCCGCGGCTCCCAGGACTCACGCTAGGGACGGGACGTCAGTCCCAGGATCGCAGCGACGCCTGTGGGGAGCGCAGGGCATGGCGGCCACGTCGGCGTCCTGGTGGGGAAAACTAGGCGCGTCCCGGCACGCCTACCGATCGCGGGATTCGCGGGCAGCGCTGCGCAGCTGCTCGAGATCCTCCTCATCGACCTCGAGCTCATGGTCCTCATCCGTCTCCGGAGCCTCCGCCATGGGCAGGCGCAGGGTCATCGTGGCACCGCCGCCTTCGGTCTCTGAGTAGCGCACGCTGCCGCCGTGCTGGGCGGCGATGGCCGCGCAGATCGCCAGCCCCAGGCCGGTGCCTCCGGTCTCCCGCTGGCGAGAATTGTCCGCCCGGTAGAACCGTTCGAAGATCTTCGCCACGTCCTCTTCAGCGATTCCCTCACCGTGGTCGCGGACCTCCAGGACAGACTCCGGTTCGCCGTCCAGGAGACTGTCAGTGCCCACAGCCAGTTCGATGGGACTGCCCTCCGGGGTGTACCGCAGCGCGTTGGTCATCAGATTGGTCACGATCTGGCGAATCCGCCCCTCGTCCCCATTGACCGGGGCAGGCTGCGGGGCGCCGCCGTCCAGGCCGATGACTCGCACCTCACGGTCCGGCGCGTTGACCGCAGTGTCCATCACCGTCTCATGAGCGATGATGTTCAGATCCAGCGGCTGGATCTGCAGCGGCCGCTGCTCATCCAGCCGGGCCAGAGTCAGCATGTCCTCCACCAGCTGACCCAGCCGGGTCGCCTCAGACTCGATCCGGCCCATGGCCGCACCCACGGCGTCCGGGTTGTCATCGAGTCCGCCCTGCCGGTACAGCTCAGAGAAGCCGCGGATGGTCACCAGGGGAGTGCGCAGCTCATGCGAGGCGTCCTGGATGAAGCGGCGCATCTTCTGCTCGGAGGCGATCTTGGAGTCGAATGCGGCCTCAATATGCTCCAGCATCACATTCAGTGAGCCGGCCAGCCGGCCGATCTCAGTCTCCGGGGGCGCAGTGGTCTCCACACGCTGGGAGAAGTCCCCGTCCGCGATGGCCGCTGCGGTCTTCTCCACCTGCAGCAGCGGCCGGAACGCCCGGGTGACCAGCGAGTAGGCGATGATGGAGGCCCCCAGAGTGGCCAGCAGCCCAATAGTGGCCACCAGGAATGTGGCTCGCTCCACGGAGGTGGCCACATTGTCTAGCGGCAGCGCAATGATCAGGGTCTCCTCCCCATTGACCAGCGGCCGGACATGGACCCGGAAGCCCCGCGAATTCTGCCGGGTCCCGGGCACGTCGAAGGATTCGCCGTGCAGCTCCAAGGCCTGCTCATAGGTCAGCGCGGGGATCTGCGGAGCATCGGCATCCTCGCTGAATGCCTGCATCGACTGCAGAGGCCGGCCGTCCTCATCGAGCAGCCATCCGTAGAACCGCAGCACGGCCCGGTGGTCATCCCAGTTCAGCTCATTGCCCCGCTGCAGGTCGTAGAGGTAGCTGGAGACGGCGTCCGCGTTGGTCTGCAGGTCCTCATCCATGCTGCGGACCAGCTCCTGCCGGAACAGGGAGGCTGAGACGAACGTGGTGACGATCAGGGTCAGCAGCAGCAGGCTGGTGGTGATGGTGACCAGCTGGGTGCGCAGGGAGGCCCGCCGCCAGGCGTGATTGGCTGCGGAGAAGATGCGCATACCCCGATCCTAAAGCCCGGCCCGCCGGCGGTGCCCGCCGGCCGCTAGGAGCTCAGGCCCTGGCTGCGCTGGCGGCGCTCCCAGGTCTGCAGCACATACCCGACCCCGCGCTTGGTCTGGATGGCCGGGGCGCCCTCGGCGCCGGAGTCGATCTTCCGGCGCAGATACGAGATGTAGGACTCCACAATGGAGGCATCCCCGTTGAAGTTGTACTCCCAGACGTGGTCGAGGATCTGCTGCTTGGACAGCACCCGGTTCGGGTTCATCATCAGGTAGCGCAGCAGCTTGAACTCAGTGGGGGAGAGCTCAATGACCTCCCCGTCGCGGCGCACCTCATGGGCGTCGTCGTCGAGCTCCAGATTGTCGATGGCGATCACCGCGTCCTTATCCTCATACGGCGCGGTGCGGCGCAGCACTGCCTTGATGCGCGCGACCACCTCATCCAGGGAGAACGGCTTGGTGACGTAGTCGTCGCCGCCGACGGTGAGCCCGGTGATCTTGTCCTCAGTGTCATCGCGGGCGGTTAGGAACAGCACTGGGAAGTGCTTGCCGGAGGCGCGCAGCCTCCGGGTGACGGTGAAGCCGTCCATATCGGGCAGCATGACATCCAGCACCGCCAGATCGGGCTGGAACTCCTCGGCGGTGTCCAAGGCCTCACGGCCGTTGGACGCAGCGGCGACGTCAAAGCCGGCAAAGCGCAGCGAGGTGGCCAGCAGTTCACGGATGTTCGGCTCGTCGTCGACGACGAGCAGCTTGGCTTCGGGAGTTTTCTCAGTCACGACCGCCAGTGTCCACCTATTTCCTGGAGATCAGCTGAGCACATGCTGGCCGCCCGGTCAGTGCCTGGGAGCTGCAGTGCCCTTGCATCTGTGCAGCAGGGTCACCGGCCCCCGGTCGAATTGAGACGACGACGGCGAGCCACGCTGAGCAGCACGTATAAGCACATCAGAGCGAAACCGGCAGGAAAGCCCCAGAGCGTGAGCCAGTACAGCCCCGGA
This sequence comes from Nesterenkonia sp., assembly GCF_029265375.1. Lineage (GTDB taxonomy): Bacteria > Actinomycetota > Actinomycetes > Actinomycetales > Micrococcaceae > Nesterenkonia. The sequence continues at coordinate 43,775 of NZ_JAJUJJ010000007.1, forward strand.
TGCGGATCCGAGCCCGCGGCATAGCAGCCCAGAATCACCAGCAGGGCGGCGAAGGCGCTCGCGGTCACAGCCACGCCGACCAGAAGAGTCGCCCGGGAGGCCGGGCCGGGTGCAGAAGACATAGCACTGCAGTCTACTGGGGAAGACTCAGGGGTACTCTGTATGTTCTAGATCTACAGCGAAACCCACCACCGCCCCGCTGCAGTGCGGGCCCTAGAGAGGATGAGGTAGACAGACGTGCCCACCGGAAAAGTGAAGTGGTTCGACGCCGAAAAGGGCTTCGGATTCCTGACCGGCGATGACGGACAGGAGGTGTACCTTCACCAGTCCGCCCTGCCGGCGGGCACCAGCTCGGTGAAGGCCGGCACCCGCATGGAGTACGGCGTGGCCGACGGTCGCCGCGGCAAGCAGGCCTTGAGCGTGCGCATCCTGGGTGAGGCGCCCTCGGTGGTGCGCGCCACCCGCAAGCCCGCCGAGGAGATGGGCGAGCTGGTCCAGGACCTGGTGAACCTGCTGGACAACACCACGGGCCAGCTGCGCAAAGGCCACTACCCCAAGCCTGAGCAGTCCAAGAAGATCGCCGCCCTGCTGCGCCGCGTGGCCGACGATTTCGACGCCTGACCGCCCCGACAGAGACGGACACCATGCCTGCCTATAAGAAGGATGCCCTGCTGGCCGAGGCTGTGGAGGAGGCCCGGGCCGCCCTGATCGAGATCGCCCCGCGGGAGCAGATCGGCGAGCACCTGCGCGCCGAGGCCGAAGGGGACCGGCTGGTCACCCACCGATTCGCCGCCTCGCAGCCCGGCTACCGGGGCTGGGAGTGGTTCGTCACCCTGGCGCGGGCGCCGCGGAGCAAGAAAGTCACTGTCTGCGAGCTCGGACTGCTGCCCGGCGAGGGCGCGCTGCTGGCCCCGGAATGGGTGCCCTGGTCCGAACGGGTCACCGAGGACGAGAAGGCCGCCGCCGAAGCGGCCTCCTGAAGCTGTGTTCCTCAGGCCTGCAGCACGTAGTCGATGCAGCGCAGCAGGGCTGAGACATCCTCCGGCGGAGTGGCCACGAAGGTGGCGATGCGCAGCTGATTGCGTCCCAGCTTCCGGTAGGGCTCGACGTCGACCACTCCATGTGCCCGCAGGGTGGCTGCCAGTGCGGCGGCATCGACGGAGTCGTCGAAGTCCACAGTGACGATCACATCGGAGCGGTCCGCTGGGTCGGCCACGAACGGGCGCGCCTGGGGATGCTGCTCCGCCCAGCGGTAGATCAGCCCGGCAGAGGCAGCTGTGCGATCAGCGGCGAAGGACATTCCGCCGGAGGCGTTGATCCAGCGGATCTGCTCATCCAGGGTGACCAGGGTGGCCAGCGCGGGAGTGTTGTAGGTCTGGTTCTTCCGGGAGTTCTCCAGCGCGGTGCGCAGATTCAGGAACTCCGGCACCCAGCGCTGGGAGGTCAGCTTCTCCACCCGTTCCACGGCCGCCGGCGACATCACCGCAATCCACAGGCCGCCGTCGGAGGCGAAGTTCTTCTGCGGGGCGAAGTAGTAGACATCGGTGCTGGTGATGTCCACCGCCAGGCCGCCCGCGGCTGAGGTGGCGTCGATCAGCACCAGGGCGCCGTCGTCGGCTCCCTCCACCCGGTGCACCGGCGCGGCGACGCCGGTGGAGGTCTCATTCTGCGGCCAGGCGTAGACGTCGACTCCGGCCTCAGGGCGCGGCCGCGGCCGGGTGCCGGGCTCGGAGGTCAGGATGCTGGAGTTTTCCAGGAACGGAGCGGAATCGGTGGCCTTGGCGAATTTGCCGCCGAACTCCCCGAAGCTCAGATGCTGGGCCTTGGAGTCCACCAGGCAGAAGCTGGCGGCATCCCAGAACGCAGTGGAACCGCCGACGCCGAGCACCACTTCGTAGCCCTGGGGGAGCCGGAGCAGCTCGGCCAGGCCTTCTCGGATGCTGCCGACCAGGTTCTTCACCGGAGCCTGCCGGTGCGAGGTGCCCAACAGGGTCTTCCCGGCGGCACTGAGTGCCTGCACCTGGTCGGGACGGACGCGGGAGGGGCCGGCGCCGAAGCGGCCGTCGGCGGGAAGGAGGTCGGCAGGGATCGTCACCGGAGCGGACACAGGCTCTCCTCATCGAGTCGGTCGGGCGGGAGTAGTCATCGACCAGGGCGCAGATATGCTGGTGGCACGCGTGAGCCGCAGAATCATCTCGGCTCCGCAGGCGCCCCAGCGGCCGACGGTGATCACAGTACCAAGGAGAGGCCCCACGTTGACCGACCTCATCGACACCACGGAGATGTACCTGCGCACCATCCTCGATCTGGAGGAGGAGGGCATTGTGCCGCTGCGGGCCCGCATCGCCGAGCGGTTGGAGCACTCCGGTCCCACGGTGTCGCAGACTGTGGCGCGCATGGAGCGCGACGGCCTGCTGCGGCTGACCGAGTCGCGGCACCTGGAGCTGACCGAGACCGGCCGCGAGCTGGCCGTACAGGTGATGCGCAAGCACCGCCTGGCCGAACGGCTGCTCTCTGATGTGATCGGACTGGAGTGGCCCTATATCCATGAAGAGGCCTGCCGCTGGGAGCATGTGATGAGCGAGCGGGTGGAGCGCCGGCTGGTGGAGATCCTGGAGGATCCGGTGGAGTCCCCCTACGGCAATCCGATCCCCGGGCTGGAGAAGCTGGGGGTGACCCGCGGTGCGCACCCGGCCATGCTGGCCCGGACCACGCTGCGTGAGGTGGCCGAGCTGCAGTCCGCCCAGGAGCCGGGCGGTGCCGCCGCGGAGTGGAAGGTCCAGCGCCTGGCGGAGTCCATCCAGGTGGAGCCGGAGGTGCTGGAGCAGCTGCTGGAGGTGGGACTGCGGCCCGGCGCGAAGCTCAGCGTCGCCGGGGTCGCCGAGGCCTATGCGCTGCTGAACGTGGAGGATGACGACGGCGCCCTGGAGGTCGAACTGCCGCTGGAGGTCGCCCAGCACATCTTCGTCAACGAGGCATAGCCCCACGAGTTTCCATCTATAACGTTTCTGTGACAGACTGGACGGCCGTGTCGCGGAGTTGTGACATTTCGTGCGTCTCCGGCCGCTCTCCCCACGGAAATTCAGGGAAGTCCCAGGAAACCTTCGGGATGAGCCACGCCCACCGTGACCTGAGCGTGACATTTATATCAATCTGTTATAAAGTCGATCGCGTGCTTGGGGCAGATGTCCGAGATGCCCCGAACGCCCGACGCCGGCAGAGCCCCTGCAAGTCGGCAAGGGACCGTTCGATGAACTACCGCAGCAGCAGGGAAAGGTTTCAGAACAAGTGACAGACAACATGACGACTATGTCGCGCCGGGAGCGGCGCCGCGCAGCCAACAAGGCTCAGGCCGCCTCCGCAGGACGCGCTACCGCGGCAGTGCTCGCCGCCTCCGGTCTGGTGATCAGCACCGGAGTGGCCGCCAACGCCACTGAGTCCAGCAATGAGGGCCGTGAGTCCAGCACCGTTCAGCTCAACGCCTCCGAGCTGAATGTTGAGCGTGCCTCCCAGCAGAGCGCCGCGGCCGTGACCGCCTCCAGCGACGTCGAGCTGACCTTCGACCGTCCGGCCGTGAGCTCTGAGGCTGCTCCGCAGCCGGATCCGGCGCCGGCTGTGCAGGCCACCACCGCCTCCCACCAGACTCAGCAGCAGACCGAGACTCAGAGCCAGCCGCAGGCTCAGCCCCAGGCGGAGCAGCAGACCCAGGCTCAGCCGGCGCAGCAGCAGGCTCAGCCCCAGGCTGAGGAGCAGGCTCAGCCCCAGGCTGAGGAGCAGACTCAGAGCCAGCCGCAGACCCAGACCTACGAGACCGGCGCCACCACCGCGGGCGAGGCCGAGCAGCCCTCGGCTCCCTCCGGCGGCGGCTCGGCAGTCGTCAGCGCTGCTTACAGCACTTTGGGTACTCCCCATGTCATGGGTGGCACCACTCCAGGAGCCGGATTGGACTGCTCAGGCATGATCCAGTACGCCTACGCCCAGGCCGGCATCAGCGTCCCGCGCACCACCTACGGCATGATGGGCCTGCCTCAGGTCTCCAGCCCGCAGCCCGGCGACATCGTGATCTCCAACGGTGGCGGCCACGGCGGTATCTATGTGGGCAATGGGCAGGTCATCTCGACTACCTCCAGCGGCGGCGTGCGTGTCCACGGACTGCACGAAAGCTGGCACCAGGTGACCAGCTACCACCGCCCGGGCTGATCGGACGGTTCAGTCCAGGGACACTCACCGTGTGGGGTGCGATCCGGAAGGGTCGCACCCCACAGGTGTTTCTGCTCACATTGGACGATGTGACCGGGGGCGGGGATATAGTGAATCCGGCAGTATTCGCCCTCAAGGCAGGCACTGACGCGGTGGCTGCCGTTAGGAACCGATGATGCGCACCCTGGTGCTCAACGCAGGCTACGAGCCGCTGAGTGTGGTGACCTCACGCCGGGCGGCTGTATTGGTCATGCGCGGAAAGGCAAGCATCCTGGCCGAGGACGGCAGTCCCATCGTCTCCCCCTCCGCCCTGACACCCAGGCCAGCGGTCATCCTGCTGCACCAGTACGTCCGGGTGGTGCGGCGCCGCCCGGCGGCGCCTTCGCGGAGAGGCATCCTGCGGCGGGACCGCCGCCAGTGCGGATACTGCGGCAAGCCCGCCGCCACGGTGGATCACGTCATCCCGAAATCCCGCGGAGGCGACTCCGGATGGGAGAACCTGGTGGCATGCTGCGGGCCCTGCAATGTGCGCAAAGGCGACAAAACCCTCGAGCAGCTGGGCTGGCAGCTGCGGATCACACCGCAGGCGCCGCCTCATCACATGTGGCTGCCCGCCGAGCTGGACGCCCCGCGTGAGGTATGGATGCCGTTTCTGGAGTACAGCAGCCCTGAGCTGCGCAGCGGCGCGGCCGCCTGAGACCCGTGCCAGAGATCACCCCTGCGAAGGAGCCGAATTGACCGAACAGACCCCTGCCGCCGCCGATGCGCTGAGTGCACCCACCCGGGAGGCGCTGGAGCTGTGGATACGTGAACTGGTGCATCACCTGGAAGTGGAGGGTCTGCAGGTCGATGTGGAATCGGTGGTGCGGATCTCCGACTACGCCGATTCCACTGTGGTGGACCCGGCGGGCCCGGTGACCACCTTCCTCATCGGCTATGTGGCAGGGCTGGCCGAGGCGAGCGGCCAAGCAGATTTCGCCACCTGCCACCGGGCCGCCACGCGGGTGGCCGAACGGCTGCTGAACCGCCGCCGGGCGGCTGTGGGATGAGCAGTCCTGCGGCGGTGTTGGTCTAAGCCTCTGCGTAGCGTAGGCTTAGACCATTGAACGTCATTGCTTCACCCCAGTGGCCTCAAGAAAATCTCCGCGTGCACCTGGCCAGGTGTACGCGGGTCACGCACCGACAAATCGGTGTATCGCAAGAAACACAGTTAGGAAACATCATGGCCACTGGCACCGTAAAATGGTTCAACGCTGAAAAGGGCTTCGGCTTCATCGCTCCCTCCGACGGCACCGATGACGTCTTTGTGCACTTCAGCGCAATCAACGCTTCAGGCTTCCGCTCCCTCGAGGAGAACCAGCAGGTGGAGTTCGAGACCGCTCGCGGCCCGAAGGGCCTGCAGGCGGAGAACGTCACTCCCCTCTGAAAAGTCTTATAGGCCCCAGTCACTAGACTGCGGCTGACGCACTGAGGCCCCGGCCCGCCCCGCGCGGACCGGGGCCTTTGTGTGTGCTGAGTGAGCGAACGACGTCGTCGCCGCCGGACTGCTCAGCTGACCGCGATCAGTCCCACGCCGCAGGCCACCACCACGGCTCCGGCGACTCGCCGCACCGGATCCCGCTCCCCGAAGAACCACCAGGCCAGCAGCGCTCCGATGATGATGGAGGACTCCCGCACCGGCGCCACCAGCGCCACCGAGGTGGTCGTCATCGCGTAGAGCACCAGGATGTAGGCCAGCGGCGACAGCGCAGCGATGATCAGTGCGGGCCGGCGATCCAGCATCCACGTGCGCCTGATCTCTGTCCGGCGGCGCACCACCCACGGCAGCATCAGCACCGCCTGGAAGAACCCGCCGAGACCGAAGTAGAGGATCGGCTCAATGCCCAGGGTGTTCACGCTGAAGTTGTCCCAGAGCGTATAGGTGGCGATCGCCGCCCCAGTGGCCGCACCGTAGAACAGGCCGGTGCCCAGTCCGGAGGCGCGCTGGAAGAGCCTGCGCCCCGTGACGATGAGGATCCCGCCGATCACCGCCAGACCACCCACCAGCGCCAGTGGCGCCGGACGCTCGCCCAGCAGGCACACGGCCACCACCATGGTCAGCATCGGCCCGACTCCACGGGCCACCGGATAGACCACGCCCAGCTCGGCACGCCGGTACCCGGTCTGCAGCAGCATGGCATAGCAGACATGCAGCACTGCGGTCACGGCCGAGGCGACCAGCAGCTCCCAGCCATAGCTGACCTCGCTGAAGAGCATGTACGTCAGGCCTACGGGCAGGCAGAGCGCGCATCCCAGGGAGTAGTAGAGCCAGACGAATACGGTGGTATCGCCGCGTGAGGTCTTGGCCGCCAAATTCCACACCGCGTGGAAGATCGCGGCGGCGAGCACCATAGCCAGCGCCGCGGCGCTCATCCGGTCGTCTCCACAACCGGCACCCTACCAACGGCTGGCCCCGCCCGGCGTCGTCGCCCGCAGCCGGTCCCGCGGCCCCGGATGCAGCCGGCCTGGGGCACTCACCCTCGCATCACCCCTCGTCTCACCCCGGTTTCGGGCCTGAAACCTCCCACGGCGGCCTATGCTCAAAGCTCGGGCTGCACCCCTGCGGGCGGTCCCGCACAGAGGGAGGACTCACGGCCGTGGAACTGCGAGACTACGTTCGAATCCTGCGTCGAGGCTGGCTGCTGGTGGCCGCCGTCGTCGTCACCTGCCTGGCGGCCGCCGGTCATCGATGACCTGGACCTGCCGCAGACGCCCCTGGAGCTGGCCGAGCAGGTGGAGGTCGCCACCCAGACCGGCACGGTCATCCTGCAGATCCGGGTGAGCGATGAGGTCCCGGGGTGCGCCGCCGCGATCGCCAACGGCATCACCTCCAGTCTGCAGGAGAGCGTGCGCCGGGTGACTCCGCAGGCTGCGGCGGACTCCACATCGCTGACCCTGACCAGGATCCAGCAGGCCGCCGTCCCGGAAGACCCCTCCTCGCCGCAGCCGCTGATCGACCTCGGCCTGGGCCTGGTGGTGGGCATCTCCGCTGGGATCGGGCTGCTGGCGCTGCGCCAGATGCTCGACACCCGGCTGCGCAGCGTGGAGGCTATCCGCCAGGCCGCCCAGGCGCCGGTGCTCGGCGGCATCGGCGAGGACCCGGGCGCCTCCGCCTGCCCTTTGGTGATGCAGGCGGACCCGTGCAGCCCCCGCGCCGAGTCCTTCCGCACACTGCGGACCAACCTGCAGTTCCTCAACCCTGATGCGCATTCCCGCAGCTTTGTGATCACCTCCTCGGTGCAGGGGGAGGGAAAGTCGACGACGGCGGTGAACCTGGCCATCAGTCTGCGCCAATCCGGGGAGCGGGTGCTTCTGGTGGATGCCGATATGCGCCGCCCCAAAGTGGCCGAGGACCTGGGGCTGGAGGGCGCGGTGGGACTCTCCGATGTGCTGGCCGGAGGCGTCCGGCTGGAGGACGTGATTCAGCGGTGGGGCCCCGATGATCTGGCGGTGCTGCCCGCCGGGACGGAGCCGCCCAACCCTAATGAGCTGCTCGGCAGCGAGCGGATGAACCGGCTGCTGCACCAGATGCATGAAGACTTCGACGTCTTACTCTTCGACACCCCGCCGCTGCTTCCGGTCAGCGATGCAGCCATGCTGGCCGCGCTGACCTGCGGCGCGATCCTGGTGGTGGCCTCCGGGCGGGTCAGCCAATCAGAAGTGGCCGAATCGGTGGAATGCCTCGCCACGGTCAAAGCGCAGCTGCTCGGGGTGGTGCCCACCCGGCTGCCCACCCGGGGGCCGGATGTCCACCTCAACGGCCGCTACCAGCAGACCTACTCCTACACCGCAGGGCCTGTCCGATGAGGCGCATACCAGCGTCAGAGCGCGCTCCGGCGGCGCCGCCGGAGGTCTTCCGCACAGTGGTGATCTGCACCGGCAATGTCTGCCGCTCCCGGATGGCCGAGCAGCTGCTGCGCGCCCGCGCGGAGAAGTTTGCCCCGGCCCTGGCGGAGCGGCTGCAGATCCGCAGCGCCGGAGTGGAGGCGCTGCACGGTGCATCTATGGACCCCTATGCCGCGCTGCTGTCCCGGCACCACGGCGGGGATCCGGCTGCCCACCGGGCCAAGCAGCTGACAGCCCCGATGGTCGCCGGAGCCGATCTGGTGCTCACCGCAGCGGCTGAGCACCGCGCCGCCGCCGTCAGGCTGGTGTCGCGGGCAGCCTCGCGGACGTTCATGCTCACGGAGTTCGCCGCCCTGCTGGATGATGTGGCAGACCGTCTGCCGGTGCTGCCGCAGCAGTGGAGCGGCTGGCCGGTCAGCCTGCGCCTGAGCTGGATCATCGCCCAGGCCGGACGGCGTCGTGGCCTGACGCCGGCTTCAGAGCCCCGCCCAGAGGGCATCGTGGACCCCTATCAGCGCGATGACACCGTCTACCGGGTGTGCAGCCGGCAGATCGTCCACACCGTGGACCGCATCCACCGGGCCTCGCTGCGGCTTTCCGAACGCATCGGCGAGCGCACTGGTGAGCTGCTGCCCTTGGAGAGGCCGCGCCCGCGGCGAGGCGCACAGCCGAGGAGCCCGGCCCGGGCGGGCGGCTCAGATCGCTGTTCTTCCACGCCTATGTGGCCTGCACACTGGGCGTCAACGCGGTGGTGCTCATACCGGTGGCCTCACCGGGAGTGGTGGGGGATAACACTGTGTTCTCCATCAGCTGGATCCTGCTGCACCTGCTGGCCGTAGTGATGCTGGCGACTGCACGGCGCCGGGACTCCCTGCTTCTGCTGGTGGCTGCCGGCATCGGGCTCTACATAGTCCTCAGTGCGGCCTGGTCGGTCGCCGTGACCGAGTCTCTGGTTCATGGGGCGATGGCGGCGGGCAATATTGCGGTCGCCTATCTGCTGGCCATGGAGAAGACTCCTGGGCAGATCGTCCGCCTGTTCCTCAGAGTGCTGCTGGTGCTCACCATCGCCGGACTGGCGGCCGCGGCGGTGGGGTATGGGCAGGTGCTCGACTACGATCCGCACGCCCGGGAGAACTTTCTGGGCGGGGAGCGGCTGCGCGGATTCTTTCCGCACAACATTATGGCCGGATTCTACGGCGCGATCGGTCTGGCGCTGGCGCTGACCCTGCTGCGCGGGCTGCGGAGAGCATCGGCAGCCGCACTCTTCGCCCTCTGGGTGCTGCTGACCGGCTCAGCCACCGGCCTGGCGCTGAAGCTGCTGGCCGCAGCGGCGGTGCCCGCCGCCCGTCTGCTGGTGCCCCGGGTCTCCGGCACCGCCCTGCTGGTGGTGGCCGGGCCAGCAGGTCTGGCGCTGGGCCTGCTCACCTGGCACGTGTGGGAGCCGATGGTCCAGCTGCTGGGCAGAGACCCCACGATGACGGGGAGGACGGTGCTGTGGGAATGGGGCATGGACGCCATTGCCGAACGCCCGGTGGGCGGTTGGGGGTTCAACGCCTACTTCCACAGCGGCTATGGAGCCGAGCCCAGCCTGTACGTGCCGGAGTTCAACAACTATGAGATCGCCCATTTCCACAACTCCTTCATCCAGACCGCCGTGGATCTGGGGATCGTGGGCCTGCTGATCCTGCTGGCGGTGCTCAGCTGCGCGACCTGCTGGGCCTACCTCTATGTCCGCGGCGCTGACCGACGCACCGGGATGGCCCTTCTGATGGTGATGGTGATCTTCGCTGTGGCCTCGCCCACCGAGTTCCTGTTCTTCAACTACAACCAGTTCGCGATGTTCGCGCTGTTCACCATCTTCTTCGCCCTGGCCCGCGCTCGCCGGGGTCCACATCGGGACTCGGACAATGCGCTCGGAAGTCCACGACGACGTCGCCATCGTTCTCTGCGCTGAGCGCGGGATTCGCCTGAGCCGCTGCGCAGGTTCTCCTGCGCAGCACCGGGCAGCCGGCAGGAGCGCGGACTCACTCAGCGGATGTGTGCAGCTGCAGCCCCTGGATGAACTCATCGGCGGGCAGCAGCAGACGTTCGACGTCATGCTGGGTGTAGAGCCGAAAACCACCGGCGGTGCGGCCGGAGGGCTCTACCGTCACGTTAGGGTAGGGTTCGTCGACGGCGGCTTCTCGGCCGCCGAATCCCACCCCCGCCGTTCTGGCAGTCCGCCATGTCCCGAAGGAGACTTCTGTGCCTGACGCCCCTCTCTCCGATCCTGCCCCGGTGCCGCAGCCTGTGTCCGGGGCGCCGGAGGTGGACCGCTCCCACTCCATCCTGGCGGCTCTGAAGTCACCGCGTCGGCTGCGCACCGAAGCCCTGGCCGGCCTCGTCGTCGCGCTGGCGCTGATCCCAGAGGCGATCGCCTTCTCGATCATCGCCGGCGTCGATCCCCGTGTGGGCTTGTTCGCCTCGTTCACCATGGCGGTCACCATCGCTCTGGTCGGAGGCCGCCCGGCGATGATCTCGGCTGCCACCGGCGCTATCGCTCTGGTGGTTGCTCCGGTGGCGCGCGAGTACGGCCTGGACTACCTGGTCGCCACGGTGATCCTCGCCGGCGTGCTGCAGGTCCTGCTCGCCGCCGTCGGCGTGGCCAAACTCATGCGCTTCATCCCCCGCTCGGTGATGGTCGGCTTCGTCAACGCGCTGGCCATCCTGATCTTCACCTCCCAGATCCCCCACCTGACGGATGTGCCGTGGATGGTCTACCCCCTGGTCATCCTGGGTCTGCTGATCGTCTTCCTCTTCCCGCGGCTGACCACGGTGATCCCCGCCCCGCTGGTGACCATTGTGGTGCTGACCATCATCACAGTGGCGGCCTCCATCGCGGTGCCGACGGTGGGGGATGAGGGTGAGCTGCCGGACTCGCTGCCGGAGCTGCTCATCCCGGATGTTCCCTGGAACCTGGAGACTCTGCGGATCATCTTCCCGTTCGCCCTGACGATGGCGCTGGTGGGCATCCTCGAATCCCTGCTGACGGCCAAGCTGGTCGACGACGTCACCGACACGCACTCGAACAAGACCAGGGAGACCTGGGGGCAGGGTGTGGCCAATATGGTCACGGGCTTCTTCGGCGGCATGGGCGGCTGCGCCATGATCGGGCAGACCATGATCAACGTGAAGGCCTCCGGCGCGCGCACGCGGCTGTCGACCTTCCTGGCCGGCATCTTTCTGCTGGTTCTGGTGGTCGCTCTCGGGGACGTGGTGGCCATCATCCCCATGGCGGCGCTGGTGGCCGTGATGATCTTCGTCTCCTGGGCCACCTTCGACTGGCACAGCGTTCACCCGGCCACTCTGCGGCGCATGCCCAAATCGGAGACCACGGTGATGCTTTCCACGGTGGTGGTCACTGTATGGACTCACAACCTGGCCTACGGCGTGGGCATCGGCGTTCTGGTGGCCATGGTGCTCTTCGCCCGGCGGGTGGCGCACTTCACCCGCGTGGTGCGGCTGGACCGCAGCGATGAGGACAACCAGCGGGTCTACCGGGTGGAGGGCGAGCTCTTCTTCGCCTCCTCCAACGACCTGGTCTACCAGTTCGACTACACCGGGGATCCCGAGGAGATCATCATCGATATGTCCCAGGCCCACCTGTGGGACGCCTCCACCGTGGCGTCGCTGGATGCCGTGGTCACCAAGTACGAGGCCAAGGGAAAGAACGTCACCATCGTGGGTATGGATCCCCACAGTGCGGCACGGCACGACCGGCTCAGCGGAAATCTCGGGGCCGGGCACTGAGTACCCAGCCGGGTTCGTGCCCCAGGCAGGATTCGAACCTGCGACACCCGCTTTAGGAGAGCGGTGCTCTATCCCCTGAGCTACTGAGGCCAAGACGTACCGGACCATCCTACCGGCTCGCTTCGCCGCAGCGTCAGCCGCCGTCGTCCCTATTCTTTCCGGCGGCCGGCCGGCTTCCCACCATCTCCAGCGTGAGGCGGCTCACATAGACTGGCGGCATGAGTCCGCTGTTCACCCCGCCCGCGCCCGGCCGCACCCCCGACCCCAGCCTGGCCCACCGGCGCTGCGAGGCCACCGTCACCCTCACCGACGCCCACGGCGAGCCGCTGAGCGGAGTCGAGGTCACCGTGGAGCAGGTTCGCCATGCCTTCAGCTTCGGCTGCACGGGATTCGAGCTCATCGACTGGGTCAACGGACGCTCCCGGGACCCGGAGTACGACGACGCCTTCGCCGAGCACTGGCTGGCGCTCTTCGACACCGTTACCCTCCCTTTCTACTGGGGAAGCTTCGAACCCGAGCAGGGCGCCGACCGCACCCAGGAACTGCTGCGCACCGCCGAATGGTTCGCCCAGCACGGAGTGCGCACCAAGGGCCACCCGCTGGTGTGGCACACGGTCTCCGCACCCTGGCTGCTGCAGAAGCCTCTGGAGGAGGTCGAGCAGCTGCTGCGTGCCCGCATCCGCCGGGAGGTGACCAGCTTCGCCGGTGTCATCGACACCTGGGACGCCATCAACGAGGTGGTGATCATGCCGGTCTTCACCGCTGAGGACAACGCGATCACCCGGCTGGCCCACGTCAAAGGCCGGGTGGAAATGATGCGCATCGCCTTCGAGGAGGCCCGCGCCGCCAATCCGCGGGCCACCCTTCTGCTGAACGACTTCGACATGTCCACCGCCTACGAGTGTCTGATCGAAGCTGCCCTGGAGGCCGGTATCCGGATCGACAAGCTCGGCCTGCAGTCCCATATGCATCAAGGCCCATGGGGTGAGGAGAAGACACAGCAGGTGCTCGAGCGGTTCTCCCGGTACAACATTCCGCTGCACTTCACCGAAACCACCATCCTCTCCGGCTCCGCTGTGCCCGAACACATTGTGGATCTCAACGACTGGCAGGTCAGCGCCGAAGACTGGCCCTCGACGCCGGAGGGCGAGGAGATCCAGGCTGAGGAGATCGAGGCCCACTACCGCCGCCTGGTGGCCCACCCCAGCGTGGAGGCCATCACCTACTGGGGGCTGCCCGATCGCGGCATGTGGCTCAACGCACCCGGAGGGATGCTGCGCCGGGACGGCACCCCGAAGCCGGCCTACCACCGGCTGCGCGAACTCCTGCGTTCCGAGTGGTGGCTGCCGGAGACCGCGCTGCGCGCCGACGACGAGGGGCGCATCCGGTTCAGCGGCTTCCTCGGAGACTACCGGGTCACCGCCGGCGGGGAGTCCGCCCAGCTCAGCCTCGAGACCTCCGGAAACGCAGAACTCAGCGTGCAGATGCTGGCCTGAGCAGCAACATCCTGGGAAAGCGAGTGGAGAGGCCGGTGATCAGCACGCCGGGGTCGTTATCTGCCGGAGCGCTGCGCCAGGGCATCGCGCCCCACCACGGCCACCACCGCGGCGCCCACTAACGCCAGCAGCACCCAACTGGCGGTGGTGAACGCCGAGGCCCAGCCCACCAGCTGCGGATCAGGCGGAACCTGCCCCAGGGCCTGGTCAATCAGCACATTCTCCGTAATGTCCACGGCGGCAAGCGCCGCGGCCGCCGCCAGGACCAGCCACCGCCACCGGCCGCGGGCGAGCAGTCCCAGTGCTGCCCAGGCCGCCAGGAAGACCGCCACCGGGAAGATGGTGCCGGCGGTCTTGTGCACAAAGCTCAGCTGCCCGGCCGCCTGGTCCTCCATCGCCTCCTGCAGTGCCGCGATCTCTTCGGCGCTGTAGCCGCCTGCCCGGGCATCGGGCATGGTCAAACCCTGGGCGAAGTGCGTCAGCTGCGGCATGGCGTAGGCATGCAGGTACAGTCCCATCACGGCGGCGACGCCCAGCAGAACGTAGACCAGGATGCGCGGCGAGCTCTGCTCCTCCGGCGCCGGCCGGGGGATCCTCTGCCGGGACCTTGGAGCCCGGCCGCCTGGCTGCTGCGGGTTTCCGCGCGCCTTCTTCCTCCGTTTGGACATGGCCCCCATCATCTCAGGCACGCAGCACCACGCGGGATGCTAATATGTTTTTATGCGCACCACTGTTGATCTCCCAGACGATCTGATGCGTAGGGCTAAGGCGCGGTCTGCAGAGCGGGGCGAGTCTCTCAAGCAGATGTTTGTCCGCCTGCTGGAGCGGGAGGTGGCCGCCCCGGGAAGCGGGGCACCACATGGTCGCGTGTCGCTTCCATTGGTGGGCAGTGATTCTGAGCGGCCCGCCGTCACCTACACCAACCGAGATCTTGCGGAGATCCTTGATCATGACGAGGCCGAACAGCTGAAGCGATGAGCTGCCTGCCTGATGTCAACGTCTGGCTCGCCGGAGTGTGGGGCAGACACACGCACCACTCCGCGGCGCGACGATGGTTCGACGGCACCGATGGCCCGGTTGTTCTCTGCCGCATCACCCAAATGTCCCTGTTGCGACTGCTCACCATTCCCGCGGTGCTGGGGGAGGACGCTCTCACCCGTGCTCAGGCGTGGCAGGTGATGGACCAGCTCGCGGCCGATGCACGGGTGATCTGGTCTGAGGAGCCTGCTGAAACAGAGGCGGTGTGGCGGACTATGTCCTCTCGGAATGAGGGCAGCCACAAGCTCTGGACAGATGACTACCTCGCGGCCTTCGCCCAGGCGGGCCGTCACACCCTAGTGACCTTCGACGCCGAACTGGGCCGCAGGCACCCTTCGGTGCGCACCACCGTACTCGCCCAGGACTGAGCGTCCCCGGCCGCCCGTAGACTGGAGGGGATATGGAATTCCTCTTCACCCCTCCGACTCAGCGCGGCCCAGCCGGCGCCGCCGCAGGCGCCCCGCCCGCCGGCGCTGCAGGCTCACCCCATACCGATGCAGCTGCCGTGGGGACGAACACGACGGGCTCGGCGGAGTCAGCCACTGCGGGGCTGAATCCCCAGCAGAAGGAAGCTGTGCTGCACACCGGCTCCCCGCTGCTGATCGTCGCCGGCGCAGGCTCGGGCAAAACCCGCGTGCTCACCCAGCGGATCGCCCACCTGGTCCAGACCGGTGCCGCCCGCCCGCATGAGATCCTGGCCATCACCTTCACCAATAAGGCCGCCCGGGAGATGAAGGGGCGCATCGCGCGGCTGATCGGGCCGGCGGCAGAGCGGATGTGGATCTCCACCTTCCACTCCTCCTGCGTGCGCATCCTCCGGTCGGAGGCGGCCACCATCGGCCGGAAGTCCACCTTCACCATCTACGACGCCGCCGACTCCCTGCGGCTGATCACCCAGATCGCCAAAGAGCACCAGCTGGATCCCAAACGGTTCAACCCACGGGCGATCCGGAACAAGATCTCGGCGCTGAAGAATGAGCTGGTCGACGCGGAGGACTACTCCGCCAAAGCTCCGGGCGAACCGTTCAGCGAGGCAGTGGCCACCATCTTCGGCGAGTACACCCAGCGGCTGCGGGCGGCCAACGCCTACGACTTCGACGACCTGCTGGCTGAGACCGTCTACATGTTCGAGGCCTTCCCTGCCGTGCTGGACAACTACCGGCGCCGGTTCCGCCATGTGCTGGTGGACGAGTATCAGGACACCAATCACGCGCAGTACCGCTTCATCCGGCAGCTCACCGGACCGGACTATGAGGTGCAGACCCCGCCGGCAGAACTGACGGTGGTGGGCGACTCCGACCAGTCGATCTACGCCTTCCGCGGTGCCGATATCCGCAATATCGTCGAATTCGAGCGGGACTACCCGCAGGCGAGGGTCATCAAGCTGGAGCAGAACTACCGCTCCACCCAGAACATCCTTTCGGCGGCCAATGCGGTGATCAGCCAGAACCCCTCGCGCACCGAGAAGAACCTCTGGACCGAGAACGGCAGCGGCCCGGCGGTGGTGGTCCACACCGCCCACAGCGAATCCGACGAGGCCGAATGGATCTCCCGCACCATCGACGCCCTGGGGGATGAGCACGGGATCCGGCCCAGCGACGTCGCGGTCTTCTACCGCACCAACGCGCAGTCCCGCTCCCTGGAGGAGCGGCTGATCCACCGCGGCATCCCCTACCGGGTCATCGGCGGCACCCGGTTCTACGACCGCAAGGAGATCAAGGACGCGCTGGCCTATCTGCACGTGATCAACAACCCGGACGACGACGTCAACCTGCGCCGGATCCTCAACGAGCCCAAGCGCGGCATCGGGGACCGGGCCGAAGGTGCCGTCGCCGCTCTGGCCTCCCGCGACCGCATCAGCTTCTTCGAGGCGCTGCGCCGGGCAGAGGAGGCCCCGGCGATCGCGGCACGCAGTGTCAAGGCCATCGGCTCGTTCGTGCGGATGATGGACGATGTGGCCGCCTTGGCCGCCTCTGAGCAGCCCTCGGTGGTGCTGGAGGCCGTGCTGGAGCAGTCAGGCATGATGGCTGCGCTGCGCGAGTCTAAAGACCTGCAGGACGAGTCCCGGGCCGATAACCTCGGCGAGCTGGTGGCGGTGATGAAGGAGTACGAGGCCACCTCAGAGGCGCCGAGCCTGGCCGACTTCCTGGAGCAGGTCAGCCTCATCGCCGACGCCGATGCGATCCCCTCCGCAGGGGATGAGGAGTCCCAGCGTCTGGCCGCCGAGCAGGGACAGGTCACCCTGATGACCCTTCACACCGCCAAGGGGCTGGAATTTCCTGTGGTGTTCCTCACTGGTATGGAGCACGGCGTCTTCCCGCACCAGCGGTCCATGGGCGATGCCGAGCAGCTGGCCGAGGAGCGCCGCCTGGCCTATGTGGGGCTGACCCGCGCCGAGCAGCGGCTCTACTTGACCCGGGCCGAATCCCGCAGCCTCTGGGGCCAGGTGCAGTACAACCCGCCCAGCCAGTTCCTGGCCGACCTTCCCGAGGAGCTGGTGGAGTACAGCGGAGTCTCCACTGATCGCGGCGGCGGACGCGGCGCCGCGGGCCGCAGCCTCGGCTGGGGAGCCGAACCCTCGCTGACTGGGCCCGCAGCGCAGAGGCCGGAGGTCTCATTCACTCCGGCCCGCGGGGCAGCCAGCACCCGCACCCAGGTCAACCCCGAACGGGAGATCCCCGCCCTGAACCCTGGCGACCAGGTCAAACACGCCAAGTTCGGCGTCGGAGAGGTGCAGAGCCTGGAGGGAAGCGGCGACAAAACCGTGGCGAAGGTCAGCTTCGCCGGGTCTGAGAAGCGACTTCTCCTGCGATATGCTCCCCTTGAGAAGATCGGCTAGGCGGCCGCCTGTCCGGGCTGAGGTCCGCGGCTTTCCGGCTGCCAGGGGCACACGTGTGCCCGCAGAGCTGAGCTTCATCAAGTGAAGATGACTTCGACGCAGAAGGACACCACCCGTGGACCTGTATGAGTACCAGGCGCGCGATCTGTTCGAGGCACACGGTGTACCCGTGCTGGCCGGCATCGTGGCGCAGACCCCGGAAGAAGCGAAGGCAGCGGCAGAGCAGATTGGCGGCGTCGTCGTCGTCAAGGCTCAGGTCAAGGTCGGCGGCCGCGGCAAAGCCGGCGGCGTGAAGCTGGCCAAAACCCCGGAGGAGGCCTACGAGCACGCTCAGGCGATCCTGGGCATGGACATCAAGGGGCACACGGTGCACCGGGTGATGATCGCTCAGGGAGCCGACATCGCCGAGGAGTACTACTTCTCCATCCTGCTGGACCGCGCCGAGCGCAACTACCTGGCCATGTGCTCCAAGGAAGGCGGCGTGGAGATCGAGCAGCTCGCCGTCGAGTCCCCGGAGAAGCTGGCCAAGGTCAACTTCGACCCCAATGAGGGCATCACCGAGGCCAAGGCCGCTGAGATCGCCGAGAAGGCCGGCTTCTCCTCCGAAGAGGTCCCCGCCCTGGCCGAGGTCTTCCAGCAGCTGTGGACCGCATTCTCCTCCGAGGACGCCACCCTGGTGGAGGTCAACCCGCTGGTGAAGACCGGCGAGGGCCGCATCATCGCCCTGGACGGCAAGGTCACCCTGGATGAGAACGCCGCCTTCCGTCAGCCCGGCCACGCAGAGCTGGTGGACGAATCGGCCGAGGACCCGCTGGAGGCCAAGGCCAAGGCCAATGACCTGAACTACGTGAAGCTCGACGGTCAGGTCGGGATCATCGGCAACGGCGCCGGCCTGGTGATGTCCACCCTGGACGTGGTCGCCTACGCCGGTGAGGCGCACAACGGGGTTAAGCCCGCCAACTTCCTGGACATCGGCGGCGGCGCCTCCGCAGAGGTCATGGCCAACGGGCTGGACGTCATCCTCGGCGATGACCAGGTGAAGTCCGTCTTCGTCAACGTCTTCGGCGGAATCACCAGCTGCGACGCCGTGGCCAACGGAATCGTCAAGGCCCTGGAGATCCTGGGTGACACCGCCACCAAGCCGCTCGTGGTCCGTCTCGACGGCAACAACGTGGAGGAGGGCCGCCGCATCCTGGCTGAGGCCAACCACCCACTGGTCATCACCGCTGACACGATGGACGGCGGTGCCGACAAGGCCGCCGAGCTGGCAAACAAGTAAGGACTGAAGGCTAATACCATGTCGATCTACCTGAACAAGGACTCCAAGGTCATCGTCCAGGGCATCACCGGCGGTGAGGGAACCAAGCACACCGCCCTGATGCTCAAGGCCGGCACCAACGTGGTCGGCGGCGTCAACGCGCGCAAGGCCGGCACCACCGTCTCCCACAAGGACGCCGAGGGCAACGACCTCGAACTGCCGGTGTTCGGCAGCGTCTCCGAGGCGATGGAGAAGACCGGGGCGGACGTCTCGGTGGTCTTCGTGCCGCCGAAGTTCGCCAAGGACGCCGCCATAGAGGCCATCGAGGCCGGCATCGGCCTGCTGGTGGTCATCACCGAAGGCATCCCGGTGCAGGACTCCGCGGAGTTCTACAACCTGTCGCTGACCAAGACCGGCCCCGACGGCAAGCCGGCCACCCGGATCATCGGCCCCAACTGCCCGGGCATCATCACCCCCGGTGAGGCCCTGGCCGGCATCACCCCGGCCAACATCACCACCAAGGGCCCGATCGGTCTGGTCTCCAAGTCCGGCACCCTGACCTACCAGATGATGTACGAGCTGCGCGACATCGGGTTCTCCACCTCCATCGGCATCGGAGGCGACCCGGTGATCGGCACCACCCACATCGACGCCCTGGAGGCCTTCGAGGCCGATCCCGACACCAAGGCCATCGTGATGATCGGTGAGATCGGCGGCGACGCCGAGGAACGCGCCGCTGAGTACATCAAGGCCAACGTCACCAAGCCGGTGGTCGGCTATGTGGCCGGCTTCACCGCCCCGGAGGGAAAGACCATGGGCCACGCCGGCGCAATCGTCTCCGGATCCTCCGGCACTGCAGAGGCGAAGAAGGAGGCCCTGGAGGCCGCCGGAGTCAAGGTGGGCAAGACCCCATCAGAGACCGCCGCGCTGCTGCGCGAGGTCTACTCCGGCTGATTCCGGCCGCATTCGCTGAAGGCGCCCGTCCCACAGCAGGGGCGGGCGCCTGCGGTTTTTCAGGGGTGCGGTGTGCGGCCAGGTTCTGGTGCGCGGCGCAATGCGCTGGGCTGCTCAGCCTCCCTCGGAGCCTTCGCCGAGCTCACGCTCCGGGTGCGGGCCGAACCGGAAATGCCGTCCAGAGACCTCCGTGGGCGTGATCCGCACAAAATGGTCCTTCATTGTGGGGGTCCACGGCGTCAGCCCCAGCGCTTCGGCCTCGGCAATCTCTGCGCCGGACTCCAGGCGGCGGGCAGTGCCGCGCACAATCACCGACCAGGCCTGGTCCGAGAGGATTCCGTCCGCCTCGAAGAGCACGTTCTCATTGACCGCCACCTCGGCCAGCTTGGTCCCGGGCGCGGTGCGGAAGACCAGCGTGCGCTCGTCGGCGACCACATTGACCGGGAAGATGTCGGCCCGTTCGCCCACCACGGCCACCAGGCGACCGTGCTGAATGCGTTCCAGCAGCGTCCAGCACTGCTCCTGGCTGAGAATGAGGACCGGTTCGTCATGAGGGTGGTCAAACATCAATGCCATCGCCTTCTCTCCTGTGAGCCAGTTCACCCGGCAGATTCAGTTTACACCGGTTTTCTACAGCGTGTAGAAAACACTGAGAGGGCCCGGGCTGCTGTCCCTCGAACTCAGGCCACGGTCACACCCAGCACCGAGCCCAGCCCATAGGTGACCACGGCAGCGCCGAGGCCGATCCCCAGCTGGCGCAGCGCGCGGGTCAGCGGCGAAGCTCCGGAGAGCAGGCCCACCACGGCGCCGGTGCACAGCAGCGCCACACTGACCAGGCCGGTGGAGGCGGCCACCGCCGTCCAGCCGGAGGCGCCGACCAGATAGGGAAGCACCGGAATCAGCGCGCCGGCTGCGAAGAAGCAGAAGCTGGCCGCAGCGGCAGTCCAGGCAGAGCCGACCGCCTGATGCTCATCGCGGACCTCCTGCAGATTCAGCGACTTCTCCGGCCGGCAGTCGCAGTCGAAGACCCCCAGCCGCTCCAAGGCGCGGTGCTCGGCATCCTCCGGGCTCAGTCCGCGCGCGCGGTAGACCAGAACCAGCTCATTGTGGTCGAAGTCCAGATCGGGGGCGGCCCGCAGGGTCGCCTGCGTAGGCCGGGTGGCATCGAGCAGCTCGCGCTGACTGCGCACCGAGATGAACTCCCCGGCCGCCATCGACAGTGCCCCTGCCAGCAGTCCGGCGATCCCGGTGAGCAGCACCACGGAGGCGCCCACACCGGTGCCGCCCATACCCATGATCAGGGCGAAATTGGACACCAGCCCATCATTGGCGCCGAAGACTGCCGCCCGGAACCCGCCGGAGAGCTTTTCGCGCCCCCGGGCGGCCAGCGCCCGGACGACCTCCTCATGGATCTCCTCATCGGCGGCCATGCCGCGGGTGGCATCCAGATCATCCTCATAGGGGGAGTCCCGCTCGGCGCGCTGAGCCAGGGCCAGCACGAACACCGAACCGAAGACCTGCGCCAACCAGCCCAGCACCACGCGGTGGGCCGAGGGCGCGGGAAGCCGGTGGGCGTGCTCGCCCAGCAGCCGGCGCCAGTGGTCCTGATGCCGCTTCTCCGCCTCAGCGAGCCCCAGCAGGATCTGCCGCTCCTCGCCCTGCTTCCGGCGGGCCAGCTGCTCATACAGCCGCGCCTCAGCGATCTCATCGGCCAGGTACTTGCGCCAGCGCCGAATCTGCCGCGGACTCGGCTCGGACTGCCCATCAGAGTGCTGCGATGACGTGCTCACATCTCCATAGTGCCGCCCCGGGCGCCGCGGCGGCAGGCCATGTGCGGGTATGACGATTCTTCAGCATCCCTAACGCGGCTGAAGAAAGCGCCGGCGCAGTGGAGCGAGCCTCCACCCGGGCGGGCTGCCTCAGCGGTGGGCCGCGAAGCGCGCCACCACCTGCTGGGCGGTGGGGGCATCCACACCGGGGGCAAGGCCCACATAGCCTGGCGCCAGGTGCCGGTCGAAGGCGCCGTCGTCGCCCTCCCAGCCGCGTCCTTCGGCTGCGCCATAGGGCAGGTAGCGGCCTCCGGCGCGGCGCAGAATCAGCTGCCCGGCGGCCACATCCCACGGGCGGGTGCCGCATCCGGCGGCGATATCGGCCCACCCGGCAGCTGCATGGCACAGCTCCAGCGCACCGGAGACCAGCCTGCGCACCGTGGAGTAGGTGGTCACCAGCGTGCCGAAAGCCTCCAGCGCCTCCTGCCCGTGCTGAGCCAGCCGCTCGGCGGAGGGGAAGCTGGTCACCAGGTTCAGCTCCGCCTCCCCGGAGGGGCGCTTGGGGGCCGGCTGGAGCGGCTTCTCCGGGCCCGAGCCCACCGCCAGCCAGGCGTGGTGATCATCGGCGGAGAAGGTCAGCCGGTTCACCGGGTCGTGGACCACCCCGGCGAGGACTTCATCGTCGACGGCGGCCGCCACGGAGACCGAGAACATCGCGAAGCCGTGGGCGAAGTTGGAGGTCCCGTCAATGGGGTCGATGATCCACTCCACCCGGCCGCTGCCGTGAGAGCCGCCCTCCTCACCGGTGATCCGCGAATCTGGGACCGCGGCGGTGAGCTCCTCGATGAGTCGGGCCTCGGTGCGCTGGTCCCAGACGGTGACCAGATCGTGGGAGCTGGATTTGGTGGCGATCTCCATCTGGGCGCGGAACGCCCCGGTGAGCGGAACGCCGGCGGCGGTGGCCGCCTCCACCGCGATGCGGCGCAGCTCGGCGGGAGAGGGGACGACGGCGGGACGGGACTCTGCAGAATGGAGAGACTGAGAACTCACGTTCACCACTGTAGAGCTGGAAGCCTCCAGCGGCGACGTTGCGGTGGTCGGCTGCTTGCATCCGGGGCGTCGAAGGCCTAAAGTAGTTTGCAGATGCAACTAAAGTCTGGGTCTGCTGCTGCGGACGCCTCCCTCCCTGAAGAGATGACCCGCCGAGACCTTGGCTGGGCGATCGCCGGCATCCTAGTGGTGTTCTTCGCAGCCATGGTGTCGATGAATGTGGTGGTCACCGCGCTGCCGGTGATCGTCGGAGAGCTGCACGGAAGTCAGATTCAGTACTCCTGGGTGGTCACCGCCACTCTGCTGGCCAATGCCTCCTCCACTCCGGTCTGGGGCAAGTTGGCGGACATGATGAGCAAGAAGGCGCTGTTCCAGACCGCAAATGTGATCTTCTTCCTCTCATCCCTGGCCGCAGGCTTCGCCCAGAACATGGAGATGCTCATCGCCGCCCGGTTCGTCCAGGGGATCGGTCTGGGCGGGCTGACCGCTCTGGCCATGGCGATCCTGGCCAGCATCGTCTCCCCGCGGGAGCGCGGCCGCTACTCCGGATACATCGGCGCCTGCTTGGCCACCGCCACTGCCCTGGGGCCGCTGATCGGCGGAGTCACCGTGGACACCCTGGGATGGCGGTGGTGCTTCTTTGTGGGGGTGCCGCTGTCCCTGTTCGCGCTGGTGCTGATCTCCTTCACGCTGAAGGTCCCGGTGATCCGCTCCTCGGGGCGCATCGACTACCTCGGCGCGCTGCTGCTGGTGACCGCCTCCGGCCTGCTGCTGATGTGGTTCTCCTTCGCCGGGACCGAAGAGTCCTTCGCCTGGGTCTCCTGGCCCTCCGCCGCCCTGGTGCTGACGGCCCTGCTGCTGCTGGCGGTCTTCGTGCTGGTGGAGCGGCGGGTCTCCAATCCGATCATCCAGCTGCGCATGCTGCTCAGCCGCACCACCTTCCTCGCGGCACTGTCCTCGGCATCCATCGCGGTGTGCCTGTTCGGCATGCCCGCCTTCCTGGGCCAGTACTTCCAGATCGGCCGGGGGCTGAGTCCCACCGAGTCAGGGCTGCTCATCCTGCCGCTGGTTCTGGGAAATATGCTCGGAGCCCTGATCAGCGGCCGGCTCATCACCCGCTACGGCCGCTGGAAGCCCTACATCGTGGCCGGCTCGCTGCTGCAGACGACCGGCATGTTCCTGCTGGCCACCATCGGGGCCGGCACCGACTACCTGTTCATCCTCAGCATGCTGTTCATCATCGGTCTGGGCTTCGGCGCGCAGATGCAGAACCTCATGCTCGCGGTGCAGAACACGGTCCAGGTCACCCGGGTGGGCCAGGCCAGTGCGCTGATCGCCTTCTTCCGCGTCTTCGGCGGCGCAGCCGGAACGTCCATCCTCGGCTCGGTGATGGCCATCCAGGTGGTGGGAGTCTCTGTGGCTGAAGTCAACGGGTCGGCCCCCTCACCTGCCTACGCAGAGGCCTCCGGAACCATGTTCCTGGTGGCTGCCTGCCTGACCCTGCCGGCTGTAGCGGCCAACCTGCTGATCAAAGAGGTCCCGCTGCGCACAACTGTGTGAGGAGCCAGCCGGACCGGGGCGCTGCCGGCACAGGGCCGGAGCTCCGACGGCTGGTCACCGCCCGAGAACTCAGGCCTCCATACCGTGGGCAGCGGCCACGGCCGCATTGTGCAGCCGGCCGGCTGCGGCATTGAGCCCCTTGGCCAGCGCCTCGTCGCTGGCCAGCGCCTGCTCGGCTCCCAGATCGGCCAGCCGGCGGACGAAGGGCAGGGTCGCATTGGTCAGCGCGGGAGTGGAGGTGGCAGGCACCGCCCCCGGCATATTCGCCACACAGTAGAACACCGCATCATGGACCCGGAACGTCGGGTCGGTGTGCGTGGTGGGGCGGCTGGGCTCGAAGCAGCCGCCCTGGTCCACCGCGATGTCGACGAAGACTGTGCCGGGCTGGGCCTGGGCGACCATCTCCTCGGTGACCAGCTTCGGCGCAGCCGCACCGGGGACCAGCACCGCGCCGATGACCAGGTCCGCTGCGGCCACCTGGGAGGCGATCTCGTAGGGCGTGGACGCGCGGGTGCGCAGCCGGCCGGAGTAGCTGGTGTCCAGCTGCCGCAGCCGCGGCAGAGAGATGTCCAGCACCGTGACCTCAGCTCCCAGGCCCAGGGCCACACGGGCCGCGTTCTCCCCGGCCACTCCGCCTCCGAGGACCACCACACGACCGCTGGGAGTGCCGGGCACCCCTGGCAGCAGGATCCCGCGGCCGCCGGCAGGCGCACGCAGATGGTTGGCTCCCTCCAGCGCAGCCAGCCGGCCGGCCACCTCGCTCATCGGGGTCAGCAGCGGCAGGCTGCCGTCGGAGTGCTGCACCGTCTCATAGGCGATGGCAGTGGTTCCGGCGTCGAGAATCGCCCGGGTCAGCTCGCGGTCGGCAGCCAAATGCAGATAGGTGAACAGCACCAGGTCCTCGCGCAGGAACTGGTACTCGCTGCTGATCGGCTCCTTGACCTTGAGCACCATCTCCGCGGCCCACGCCTCCTCCGCGGAGGCGACAAGCTCCGCCCCGGCCTCGGCGTAGAGATGATCAGGGTATCCGGCGGCGACGCCGGCGCCGGACTGCACCAGCAGCGTGTGCCCGGATCCCACCAGCGCATCGGCGCCGGCAGGTGTGAGCGCCACCCGGTACTCATGGGCCTTGACCTCGGTGGGAACTCCAATGCGCATAGCGGCCTTTCGAACGATGACGGGACAACTCCTCATGATTCTCCAGCAGTATGCGCATAATCGTCGATTGTGCCGCATACTATTCGTCACAACCCCCTTCTCTTTCAGCAGATCTTCGCAAAGGAGCTGTCTATGCCGGCGGTACCCGATGATTCTTCTGCCGTGCTCGATGACCTCGACCAGGAGATCCTGCGCCGGCTGAACGAGAACTCCCGGATCGCCAACAGTGATCTGGCCCGGGCGGTGGGACTCTCTGCCAGCGCCTGTCTGGCCCGGGTGCGCTCACTGAAGCGGCGCGGCGTGATCTCACGGTTCACCGTGGAGCTGAACCCCCGCGCACTGGGCTACACCCTGCAGGCGCTGGTGAGCGTGCGCATCCGCCCGGGAGCGCGGAACCTGATGGAGCAGATGGCCGCCGAACTGAGGGAGCACCCGGAGGTCTCGCAGCTGTTCATCCTCGGGGGCACTGAGGACTTCCTCATCCACGTGCAGGTCCGCGACACCGATCACGTGCGCCAGTTCGTGCTGGAGAACCTCTCCGCCAATCCGGCAGTGGCGCTGACCGAGACCAATATCGTCTTCGAGCACCACACCGCCCGGGGCGGACTTCCTGACATGTCCTGAACAGTCTCTCTATGATGGACAGCGATGACGACCCCGGACCGCCGCGAGCCCGCGCCTGCTCCCACTGAGGTCCACCAGGATCTTGACGCCCTGCGAGAGCACTACACCAAGCCGCGCAACCGCGCGACGAAGATAGAGGACCGGTGGCACGAGCTGCGGCTGGGCATGGCCCAGCGCCGCGGTCAGCACGTCACCGTGCTCTCCCTGGCCGGCTACGGGTCTCCCACTTGGGTGCGGATCTTCTCCCGCGTGGTGATGGCCCCGGACACCGACTTTGAGAACGGGCGCCGGGTGGCCAAAGTGATCGCCGACGGCGTGCGAGGATGGCGCAACTTCGTCTCCGCCCCGGTGCCCTTCGCCCAGGTGAGCATCGTCGCCGCAGGCCAGCGCTTTGAGGTGGCGGCAGATCGTGGAGGCATCGTAGACACCGTCATCCGGCTGGCCGACGGCGTCCGGCTGGAACCCGGGTGGCAGGAGATCCGCCTGGAGGCTCCCGGCGCCCAACCGGTCACCGCTGATGTGCACATCATCTCCGACGACGCCACCGACGGGGTGATCTGCGACATCGACGACACAGTGGTCGTCACCAAGCTCCCCCGCCCGCTGCTGGCGGCATGGAACTCGTTCGTGCTGGACGAGCATGCCCGCACCCCCACCCCCGGTATGGCGGTGATGATGGAGCGTCTGCTCAGCCGCTCAGCCGGCGCCCCGGTGCTCTACCTCTCCACCGGCGCCTGGAACGTGGCGCAGACACTCACCCGTTTCCTGACCCGCAATCTCTATCCCCACGGGCCGCTGCTGCTGACCGACTGGGGGCCCACCGAGGACAGGTGGTTCCGCTCCGGCCAGGGCCACAAGGTTGAGCAGCTGCACCGGCTGGCCGAGGAGTTCCCGCATATCCGCTGGACGCTGATCGGCGACGACGGCCAACATGACCCGATGATCTATGCGGACTTTGCGCGCAAGCACCCGGAGTCGGTGCGAGCGGTCATCATCCGGGAGCTGACCTACTCCGAGGCGGTGCTCGCCGGCGGCCGCGCCGAACGGCCCGCGGGCGGACAGCTGCTGCCGACCAGCCGGGACGGGGACGGCAAGCGCGCCCCGGCAGTGCAGCAGGTGGGGGAGCACCGCATCCCCTGGATCTACGGGCCCGACGGCAAGGACATCTCCGAGTCGCTGACCGCCCACGGGCTGCTGGACTGACCCCCTGCCCGAGTCCAGCCGCACCTCTGAGCACCGGCGGACCGGTGCGCTACCCCAGGCCCGGAAGCAGGCCGCCGGAGGTGATGTAATCCCTGGCCCGCCGAGCCTGCAGGCGCCCGTTGACCTCCACGGCGCGGGCGTAGTGCCCCACCAGCTGGTTGCAGATCGCCTCCCAGGAGCGGCCCTGCACCTGCTGATGAGCCGCAGCGGAGAATGCGGCGCGCACGTCGTCGTCGCCCACCAGATGCTCCACCGATGAGCGCAGCCGTTCCAGATCCCCGGGCGCGTAGAGCCACCCGGTGCGGCCGGGGTCCACCAGGTCCACCGGACCGCCGCGGCCCACAGCCACCACCGGCACGGCGGCCGCCATCGCCTCCTGGATGGTCTGGCAGAAGGTCTCCGCCTCTCCGGGGTGGACGAAGACGTCCAGGCTGGCCACATGCGCCCCCAGGTCCGCACCGGAGAGGAACCCGGCGAAGTAGGCATTGGGCAGCCGGCGGCGCAGCACCTGCTCGGACGGGCCGCTGCCGATGATCACCAGGCGCGCATTCGGCAGATTGTCCAGCACCGCCAGGTCCTCCACCTGCTTCTCTGCGGCCAGCCGCCCCACGAATCCGATGAGCCGCTGCCCCTCCGGCGCGATGGTGCTGCGCAGCGCCTGGCTGCGGCGCTGCGGATTGAACAGGTCCATATCCACCCCGCGCCGCCAGGTCTTCACCCGGGGAATGCCGCGCTGGCGCAGCTGAGCCTTGCAGAAGGAGCTGGGAACCAGCGTCACTGTGGCGCTGCGGTGGATCCGCTCCACGTGCTGCCACAGCAGCTCAGCGGCCCAGGGAAGGCGGTAGCGCGCCGCATAGGTAGGCACCTCGGTCTGATAGATGGCCACAGTAGCCAGGCCCAGCGACTCGGCGGCCTGAATGGCCCGCCAGCCCAGCACAAAGGGGGAGGCGATGTGGACGACGTCGGGCTGGATCCTCTCCAGCAGGTGCCGGATCCGCATCACGAACCCGGCCGCCACCCGCACTTTCGGATACTCCGGAAGCGGCACCGAGGGCACTCGGATCACCGGGTAGCCTTCGCAGACCTCCAGGTGGTCAGACACCGACTCGGAGAACGGATTGGTCTCCAGGAACGAGTCCGAGGGTGCGATGACGGTGACCTGGTCTCCACGGCGGCGCAGATGCGCCAGCACCTGCAGCACGGAGTTGGTCACGCCGTTCATATGCGGCAGGAACGATTCAGCAACCACCACAACCTTCACACTGACACCATCGGCGCCCCAGGTAGCGGTACCCCGGCGTTCAGGTGGACTTCAGGTGAATAGTCTGTGAACCCTGCCTGCAGGCGCTCGCCGGGCCCGGCTCCGGGTCATTGCCGGGTTCCGGGCGGCCGCGCTGGCACCATGGAAGCGATGAGAAAACTGCCCACGCCCCCGCTGTGGCTCTTCGGCCTCTTCGAAGCTCTCCAAGTGGTTCTGGCCACCGCGCTGATGGTGGCGCTGCCCGTGCTGGGCATTACGCTGGCGCGCAGCCTCAGCGCCTTCGACCCGGAGGCCGTCGGTGTGCTGGCAGGTCAGGTCTGGTTGGCCATCCACGCCTCTCCGCTGAACCTGCCCGGCGGCGATGACTGGTTCCACCTGGTGCCGCTGGGCTTCACCCTGATTCCCTTCCTGCTGGCCTGGCGGGCGGGCCGGCGGCTGGCCCAGGGCGCCTATCCCAGCCAGCTGTGGCAGGGCCTGGCGGCGTTCACCCTCGGCTGTGCGGCCGCCGCAGTGGCAGTGGCCGCCTTCGCCCAGGGGGACCCCGGCACCCAGGTGTGGGCCGGCGTCTCAGCAGGGGTTCTGATGGGGGTGGGCTCGCTCGCGGGCTGCTACGCCGAGGCGCGCAGCGCCACCCGCATGATCGGGGTGGACCTGGAAACCCTGGTGGAGCAGCTCTCCCAGCAGCTCAAATGGGCGGGCTCCTATCTGTGGGCGGTGCTGCGCGGCGGCGCTGTTGCCGCAGTGGCCGGTCTGGGACTCTCCGCCGCGCTGCTGGCCGGCTGGATCGCGTTCCGCTGGATGGATATCGCCAATGCCTACCAAGAGCTGGGCGCCGGCCTGTGGGGCGGCATCGGTGTGACGCTGCTGCACCTGGGGCTGGTCCCGAATGTGGTGCTGTGGACCCTGGCCTACACCACCGGCGCCGGATTCGCCATGGGATCAGGATCGCCGGTGGGCCCACTGGCCGCGGAACTGGGTTCCGTGCCGGAGGTGCCGCTGCTGGCAGCCCTGCCCGCCTCGGTGCTGGAGTACTCCTGGGCGGTGCTGACGCTGCCGCTGACTGCCGGGGTGATCGCCGGCTGGTGGCTGATGCGGGAGGGGGAGAACCACTTTGACGACTGGTGCCAGCTGAAGCTGAAGCTGCGGCCGGTCTCCCTGACGGTCTCCACAGCGGCGCTGGGTCTGCTGACCGGTCTGGTGGCGGCCGCGCTGCTGGTGGGACCGCTGTGGCTGTCCCACATCTCCTTGGGCATCGGCCGGATGACAGACATCGGACCGCATGCCGGCCTGGCCGCCGGCATGTTCGGGGCCTGGACTGCGGTGGGCACCATCGTCGGATACCTGGCGGCCCCCGCCACTGCGCTGACCCGCCGCCGTCGGGCAGCGCGACGCAGCGTGGACGGCCCCGCGCGGACCAAAGAGCCGGGGGACTCCGCTGAGTCCTTCAGCTCCTCGTGAGATGCAGAGAGCTTAGGGCATGCCGGGGATCGAGGAGACGATGTTCTGCTCGTAGTCGTCCAAGCACTGGTCGGTGGCGCGCTGAGTCACCGCTGAATTCAGGCAGCTCTCAAACTCGGCGCTGGCTTCCCAGAAGACCAGCTGCGCGCCGGCCGAGACCAAGAAGGTGCCGCAGCACAGCGAGACCATCACCGCCCCGATGAGCATCAGCGCGCTCAGCCGCCGTCGCACGCAGTGGATGAACAGCACCACCGCCCCCACCAGCCCTGCTGCCGAGGCCAGCACTGTCACGGCCCTCCAGGGCAGCGGGAACTGCAGGCCGGCATAGCCCAGGATGATCGCCAGCACCAGCCAGCCGAGGAATCGGGAGTAGTACCGCTGGGTGTCCTCATCCGCCGGCGGGCGGGGCCGGGAGCCTGAGGAACCGGCCGCGGGGCCGGAGGGCGGGGGCGTGGCGGTCATCGCAGTCCCTTCCTGAGGTCATCGCTGGTCGGCCGGCTCGGCGTCCAGCCTATCGCTGACCGGTACTCTGGAGCGCATGCGAATCGTCGTCCTCGTGTCCGGTTCGGGCACCAATCTGCAGGCGGTCATCGACGCCGTGGCCTCCGGGCAGGTGCAGGCCGAGCTGGCCGCGGTGGGATCGGATGTGTCCGGCTGCGGGGGACTGGCCCGTGCCGAAACTGCCGGGATTCCCACCTTCGCGGTGCCGCTGCCGCGCGGGGCCACCGGCGATCAGCGATCCCAGTGGAATCGCCAGCTGTGCCAGCAGGTGCGCAGCCACCGGCCGGATCTGCTGGTCTCCAGCGGGTTCATGAAGATCCTCTCCGCCGAGTTTCTGCAGCAGGTCGGGGCGCCGGTGATCAACACGCATCCGGCGCTGCTGCCCAGCTTCCCCGGGGCTCACGGGGTCCGCGACGCGCTCGCCGCCGGGGTGAAGATCACCGGCTGCACGGTCCACCAGGTGGATGCGGGGGTGGACACCGGGCCGATTCTGGCGCAGGCGGCGGTGGAGGTGAGAGCCGACGACGACGAAGCCGCGCTGCATGAGCGCATCAAGGTTCAGGAGCGTCGTCTGCTGGTGGAGACGCTGCGCCGCA
Source organism: Nesterenkonia sp. (assembly GCF_029265375.1). GTDB lineage: Bacteria > Actinomycetota > Actinomycetes > Actinomycetales > Micrococcaceae > Nesterenkonia. The sequence goes on from NZ_JAJUJJ010000007.1 coordinate 74,414, forward strand.
TCGCCGCGGGGGAGCTGGTCCTCTCCTGAGCGGTGAGGCAGCGCCCGGCGGCGCTCAGGCTCCCGGTCCGCCGTACGGGCTGGTGAGGCCGGGCTGCCCGTAGGGCGGCGGCGACGGACGCTTCAGCGCTTCCTTATAGGCCCGCCGCTGACGGAGGTAGTCGCTGGAGGCCGGCAGCCACAGCAGGATCACCGCCCCGATGCTGGCGGCCACCACCCCGCTGATCACCATGTAAAGCGAGCCGATGCCGAATCCCAGGACGAACATGGTCAGGCTCAGCGCGCCCCAGATAGTGGCCAGGACCCGGGCCGCGTTGAACATGGTGCCCAAGAAGGCCAGCAGCAGGTAGACGCCCAGGAGGAAGACTCCCCAGCCCACGGCGAAGATGGCCAGCACCATCTGGGAGGCCTGGGTCATCATCTCCCGCATCTCCTGCGGGTCCATATTCTCCAGCTCAGCACGCAGCTCAGGGTCATCAGTCTGTTCGATCTGGCGCTCCAGATCCTGCTCCATCATCTGCTGGAACTGCTCGTCGCTGAGGACTTCCTCCAGCACCGGGGCGGCCTGGGTGGTGGCCAGCACTCCCCATACCAGGGCCAGCACGCCGGCAATGAGCATCAGCCAGCGCGCCCCCTGCACGGTGCCCGGCATTTTGGGGCGTTCAGCGCCGGGTCCGCCGGGATACCCGCCCCAGGCGCCCGGTCCGCCGGGGTATCCGCCGGGAACGCCGTAGCCGGGCTGGTCAGCCGGTGAGGGCTGGCCGTAAGGGTTCTGGCCGTAGGGGCTCTGCTGCTGGTTGGTGCCGTAGGGGGTCTCCCCATAGGGATTCTCCCCATACGGATTCTGCCCGTAGGGCTCCTGAGCGTAGGGGCTCTGATCCCAGACGGGCCGGCTGCCGGGACCGGTGGTCCCGGACGGTCCCCAGGTGGGCTGACCCCACGGGGCATTCTGCGGTGACTGGTCCGCCGCCTGCTCCGAAGACCCGCTGCCTGACGGCGGGGTCTCCGGGCTCTGCTGCTGACGGCTCTGCTGCTGATCGCCCTCGGAATCTGACCGCTCGGAGGCATAGCGCCCGTAGCGGGGCTCCGGCCGCGGGTCCTGGCCGCGGGACCGGTCGGCGTCGTCGGGGCGGTTCCCGCCCGATTCAGTGCTCATGAACTCTCCGCTCCCCGTCGTGTCGGCGTCGTCGTCTCGTTGCTTCTCCCGCCGCAGCAGATGCCATGCGGCTCCTGCGGCCTCCGGCCAGGCGCCGCACTCCCGCGCGGCGTCCAGTGCCACTGTATCGACTTCAGCCTGAAGGATACCCAGGAAGCTGAGAGACTAGGGGCCATGCCTTCCACTGCTGTACACCTGGTCCGCCACGGCGAAGTGCACAATCCAGACCGCGTGCTCTACGGCCGCCTGTCCGGCTTCGGTCTTTCCGAGCTCGGCCGGCAGATGGCTGAAGGGATCGCCGAGCACTTCGTCCAACGCGCTGAGAACGGCCACCCGGTTCATCTGCTGGCGTCGTCCCCGCTGCAGCGGGCGCAGGAGACCATCGCGCCGCTCGCCGCGCGGCTGGGTCTGCCGGTGACCATCGACGAGCGGGTCCTGGAGGCCGAGAACGCGTTCGAGGGTCTCTCCGATGTCAAGCACCACCTGCGCCGCCCCCGCTACTGGCCGCTGCTGCTCAACCCGTTCCGGCCCTCCTGGGGGGAGCCGTATAAGCGTCAGGTGGAACGGGTGCTGGCGGCTGTGAAGGACCTTTCGGACCGCGCATTGGCCGAATACGGCGACGGGGCCGAGGCAGTGGTGGTCTCTCACCAGCTGCCGATCTGGGTCACCCGCCTGTGGGCCGAGCAACGGCCGCTGTGGCACGACCCCCGGCAGCGCGAATGCACACTGACATCCGTGACCACCCTGCACATCGGCCCTGAGGGAGTGGAGTCGGTCAGCTACGCCGAGCCGAACAAGCACCTCTCCCAGCAGGCGCTGGCGCTCCCAGGGGCCTGAGCCCGCAGGTGCGACGGCGCCTTCGCGCACTCGTTCTACACGCTGTAGAATTTGGGAGACTTATGACTCTTCTCCAGCACTGCGGCACCCGGGTCCGCGCCGCCGGCGCGGCCCTGCTGGTGGCTGCCCTGGCGCTCACCGGCTGCGGAGGCTCCTCGGATGAGCTGGCGCAGCGGGCCTCCAATGACGGCTCCAACTATGTGGCCGGCGACGGTTCCGTGGAGGAGATCGCCCCGGAGAACCGCGGCGAACCGGTGGCAGTGGAGTCCACCCTCTTCGACGGCACCGAGGTGAACGCCGAGACGTTCACCGGCCAGGTCACCGTCATCAACTTCTGGTACGCCGGCTGCGCCCCGTGCCGCAAAGAGGCTCCGGATCTGCAGGCCCTCTACGAGGAGTTCCAGCCCGAAGGTGTGCAGTTCTACGGCGTGAACACCCGTGATACCCAGGCCACTGCCGAAGCCTTCGAGCGGAACTTCGGGGTCACCTACCCCTCTATGGAGGACCGCAGCGGCCAGGTGCTGATGGCCATGACCGACTACGTCCACCCTTCCGCGGTGCCAACGACGCTGGTGCTGGACACCCAGGGCCGCGTGGCGGCGAAGATCGTCGGCATGATCGAGCCGGGCACCCTGCGGGCACTGGTCACGACCGCCCTGGAGGAGGACGACGACGCCGGGGACTCGAGCCGGCAGGCCTCCGGGCAGGACGCGGCCGCAGACCACCGGCTGCACACCGGCAGCGCGGCGCCTGAGGCATGACGCCGGCACTGACGGCGAACAATCCGTTCGCTGAGATCATCTTCGACGGCGGACTGCTGCTGGCCGCTCCGGTGGCGCTTCTGGCCGGGCTGGTCTCCTTCCTCTCGCCCTGTGTGCTGCCGCTGGTGCCGGGCTATCTGGGCTACGTCACCGGACTCTCCGGAGTGGAGCTGCACCAGCGCGCAAAATCCCGCATGGTGCTCGGCGCCACCCTGTTCGTCCTGGGGTTCAGCGTGGTGTTCGTGCTCATCGGAGCGGTGTTCACCTACGCCACAGCCTGGCTGCGGTTCGAAGGCGGCTGGGTCACCCAGGTGCTGGGAGCCGTCGTCGTGCTCATGGGCCTGGTCTTCATGGGTGCCTTCAGCCTCTTCCAGCGTGAGGCCAAGATCCGCCGCCGTCCCCCCGACGGACTGCTGGGCGCGCCCATCCTGGGGGCCACCTTCGGCATCGGCTGGGCCCCCTGCATCGGCCCCACCCTGGCAGCGGTGCTGGCCTTGGTCTACGGCGCCGAACCCGGCCGCGGGGCGCTGCTGGTGTTCATCTACTGCCTGGGTCTGGGTCTGCCGTTCATCCTGATCAGCCTCGGCCTGCAGCGCGGCATGCGGGCCATGGCGTTCTTCACCCGGCACAAGGCCGCAGTGATGCGCACCGGGGGCGCCGTGCTGATCGTGGTGGGCCTGCTGATGGTCACCGGCATCTGGAACACATGGGTCTATGCCCTGCAGGACTGGTTCGCCAATGAGGTGGTGATGCCCATATGAGCACCGAGCCCTCCGCCCACCGGGACAACGCCCGGGAGGACGCTCTGCACGCAGCCCAGGGCACCGGCTCCTCCGCTTCCGACGCCGATGCCCGCGAGCCGCGCCAGGCGGCCGTCCCTGCGCTGGGCTTCGCGGGAATGCTGCGCTGGGCCTGGACGCAGCTGACCTCGATGCGCACTGCGCTGATGCTTCTTCTGCTGCTGGCGGTGGCGGCGGTGCCCGGCTCTGTCTTCCCGCAGCGGGTCCAGGACTCCTTCGCGGTGCAGGCCTGGATTGACGACAATCCCACGCTCGGGCCGGTGCTGGACGCCCTGCAGATGTTCGACGTCTACTCCTCAGTGTGGTTCTCGGCGATCTATCTGCTGCTGTTCATCTCGCTGATCGGCTGCATCATCCCGCGCGCCCGCAAGCACTGGCAGCAGATGCGATCGGCCCCGCCGCGCACCCCCCGCCGGCTGGAGCGGCTGCCTGAATACGGGGCCGTGGAGCTGAACCATCCCGACGGCGAGGACGCTGCCGAGTCCAGCCGCCCCGGCCCCACCCCTGAGCAGGCGCTGGAGGATGCGGCCCGCATTCTGCGCAAGCGCCGCTACCGGGTGGAGACCCGGCCCCAGCGCAATGAGGCCGGTGAGGTCACCTCCGGCTCGGTGGGCGCGGAGAAGGGCTATCTGAAGGAAGTCGGCAATATCCTCTTCCACGTCTCTCTGGTGGGAGTGCTGATCTTCGTGGCGTTGGGCGCGATGTTCAGCTACCGGGGGCAGAAGATCATTGTGGAGGACGAAGGCTTCGTCAACGCGCTGGTCGCCTATGACAACTTCTACCCGGGCACCTGGTTCAGCGAGGACCAGTTGGAGCCCTTCATGATCCGGCTCGACGGATTCGAGCGGGCGTTCGACCGGGAACTGGTCGACGGCGAGCCGGGCCCCCACTACGGCCAGGCGCTGGACTTCGCCGCCGACGTCACGGTCCAGGAGGGCCCCGGGGACGAGCCGGAGCAGAGGCAGCTGCGGGTGAACCACCCCTTGTCCCTGGGCGGGGCGAACGTCTACCTTCCGGGCAACGGCTACGCGCCAGTGGTGACTGTGCGCGACGGCGAGGGGGAGGTGGCGTTCTCCGGTCCGGTGATCACCCGGCCCGACGACGGCACCTACTCCTCCATGATGGTCCTCAAGGTTCCCGACGCTCAGCCCGAGCAGCTGGGCTTCGTGGGCCTGTTTCTCCCCACAGCCCATGACACCGGCGACGGCATGGCCGTCTCAGTGGACCCCGAGCTGCACAACCCGCAGCTGCACCTGAACTCCTACTACGGCGACCTCGGACTCGATGACGGCACTCCGCAGAACGTCTACGTCCTGGAGACAGAGGACCTGGAGGTGCTCAACTCCCGGGAGACGGACGCCGGCGGAATCGTGCTGAGCCCGGGCGATACGCAGGAGCTGCCCAACGGACTCGGCTCCATCGAGTTCGAGGGAGTGCAGGACTACATCGCCATCGACATCACCTACAACCCGGGTGAGACGGCCGTGCTGATCTGCGCCCTGACCGCCACCGCAGGACTGGTGACCAGCCTGTTCACGCGGCGCCGGCGGGCATGGGTGACCGTGGAGAGAACCGACGCCGGGCGTACACTGGTGCGCTACGGGCTGCTGTCCCGCGGCGAGGATTTCAGCCTGCGGGAGGAGAACATCGCCCTGCGCTCCGAGTTTGAGAAGGCCTGGCCAGTCCGCGCCCCCGAGGAGAACACCGAGTCATGACCATTCCCGTGCTGACCGTCCAGCTGCCCAGCATCAATGTGCAGCTGGCCGAATACTCTGAGCTGTTCACACTGATCAGCGCCTGCCTCTACACCCTGGCGTTCATCCTGTTCACTGTGGACACCGCCCGCAGCTCGGCGACGATCCGCCGGGTGGAGGCTGAGCTGGCAGCTGAGCAGTCCTCCTCCCGGGAACGGGTCGGTGCAGCAGCCGGCACCGCCTCATCTGGTGCGGCTGCCTCCGAGGCGTCCGCCTCGCCTGCGACCAGCGGCTCCGGCACCGGTGCCCCGGGCGCCGCAGACCGGCCGGAGGGCACCTCAGCCGGCTCCGCGGCAGCCGAGCCGGAGCTGGTGGATGCGGATATGGCCTATCTGGGCACACGGCGCCCGTTCGCCAATGTGGCCATCGCCCTGACCGCGGTGGGGGCAGCCGGCCACGCCTTCGCCGTCGTCGCCCGCGGCCTGGCCGCCTCCCGGTGGCCGCTGGGCAATATGTATGAGTTCCTGGTCGGCGCCGCCCTGGTGGTGACCGTGGTCTACCTGGCTGCTCTGCTGCGGCGGGATCTGCGATTCCTGGGGATCTTTGTGCTCGGCCTGGTGGTGACCATGATGGTGGCCGCCACTATCGGTTTCCCCACTCCGGTGGGCCACGTCCAGCCTGCTCTGCAGAGCCCCTGGATCGCCATCCACGTCTCTCTGGCGGTGCTGGCGATCTCGCTGTTCACACTGACCTTCGCGATGAACGTCCTGCAGCTGGTCCAGTCCCGGCGTGAGAAGGCGCTGGAGTCTGCCGGGGGTGAGGGCCGGTTCGAGCGTACAGTGGCGCGCTGGCAGTTCATGCGCCTGGTGCCGCAGGCCTTCTCCCTGGAGTCGTGGGCCTACCGGCTCAACGCAGTGGCCTTCGTGTTCTGGACGGTCGGGCCGCTGATCACCGGCGCCATCTGGGCCCAGCAGTCCTGGGGCCGGTACTGGGGCTGGGATCCGAAAGAGGTGTGGACCTTCGTGATCTGGGTGGTCTACGCCGGGTATCTGCACGCCCGGGCCACCCGCGGCTGGACGGGAAATCGAGCCGCCTGGCTGTCGATCATCGGGTTCGGATGCATCATCATCAACTATGCGGTGGTCAACGTCTTCTTCCCCGGTCTGCACTCCTACGCCGGACTGCCCGAGTAGGAGACGAACATGGCTGTGCTGAAATACTCTCTGCTGCGCCTGGGCGTCTTCGCCGCGGTCTTCTTCGGCTGTCTCTACCTGGATCTGGGGCGCTTCACGCTGCTCTTCGCCCTGCTGGTGGGCCTGCTGGTCTCCTGGGCTGTGGCCTATCTGTTCTTCAACCGGCTGCGGGTAGCCGCCGGCCAGCAGCTGGCCGGCTGGTTGGGCCGGCGTCGGTACAGCGCCTCCGAGGCCGATGACAACGCCGCCGAGGATGAGATCGCCGAGCGCTACCACCAGCAGACCGACCCCGCCCGGGATCCTCACCAGGGCCCCGAGGCCGATCCGCCTGCCGCCCGCGGCTGATCCCGTCCCACCCGGCCTGCCGCCCGCGGCTGACCCAGCCCTGCCCCGGCTGCTATCCCCGGCTGATCCCGCCCCGCCCGCGGCTGGTTCCCGCCCCGCCCCGCATCACGTGTCGGAAAGGCCCAAACTGGCCCGTTGTGACCGGGGGTTTCGGCCTTCTCGACACGTTGAACGGCGGCCCGGCCCGGTAGGCTGGAAGCATGGTACGCATCTTCATCGGTCTGGCAGTGGTGGCGCTGGCCCTGCTCATCTACTGCATGGTCGAATGCCTGCAGACCCCGCGGCACCAGGTGCGCGTGCTGCCGAAGGCGGCATGGGTGTTCATCATCCTGCTGCTGCCGCTGCTGGGACCCGGCCTGTGGCTGGCGTTCGGAAAGGCACGAGGGCGCTCGGCTGCACCGCAGCGGCGGGGTCCTGCCGCTCCCGATGACGATCCCGAATTCCTGCGCCGGGTCGAGGTTGAGCGCCGCCAGCAGCAGCGGCGCGAGGAGGAGGCCCGCAAGCGGGCCGAGGAGCAGCGCAGAAAGCGCGGATCCGGCGGGCCGCAGGGAACCACCGGCGGACAGCCGGGGAAGGCGGATCCCGCAGGCGGCAAGGACTCCGCCAATGGCGCCGCCCCCGGAAGTGACGCAGATACCGAGGGGACAGACTCCAGCAACGGGACCGACCCCCGAGACCGCCGGGCCCGCACCGACGACGACGGCGGCGAATCCCCCAGCTGATCCCGCCCGCGGCCTACCAGTCTCAGCTGAGCAGCATGGCCGCCGAATACGTTGCGGCGAACACCAGCCCCACCACCGAGGTCTGCTGCAGCACCGGAATCAGCGCGCCGCCGGTGGCGCGGCGGACCAGCGTAATGCGAATCGGACCGACGCACACCACCCAGGAGAGAACCACCAGCAGGTACCACCAGCTGGTCGGCAGCAGCGCCAGCGGCAGCAGCACCGCCACCCCTAGCATCGCCGCATAGCCCCAGCGCGCCGGGCCCTCGCCCAGCCGCACCGCCAGCGTCCGTTTGCCGGCCTGAGCGTCAGTGGGGATATCTCGAATATTGTTGACCATCAGCAGTCCGCTGGCGATCAGTCCGTGACTGACGGCCCCCACCAGAGCTTCGGCAGCAGGGAGGCTCACCGGCTCCGCGGAGGCCTGGACCGCCGCGTAGGCGGTGCCGAGGGTGGCGACCAGCCCGAAGAAGACGAACACCATCACCTCGCCCAGGCCCAGGTAGCCATAGGGCCTGGACCCGCCGGTGTACCACCAGGCCGCCAGGATGCACAGCACCCCCACCGCAAGCATCCACCAGGCGCCGATGATCAGCACAATGGCCGCACCGGCCGCCGCGGCCACCGCGAAACTGATGACCGCGGCGCCTTTGACCTGCTGCGGGGCCGCAGTGCCGGTGGCGGTCAGGCGCATCGGCCCCACCCGGGCATCGTCGGTGCCGCGCACGCCGTCGGAGTAGTCATTGGCGTAGTTGACCCCCACCTGCAGGGCCAGCGCCACCACCAGCGCCAGCGCGGCCACCACCGTCTGCAGCAGACTCAGGCTGCCGGTGTGGCTGAAGGCCGCTGCGGCGCCGATGACCACCGGTGCTACCGCCATCGGCAGGGTGCGCGGCCGCGCCCCGGCGGCCCAGTCGCTCAGTGTTGCCATCTCAGTTGGAATATCCCCTCATAGGTGTCAGTGGCGCGCTCATCGCTGACCGCTCTCCAGAAGCCGGGTCAGCTCCTGCCGATCCGGCTTGCCGTTGGGCAGCAGCGGAAGGGCGCCCAGCAGTTCGTAATGCTTCGGCACGGCCGCCGCGCCCAATTCCCGGCGCACCAGCTCATCGATCTCCTCAAAGGTGCTGCCATCTTTGGAGGTGCTGGAGAGCACGACGGCGGCTGAGACCCGCTGCCCCCAGCGGGGGTCCTCCACTCCGGCGACGAAGGCCTCACGCACCCGCGGATGGGACTCTACGGCTCGGCGCACCTGGTCAGCGGAGACTTTCACACCGCCGGTGATGATCACATCATCAGCCCGCCCGGTGACGCTGAGCTGCGGAACGATCTGCGCCTGATGCCCGGCCCCGGCGACCAGAGCCAGGGTCTCGACGTCGTCGGCGCTGACCGTGCTCAGCTCGCCCAGGTCATCGGTGCGGAAGCGGCGCTGCCCGGTGGCCGGATCGGTGTCGAACTTCGCAGCTGTCAGCTCGTCATCGTGGAGGTATCCCAGCGCCACCATCGGGCCGGAGAGCAGCACCCGGCCGTGAGTGCCCAGGGAGATGCTCACCCCAGGAAGGGGGTAGCCGTCGTAGACGCAGCCGCCGCAGGTCTCGCTCATCCCGTAGGTGCGGATCACCTGCAGCTGAAGATCGTGTGCACGCTGGAACAGCTCCTGACGCGTCGGGCCTCCGCCGAGCAGGATGGCGTCGAAGCGCTGCAGCGCCGCCAGCAGATCAGCCGAGTGCTCGTGGCCCGCCTCCGCGTGCTCCACCAGCTGCTGCAGCTGAGCCGGCACCAGGGACACATAGCGCCGGGCGGCAGTGAGGCGGGAGGCAGCTGCGGTGAAGGCGGCCGGATCGGTGGTGGTCTCCAGCAGCGGCACCGGTTCGGTGCCGGCCACCAGGCTGCGGGTCAGCACCGCCAGGCCGGCCACATAGCTGGGCTGCAGCGCCAGCAGCCACTGGCCGTGCCCGCCGAGGGCCTCCGCGGTCATCTGGGCGGAGGCTTCCAGAGCCTCCCACGTCAGCAGGGTCTGTTTCGGAGTGCCGGTAGAGCCTGAGGTGCGCACCACCGCGGTGACATCGTCGGCCACCCCGGCCTCGGGCCGCTCCACCCAGCGCGGCGGACGCCCGGCCTCAGCCGGCAGGAACTCTAGAGGCGCCGTCCTGCCCCGCCGGGCGGCCTCCAGCGCTTCCAGGGCCTGAGTGATCCACCTGCTTCCGTGGTCCTCAGCGTCTGCGACGCCGTCTGGCTCGGGCTCGGAGGCGGACTGGGGGCCAGGAGAGTAGGGCATCTGTGCGAGCTGTTCAGGGTAGGGGATTCGGCCGGTTCTGGGTTCAGGTGCAGAGCCAGCATAGCCAACCTGAACCAGCTCAGTGGTAGAACGGCTGGTCAGCATTGAACGAGGTCTCGACGACGTCCAGCACAGGGTGCTCCGCCAGGGCGCGGATCCCGGCGTGGGTGGCTGCGATGCCGGCCCAGTGCGGGTCGACGTCGGATGTGATGCACCAGGCACGGTCAGCGGGCCAGAGGAACGACGGCGGCGGCATCTGCCAGGAGCCGGGTGCGGCCAGCTCGCGGCAGAGCTCCTCCAGACTGACTGCGGCCAGGAAGTACTCACGCTCCCCGCCCGGCAGAGGCGCAGCGCTGAGGTGCGGCGCGAGGTGGGCTGTCCACTCGGTGCTGCCCCAACCGTCCCAGAACAGGGCGTAGGCCTGCCCGGGCGTTCGCGTGTGGGCGGCGAGGACGCCGGCTGCGGTGCTGAGCTGTTCAGTGTCCTCGGGCCGGTCAGGCGGTCGGGACACGGAGTTCTCGCTCTGGCCCGGATAGTCCGGATCGGGGATGTACCGCAGCCGCGCGTAGGCCGAGAATCCCGGCGGCCCCAGGGTGACCAGCCGCCACCAGTGCACCTCTGCGCGCAGGATCCAGTCCGCCGCTGAGGGGTCTGCTGGCGCGAGGAACGTCACCGGCCGGTTCTGCTCCCGAAAGCGGTGCGAACCAGTTCGGCGACCTTCTCCTCGGTGGCGTCGTCGAGCTCCTCGAGGTACCAGGCGCAGGGCCGCAGGGTGCTGCCGGCTTCCCGGTCCACAGTGGCCTTCTCCGACAGGCCCAGCGTCATCACGCCGTCGTCGAGCCGGAAGAACACCAGATCTGGTGCGCTGCGGCTGGTGGCGTAGCCGGGCATCCCGTACCACAGCCGCGGTTTGAGCTTCGGGCCGGCGGCAAGGATCGTCTCGTGCAGGCGGGCCCCGATTTCCGCATAGGGCTCCGGCATGGATTGGATCTTCTCCACCACGGCCTGGAGGTCTTTGGTGGTCTTGTCCGTACGAGCGGGGGACATGATGGAACCTTTCTCTCGCGCCGCATCCGCGGCATTGTCAACACAGTCAGCCCCTGGGGGGCAGGGGCCAGCTGCGCAATCTCCATCGCGGACGTGTCCCGGCCTGTGCCGGTCCTCTCCGCGGATGTGTCAGACGAGCACTTCGTCATCGACTGCGCGAGAGCACATCAACGTGCTGGGCCACAGATTATCAGCAGGGGTCCGGGGAAGTCCGCTGGGCCCGCCCGGCCGTAGGCTGATCAAAGGCGTCCCGGATTATCGGGCAGCAGGTGCTCCCCAGCTCCGAGGATAGAAGGCGTCAGGAGGACCGCATGATCCGCACACTCAATGCGCTGGTCGAGACCGTGGAGCATCAGCTCACCGGTGAGATCGACTGGGAACGCTTCGCCAGGCAGCACGGCACCACCGAGTACCACCTGCGCCGGATGTTCTCAGCACTGGCCGGGATGCCGCTCTCAGAGTACGTGCGCCGCCGTCGTATGACGCTGGCCGCTGCCGACCTCACTCGCGGCGAGGCCGGCCTGCTGGAGGTCGCCGTGAAGTACGGCTACGGCTCGGCCGAGGCCTTCGGCCGGGCGTTCCGCTCGGTGCACGGGGCCAGGCCCGCTGAGGTGCGGCGCGACGGCGGTCCTCTCCGCACACAATCCACGCTCCGGTTCCGCCTGAGCGTAGAAGGGAATGTTCCGATGGACGTCACCATCACTGAGAAGCCCGAGCTTGTCCTGGCAGGCTATGCCGCGGAGGTGCCGCTGATCTATGAGGGAGTGAACGCGCATATCCAAGAGCACGTCGAATCCATCTCCGCGGAGCAGAACCTCCGGCTGAAGGAGATCAACGACGCCGAACCGTCCGGGATACTTTCGGTCAGCCACGGGCTGGAGCCCGACGCCCCCGAAGGCTCCCTGCTGACGTATCTGCACGGCGTCGCGCTCAGCTCCGGCACGGACGTTCCCCAGGACCTGGACTCGAGCACCGTCGAGCCCGGCTCCTGGGCCGTGTTCGCCTCGCAGGGGCCCCACCCGGAGACGCTGCAGAGGCTGATGGCCGCCACCGCCACCGATTGGTTCCCCTCTAACCCGTGGCGCCTGCGCCCCGGCCCGAGCATCGTGCGCTACCTCAGCTTCACCGGGGATGAGGCCCACTGCGAGATCTGGATGCCGGTGGAGCACGAAGGCTGACTGCGGTCACGACGCCCGGCTGAGGCGGGAGGGCCACCAGATGCGACGGCCGAGGTCCGCACACAGAGCGGGAACCTGGAGGGTCCGCACTACGAAGGTGTCTATCAGAATGCCGACCGCCACCAGGAAGGCAAGCTGCACCATGAACATCACCGGCAGCACCGCCAACGCTGCGAAGGTCGCGGCCAGGACCACGCCGGCGGAGGTGATGACGCCGCCTGTGACAACAAGCGACCGCAAAGTGCCCTCTGCCGCGCCGTGCTCCGGCGCCTCCTCCCGCGCACGTGTCATCAGGAAGATGTTGTAGTCCACCCCGAGGGCAACCAGAAACATGAAGCTGTAGAGCGGCACCGACGGATCTGCCCCCGGGAAACGAAAAACGTGGTTGAACACCAGCGCGGAGATGCCCAGGGCGGCAACGTAGGACAGCACTGTGGTGGCCACCAGAATGAGGGGCGTGACCAGCGAGCGCAGCAGCAGCACCAGGATCGCGGTGATCGACAGCAGCACCAGCGGAATGATCACCCTCAGATCGCGCTGGGCGGTCTCGTTGGTGTCCAGCTGGGTCGCCGTGGTCCCGCCCACCAGGGATTCGCCCGGAACGGCGTCCAGCTCAGTGCGCAGCTCCCGGACGGTGTCCTCAGCCTCCAACGAGTCGCCCGGGTGGGACAAGGTGGCCGAAATCTGCGCCCAGCCGTCCACTTTACGGGCGGCTTCGGCATCCGAGGCCGGAGCCGAGTCCTCACCCACAAGGTGGGCGCTGGCCACGCCGTCGGCCTCACTCACCAGCGCCAGAGCCGTCTCGGCCTCCGCAGCGTCGACGAACACGGTGGTCGGCGATCCGGTGCCGGCCTCGAAGTGCTCCTCCAGCAGATCCTGGCCCCGCTGAGTCTCAGTCTCAGTCAGCACGAGCTCGGTCTGCGGGACGCCATGGGCCTTCAGCTGCGTCACGCCCGCGGCAGCGGCCACCAGCAGCAGCGTCACCGCCAGCCAGACCGTGCGCGGGCGCCGCCGCACCACATGCGCGACCCTGCGCCAGAGGCGGAACTGCGAGGCTGAGGTGTCCGCGGCGAGGTGCGGGACCTTCGGCCAGAAGGCGGGCCGGCCGAGCAGCGCGAGCAGGGCGGGCAGGAAGGTCAGGGTGGCCAGCATGGAGAAGACGATGCCGGCGCTGACCACCGGCCCCAGAGCCCGGTTTGAGTCCAGGTCGGAGAGCAGCAGGCACAGCATCGCCGCAGCAACTGTGCCTCCGGAGGCGAGCACCGGCGGGGTCGAACGGCGCACCGCCGTCCACAGCGCGGCATAGTGGCTCTCCGTGCGGGCGAGCTCCTCGCGATAGCGGGCTACCAGCAGCAGGGAGTAGTCCGTGGCGGCGCCGATGACCAGGATCGAGAGGATCCCCTGGATCTGACCGTCCAGAGTGATCCACCCCCGCTGCGCCATGGCCCATATGACGGTGATCGCCGTGCTGAGAGCTCCTACGGCCGAGAGCAGCACCAGCACCGGGAGCAGCACGGAGCGGTAGACGACGACCAGAATGAGGAAGACTGCGACGACAGCCACCAGCAGCAGGATTCCGTCAATGCCGGCGAAAGCCTCGGCGAAATCCCCGGACAGGGCGGCCGGGCCTGTTACGGCGGCGTCCCAGGACTCATCCTTCAGGCCGTCGGCCACCACGGTGCGCAGCTGGTCAAGAGTGCCGTCCTCGCTGGCGCTGGCGTTGAGCAGCACCAGCATCTGCAGAGCGCTTCCGTCTTCGGAGTGCTGAGGCGGAACTACCTGCTCCACACCGGCCAGTGCGGAGATCTCCGCCCCAAGAGCTTCGGCCTCCTCCTGCTCCCCGGCTGTGAGTGCAGCCCCGTCGGAAGAGGCGGCAACCACTGTGGCGGGGACGGCGTCGCTCTCGGCGAACCGTTCCCGCAGCTCCAGCGCCCGGGTGGACTCTGAATCGATGGGAAGGAAGTCGGCCTGATCGTTGGTGGTGACCTCTGAGATCTGGCCGAAGGTCTGGCCGCCCCAGGAACTCCAGGCCAACCAGACAAGAACCAGGAGGGCGGGAACCGCCAGACGTGCAGCGGAGGTCTTCACCTGCGAGGATCCTTCCGGTGGTGCCGGACTCTTCAGCCATAGCGCGGAGTGCCAGCATACACCCAGGCTGATATTCTCGAAGAGATGAACTTCTGCATGCCCTCGCGTCGCCTGCGCCCCGTCCTCTGACGGCGCGCAGCGTTCCCGCACCTTCTCGCAGCACCTGCTCGCCGTCGCACGGTCACTCTGACCCTGCCGGGCGGCACCCTCACTCTCTGATCTGAGCCACAGCCCGTGGACGCCTCCGCCTGCCCGGTGCACATCACCGATAAGACGGAGCACACCTGTGTCTGCACTTCGACTGCGCCCCTTCCACCTGGCCGCCGAGAACCTCACCGTTGCCCGCGGCGGCCGCAGCCTCTTCACGCATCTGTCCCTGACCCTCAGCGCAGGCTCCCGGCTGGCCATCGTGGGGGAGAACGGACGGGGAAAAACCACCCTGCTGCACACCCTGCTGGGGCGGGTGATCCCCGACGCCGGCAGCATCACCCTCCACGGAGAGGCCGGCATCGCCGAGCAGGCCCTGGAGTTCGACGCCGGCGACACCGTCGGCACCCTCCTGGAGCGCGCCCTGGAGCCCTCCCGCCGCGCGGTGGAGGAGCTCGACGCCGCCGCGGCAGCCCTGGCAGAAGACCCCGCGAGGCACGCCGACCGCTATGCCGCCGCGCTGCAGACCGCCGAACTGCTGGACGCCTGGGACGCGGACCGGCGCGTGGACGTCGCGCTGGAAGCCCTGAGCGCCTGCACCGACCGGAACAGACTGCTGACCGAGCTCTCGGTGGGACAGCGGTACCGTGTGCGCCTGGCATGCCTGCTCGGTGCGCCCCAGGAGCTGCAGCTGCTGGACGAGCCCACCAACCACCTGGACACCTCCGGCCTGACCTTCCTCACCGAGAAGATCCGGGCCCACCCCGGAGGCGTGGCGCTGGTCAGCCATGACCGGCAGCTGCTGGCCGATGTGGCCGACCATTTCCTGGACCTGGACCCCACACACGACGGCGCCCCGCGGCTCTACGGCGGGGGATACCAGGGCTGGATCGAGGGACGGCGAAAGGAGTGGGAGGCCTGGGAGCAGGAGTACCAGCGGCAGACGGCCGAACGGACGCGGCTGCAGGATGCGCTCTCGGCCGCCCAGAACCGGCTCTCCACAGGATGGCGGCCTGACAAGGGCACCGGAAAGCATCAGCGCCAATCCCGAGCCCCATCGGTGGTGCAGCAGGTCAAGCGGCAGGCGCAAGCCCTCGGGGAGCACCACATCACCGTGCCGAAACCTCCGATGACGCTGCAGATGCCCACGCTGCACTCCAAACCCACAGCTGTCTACCTCTCAGTGGAGAACGTTTCCCTGCCGCCGAGACTCTCCAGGCCAGTCAGTCTTCAGCTGCGCGGCGGGGACAAGCTGCTGGTCACCGGGCCCAATGGGACCGGCAAGTCCACTCTGCTGCACCTGATGGCCGGCACCTTGGCGCCCGGCACCGGTCACGTGCGGCACCGGCAGGACGCTCGAATCTCCCTGGTGGGGCAGGAGAACCCGCCATGGGATTCTCAGCGCACCGCGCGGGAGATCTTTGAAGCCCACACTAGGCGGCTGGTGAGCACCCGCCGGATCCGCCCGCAGCAGGCGTGCTCCCTGGATGGGTTCGGTCTGCTGGACGAGCAGGCGCAGAACACCGCCGTCTCGGCGCTCTCCCAGGGGCAGCAGCGCCGCCTGGAGTTAGCCCTGCGGCTTGCGGAGCTCCCTCATGTGCTGCTGCTGGATGAGCCGAGCAACCACCTGGCGATGCAGCTGGTCGATGAGCTCACCGAGGCGCTGATCCGCACCGAGGCCGCCGTCGTCGTCGCCACCCATGACCGGGCGATGATCCGGGACCTCTCGGGATTCCGGCGCCTTCGTCTGGGAGATGCCACCTCGTGACAAAAAGATTTGTCAAGGTGATGGTGTAGGTGTGAGCGGTGAATCAGTGGACGTCATCAGCACCCCCGGCGCAGCGATCGTGGCCCTCAATCCGGTGCGTTCGCACCTGCTGTCGCTTCTGCAGGAGCCGAGGTCGGCCAGCGAACTGGCCCGTGCGGCGGGTCTGCCGCGGCAGAAGGTCAACTATCACCTCAAGAAGCTGGAAGCCCAAGGACTGGTGACCCCGGACGAGGCGCGGCACTGGGGCGGGATCACCGAGCGGGTGATGAAAGCGACGGCCCGGGCCTATGTGATCTCCCCGGAGACCATGGGGCCGGCCGCTGTGCCGGAGCCCGACGAGCGGGCCGACCGGCTCTCGGCCTCGTTCCTGCTCTCGCTTGCCGTCGAGGCTGTGCGGCACATAGGCAGGCTCCTGGCCCGGTCGCGGAGCACCGGCCGGCCGGTGCAGACCTTCGCACTGGACGCTGACATCTGCTTCGCCAGCCCCGCCGCACGAGCTGATTTCGCCCGCGACCTGGCCCAGGCAGTGGGTGAGGTTGTGGCCAGGCACCATGACGATGCCGCCCCCGGCGCTCGCCGTCACCGGCTGATCGTCGGCGTCTATCCCCATCCCGAGACCCCCGGAGCCGCAGAATCCCCCAAGGAGGGTGCAGCATGAGTGAGATCAACCACTGGATCGACAGCGGTGACGGCCGATACCGGGCCGTTCTGGAGACCGAGGTACCCGGCACTGCCGAGGAGGTGTGGCAGGTCATAGCCACCGGGCCCGGCATCGAGGCGTGGTTCGTTCCGGCCCAGGTGGAGGAGCATGAAGGTGGTGCGATCATCACCCACCACGGCGACTACGGCGACTCCGAAGGCGTCATCACCGCATGGGAGCCGCCCCGCCGGCTGGTCTACGAGGAGCGCGACGATGTGCCGGCCTGGAATACAGAGATGCTGGTGGAGGCCACCTCCGGCAGCACCTGCCGGGTCCGGCTCTCCTCCGGCTTCCTCGACCGCGGCGAGGAGTGGAAGGACATGATCGACGGTACCCTGTACGGTTGGGTGCCAGCCCTGAGGAACCTGCAGATCTGCCTGAGGCACTTTGCCGGCCTGCCCACCACCACGCTGCTCATCCAGCACGAGATTCCCGGGCTGGGCAGGCTCCGGACGCGCTGGACGCCCTGGTGCTGTCCGGGGCGAAGGTCGGCGATGAGGTGCAGACGGGTTCTGACACTCCGCGGCTGTGCGGCATCGTCGAATACCTGCACGACGACGTGGTGGCCATCCGCACTTCAGAGCCGACCTCAGGCATCTTCGGCATCGCGAGCTCGGGGTACGGCACCTCGGCCGGGATCATCATCCAGGGCTCGCTCTACGGCGAAGAAGGGCCCTCTGTGCGCGACCGGGAAGAGCCCCTCTGGCGGGAGCGGGTGAAGCGCCTGCACCCGTGAGCCGCAGTTACGCGAGCTGCAGTCAGATGAACTCAGCTCATCGCCGCTCCGGCTATGCGGTGGCTGGCCGGTGAGCCGAGCGGTTTGGTGAGTCGGACTGTTCCCGGGTGGCGACCATCGGGCAGCCGGTGGTAGCCCTGTCGCTGGTAGAGCCGAAGATTGTGCTCACTGCCGCTGCCGGTGGTCAGCACGCTGCGCGCCGTTCCCGCCTCTGCGCACGCCTCCGCATGGCTCAGCAGACTGGCCCCGATGCCCCGGGCCCGCATATCCGGGACTACGGCCAGGCGCCCGATGTGCCAGTCCTCCCCATCTTTGAGCGTGCGCACCATCCCCAGCAGACGGCCGTCCCGCCACAGACCCCATGCGGTCCACGCCTGCAGCCATTCGCGCACCTGGTGAGGCGACTCGTCAAGCGCAGCCAGATCCAGGGTCTGGTTCGCGCGGGCCTCCTCCACCCAGCAGCAGCGCTGCAGGACAGTGACCTCCGCGGCATCCCCTGCTGTCAGCCGACGGAGATAGCTTCCCGGAACCGGCCCGGCGATGGCCCCGGGTGCGCTGCGTTCGCGCATCGGACGCAACGCATGGGCGGCGCGGACCAACTCCTCCAGCACGGACGCGGCGGCTGCGCCGTGGGAGGCTGAGGGGGTCACGGCGTCCCCGGTTGCGACCTCACCCAGCCGCAGCGCCACGGTCGCCCCGATCGGCACCATCCGCAGGGTGGTCACCACCTGCTTGGCGTGCTGGACGGCACGGGTCCCCGCTGAGGTGTTGCCGCAGCTGACGAAGCCCACCGGCTTCCACGCCCACTCCCGGCCCAAGAAGTCCAGGGCATTCTTCAATGTGGCGGGCATGCCGTAGTTGTACTCGGGCGTCACGATCACGAACCCGGAGGCTGATCTGACCAGGTCGCTCCACCGCCGAGTGTGTTCCTGCCGGTAGATCCCCTTGGCCGGCGGCTCAGGCTCATCGAGAAACGGCAGGCCCAGCTCGGCCAAGGAGACCGGGACCAGGTCGGCACCCAGGTCAGCTGCCTGGGGAGTCACAGTGTCGGTGAACCATTCGGCCACAGCAGGGCCGAGAGCTCCGGGGCGAGTGCTGGAGGTGATGACAAGGAGCTTCGTTCACATGTAAATGAAACTAGACGATAGATTGTTGCCATGTCAATGAATCACGATGGAGAGCCGCAGTGGCTCAGCGCCGAGGAGGAGCGGGCATGGCGTGCCCTGCGGCGCATGATGATCCACATCCAGGCCGCCACGGCCTCGGACTTAGCCTCGATCGGCCTCTCGGACGCCGACTATGAGGTGCTGAGCACGCTGTCCGAGCGTCCGGAGTCCACCAGCACGGTGCGTGAGCAGGCGGAGAAGATGGGGTGGTCCCGCAGCCGTCTCTCCCGGCATACCAGCCGAATGGAGGCCCGGGGCCTGGTGCGACGAGAGTCGGACCCCGATGACGGGCGCAGCTGCTTCTTGGTCCTCACGGATCAGGGGCGGGCCGCACTGGAAGAAGCAGCCCCCTGGCACCTTGAGTCGGTCCGCCGGCATGTGATCGACCGTCTCTCCGGCCAGGATCTCCGCGCTTTGGAACGCATTGCCGAGAAGATCTGCCCGTAGCGCGCCCTGGGCTCCGGAGAGGCAGCCACGTGCTTACTCCCATTCGTGGTAGTAACACTGAGGCAAGTAAGCCGAGCTGCGGCCGCGCATCTAGTAGTAGTAAGGGAAGTCGGACCAGTTGGGTTCCCGCTTCTGCAGGAAGGCGTCGCGGCCCTCCACCGCCTCATCGGTCATGTAGCCCATGCGCGTGGCCTCTCCCGCGAAGACCTGCTGGCCGGCCAGGCCGTCATCGGCGGCGTTGAACGCGAACTTCAGCATCCGGATCGCCTGGGGGGACTGCCGCGCAATGTCTGAGGCGTACTCCAGGGCCACCTCCTCCAGGCGCTCATGATCAACGGCCTCGTTCACCGCGCCGGCAGCGACCATGTCCTCCGCCGAATGCTCGCGCGCCAGGAAGAAGATCTCCCGGGCCTTCTTCTGGCCGATCTGCCGGGCCAGCAGCGCTGAGCCGTAGCCGGCGTCGAAGGAGCCCACCGTGGCATCGGTCTGCTTGAACTTCCCGTGCTGCTTGGAGGCGATGGTCAGATCCGCCACCACGTGCAGCGAATGTCCGCCGCCGGCGGCCCAGCCGTTGACCACGGCGATGACGACCTTCGGCATGGTGCGGATCAGCCGCTGGACCTCCAGGATGTGCAGCCGCCCGGCCTTGGCCGGATCCACTGTCTCAGCGGTGTCGCCGGAGGCGTACCGGTAGCCGTCCCGGCCGCGGATGCGCTGGTCACCCCCGGAGCAGAAGGAATGGCCCCCGTCCTTCGGCGAGGGTCCGTTGCCGGTGAGCAGCACCGCGCCGACGTCGGGGGTCATCCGCGCGTGGTCCAGCGCTCGGTAGAGCTCATCGACGGTATGGGGCCGGAAGGCGTTGCGCACCTCCGGCCGGTCGAACGCGATCCGCACCGCCGGCAGGTCGCCGATCACGGCGCCGTCGTCGTCGCGCTGCACCCGGCGGTGATAGGTGATATCGGTGAAGTCGAAACCCTCCACCTCGCGCCACTGGTGGGGGTCGAAGACGTCGGAGACCTGGGCGGGCAGGCCCGGTCCGGGCTGGGAGCTCTGTGTTCCGGTCACGCCGAGAGAGTCTACCCGGGCCGGGCCGCCGCGCTGCCGGCTCAGTGCAGCTCCACTCCGGTGCGCTCCTGGACGTAGTCGCGGCTGACACCCGGCGCGGTCTCCACCAGCTGAAGCCGCGGCTCGGCGTCGCTGCCGACCACATCGATGACGGCCAGGTCGGTGATGATCCGGTTGACCACGGCTTTGCCGGTCAGCGGCAGGGTGCACTGGGGCAGGATCTTGTGCGAGCCGTCCTTGGCCACGTGATCCATCAGTGCGATGACCTTCTCGGCGCCGTGGACCAGGTCCATCGCTCCGCCCATGCCTTTGACCATCTTGCCCGGAACCATCCAGTTGGCCAGGTCGCCGCCGGCGGAGACCTGCATGGCCCCCAGCACCGCCACATCGATCTTTCCGCCGCGGATCATCCCGAAGCTGGTGGCCGAGTCGAAGAAGGAGGCGCCGGGTAGCACGGTGACGGTCTCCTTGCCGGCGTTGATCAGATCAGGGTCGATCTGCTCCTCGGTGGGGTAGGGGCCCACTCCGAGGATCCCGTTCTCCGACTGGAGCACCACAGTACGGCCGGCAGGGATGTGGTTCGGGATCAGCGTGGGCATCCCGATGCCGAGGTTCACGTAGGCGCCGTCTGGCAGCTCATCGGCAGCTCGGGCGGCCATCTGGTCGCGGGTCCAGCCCGTCTCGGTGGTGGTGGACATCCCTCTCCTCACTTCCGGTCGCCGTCAGCAGTGCGGACGGTGCGCTTCTCGATGGGCTTGTCGATCTCGGTGCCGACCTCCAGCACCCGGTGGACGTAGATCCCGGGGAGGTGGACCTGGTCCGGGTCGATCTCCCCAGGCTCCACCAGTTCCTCCACCTGGGCGATGCAGACCCGGCCTGCCATAGCCGCCGGCGGGCTGAACTGGCGGGCGGACTTGTTGAACACCAGGTTCCCGTGCCGGTCTCCTCGCAGGGCGTGCACCAGGGAGAAGTCGGTGACGATGGACTCCTCGAGCACGAACTCCAGCAGCCGGCCGTCATGGACCCGGAAGGGCCGGACCTCCTTGGGCGGGGAGGCCTCCGCCACCGCCCCGGAGCTGTCATAGCGCACTGGGATGCCGCCCTCGGCCACCTGGGTGCCCACACCGCTGCGCGTGTAGAAAGCGGCGATACCGGCGCCGCCGGCGCGCAGCTTCTCCGCCAGGGTGCCCTGGGGGAGCAGCTCGAGCTCCAGCTCGCCTTCCAGATACTGGCGGGCGAATTCTTTGTTCTCCCCCACATAGGAGGAGGTCATCTTTCGGATGCGGCGGGCAGCCAGCAGCACGCCCAGGCCCCAGTCGTCGACCCCGCAGTTGTTGGAGACCACGCTGAGGTCCGTGGCCCCCTGCTCCAGCAAGGCCTCGATCAGTTGGATCGGATTGCCGGAGAGCCCGAAGCCGCCGACTGCAAGCGTTGCGCCGTCGGGAATGTCGGCCACCGCATCGGCGGCGGTGGCTACTGTTTTGTCGATACTCATGCGTCCTCCTGATGCACTGATGTTGTGGTCCTGACTCAGCGTGCGCTCCAGCCGCCGTCGACGGTGTAGGAGCCTCCGGTGACCATCCCTGCGGCGTCGGAGGCCAGCCACAGCGCCAGGGAAGCGACCTCCTCCGGCTCCACCAGGCGCTTCACCGCCGCCTCGGTGAGCATGATCTGCTCCACCACCTCGTCCTCCCCGATGCCGTGGATCCGGGCCTGGTCGGCGATCTGCTTCTCCACCAGCGGGGTGCGCACATAGGCGGGGTTGATGCAGGTGGAGGTCACCCCGTGCTCGGCCCCCTCCAGGGCGGTGACTTTGGAGAGTCCCTCCAGAGCATGTTTGGCCGCCACATAGGCGGACTTGTACGCGCTGGCCCGCAGCCCGTGGACCGAGGAGATATTGAGGATCCGGCCGAACCCGCGCTCATACATGCCCGGCAGCGCGGCCCGGATCAGCAGGAAGGGGGACTCCACCATCAGCCGGTGGATCAGCCGCCAGGCCTCGGGGTCGAATTCGTGGATCGGGGCCACCCGCTGCACTCCGGCGTTGTTGACCAGGATGTCAGTGTCCAGCCTCAGGTCCTCCAGCGCGGCGGTGTCCGCGAGGTCCACAGCCCATGCGGTGCCGCCGATCTCGGCGGCCAGTGCCTGGGCAGCTTCCGCGTTCAGGTCGCAGACGGTCACCTCGGCTCCAGCCTGCGCGAAGGCCCGGGCGCAGGCGGCTCCGATGCCGGAGGCGCCTCCGGTGACCAGGGCGCGGCGGCCCTGCAGCGCGCCGGCGGGAACGGGTGAGTTGCGGGCGGTCTGAGTGTCCATGGGTCTCCTTGGTGCGGCGGTGCGGTCAGAACAGGTGGTCTGCGGCGGATCAGAACGGTCCGACCACCGAGACCAGGCCGATCAGGGCTGTGACGACCAGCACAGGGATCACGAGAGTCACCATACCGATGTCCTTATAGGACTGGCGATGGGTCAGCCCGCAGACGATCAGCAGAGTGACCACGGCTCCGGAGTGCGGCAGGGTGTCCAGACCGCCGGCGGCCATTGCGGTCAGCCGGTGCATCATCTCCAGGCTGGTGCCGTCTGCCTCGGCCATGCTGCGCAGGTCCGCGCCCAGGGCGTTGAGCGCGATCGTCATACCTCCGGAGGAGGAGCCGGTCAGACCGGCGGTGATGGAGGTGGTGACCACTGAGGTGACCAGCGCGTTGGCGCCCATGTTGAACACCGAGTCGCGCACCACGGCGAAGGCCGCCACTGAGGCGACCACTGCGCCGTAGCCGACCTCTGAGGCGGTGCTGAAGATCGGCAGCATCGAGCGCTTCACACCGTCGCCGAACCCGACCTTCAGGGTCTCCCAGCGGCCGACGTTGAGGGCCACGATCAGTGCGATCGCCGCAGTGATGGCCACCAGCACCGCCCACAGCCCGGCGCGGGATTCGTAGGCGATGCCGCCGAAGGTCTCCTCTTCGAGGTAGGACCAGTCCAGGGCTGGGAAGACGAGCAGGGTGCAGGCAAAGTTCACCGCGAAGACAGTCAGCAGTGGGAGGAAGGGAACAACCCGGTTCAGCGGCGTCAGGGCCGTGGTGACAGTGGAGCCGTCGTCGGCCGGGCCGCCGACCACCTTCTCGCTCTCTGCACTGGCGAAGCTCTCACCCTTGCTGAGCAGGCTGGAACGACGACGTTCCAGCCACAGCAGGCCCAGTCCGAAGATCAGCGCCCCGCCGAGCACGCCCACCCCGGGGCCGGCGTAGGACCCGGTGTCGAAGAACTGGCCAGGAATGATGTTCTGCACCTGTGGGGAGCCCGGCAGCGCGGTCATGGTGAAGGTGAAGATGCCCAGCGCGATGGTTCCGGGAATCAGCCGACGGGGAATGTCCGCGACCCGGAACAGCTCGCGCGCCAGCGGGTACATGACAAAGGCGACGACGAACAGGCTGATGCCGCCGTAGGTCATCAGCGCCGAGGTGATCACCGTGGCGGCGATGGCGCTGCGGCTGCCGATCCAGCCGGTGACGGTGCGGGCAATGGACTCCGCATAGCCGGTGACGGTCATCAGGATTCCGAAGATCGCGCCGACCAGGAACACCGGGAACCAGCTGCCGACGAAGTCAGCCATCGCCGGCATGAACACCTCGGTATAGGAGGCCAGGATCGGTGCTCCGGAGAACACCACACAGACTACGGCGGAGACCGGGGCGGCCAGGATGACCGGGACGCCGCGGTAGGCAAGTGTGATCAGCAGCAGCAGTGAGACCACTATGCCGATGATGCCCAGAACCATATGAGCTCCTCGAAAATAGGCGCGGGGAAGGGTTTTCGTCGCCTGCCAGCATGCGCCTGCAGATGTGACACGCGCTACATGCATTCCGCCAAGGGTCGCCGCGCCATTTCGTAGCCAGCTACGAAGGGGTGCTGGGGGAGGGGCCGCGCCGAGCGGCCAGAGCCCAGGAGATCTCCACCAGTGCATCCATATCGCCCAGGTCGGCCCCGACGATCTCGCTGAAGCGCTGAAGCCGGTAGCGCAGCGTATTGACATGCACTGGGATGCTGCGGGCAGCCAGCGGGATGCTCAGCCGATGCTGCAGATAGGCCTCCACCGCCTGCAGCACATGCTCACCGAAGGCGCCGGCCTCCTCCACCGGAGCCAGGTAGCGCTGCCTCAGCGTCTCGGTGACCTCTGGACAGGCGTGCACCCCAGCCCGCCAGGAGAGCCGATGGAGATCCACCAGGCCGGAGGCTCCCACTGCCCGGGAGGCACGCAGTGCGGTGGACGCCGACTCGAAGGACTGCGGGAGCTGCTCCAGCAGGCAAGCCCTGCCCACCCCCACCGTCAGCGGATCGGGCTGTACGCCGGCGGCGGGCTCACCGATCAGGATCCCCACCAGGGAGCTGTCACGCACCGCGGTGAGCACCCGCACCCCGGCCCGCTCGGCCCAGTCGTGCAGCATGCGCTGCCGCTCCAGGTCCGCCCCCGGCTGAGCCTGAGCCACCAGGGCGCGCACCGGCGCAGCGGTGGGCACATCGTAGAGCGCGGCCCCGCGGGCCAGCTCCGCCGGATCCATCCATGTGGCCACCGCATCGCTGATCCACGCCGCCCGCCGGGTGGAGTCGGCCAGCGCCCGGGAGACCTCTTTGTCCTGATAGACCTGCACTGCGCGGGTGGAGAACGCATCCCCCAGCGACCACAGCAGGGTGGAGCAGGCCAGCACCTGTTCGGCAGCAAGCCCGTGGTGCGGCGCGTGCTCCAGCAGCCGGTGCAGGATCACGGACATGCACACCCGGAAACCGGCCAGCACGCTGCCGACTGGGACCCCCTGGGCGTAGCGCTCCGAAGCCAGCGCATCGGCTTCTGCCACATCTTCGTGCGAGGGCTCTTCGCCTGCGCGGATGGTGCGGATGCTCAGCGCAATATTGCGCTCCACGGAGGCCTGAAGAGCTTCGGTGGGGACAGTGTCGTAGCCGGGCACGGTCGCGCGCAGCTCGGCAATGGTCTGCTGAGAGATGGAGGCGTCATTCTCCAGCTGCTCCAGCAGCCCCTCCCAAGGGTCAGAACCCATCTCCCGCTCAGCTCTGCGACGTCTCAGGGCCGTCGTCGTCGGCTCCATCGCCGCCGCGGCGCTCCAGCTCCTCCAGCCGCGCCTCCAGCATGTCCAGGCGCCAGCGGTCCTCTGCAGCCAGGTTCTCCTCCGCCTTGGTGGGGACCCGGCCCTCGATCTGGCCCGCCTCTGCGGCGCGCTCCAGCTCCTTGATGCGACGCTCAAGGTGCTTGATCTCATCACTGCGGGACCCGCCGGGGAGCGGCCGGCCGGTGGCCATACTCACGATTTGGGTGATCCCGAAGACGATGATCCCCACAATGGCGATCCAGGCGATCCAGGGCATAGGCCCACACTAGCAATCCGGGCCCTGGCGGTCAGCACCCCAGCCTGCGTACTCTGAGGCCTGTGCAGGAGATCGACACCGCAACCATGGATGGGCTGCGCCGCTACTACCGGCACTTCGCCGAGGTGGAGGCCGCGCCGGTCTCAGCCCGCTACGCCGAATGGGCCGCCGCTGCGGCCGAGGACGCCGAGGCGCTGGAGCTGATCATGCAGCTGCCGCAGGCCAAGCGGCAGGCGAACCTGGTCTTCGCCGCGGCCCGGATCCACGATGTTCCCCTGACCGATTGGGCCCAGGCCCGTCAGGCGGTGATAGACCGCTGGAGTCAGATCAGCCGAACTGCCCTGGCCCGGCGCACCCAGACCAATGAGGCCGGCCGGATCGCGGTGCTGAACCTGGCCCTGAGCCGGATTGCGGAGGAGACCGGCAGACCCCTGGCGCTCATTGAGGTGGGAGCCGCCGCAGGCCTGTGCCTGTACCCGGATGCCTGGCCGGTGCGCTACCAGCACGACGACGGCGAGCTGCTGCTCAGCCCTGCAGGTCAGCTGCGCTCGGGCGCTGAGCTGAGCTGCCAGGTCAGCGGGGTCGCGCCTCCGCGCAGACTGCCGGAGGTGGCGTGGCGGGCCGGCATCGACCTGAACCCGTTGGACCTGCAGGACCCGGCAGACCGCAGCTGGTTGGAGGCCCTGGTGTGGCCGGGGATGGAGTACCGGTTGGAGAGGATCAACGCCGGTGCTCAGCTGGTTCAGGCCGACCCGCCCAGGCTGTATGCCGGGGACCTCAATGAGAAGCTGCCCCAGGCCTTGGAGGAGGTGCCGGCCGGCGCAGTGCCGGTGGTGCTCCACTCAGCGGTGCTGGTCTATCTGCAGCCCGCCGAGCGTGCGCAGTTTCTCCAGACGGTCCGCCGCGCCGGGGTGCGCTGGGTCAGCAATGAGGGTCTGCGGATCCTCGATGAGATCGCCGCCAAGCTGCCCGGTGAGGACCCGGAGCGCTCGGGCTTCATTCTGTCCCTGGACGGTGAGCCGATCGCCCGCACCGGCCCTCACGGGCAGTATCTGCACGGCTTTGGCTGATCGCTCAGCTGTCGTCTTCGGGGCCGTCGGGCCCGCGCCCGGGCTGTGGGGCCTTGCCCAGGGCCCAGCGCAGCGTGCCCACGATCAGGGTCGCCAGCGCCAGGCAGCTGACCACCAGCCCCAGCAGGCTCTGAGAGGCGTACTGCGCGTAGAGGGCCGGGGTGATGAAGTGGAAGACGAAGAACACCGCAAAGAACATGCCCAGATAGGCGCCGATGGGGGCGCTCTGCTGCCACCCCTTGGACCGGAACCCGTAGGCGCGGATGAATTACTGCATGGAGATGAGCACCGCTCCCAGCGACAGGACCGCACCGGCACCAGTCACCAGTCCAGCTGGCTGGCCATCCTGCCGAAGAACAGAAACAGCGCCGCGACGGAGACGGTGAGGCACACGGTGGCCCACGCGTCATGCGGCCGCCCCAAGGGCGGTTTGGGGGCAGGCTCGGCGACCGAATCGGAGAGCGACTGGCGCTGCGGCTCGCGTTCGTTCCGGCGGGGCGTCATGCTGACCTCCGATCAGGCTTCTGCGCCAGCACGATCAGCTCTGGGGACTGGGACTCCACCGGGGACTGGTCCCAATCACCCCAGACGTCGAGCACCTCGAAGCCGGCCTGCTCCAGGGAGTCGCGCAGCACCGGCAGCGGCCGGTAGCGCAGCGGCTCATCGGCGGTGACATGCCGCCCGTCGGGGAAGATATTGTGCCCGCGGGCGGTGATCAGCGGCCCGTCGGCGTCGTCGTGCTCCATGCCCACCACCTCCAGCCAGGAGGTGAACTCGCCGCCGTCGGGATGGGGCTGGGTGGCCCGCGTGGACTGCTCGTCCCAGGCATCGGCGTCCATGCCGTCGGGATTGCGGGACTCGAAGGCTAGGTGGCCGCCCGGGGTCAGCGCAGCGAAGGTCTGAGTAAGCGCCTGGTCCCACTCAGCGCGGGTCAGGAAGTACTGCGCCACATGCCCCATCATGACGGCCGCGTCGAAGCGGGCCGGGGGCACATCAGCTGCGGTGCCGCGGATCAGCGTCACGCGGTCGCCGAGCCCCGCCTGCTCCACCCTGCGGCGGGCCGTCTCGATCATGGCTGCGGCGGGATCCACTCCGGTGACCTCCACACCGCGGCGAGCCAGCTCGGCAGCGAAGACCCCGGTCCCGCAGCCGACGTCGAGCACGCGCCGTGCCCCCAGTTCCAGCACCAGATCCCGGTAGAAGTCCACATCCCACAGCCCTTGGTTCTCCACGTCGTAGAGCTTCACGAACTCCGGGTCCTCGGTCCACCGGCCAGCCAGCTTCTCCATGGTGGAAGAGTCTAGGCGGCACCGCTGAACAGCCCCGGTTCTCAGCTGCCTGCAGTGCCGCGGGTCTCCCCGCTGCCAGGCTGCTGTGGTGTGATGGAGGCATGACATCTGCTGCCGCGCTGACCGAGGATCGGGCCGCCGAACTGCTCATCAACTGGGAGGTTGCCCAGGCGGCGGCAGCGCGCCTGACACCCCCGGGCCCGCGGCTCACCCCGGCCGAGGCCGCCGAGGAGGTCGCGGCAGTGCGGCAGGCAGCCCAGGACGCCGTGGGACACGTGCACCGCATCACCGGACTGGACGCGGCCGAAGGACTCGGTGGTGAGCTCTCCGATGTGCTGGTGGTGGACCGGCCGGGCTGGTCGGCGGCCAATCTGGCCAGCTTCCGGGGGCTGCTCGCCCCTGCACTGAAGACTGCCGTGGAGCACAAGCCGCAGCTGGCGCGCGAGGGCTCCACCGCCCAGGTGTTCGGCTCCGCGGGGGCCGGTGCCGAACTCGGCGGACTCCTGGCCTTCCTCTCTGCCCACGTGCTGGGGCAGTTCGACCCATTCCACACCTCCGCCGAGGCGCCCTCAGGCCGCCTGATGCTGGTGGCACCCAATATGGTCAGCGTGGCCGGGCAGCTCAACGTAGTGCGCGAGGACTTCCGGCTCTGGGTATGCCTGCACGAGCAGACCCACCGAGTCCAGTTCGCCGCCGCCGACTGGCTGGCCGACCACCTGCGGGAACGGATCACCGCCCTGACCACCTCCACCATGGGTCAGGCCGACACCCTGCCGCAGCGACTGGTGGAGGCCGTCAAGAGCCTGCGGGAGGAGATCCGGGCCGATCAGCGCACCGACGACGACGGCACCCCGGCCCGACGACGCAGCCTGCTGGAAGCCATCCAGAGCCCGGAGGACCGGGCGATCCTCTCGCATCTCACCGCAGTGATGAGCCTGCTGGAGGGCCACGCCAATGTGGTGATGGACGCAGTGGACTCCAGCATTGTGCCGAGCGTGAAGACCATCCGGCGCCGCTTCGAAGACCGCGGCAAGCACCGCAGCCCCTTGGAGCGTGCCCTGCGCCGGCTGCTGCAGCTGGACCTGAAGGCCGCGCAGTACCGCGACGGGCAGAAGTTCGTGGGGCACATTGTGGAGCAGATCGGCATGGAGCGGTTCAACACCGTCTGGGAGTCCCCTGAGCACCTGCCCACCGAAGCCGAGCTGCACGATCCTGACGCGTGGATCCGCCGCATGGGGTGGGGGTCGTGACGCGCATGGAGCTGCGATGAGCCGTGGGCGCGCCCCCGCCGCGCTGCACACCGCCCGGCGTGCGGTCGGGCAGATGCTGGACCCGGACGGCCTGAACCTGGTGACCTGCTCCGGCGGGGCGGATTCGCTGGCGCTCGCCGTCGCCGCCTCCTGGCATCATCACAGAACCAGCGGCACCCACGCCGGCACGCAGGTCGGAGCCGTCGTCGTGGACCACCACCTGCACCCGGACTCGGTGGAGATCTCCGGCCGGGCAGTAAGCCAGCTCAAGGAGCTCGGTCTGGACCCGGTGCGGATTCTCAGCGCCGACGTCGACCCCGATTCGCCTCTGGGGCCGGAGGCCGCTGCCCGCACCGGCCGCTACCAGGCCTTCCGCACTGCCATGGCCGACCTGGGTGCCACCCGGGTGCTGCTGGCGCATACTCGGGATGATCAGGCCGAACAGGTGCTGCTGGGGCTGGCCCGCGGCTCGGGCACCCGCTCACTGGCCGGGATCCCCGCCGCCCGCGGCCCCTACCGGCGGCCGCTGCTGCAGCTGACCCGGCAGGACACTGAGGCGATCTGCCGGCACGCCGGGCTCACCTGGTGGGAGGACCCGGCCAACGCGGACCCCCGGTACCTGCGCTCCCGGGTGCGCACCCAGATTCTGCCGTACCTGGAAGAGCACCTCTCGCCGGGGATCCGCCACGCGCTGGCACGCACCGCAGAGATCGCCGCCGACGACGCCGCCTATCTGGAGACCCAGGCCAAGGAGCTGTTCCCCCATCTGCTGGAGGACCCCGACCCGGCCGGAGCGCTGCGGCTGAAGCTGCGGCCGCTGCGCGCAGAACCCCCGGCCATCCGGTTGCGGATCATCGCCCTGGCGGTGGCCGCGGCAGGCGGGGCGAACCCCAGCCACGAGCGGCTGATGGCGGCCGAGAAGCTGCTCACCGGCAGCCGGTCGGCCGGCCCGGTGCAGATGGAGGGCGGCGTCAGGCTCTACCGCGGTGCGCGCGGAACCAGCGAATATGGAAAACTGGTGGTCGTTCCACCTTCGGCAGACCACTGATCAAGGAGTACGGCCGCTCGCATGGAAGTACAGGACGTCAGAGACGATCTGGAAGAGATTCTCTACACCCGGGAGCAGATCCAGCAGAAGATCGCTGAACTGGCCGCCGAGATCGACCGGGACTACGCGGACAAGGACGTGCTGATCGTCGGAGTGCTCAAGGGCGCGGTGATGGTCATGGCGGACCTGGCGCGCGCACTGAAGTCCCACGTGACTATGGACTGGATGGCGGTGAGCTCCTACGGCTCGGGCACCAAGTCCTCCGGGGTGGTGCGGATCCTGAAGGACCTCGACGCCGACCTGATGAACCGGCACGTGCTGATCGTCGAAGACATCATCGACTCCGGGCTGACCCTGAGCTGGCTGAAGGCCAATCTGGAGTCCCGCGGGCCGGCATCGCTGGAGATCTGCACTCTGCTGCGCAAGCCGGAGGCCGCCAAGGTGGACATCGACGTGAAGTACGTCGGCATGGACATCCCCAATAAGTTCGTGGTCGGCTACGGCCTGGACTTCTCCGAGAAGTACCGCAACCTCGACTGCATCGGCATCCTCGCTCCGCACGTGTACTCATAATCTGGCCGCCACAGGCTTTTGACTTTCGGACTTTCTAGGAGTGCTCTTCGTCCTTGCTGCCAGGCCAACCCGTAGAGGTGGGGACGCACAACGTCCTCAGGCCTGATAGCGGTTCTCGGCTCAGTAGCATGGTGTAAATCCTTCAAGCCGGACTCTAACGTTCCAAGCTAATTCTCAGGTAGCGTTCCCCCAAACTTGAGGGTTCGACCGTTGGGGGCGCGATGATCCGAGTAGATAAGCCCAAAGACCGGGAGTGCCGCTACCGAATCGGCATTGACGTTGGACAGCGAGGCATAGGTCTCGCTGCCATTGAGCTTGACGACGACGGGTTTCCGATCCAAATCCTTTCTGCGGTCACGCATCGCATCGATGGCGGAATCTTGCCAGGCACAGAGAAGAGCCCGGTGAGTCGCAAAGCATCCGCCGGTTTGGCCCGCCGCATTCGCCGAATGCGCAAGTACCGCAATCGTCGTCTACAGGAGCTTGACGCCAAGCTGAGGGAGCTGGGTTACCCCGTTTCTGACGAGCCGGCCACCTACGAGCCATGGCAGGTGCGGAGCCGTCTGGCCGAGGAGAAGATCGCCGACCTCGAGGAGCTCAAAGCTCACGTGTCTATTGCTTTGCGGCACATCGCACGACACAGGGGTTGGCGCAATCCTTGGCTGACCTGGGACGCTTTCTCAGCTCTACCTGTGCCTAGCACCCAACACAAGAAAAACGTCGACGCAGCTCGGGAGCGATTTGGACGCGCACTGCCAGACGACTTCACTGTGGGTCAGTTGGGAGCACTGGGCAGTCATCCCACCATCGTCACCCGCCCTCGAACGTCGAAGCATAGCCGCACCCAGACCAAAGGAGACCTGCCAATCTTTGAGCACAAGGTGCTCCAAGAAGACCAACTCGCTGAGGTTAAGAGGTACTGGGCCATCCAAGAGCTCCCGGAATCGCATCGGGATCAGCTCATCCAAGTAGTGTTTCACCAGGAAAAGCCGTGGG
This sequence comes from Nesterenkonia sp., assembly GCF_029265375.1. Lineage (GTDB taxonomy): Bacteria > Actinomycetota > Actinomycetes > Actinomycetales > Micrococcaceae > Nesterenkonia. The sequence continues at coordinate 106,140 of NZ_JAJUJJ010000007.1, forward strand.
TCCCGCAGGAAAACGTCGGTAAGGATGAACTGCCAGGCATGACGCAGTTCTACCGCGCGCCGCGAGCCTCGCTGGAATTCCAGGAGTTCCGGATCCGCACTGCTGTAGCTAACTTGAGAATCCGAGAAGGAAGTAGAACCAGACAACTCGAGGCCAAAGAGCATGACACTGCCACGGAGCTCCTCCTCACCTGGCACAAGGAGCACCTTCCCACCGATACTCCGGTCTGGGCAGACGTGGCGAAAGCTCTCGGGGTTTCCCCGCGGGCTCTGAAGACGAACGCCATGGACGATATTGTCGGAAATAACCCCCCGATCAACCGGACTCTCGACCTACTCGAATACGGCATCGAGCAGCTTCCAGCGAAAGCTAAGAAGCCGATCAAGAAGTGGTTCGAAGAAGCTGATGCGGATCTGATCCGAGCGTTCGTTTCTTGGCTCATTGATACCACTGACGGCCAGGAGGAGCTATTCGCGCAGACAGGCCTTGATGCGATCGTCACCGAGTGGGACGAAACAGCCCTGGAGAAGCTGGCAAGCATCGAGCTTGAAAACGGCCGAGCCGCCTACTCGACCGAGTCGTTGAGGCGGCTCAATGCGCGGATGGCAAAGCACCGGGAAGGTCTGCACGCGGCTCGCAAGGCTGAGTTCGGAGTGGACGATACGTGGCAGCCAACGCCGCCCTCGCTAGACGAACGCACCGAGCACCCCACGGTAGATCAGAATCTCACAGTCATCCGGCGTTTCCTCCTGCGCTGTGTACAGAACTGGGGCCTCCCCGAGCGCGTCAATCTGGAACATGTGCGTAGCGCATTCATGGGGGTTCAAGCTCTTTCTGACTATCGAAGTGAACAGCGGCGTATCCTTCGGGAGCGGGAGCAAGCCAAGGAAGCTCTTAGGGGTGTGCTTCCGCACGAACCGACTCGACGCGACGCTCGCCGCCAGGAGTACGTTCAGCGGCAAAACAGCCAGTGCGCCTACTGTGGCTGCACCATTGATGCGAGATCCTGCGAGCTGGACCATATCGTTCCGCGCGCCGGCGGTGGTGCCTCAACACGCGCGAACCTAGTGGCCGTCTGCAGAGGCTGCAATCAGGATAAAGGCAAAGTGCCGTTCCGAGTGTGGGCTTCTCAGACTTACCGTGAAGGGGTCAGTGTGGACGAGGCCGTGAATCGAGTAAAGGGTTGGCTGGGCCGTGGAGCCAATGCCACAGAACGGAAAGTCACCCGTGAGACTATTCTCCGTCTACGGCAGAAAGAGGAGGACGAGCCGCTGGACGAGCGGAGCATGGAGTCGACCGCCTACGCAGCACGCGCTTTGCGTGAGCGGATTCAACGCTTCCTGTCTGAGTCCGCTGAGCAGCTCGGCATCGAGAAGCCGGCCGTCGATGTCTACCGAGGGGCTGTAATTTCTGCCGCTCGCAAGGCCTCTGGAATCGATTCGATGATTCGTCTGCGGGGTAAGGACATCAAAGATCGTGGCGACTTCCGGCACCACGCTGTGGACGCCGCAGTTATAGCTCTCATGAACCACGCGGTCGGGCAAGTGCTGGCCATTCGGGACAACATGAGGAGTGCCGCGTTCTGGGTGGGCGACCAGGAGTGGGAGAAGGACTGGCAACGGCTCTATGGAGAACGTGAGTCGTTCCTAGATTGGAAACTGAGGGTTCAGCGATTGGGCGAGATCGTCCGGGACACGATCCTCGAGGATGAGATCGCCGTGATGAATCCCCTGCGGCTGGGCAGGAATGTGGGACCCGTGCACAAGGACACTGTGCGGAAGCTTGCTTACAAGTCCGTCACAGACCCTTGGGACGTAAAGACCGCTAAGCGGATCGTAGATCCGCAATTGTATTTGGAGGTCAAGGGCGCACTCGACGGTGCGAAGAAGGCCGTGGAGTTGCCCCCAGAGCTGGTGCGAGACCTACAGGATCGCGGTCTCACACACCTTCCTCTCTTCGGCTCTTCCGCCCCTTCTCTCCCAGTCCGTGGTGGATACGCGGAGCTCGGGAGCATCCATCATGCTCGCATATACGCGTGGAAGAACCCGAAAGGCGTCATTGAATTCGGCATGCTCCGAGTCTTCGCGGGGGAGATCGCCAAGATATGGCCTGACCACAAGACGGATATATTGAGAGCTCGTGTCCCCGAATGGTCGATGTCTAGGCGCAGTGTTGCTGACAAAGTTCAAACTGCGCTGGACGACAAGCGAGCCGTACAAGTTGGATGGATGAGCCCGGGCGATGAGCTTGTCCTCCACCATGAGCATCGCGGGGGTCTCTCGGATGGAGTCCTAGAGTTCCTCGAAGAGTACCCAGATCGACGATGGGTGCTTTCGGGATTCTTTGACGCCCGGCGCATAGTAATTAGGCCGCACTTTCTGTCGAACGAGAATCCTCCTGACGGACTCTCGCCAACTGCATCAAGCGTGCTTGAAAGGGGTGGCAGGGCCAGCATTGGCGCCTTCCTCCCCGGAATCTCGGTGATCCGACGGGAAGCCCTCGGTAATCCCCGTTGGCACTCGACGCGCCTTCCCCGCAGCTTCTCCCCTATGGAAGAGGCAATGAAGTTGTTGGGGTGAGCTGATGGCGGCATGGCAGGTACTCGATCTCCTCAACTTTGAGGGAAAGGTTCGGACTGAACGTGGGGCGTTCAGCATAGAAGGCCGTCGAGTTCCTTTGGACTCGCTCTCTACGGCCCTCATCGGACCTAAGTGCGCCATCTCCCCCGGTGTCCCGCACCATGCGGCTAAACACGACGTGGTGGTGCTTTTCTGTGACTGGCGCGGTCAGCCTCTTTCCGCGCTTATGCCCTGGTCAGACAATACTCGCACGGGCGCTCGGATGCAGGCCCAGGCTGCGCTCTCAGAGCCGCGGAGAAAAAACGCGTGGATGCGAGTCATCAAAGCCAAGATCGCGTCGCAGGGGAAGACCCTGGAGATGGCGGGCAACGTTGCTGAGGCAAAACGTCTATACGAGATGTCCAGGAAGGTGCGCTCCGGGGATCCGGAGAACCTCGAAGGCCAAGCAGCCCGCCTTTTCTGGAGTGGTCTCTATGGGCACCTGAACTTCACTCGTATACCCGGCGCGAATGACGCGCTGAATGCCGCACACAACTATGGCTACACGATCCTCCGCGGACGAGTCTTGACCTCAATACTGGGTGCGGGACTCACTGCTGGGATCGGGATTTTCCACAGGGGGCGGTCGAACCCCTTCGCGTTGGCGGACGATCTGATCGAGCCATTCCGCGCAGTTATCGATCGCGCAATCCTTGCGTTCGATCCGCGCGAGTTGCTGCTGGATCAGCAGACCAAGAAGGCACTCATCCACGCCGTACGTCCCCCCGACTCCTCGGAGGAGGGGTTCCGCGCGGACGCGGAGATTGACCGATTCACCTCTGCCTTTGCCCAGTATGTAGAGGGCGGAGCCGAGTATCTGGATGTTCCAAAGGTGTAGGAAATGGCGGATCCTGTGTGGTTACTCGTAATGTTTGACTTGCCTGTCCTGACAAAAGCTCAGCAGAGGGCGGCCAATCAGTTCCGGAATCTGCTGCTCGACCTAGGGTGTTCGCGCGTTCAGTTCAGCGTCTATGCAAGGTACTTCCCCAACGCGAGTCAGTCTCACCGGATTGTGAAAAACATTGAGGAGAACATTAGTCCGGGTGGAGCGGTGCGCATCATGCGCTTCAGTGATGCTGTTTGGTCCTCGATGAAGCGCTTCGAAGCAGAGGGAGAGCCTGTAAAAGCTGAGGACCCGGATGAGCAGCTTCTCTTGTTCTAGGCGCTACAGGAGCCAATAGTGGCGCTTGCCTTCCGCGTTTAGAACGAAGGGCAGATTTGGTGACCCTGCGAGCACGTGCAGAATGGGGGGTGCCTCTATGGTTTTCTGGAATGCCCCCGGTGTTAGGTCCAGGTCTTATGTGAGTTGCGGGGATTGATCTTCTCTTCTGTGGCGGCAGCTCGCGGCATAGACCGCCGGTGCCTGGTAGCCCAGCGCTGAGTGTCGCCTGTGGTGATTGTAGTCATGCTTCCAGTCGCTGATGATGACCTTTGCGTGGAGCAGGGAGTAGAAGCTGTTGATGTTCAGGCACTCGTCCCGGATCCTGCTGTTGAAGGACTCCA
>NZ_JAJUJJ010000026.1 GCF_029265375.1 Nesterenkonia sp.
ATCTGGGTGCCGCCGGCCGGCAGCGAGCTGGAGAGCGGGCCCCCGTGCAGGGGCACATCCACCACGCTGAGCGCTGCCGCGGTCAGTGAGATCACCTGGGACCGGTCGATCAGGCCCAGCCCCTCCAGCAGCGCCTTGGTTGAGGTGCCGTGGGAGACGATGACGACGGTGCGCAGCGGGTAGCTGGTATCCACTGAATCCGTAGGTTCCAGGGACGCGGCATCGCGCACGATCTGGCAGAACGTGGCCGTCATGCGCTCGACCACCGAATCAGGTGCCTCCCCTGCCGGGGGCGTGCCCTCGCCGCGTTTCCAGGACCGGTAGAGCTCGGGGTACTCGTCCTTGGCAGCGGCGGTCTTCATACCTTCCCACTCCCCCAGGTTCTGCTCGATCAGCCCGTCCAGCTGCACCGGCGCGAAGCCGAGGCCGAACTCTGCGAAGGTCGCGTGGGTTCGCTGCAGCGGGGAGACGTATCCGGCTGTGGGGTTCTGGCCGCGGATATACCGTCCGGCCGCCCGGGCCTGCTGCAGGCCGGCCTCGGTCAGCGGCACCTCTGACTGGCCCTGCAGCCGGTGGTCGCGGTTCCAGGCGGTTTCACCATGGCGGGCCAGGATGATGCGGATCATGGCAGAGGTTCTCTCCTTCACTGACGGGGCGGCTCTTCGAGCCAGTCGGCCGGCCGCGCGAGCACTGAATCAGTCTCCAGCCGGGTGATGTACTGCTCGGGGTAGAGGGAGAGCACCTGGTCGGCTGTTCCGTGGGCGACCACCGGCCCGGCGGCCACCAGGCGCTGCATGCACCGGAACTCGTAGCCCAGGTCATGCATCATCACCACATCGTTGGTCTCCCGGTGCGGGCCGAAGACTCCGTACCCGCTGCGGTAGCCTTCAGCCGCCGCATGGGCTCCGGCGTAGAAGTCGGCGTGGAAGATGCCGATTTCTTGCGGGTCGAACTGCAGCAGGTCGTAGACGATCCGCTGGATGCCCATCGGCGCCCCGCGGAAGTAGAGCCCGAATTCGAAGCGGGCGCAGCGCAGCCAGTCCGGAACCGTCTCCAGGGCTTCGTAGTAGAAGGGCCGGGTGACTGCCAGTTTGAGGTGCCCGGATGCGGCCGCGGTTGCGGCGTCGTCGTAATCCTTCAGCAGGTCCCGGCCCGAATAGTAGGCGATATCGGTGCGGGTGCCGATGCGGGCGGCCTGCGCCCGGGTGGGAGCGGCCAGGCGCCTGGTGCGGACCACGACGTCATAGGAGTCGATGACCCGGCCGAGCTCGTCCTCGGTAGCGGCGGGGCCCACCACGGCGATCCGCCGGCCGTTGACCAGTTCTGCCATGATCTCGTCCTGGGGCAGGGGCAGCTGTTCGCGCCGGGCTGCCGCATGAGCCAGCAGCGGCTGTATGTCCCCGGTGAAGAGTGCGACGTCGGCCTGGAGCTTCTCCACCTGCAGCTGGACTCTGGGGCTGATGATGGCCAGGCGGGGCTTGGCGGCCGCGCGGTTCAGCTGTTCGGTGTCCTTCAGGTAGGCGTAGGCGCCCAGCAGGTGCTTGAACCACAGGGCGGATTCCAGAGGGATGCCGCGCAGTTCGGCCACCCGGTTGCGGGCCATGAGCTCCCGCAGCCAGAAGGCGCAGCGGAACTGGCCCAGGAACTGCAGGCGCACGCTGAGCACCTCCAGCAGCAGCTGGTGGAGTCCGGCCAGGTCGTCGCCCCGGGCCTCCAGAGCGTGGACGGCGCGCTGGAGGGTCTCTCGGCTGGGCCGGCGCAGGAAGAGCGCCCCGATGGGCTCCCACAAAGCTGGTGAGGCCAGCGCCCCGGTGCGCGGACGCAGGGCGGCGGCGTAGCGCCAGATGCGGGTGAAGTCGAAGTGGGTGCGCACTCCGGTGGAGATGATGCCCTCCACCGAGCGCAGGTCTTCGGGGTTGAGCCGGTAGGCGTGCTCGTAGTGCAGCGCGGCGGATTCGAAGTCCGCGCGGTAGGGCTTGCGGTACGCCGCGGCGGCGGCGATATGCCTGCCGGCGCTGGGCTGCGCCCAGGCAGCCTCGGCCAGTGCCTCAGCCTCGGGCAGCCGGCTGGCGGTGCCTGGGATGAGTCCGGCCACCGGGTCGTAGACCGGGTCGCTGCCGGTGGTGTCCTCGGTGGTGTCGTAGAGCAGCTGGGCGAGCATCCCGCGGTAGCTGTCGGTGGCCTCTCCCCCGGGGTCAATGCGGCCCGCCAGCCCGGCTACGGCCCGCCGTCCCCCGGGGAGGCGTCCGGCCCGCCAGGCGGCGCCTTTGACGACGGCGGCAGCGGCGATCTTGGGTCTCAGACCGTGCAGGCTCAGCGCCATGGCTCAGTCCGTCCTGGTTCTCAGGGCCGGGGATCCTTCGAGTTTGAGGATGTACTCCTCTTCGCTCAGGCCCAGCACCTCGCCAGCCACCCCGTGGGCGTTGAGCACTCCGGTGGAGGCCATGGCTTTGGTCAGCCGGTGTTCGAAGACCAGATCGTGGGCCAGGATGATCTCGTTGACGATCGAATAGGGCCCCAAGCTCTCGTCCTTGGCCTCGCGGTATCCCTTGCTGAACGCGGTCTGCCCGGAGAAGAAGTCCACGTTGAACAGGGAAACCTCGGCCGGTGAGAACTGCAGCACATCGTAGAGGATCCGCCCGATGCCCATGGGTGGGCCGTGGAAGCCCAGGGAGTAGTCATGCCGGTAGAACCGCAGCCAGTCGGGCATCTGGCCGTCGAAGGCTTCCAGGCTGAGCCCCCGGCCGATGACCATCTGCAGGTCCCCGGAGGCCACCGCGGCGTCGGCCTCCTGCATCAGCGGGCCGAGGTCCCGGCCGGAGAAGTAGGCGATGTCGGTGCGGGTGCCCAGCCGGGCTGCCTGCTCGTCGTCGAAGGCGGTCATCAGCCGCGGACGAATGACCACGTCGTAGCTGTCGATCAGCTCGCCGAACCGGTCGCCGGTGTCTGCCGGGCCGACTACGGCGACGCGTTTGCCGGCGATCAGCTCGCGCATGCGCTGCTCACCGTGCAGGGGGGTGTCTTCGGCCCGGCGCGCCGCGTAGTCGATCAGCGGCTCCAGCCGGCCCTGGATCAGGTGCACATCGGCGGCCATCTTCTCCAGGCGGTGGCGTTCCACCGTGTTACTGGGCTCCCAGGGCAGCGGGTCGATCAGCCGCTGGGCCTCGCTGTACCGGCCCAGGTAGACCAGGGCGGAGAGCACCTTCTGGCGGTGCCGGCTGTGCTGGGCGGATGTGGTGCCCAGCCAGGCCAGGCTGCGTTCGGCCAGGCCACGGCGCAGCGCGAACCCGGCTTTCATCCGCTGGGCGAACTGCAGCCGGTAGATCAGCAGGGCCGTGGTGGGCCAGGACAGCCGCAGCCCCTTGACTCTGGCGACTTCCAGGCAGGTAAGTGCGGCGCTGACCTCGGCGCCGGTGGGTTCCGGGGTGAACAGTGGACGGATCCATTCCATCAGCTGCATCCTGGCGCGCCGGCTACGACGGCGTCGGGTGGATTCGAACAGCTCGGCGTTGCGCCAGAGCCGGGCCCAGTCCTGGTCTGCCCGGCATCCCATGACGATCACTCCGCGGAAGGCGGTGGGGCTGGTGGGTTTCAGCTGCAGCGCCTGCTCATATGCGTCCAGAGAGCGGTCAAGGTCTGCGATATGGGGTTTGCGGTAGGCGGCCGCCAGATCCACCCACCACTGTGCGCGCGGCTGGGTCTCTGCGGCCCGGCGCATCAGCTGCAGGCCCGTCTGGTGATCCCCGTGGTTGAACTCGAGTTTGCCACGTTCATGCAGCACATAGGCATTCTGTGGGGCGAGCTGCTCGGCTCTGCGCAGGGCTTCGCGGGCCTCCTCTGTGCGGGACTGCGGGCCCGAGGTCAGCCCGGCGACGGCGTCGTGGACTACAGCACCGGAGTCAGCCCGCTGCAGGGCGCGGGCCAGGGCGACCCAGCGCAGCGGATTCTCCGGCTCCAGCTCTACGGCTCGGCGCCGCAGCTGAAGGGCGGAACGGTACTCCTTGATCCTGAAGCAGCGGGAGGCCAGCCGCTCCATCTGATCGGCGTCGAGCGCCTCCAGATCGGCCTGCTCCACCAGTCGCCGGGCCCCTGAGCGGTTGGCATCCAGCAGCACCGTGGCGGCCTTGTCATAGAAGGTGCCCGCTGCCGAGCGGCGTCCGGACATGCCGGCTTCCAGCGGGGAGGGAACCAGGCGCCCGGAGGCGACGACAGCGCGTGCGGCGGCGAGGTCGGCTCCGGGGACGGAGGCCGCGGCACGAACGGCACGCTGGCCCAGGTCGGCGGCGATGACCAGTGGTTTCAGCATCAGCATCCGAGTCTATTACGGCCGGGGTCTGGGATTGTGCAGCCGGAGGCGGGTGGCCAGCCTCAGGGTGTATGCAGGCAGTCGGGCGGCCAATCGGGACGGTGAAAGTCGGCCGAGAAAGGAAGGATCGGCTAGATGAGGCTCTGGCCACGCAGCTGCTTGGCCCGTGCCAGGTCCTCAAGCAGCTGGAACTGGTCCTCCCAGTCGATGTCCATCACTGCCTCACCGCTCATCTGGTGCATAAAAGGGTTCTCGCCCACACGGTCGCCGGTGGAGCGTACCGTGGGGAACCCGATGAGGTAGGCGACATGATTGATCTCGTAGAGCGGGTCGATGTCCTGGCTGCGGGGCCACCTCTCGGCGGCGGCGTCGTAGTTGTACGGCCGGCCCTGGGCATCCCAGAGGAAGGTGTGCAGCTTGGTGACGGTCAGCAGGCTGTCGTGCCCGCTGGCTGCGGCTTGACGCCAGGAGGCGATGAGCTCGCGGAAGGTCTCAGCGGTGACGAACGGGTGGGTGACGTGGGTCATCAGCATGGTGCCGGTCTCGCGCAGGGTGCCCAGGTACTGGATGAACCGGCTCATCGGAGTGGAGGAGCGGCCGAGCTCGTCGGGCCGCTCCATGACGGTGACCCGCGCATCGTGTGAGGCGGAGAACTTCTCAGCGTAGTCGGCGACCACCGGGTCATTGGTGGAGACGATGATCTCATCCAGCTCGTCCACATCGGCCAGCTGGCTCAGCTTCAGCTCCAGCAGGCCATGGCCGTACCCGGCGAACGGCCGGGTGTTCTTGTTCTTCACGCGTTCGCTGCCGGCACGGCACGGCACCACAGCGGTGATGGGTTCGATGCTCACTATGCGTCTCCGTTTCCTCAGCTGTGCAGTGTACCGGCTGACAGCCCGGCCAGTGGCTGCGGGCGATGAGCGGTCGTGGCCGATGGCTTAGTCTGTGGGGGTGATCAGATCGTGGAGGCGACCGTTGGTGACGGTGGGGGTGACCAGCTATAACAGCGCCGGGACTATCCGCCGCTGTTTGGATTCGGTGCTCCAGCAGAGTCTGGGCGCTTCGCGGATGGAGTTGATCGTGGTCGACGACGGCTCCGACGATGACACGCTCACCCAGGTGCGCTCGTACCGCTCAGCCGCGAACTGGTCTGGCTTCAGGGCAGTGCGTCAGCGCGCTACTGGGAATGCCTCCACCGGAAGGAATGAGATTCTCACTCGTGCGGCCGGGAAGTATGTGCTGTTCCTGGATGCTGATGACTACTTGGGGGAGCAAGCCCTGGAGACCATGGCTGCAACGGCCCGGCGGCACCGGGCGGACATCGTCACCGGGCGCTATGTGGGAGTGGGCCGATCCGCGCCGAACGTATTGGGCGCAGAAGAGCACCCCACGGTGCATCCCTATCACCCCGGCTGGCTCAACAGTCTGCACATTCAGAAACTCTTTTCAGTGGAGTTCCTGCGGGGGCTGAACTACCGGTTCAATCCCCGCCTGAACTACGCCAATGACCATCCGTTCATGCTCAATGCCTTTCTGCACGCGCAGCGGACAGCGTTCGTCCACGACGTCGACTGCTACTTCATCACGTTGGCAGCGGAGGGGCCCGGGCACATCTCCAGAGCGCGGCTGTCAGCTGCCGAGCAGCTGCGGTTCCTGCATGACTGCTTCGGCCTGCTGGCCCTCGCCAGGGGCCAGGGCGGTGAGATGGCGCGCCTGGCGGGACGGATGCGGGCCGATTATTGGAACCGGCTGCTCAAGCTGCATCTGCCCATGCTGATTCTGCGCAAGAGTGATCCCGAAGAGGCGGCCGAGCTGGCGCACGCGGCAGCGAACCTGGCAGAGATCTACGGGGCGCGAACCTCCAGGGCACGTCTGGCGCCTGGCGCAGAGACCATGCTGTCTGCACTGAACGAACCCGATGGTCAGCGGATAATGGACGTTGCCGAGCAGGTGCGTGCCGAGGTGCGCGGGGAGGACCCAGCCGGCTGACCTCGCAGAGGTCCGAGCGCCGAGCTCTCAAGAGCTCGTTCACCTGTCCCTCAGTGTGGCGCCACCCTCGCTGTGCAGCTGATTCAGGCGTTCCCGGAGTTCCTCCAGGTCATCCTCTATATGGAAGCGATGGGCTTCGAAGCTGGCGAGCATCCGCTGCTCACCGGCATCCCGGCGACGCTCAGCGGCGACGATCTGCTTGGTCAGCCGTGCCTGCCGATCCTCGAGCTGACGCATAGTCCGAAGCAGCTTCGCGCTGCTGAGCTCTTGATGCATCTCATGGATTCGCCTGCGGGCACGACCAGCGGCATAGGTCATTGCCGCCAATGTGAAGATCAGCAGCGCCGAGAACAGGCCGAAGGCGACCACCCCCAGGCCCGCAGCGATTCTCCACTGCTCCAACATGACAGCGATGAACGTTGCTGCAAGAACCAGCAGATAGACCCCTATCAAGATCAGCTGCTTCTGTGAGAGTCCTCTGGTCATCAGGTCAGTATCTCCTGTCTGGGCGCGGCCTTGCCGGAGGACAGTGCGTCGATGAGGGCGAGGTAGTCCGCACCCCCGGCGCGGTATGTGAAGGTCGCCGCTCGGCGTCTTTGCTCTTCGGCCAGCTCCCGATCCCGCATGAGTCCCAGAATCGTAGTCTGCACGCGAGCCGGCTCCGAGTAGACCGCAGCGTCGCCGTATATGGTCCGCAGGTGCGGTGACATGATCACCAGGCACCCGGACGCAAGGGCTTCACATACTGCGCGCTCGGGAGCGGCTGGAGTCCCCTGCGGGTAGTGCAGGAATACATCCAGGCCGCGGTAATAGACCCGTCGGTCGATGTTCTCCGGTGCCAGTGCGAGCCAATGGGCCGGCAGCTCCTCGAGCTCGGCGACCCGCATCGGCACATCTACTTTCCCGTAGAGGCGAACGTCGGCACTACCATCGGTCGGCAGCAGGCGACGCACTGCATCAGGGTCGTCTGGCCAGTCGGACGTCGCGGTTCCGGACCACGCGCCAATGATTGGGCGTATATCCGATGCCTCGGAGTGCCGGCCGGTCCTCCGCAGGAAGCGGGGCCTGTTCTCGGCCCACTGTTCAGTATCGAGCGGTGACCGGTATAGCTGACGAGCCACAAGGTCTGCACCCAGCAGACTCGCGAGCTGGTTCTGCACGTGATCTGAGCCGGCGACCCAGAGCGGAGGGCGTCCGAAGTACTGCGCACCGTGGTCGGTGCAGTCAGTGGGAAGGTATGTCACGGGGGCGTCGTCGCGATCGGGGTCAAACTGCTCGGCAACCGCCACGAGTGCTGCAGGGGTGAACCCTGCGCGACCGCGGGGCATGAACTGCAGCAGTTCCGGAGAACGCACAATCAGCAACCCGATGCGGCGGAACTCTTCGTCAGCAAGCACGCAGGTCACGTCGCCGGAGGAGACGAGGTCCTGCACAGGACCGCAGAGGGTGCGCGCATAGTCAGATGGATGCAGCGGACTCTCCATGTGGAGTATTCCGACGCGGAGCCCGGCCTCGCGCAGGACACGCAGCTCTTCGAGCATGTCGGCCTGCAGCGCCCCGAACTCACACCAGTCTGCAGCCAGTACGACGTCGAGCTCGTGAGGGGCCTCGGGCGGCTGGGTGAAGCGGGCGGGGATGTCGATCGGCGGGTCGCTCGACCTGTGCCGCCGCAGCTGCTCCGGCCGGGCCTGGGCGTGCCAGGCTTCATAGGAGCTCCAGAAGATCCTGCGTGCCGGATGCTGCCAGCCGGGGCGGAAGTCTGCTCGGGAGAGTGAATCCGGCAGAATGCGCATGAAGATCAGCGGCAGGCGGATAGCATGGACCTCGACCCCCGTATAGGCGGCTACTCTGCTTCGCATCTCATTGTCAGCAGCTTTGCGTGCTGTGAGGTATCCACCTAATTCGCGCATGAGGTGGGTGCGTACCATCAGGGTCGGCGCGCTGGGGATAAAGGGTAGGTAGCCGCGTCGGATCCGTACCAGGTTCTCCGTCATATTCACGGTGTACACCTGGTTTCCGGGAAGCTCTGGGTGCTCCAGCAGGTCTTGGACCTGAACCTCGATCCGTTGCGGATGGGACCAGTCGTCGGCGTCCTGGCCGGTGACGAACTCGCCGCGGGCTTGAGCGAGACCGGCATTGCGGGCCGCGTAGGTGCCGCCATTCACGTCCAGGGAGATTACGCGAACCCGGGAGTCGAGCTGCTGCAGCTCGTTCAGTGTGGGGGCATGGTCGGGACCCGAGGCGTCGTCGACGATCAGCAATTCCAGGTTCTGCCAGGTCTGATTCAGAATGGATCGGGCCGATTGCAGCACATCGGCCCGGACCGGACGGTACGTGGTCATGATGACAGAGACAAGCGGCCCGTCAGTGCCGGCTCTCTGCTCCTCTGACACGTCGGCGGTGAGCTTGTTGAAGGGCACCTCTGCTGTGACATGGTCGCCGACTCCGCTTTCCTCCAGGTCTGTGGCGATCAGCCCATTCTGGGTCAGCGGACGGTTGAATCCAGTCAACCAGCGGTCGTAATTCTGGCCGGGGCGCACGAAGGGGCTTCTGGCGTCCACTGCCAAATAGCGGTAGAACAGTCTGCGCGCACTACGGTTCTCTGCAAGGACGCTTTCCATCTCTTGGTAGCGCCCCGATTCGAACAGCAGCTCCGCCAGCAGCTTGGCATAACGGGTACGTCTTGTAGGTGTCACGTGCGGCACCGCCAGATGCAATGCAGCTATGGCGAATTCAGTATCGCCAGACTCTGCATTCTGCAGCCCTGCAACAGCTGCCAGGCGAGCTAGGGCATCGGGATCCAACTCCTCCACCGGGAGGCTGCCCGCCATCACCGCCTCCTGAAGCTCTGGCAGCGTGTGGGCCCCGTTCGTGGCAGCGTGTGCGAACACCTGCCGCAGCTGCACTGACTCGCCGCGAAGCGCCGTGCGCTCCAGCTCCCGTCTGGCTCCTTCCGAGCACGCATAGGTGCCGAGGAGCCGTCGCCGCAGCTGCGGCTCATTGATCATAGTGGCGCCCCCGGTCACACTCGGTGCAGGTTTCACCACGCAAGTATGCCAGCTGTTCCCACTACCGGGTGGCAGCTTATCCTCTCCAGGCCCCAGCGAGCAGCCTCATTGAGCTCGTGCGCGATTCCCGGTGGCGCGACCCGCGCCGAGATGCGAAGCGGGCACCGCACACCTGCTCTATGCTTACCTGGGACACTTGATATCTGCGTGCTGCGCAGCGAGCGTCCCTACACCAGCAGACGACGTCGCTAGCAGGACCAAGGAGTGCACTCACATGACGCTGGCACTGCATCAGCTGAGGCGTCCCCTGCCGGAAGGTGGGCCGCAGCTTAACGCAGGCTTGCGGCTCCACGCTCCCACGCCCGGGATTCCTCGGCTTCCGGGCACCGGCTGCTGCCAACCTTGAGCAGTACGGGCCTACCCCAGGACAAAGGAACTCAGGAATGACAGAGGATCAGGACCTCAGCCCGCAGGAAGTCATCGAGCTGATGCACACAGCTGACGATGCCATGCGGAGAACGTTGGGGAAGATGCTGGCCCCCCGCGCTATGCGCCAAGGAGGGGACGAGCACATAGATGAACTCCGCAAACTCCTGGCGGTAGCCTCTCCCCACCATGTTCGGGACATCGTCCTGCATCGAATGCGCCCGAAGAAGCTCTTCGTCGGCCGGGGGCTTTCCTTTATGGGGGCGATCGTGGCCAAGACCGAGGCGGCCCGCCTGACGTCCAAGGGCTCGCTGCCCGGTTGGATCTTGAGCAACAAGCAGTCGGCCTACGAGTTCATGGACATCCTGGACATTCGCAGACCCCGCACCCCGGACTCAGCAAAACCGATGTCAGAGATTGAGCTGACGCCGGGAACCGTCATCAAGCCCACCGCTGGGTCCGGCTCCAAGGGCGTGTATCTTGTCTTCGACTCAGATGACATCTTCCACGCCAAGGACGGCCGCCAATTCAGCGACAAATCCTCCCTGGAGCGTCACGCCCAGGCAATTCTGAAGGACCGGTCCTCTGCCACCAGTGCCAAGCGAGACTCATGGTCGACCGAAGAGCTCGTCCTCTTCGACCGGAAGAATCGCCGGCCCGCCGTCGACCTCAAGTTTTGGTCCTTCTACGGAAAAATCGCATTCATCACGGAAATCAGTCGGCACCCAGAGACCAGATGGGACTTCTGGAGTCCGACCGGGGAGCGCATTGAGGCCCCCGGTCGGTGGAAAGCGACCCGGTACCACGGCGTCGGGTTCGAACCTGAGCACCTGGAGCTGGTGAAGAGAATCAGCTCAGAGATCCCGTATCCCTTTATGCGCATCGACATGCTGCGCGGAGAGGACGAGCTGGTCTTCGGCGAGTTCACACCACGCCCCGGAAGCTCCAATGTCTTCACTCCCGAATGGGATCGGAAAATGGGAGAGATGTGGGCACTGGCAGAAATCAGACTGCAGCAAGACCTCCTGAAGGGTAAAGACTTCGCCGCATATAAGGTTTTCCAGGAACGGCGGCGGCGGCGAGAAAAGGCCGAGCGAGCAGCAAAGCGCAGGAAGAAGAAGTGAGGGCCACCAGCTCCGAGATGGGTCGGGCAGCTCTCCGCAGGTGATAAGCGCCCAGGACCGGGTCAATCCTGCATAGTGCCCATCAAATGGCGCATCAGGGCCCGGTGCGGGTGACGATTGCTGCCATAAGCGGGGTAGCGGAATTCGGAGATATCGGGAGCAGCAGAGATTCCAATGACCGTGGCCGCCTCGCCGCTGTCAAGGGAGGGCACTATCAGGTCGACTGCTGCCGCCGCGAGGCCTGGGATGGCCCACATCGCGTCCACCGCCAGCTCCGCGATCTCGGCGGCTAGGTCGTCTGTGACATCCACACTGATCCGCCCATCAGAGCCGCCCTGCACTGACGAGGACAAGCGTTGAACTTGCCCGTAAGGCAGCACCTGGCCGGGCTCGATGGACTCGGCGCGCAGAGCATCTTCGTCGATCGCTGGCTGACGTTTGGCCAAATAGCTGCACTCCTCGCGTCGGCTCACCTCAGCGTCGGCGAGCTGAAGGACTGTGCGGTCCCCGTCGCCGATGACGTGCAGCGGGATCCTCACCACAGCCGCGGCGACGCTCTCTCCGACCACCAGCACTCGCACGGGCAGACCCGGCTGTGTGCTGGTGAGAAGAATCTGCTGGGAGCCCTTCGGCTTGGAACCCGCCGCCTTCTCCTCTCTCTCCCAGGCGCGGTTAAACTCCTCCTCTGACACTATGCCGACGCGGGCGACGAACCCGGGAACCTTGCGCTCTCCAGAGACGATGACCTCGCCTTCCTGGGCGCGGAAATGCCGCAGGGCCGCCTCGTACTGGTGCGGTGAGAATTTTGCGGTAGGGGGCACCGGCACCCCTGATGCCCGAAGATAGGTCCGAGTCAGCGTCAGGGACGGAACCACTCGACGCGCCTGGCTGCTGGCCAGAGTGGTGGCCCTGCCGTCGAAGCCGCCGATCACCTCTCCCTTATAAACAAGCACGAAGTGGTCCTTGGTGACCTTACGGACCTTCACACCGAGGGAGCGCGCCGCACCGAGAACCAAAGACGAGTGGCTAAAGACATTGCTGCGTATTCGCAGGTCTTCGGGCGCCAGCCTCTCGCTGATAAAGCGGTCCATGGGAGACGAGCTGCTCTGCTCGGACGAGGCTGCAGTGTCCATGGTCAGCACAGTACCCCCAATGCAGTTGCCCCTCGTATACCGACCGGCACCCCACTCATGGGCCGCGCTCCTCCACCGGCATGAGGGGGCCCTGACACTGAGTCAGCCGATGATCTTCTCGACTAGCAGCGCAGTCAGATCCTCCTTAGAACCCGAAGCCGTGTCCACGGTAATCTCCGGTTCCGCAGGGGGCTCGTACGGGGCGGTGATACCGGTGAAGTCCTTGATCTGACCTTCCCGCGCCTGCTTGTACAAGCCCTTCGGGTCTCGCTGTTCGCACACTTCCAGCGGTGTGTCGACGTACACCTCGACGAAGTCGCCCTCGTCGAACAGTTCCCGAGCCGCGTCACGGTCTCTGCGGTACGGCGACACAAACGCCGTCAGGACGATGACGCCGGCCTCAGCGAACAGACGGGCAACTTCAGCCACCCGGCGGATATTCTCGGCACGGTCGGTCTCCGTCATGCCCAGGTCTTTGCAGAGTCCCTGACGCACATTGTCGCCGTCCAGAAGCATCGTGTGGTATCCGCGTCGGTGGAGCTCCACCTCCAACGCATTGGCCAACGTGGACTTCCCAGAGCCGGAGAGGCCCGTGAACCAGATGCACCGACCGGCGTGCCCATTTCGGTCTTCTCGCATGTAACGGGTGACCGCGGTCTTGTGCCAGACCACCTGCGCCTTTGACTCATGCTGGCGGTACTCATAGGGAGAATCCTGGGAGAGGATCTCCCGGATCATACCCGCACCCACTGTCACGTTGGTCAGACGATCGATGACGATGAAGCTTCCGGTCCCGGGCGAACGACGGTACTTGTCCACCGGCACATCCCCGGTGAGCTCCACCTGGCAGCGCGCCATCGAGTTCAGTTCGAGCTCATCAGCCTCATGCTTTTCCAGGCTGTTAACGTCAACCTGGTACTCGATGGACTCCACCGATCCGGAGATCTCACGCGTGGCCATCTTGAAGTCATAGAGCTTCCCCGGCTGAAGGGCGTCCTCATGCATCCACACCACGTCAGCCATGAATGAATTCGTCAGAGGAACCTCCGCCTCGCCCTCGACGATCCAGTCCCCGCGAGAGATATCAATTTCGTCATTCAGCGTGACCGTCACAGCCTGTCCTGGGTAGGCCTCATCAAGGTCACCCTCCCAGGTCACGATGCTCTTCACCGTAGAAGTCTTCCCTGAGGGCAGCGCTTTCACCCGCTGACCTGGTTTGAGAATTCCAGCGGACAGCGTCCCTGCGTATCCGCGGAAGTCAAGATTGGGACGGTTCACGTACTGCACTGGGAAGCGGAGGTCGTCGAGGTTCTCGTCCTGAGCCACCGGAACGTTCTCCAGAAGTTCCAGCAGCGCTTCGCCGTTGAACCACGGCGTGTTCGGGCTGCGATTGACGACATTGTCGCCCTCCAGAGCCGAGATGGGAACAAAGCGGATGTCCTTGGCACTCAGGTTGGTCGCGAACTGATGGTAGTCGGCGACGATCTCTTCAAATCTCTCCTGGGAGAAATTCACCAGGTCCATCTTGTTGACAGCGACCACCAGGTGCTCGATACCCAGCAGGTCGGCGATGAAGCTGTGCCGTCTGGTCTGGGTCATCACACCGTGCCGAGCGTCCACCAGGATCACCGCCAGGGACGCCGTAGAGGCGCCGGTGGCCATGTTTCGGGTGTACTGTTCATGTCCCGGGGTGTCGGCAATGATGAATTTGCGCTTATTGGTGGAGAAGAAGCGGTAGGCAACGTCAATGGTGATGCCCTGCTCCCGCTCCGACTGCAGACCGTCGACCAGCAGCGCCAGATCCACCCGACCGCCCTGCGTCCCCGAGGTTTTGGAGGCCGCCGTCACCGCGGCAAGCTGATCCTCATAGATCATCTTCGAATCGTGCAGCAGACGGCCAATCAGGGTGGACTTGCCGTCGTCGACGGAGCCGCAGGTGATGAACCGGAGCAGATCTTTGTTCTCGTGCTCCTTGAGGTACGCTTCGATATCCTTCTCGATCAGGTCTGACTGATGCGACATGTGTAGTGATTCCCCTGTGAAGTCCTGTGTAGGTGGGTGGTGAAGGCGGACGGCCTTTCGGCGCAGTTTCCGCTTTAGAAATAGCCTTCGCGTTTCTTCTTCTCCATCGACCCAGCCTGGTCATGGTCGATCGCGCGGCCTGAGCGCTCTGAGGTCGTGGTCAGCAGCATCTCTTGGATGATCTCCGGCAGAGTGCTGGCTTTCGACTCCACTGCTCCAGTCAGCGGGTAACAGCCCAGGGTGCGGAACCGCACCCATTTCTCAGCGGGCTTCTCGCCCGGCTCCAGCGGCAGCCGGTCGTCGTCGACCATGATCAGCATCCCGTCGCGCTCCACAACCGGTCGCGGTGCCGAGTAATACAGCGGAACGATCGGGATGCTCTCGAGATAGATGTACTGCCAGATATCCAGCTCAGTCCAATTGCTGAGCGGAAACGCGCGAATCGACTCGCCCTTATTGACCTTGGCGTTGTAGACGTTCCACAGTTCCGGGCGCTGATTCTTCGGGTCCCACCGGTGATATTTGTCGCGGAAGCTGAAGACTCGCTCCTTCGCCCGAGAGGCTTCTTCGTCGCGCCGTGCCCCGCCGAATGCCGCGTCGAATCCATGGAGACTCAGCGCCTGCTTCAACGCCTGCGTCTTCATCACATCGGTGTACTTGGCACTGCCATGGTCAAACGGATTGACGCCAGCCTTCACGCCCTCCTGATTTGTGTGAGTGATGAGCTCCATCCCGGCTTCTTTGGCCATCCGGTCGCGGAACTCGATCATCTCCCGGAACTTCCACGTGGTGTCGATATGCATCAGCGGGAAGGGTGGGGGCCCCGGGTGGAAAGCCTTGCGTGCAAGGTGAAGCATCACCGAGGAATCTTTGCCGATGCTGTAGAGCATCACAGGGTTGGAAAACTCTGCCGCCACTTCGCGGATGATGTGGATTGACTCAGCTTCCAGCTGCTTCAGATGAGTCTGACGCTGGGGCGTTATAGGGGTGTCGGCTGCAATGGCGGTCATTTTCCCTACCTTAGCGTTTTTCTGTTGAACTGCTCAATGCACGGACGAGGGCATTCTCCCAGAGAGGAGCGCGCTGCCCAGCCACTATGAAGAAGGGGTTCAGGACTGACTCTTTCTGGTTGCAGCGCAACGGCTCTAGGGTGGTGGCCTCGAGCACCACACCGCCGGCTCCGGTGACCACCGCCTGCGCAGCCGCGGTATCCCACTCTGAGGTCGGCGCCAGCCGCGGGTACAGATCGGCCTGACCTTCTGCAACCAAGCAGAGTTTGATGGAGGATCCCATAGACACGCGCTCATGGGCTGGCAGCTGGGCGGCGAAGCGTTCGAACTCTTCCGAACCATGAGATCGCGACCCAACAATCCTCCACGGCTCGCTGCCCGGGGCTGGAAGCGGGCGAACCGACAGCGGAGTGCGCCCCTGTGCTCCGTCCTGTTCAATCCGCCACGCCCCGCGACCATCCACCCCGATCCATGTGCACCCAAGCACCGGAGCGTGAACGATGCCGAACACCGGCACGCCGTCCTGCACCAGGGCGACATTGAGCGTGAATTCTCCGTTCTTCTTGATGAACTCCTTGGTGCCGTCCAGGGGATCGATCAGCCAGTATTGAGACCATGTGCGGCGCTCTTCCCATGGCACTTCGGCTGACTCCTCTGACAGCACCGGCACGCCCGGCGCAACCTCGTGCACCAACGCGGTGAGCGCCTGGTGTGCCGAGGTATCGGCCAGGGTCAGTGGAGACGCATCCTCCTTGACGGTGACATCGAAGTCCTGCTCATAGATGTCCAACACCCTCTGGCCCGCCTCATGCACGCCATCCAGCAGCCGATTCTGGGCTTCCTGGTCCATCAGTGACACGACGATCCTGCTCCTCAACTCATTCAGAACGGCCAGATCACTGGGACCAGGCCGATGACAACGGTACCCGTCAAGAGACTCATCGGGGTCCCGACCCGCAGATAATCGGTGAACTTGTACCCTCCGGGGCCGAGCACCATAAGGTTTGTCTGGTATCCCAAGGGGGTCAGGAAGCTGGCTGAGGCAGCAAACATAATGGCGATCACGAACGGCAGAATACTCACGTCGAGTTGGTCAGCCACTGCCACCCCGATGGGGAACATCAGCACGGCTGCCCCATTGTTGGTGATCAGCTCGGTGAAGAGGACCGTGACTGCATAAACGATCGCCAAGGCGACCCAGGGGGGAAGAGCTTCTGCGAAGAGCAGCCATTCAGCAATCTGCTTGGCTGCGCCGGTCTGAGTCATCGCTGCTCCCAGCGCGAACGACGCAGCGATCACGATGAGCACGGATAGGTCGATCTCGCGCCGGGCTTTGCCGATCGGCACGCATCTGGTGGCAAACATAGCCAGCGCGGCCACGAGGCCCGCTTCCAGAATGGAAACCAGTCCTGACGCGCTGAGGGCCACCATCACAGCGAGGATCCCCAGGGCCACAGGGGCCTTCCTAAAGTTCGGGAGCGAAGCATCGTTCAATGCGCTGACCAGCAGAAAATCCTTACGGTGGCGGTACTGGCCGACGAAATCATCTCCGGCTTCCATCAGCAGTGTGTCGCCAACCTGCAGCTCAATGTGACCTAGTTTTCCAGTCAGTCGCTCGCCATGCCGCGAGACGGACAGCACGACCGCGTTGTACAGGGACCTGAAGCGAGACTCTCTGATGCTCTGCCCGAGTCCGGGGAAGTTCGGGCCGATAATGGCTTCAACGATCCGTCGGCGCGAGTGACGAATGTCCAGCTTATGAATGTCACCCTCCGCTGGGGCCAGACCGTGGACCCTCCGTATTTCGTGGGCGCAATCCGGTGACCCGATGAACACCAATGCGTCGCCCGCATGCAGGGTTGTCTCAGGGGACACCGCCGTCAGCAGCTCACCGTTGCGCTCAATGTCAGCCAAATACCCGTAGGTGAGACTCCGCAGGCCGGCAGCGGCGATGGTCTTGCCCACGAGTGGTCCGCCGGACTCAACTATGGCCTCGACCGCGTATTCACGTGCAGACTCAAGCTGCTCCAAGGCTCCCTGACGATCAGGCAGGAGTCGGTCCGCAAAGAAGTACAGATAGACCGCACTGACGAGGACCAGCGGGATACCAATCCAGGCCGGGTCAAACATTGAAAGCTGAATATCTTCTTCAGCCTCAAGGAGCCCTACGATCACAAGGTTTGTGCTGGTGCCGATCAGCGTGCATGTTCCACCGACGATGGATGCGTAGCTCAGCGGAATCATCAATTTGGAGGGGGCGACCTTGAGCCGTGCCGCCCACTCTTGAACGGCCGGAATGAACATGGCCATCACAGCAGTGTTGTTCATGAACGCACTCAACCCTGCTGTGGGACCCAGCAGCCGCAGCTGCGCCCGTCGTGTGCCACTCGGCTGGCCCAGCAGCCTGCGCGCAATCCACTGGATCGCCCCGGACTCCTTGAGCCCTGCTGCCACCAGGTACAGCGTGGCGATGGTCAGCACCCCAGTATTGCCGAATCCCGCCATGGCATCGGCGGGAGAGAGAATGCCCGAGATGATCAGGAACGTCACGGCTGCCACCAGAATGACGTCGGGTGCCAAGCGCGTCGCAGCCAGAGAAACCAGCACCAGCACAATTGTTGCTAGGGTCAGTATGGCTTCGACGGTCACGAAATGTCTCCTGATTCAAGAATACCTGCGCTGTTAAGCACACTCATTCACCGAACAAACCGTTCGATTCTTTCCAGATGCTTTCCTGAAACGGGAAGATCGTCAGTAAACCTGCCCTGCAGGTCGGCCACAGTGAGCGGAGCAGTTAAGCCGTGCCTCACGAATCCGTAAAAGTCTGGAGTCACCTGGTCCATGGGGAAGTACTGGTACACAAGATTACCCTCGGCTACGAGCTCTACGACGACGCCAGAATTTCCACAGATCGCCACATGCGGCTCGTCCAGGGGCTGATCTCTGAGGGTGAGTCCTGCCCCGCGCAGCTCGTCCCGGTTGGTCGCCCGCGGATGGGTCTTTACAGAGACACCGTCCACCGCGGGATTGTCCTGCAGCAGCTGACACAGCTCCACCACCTTCTCCGTATCAGATATCCGGCTCGGATACACCACTACGGGAACGCGGTCCCGCGTCAGCAGAGCCTCGTGCCGGGCACTGATGTCGTCCCAATCCAGGCCGCCGCTGACCCGCGGCACCACACGAACCTCGCCTGCGATCGGCGCAATCGACTCATAGACACGCCGTGAGTGCTCACTGCGCAGTATGGACAGATCGAAGTCAAGCGGCGGGAAGTGCTCACTCACCTCAGCATGCTGGAGATAGACGGTCGAGAGTCCCTTCAGCTCCGCCGCCTTGGTGAGCCCCACCGGCACAGGCGAGTGATCATTGGACACGGCAAAGACTGAGCTTCGGCAGTGCTGCATGAGGTCGAGTCCGGAGAACACGGACTGACTGAACCGAATTACCTGATAGAGCAGCTCCACCTTGACAGCGCTCCTTGCAGAGAGAAACTGCTCGAATACGATGTCTTGCGCCCTTAAGAATTCGTCGTCTTTGATCCGGAAGCGCTTGACCGGAAAGTCGGCGATGTTAGCGATCTGGGATGAGTGGCCTTGGTCGGCGAGCATCTCGGCGAAGAAGTCGAACTCGCGGCGGTTGTTCCGGGTTGAACCGTAGGCCAGAGTGTCGCATTTCAGGGCTGCCGGCGGCGCGATGTACTTGACCCGTCGAGTCTTCCTCATTCGCTCCTTGAAGAACGCAAGCGCCTCCTGGGCGGGCACCAGTCCGCGATCGTCCAAGGGGAGTTCGGAATAGCTCAGCTCGTCGAGACGCGGCTGAAAGATGTAGGAGTAGTCTTCGCGCGACTCGATGATTTTGGCCACCTTCTCCATGCCGGACCGGCTGGCCTGGATCACGTCCTTCATCTCAGCCCTGCTCCGGCTCTGCCCCATGAGCGAGGCGTGCCCAGCGCCTGCTGGACGCGCGGCTGCTGAGCCGGGGAAACGATTGGAATTTGGTGAGGGTCAGTGGGCGCCGTCGGACCACAAGTGTCACCTCGGCCACGCGAAGCCCTTCGGGGCACTGGACCGTCACGTGAGAATGTGGGCCTTTCTCATCGTGGGGCACAGGAACCCAGAAGCCCAGAGTGCGCGAATGCCGAATACCTTGGAACTCCAGGGCGCGTGACCATGCGCGAGGGTCAGGGCTCTTGCCGTCCTCGTCCTCAAATGCGAGCAGGACAGCCAGCTCGTGAGCGTCCCGCTTCTCCTTGGTGTCTATGGCCAGGGTGAAAGCCTGGGGGTGAGCACAAGGGAATGTCAGTCCCTCAGACGAAATAACTTGAGGTTCGGGGAGAAGATTGACACGCTCCTTGCCGTTGAACAGGCCGGTATGGAGCTTGCCGCGCAGGGCTGGGAATGATTCCAGGACGACGTGGCGAGACACCGGAGAATGGTGCTTCAGCCTCTCATGCATGCGCCGAAGAAAATCCTTCTTATCATGCGCGTCCACTAGACTGTCCTGGGTGGGGTTCCGCCCTCTGAAGAAGGCAGGATGCCGGGAGTCCGTAATGACGGGGGCGTACCGATTGCTCTTCGTGTGGGAACCGTGCCGCCCGTCGCCGATGATTCTTCCGGCAGGGTTGAGGACACAAACCGCCATGAGCCCCGCGCTGGGGAAGTTGCTGTAGTCCTCTCGGAGATAGAAGTACTTACCATCGGAGCGAATGCCTGTGAAGCCGTATCCGAAAGAAATCTTCCAGCCGGGACGGGCAGCCTTCATATAGCCGAGCACTCTGTCGAAGTAATCCACTGCAAGAAGATCGTCGTCGTCGAGCCGGTAAGCACCGAACTTGACTCGCTGGCCCGGCTCCCAAGGAAGGAGGGATCGCACGATGTCGTGCGGAGGCAGCTGCGCGGGGGCCCGCGAATTTTGGACGTTCAGTCGGAGAAATTCATAACGGCTCTCCGCTTCTTTCAGCGCCTCACGGTATGGAGCAGGCAGGTTCGATGAGTAAGAGACGACGTGGAATATATTGTCACGATCTCTAATACCGCGGGCCAGCTGCGGCAGGACTTCCTCAGTGAAGATTTCCGTGCGAGCAGCCATCCTTTCCGGGTCGTACAGCCACCGGCGGTACTCTTCCTCATCGGCCGTCTGGGCGGCGGCAAGGCCGGCGCCTGTCTCGCCTTCGAACGAGTACACGCTGAACCGGGTATGGCCGATGATGAACAATCAATATCTCCCGACAACTCGCCGCATTGCAGCCCAACACACGAACATGATCCACTCTACAAGCCCACTCACCGCTCAGAACTCAGTGGACACTCGGAACTGAACGTCTCTGGTTATCCGCACGCCCCGGTTCAATTCTCCGTGGGATCGTCCTCCACCGCTGCAATCAGTGCAGAGTGCTGTTTCCGGAACTGTTCGGAGTATTCCTCATACAGAGTCTGGTCGACGCTATTAGCCTCCCGCAGGCGCGACTCGAGATCAGGCGACAGGCCCGACTTAGGCTGTCCAGAACGGCCGCGATGCACCAGCCGGCGGGTAATCGGAAGACCCACTGCCGCTGCTCCAGCCAGGTGACTGGCCGCAAGGTGATCCATAGTACCCACCACGTGGAAACGCTCATCCAAGGTTTCCCGGCACATGGACAGCAGACGATCCTCTGAAAGATCGGCTGTGGCTTCAAGCCAGTACATGTCCTCCTCGGCGTCAATCGACCGGAACATGCCCGGCTGGGAGAATCGCCGCTTGTACGCGTCGGTGAACTCAGGGTGGGTGACTACGATCTGGCGAGCCAGCATGTTCGTCATACCGCTGTCGATCGTGTACTGCGCGTGCTCCTCAAATGTCTTCGAGTGGTCCTTCGTGGGAACAATGCCCTGCGTGCTGAGCCGCTTGTAATACCCAGATGACAGTTGCGAAACGGGATCGCGGAGGACCGTGAAGTACGTGAGCTTGCGGCCCGGCAAGTCCAGGGAGAATGCGTGGTGCTGATGGATCAGTCTTCGATGCGCCAGCTCCTCCTCTGAGAGCCGGAGGAGGGACTCTATTTGGAATAGACCGTGGCGCCTGCTGATTTCAGCCATTGCGGACCAGGGAACTGTCTGTTTCAGCGACACGATGGTGCTGGTCCCACCGGTGAAAGGCAGGTGGTAGAAGACCGGCAGCGTCTCAGGTCTGTGGCCAGACACCAGCCGGGCGAACTCGCGGCCGACGGCGGTTTCGTCCCACGCGGCGACCAGGTCCTCTCTTAGAACCTGCGCGTCTTCACGCAGCTTGGCGAGCATCTCGGCGGCGCCCTCCTGGTCGCCGAGCATGAGGCGGGCGGACACCAGAGAAATCAGCGCCCAGGGGGGTGGCCCCGCCTCACCTATCCGGTGGGGCAGCGTGACTGCGTCCTCGTAGCGCCCAGCTCCGGCCATCATCACGGGCAGCCAGGCACGGGCACGCCGGTCGTCAAAGTGGGCCGCGAGGATGGAAACGGCCGCAAGGGCTGTACCGTTCCAGTCGCGACGGCGCCTCTTGACCGCCAGAGAGCGCAGCTCACGCAGGAGCGAGGGGTCTGGGGCGCGGCGCCCGGCCGCATCGGTCACCACCTGGTTCAGGAGCCATACGAGGCGATCGTGCTCAGAACGACGGTCACTTGGAGCCTGCAGCGATTTATAGGCGAACCGCTCCCCCGCTGCGCGTCCCGCCGCGTACCCGTCAGTCCAGTCGTTCACCTCACCAGCCATTCAGCACACCTTCCAGAATATGACGCATTGAACTGCAGTCCCCCTCAGACATTGGCAATCTTCCCGCCTCTACTCGATAAGAACACCAGGCCACTTGGCTCGAATCGCTTCGACGTGGCTCTGGTACTTCTCCTCCAGGTACTTCTGCTCGCTCTCGCTCCAGGGCCTGAATCCGGCGAACTCGTCTCCGCGGGGAAATCGCTCCTCAACGAGCTCAACGGCACGCGATGCCTTTCGAGACCCCGAGACTTCGTCGATGATGTGCAATGTCTCAACCGCGACACCGGACATACCTTCGCGCCTCTCCTGAACTTCGGGAAGTGACGCTTCATCGATGCGCCCTCCGGTGAGCAGATCGATCATTCGAGGAAGGTCTGAGCCGATGCGCTCTAGCCGGAAGACACGGACACAGTCTTCTCCGAACGATTCCACAATCCGGCGAATGGGCCGCAGCCACAGCTCATCGTCCTCGAGGATTCGGTGCCGAAAGTCGTCGAAGCGGGTGAACTCTCCATGGCGGAGTGACTCTACGTAGCACGACGCCAAGAACCCCGGATAGCTGCGAATCGTGAATGCCACAGCGCTGGGTCTCTCCCCCAGCAGATCACGTAAGGCCTTCAATCGTCGGTCACAGTGAAGGTAAACGCGCCCTGATCGGACAATTCGGTTACAGTCACCCATCAGGTTTTCGTCAGAGAGGATCACCTTCCCGGATGGGGACTGCTTGTACTCCCCAAGGACTGTCTCCAGCTGCTCCGTGGTCGGCACTGCCCCGCGCAGCTTTCTGCCCGCGAGCCACGCGTCGAAGGGTGAAGAGAATCGGCGCCGCAGCGTTCCCATCGTGACGTAGTTGATGTTCTGCTCAGCCAGCAGGTCGTTGCCCAATGCTAACCTGCGCTGCAACCACGTGGTCGCGGTCTTGTGCGCCCCAAGATGGAGTGCGACGTCAGCCATTCGCTACCTGCTTCTCACCTGTCGCCGGATCGTTCGCCGCCCCGTCAATGACAGTTGCATCCTTCGCGACACCATCGTTGGCAGCTGCATCCTTCCCGGCCCCATCGCTGGCAGCCGTGTCGGTTTCGAGCACGGGAAGTCCCAGTGACTTCAGGCGCGAAGTGGTGAAGTACGGTTTGATCTTCTTGAAGATCTCCTCTGACGCCTCGAGGTCGTCTCTCAAGTGGGACACCACTTCAGGCTGCATCGTGTAGGCCACGGCGTGGAGCAGTTTCTCGACCTTCTCCGGGTGACGCACGGCAAATGGCTGGTTCTTCCACGGCCCGGCGTGCCTACCGGCCGCGGTAGCCTCGTCGAGTCTCGCATCGGGCAGGACTTTGTGAATCAGCGCCAATGGAACTCGATTGCTGTTCTGGTACGGCGAAAGACTCCTGAGGACCGGGTAGGTGCCGTACCGCCATGCGGGAATCTGGTAGTAGGTGGCCGCAGTGATCAACCCTGTGGAGAAGCAGCCGTAGACCGCAGAGACTCGACACAGCGTATACAAGGTTTCGGCCGTGACCGGTCCAGTCACTTCGTCGAAGTTCACCCCCAGTGACTCTGCTTCTGCGCGCAGAACCTCGCCCTGAAGGTGGGGAGCCGCGGGGTGAGGCTTGAACACAATATGGGTATGACCGTGAGCGACCGCCGCCTTCAGCATTGTCAGATATAGGTCGGCTTCCTCTTCGGGCGTGGTGATCCGCAGCGCAGACAGGTACTGGCCCAGGATGAGCGCGACCGGTTTGTGCTTGAAGGGGTCGATCACTTCGCCGGCGCGCTCCTGCTCCTGACGAGCCACCGCATCGAACCCATCGGTGATGAGATTCGGAGGCACCGGAGTCGTGGCCACACCGAATTCACTGTGAAGAAGGGGGCGGATCCCCGGAAGGAGGTCCGAGTAGATCAGACGCTGGATTCGAGTTCCAAGCTGCAGCGGCAGCTTGTCGCGCGTCGGCCCATAGGCCATCAGGCCGTCAGACATGACGTCGATGGGGGCGTTGTGGAAGATGCGGGCCAGCGCCAAGGACTGCTTGGCCTGCATGGTCTCCAGAATCAGTCGGATACTTGCGGAGCCCAGACCCCACTTTTCACGCGCGTACCGCTCCCACAGTGGGGCGTCTTCCTCGCGCGGCACCCAGTGAGACGGGTGGTGAGGACGGATAAAATCGTTGTAGTCCTCGACACTGTCGAAGTAATGGGCGACGCTGGAAAAGGCCGGAGTCTCCATCAACTTCGGCTTCAGCTCAGGGGTCATTGCCGTACTGACACAGAGCAGAACACGACGATTCTCGGAAGCACTCCCGAAAAGTCCCGATTCGATTCCTGCCCGAATAAGAACGAGCTCTGAAATGCTGGCCGGGGCGAATATCTGAACTCTTTTCTGCATTATTTCACGACTCCCATTGTGTTCAGAATTCGCCTCGCTCGCTTGTCGTCGAAGTCCCTGAGAGATTCCAGCAGTCTGCCAGACGGCAGCTTGTAGAGCCCTTCACGGCACAGCTCCGGCAGCTTAGCGGCCAACTCTGGCGTGTAACGGCTCGTGGTGTTGAGATGATGCACCATGATCACTAAATAGTTGCGAATTGCTTTTGGGACGTACTTGTCGGGATCAGACGATGCCATGGCATCCTCTACCCCCTGGCGCATGGCACGGACAAAATCAAACTGTCGTTCGTCGCCCACCATGGACAACGACCCTTGAAGTCCTCTTCGATAGAAATATCCAGGATGAGGAATCACTGCGAACCTGTCGCTCATCAGGTGGAGCCTCATCATCCATGACCGGTCTTCACATGTCTGCAGGTTGGGCATGAAGTAGAGCAGGCCGTTGTCAATGAGTTTTGCATCGAAAATGCCCGCCCAGGCATACGTGTAGTCGACGGCGGTTCTGTCATCGAACGGATGCAGGCCCTCCCGTGAGTCGAAGGGCTCCCACGCCGGACCGAACGGGACGCGGATGATGTGTCTCTTGTGTCCCTCGAACTTCACGTGGTCAGTTCGCACAAAATCGACGCCTAGGGTTTTGATGGCGTCGAGAAGCACAGCATAAAAGTCTGACGCCACATAGTCATCTGGATCCAAGAAGGCGATATAGCGGCCGCGTGCCTGGTCCAGTCCGGTGTTGCGGGCCTCCGCCAAGCCCCGGTTTACCGAGTGGGTCACCACACGGCTGTTGGGCAGAGACGGCGCAAGCTCGTCGAGCAGCTGCGCGGTCATGTCTGTGGAGGCGTCGTTGATGAAGATGAACTCGTACTTCTCTAGCCCCTCCAGAGCGCGCAGACTCCGCATGGTGTCGGGCAGGTATTCCGCGGTGTTGAAGCAGGGGATCACGAGCGACAGTTCAATCCCGGAACGCGCACGCTCCTCCGCCGAGACCGGACGGGCTTCGTGGACTGTGTCGAAGAATTCGACCCGCAGCACTGACCCATCGTCAGCCCACACACCTATGTCCCCCACATTCATTCCTTCCTCTGTAAGCGTCCGGGCGAAGTCCCCCCACACTCTAACCCACCTGCTCCGCTCCGCAGCGCTTGAGACGGCGCTGCTCCCCGTCCCCTTCCAACTCCCCTGGTCAGCGGCTTAGAACTGCATCAGCATGTGGCGAATAGCCGACTGCGCCCGGTCCGAAGAAGTCCCGGCGGCTGCCGGCTGAGCTAACGTACTAGTAGTAACCGCTGCACCAGCGCTGCCACAGCCGTTTCGAATGGAGTTCTGCATGCCTACCTCGCTCGCCATTATTCCGGCCCGCGGAGGATCCGTCGGCGTTCCCCGGAAGAACGTACGCCGGATTCAGGGGAGGTCACTCACTCACCGGGCGGTGCGTGCAGCCCAGAGGGCCGGGGTCACGCGGGTCGCAGTCAGCACCGACGACGAAGACGTCGCAGCTGAGGCGCTGGCCGCCGGAGCCGACGTGGTACGCCGGCCAGACAGTCTCTCCGGAGGCACAGCTACATCTGAGTCAGCTCTGCTGCATACCTTGGACGTTTACGCCGGTGCACCGGGAGTCGAACATGAGGACAGCCCCGTCCAGCTCGCCGAGGAACCGGGCCAGGGACCCGGCTTCATGCCCGACGTCGTAGTGTTCATCCAAGCGACGTCCCCCTTCATTGATCCGGCGAGCATCAGGACTGCAGTTTCTCGAGTGGCATCACAGGAAGTGGATGTCGCGTTCGCTGCCAAGGAGTCTCATGCCTTTCAGTGGCGGGAGCCCACACCTGGTCAGCTGGTCCCGATCGGCCACGAGGTGGGCCACAGACCGCGCCGTCAGGATCTCCCCCCGCAGTACCAGGAAACCGGGGCCTTCTACGTGATGAATGCTCGAGGCTTTCAGGAGGCCCGGCACCGCTTCTTCGGACGGATCGCCGTGCAGGAGGTGGACGCCGACACCGCCATCGAGATCGACACCTGGGAAGACCTCCGCATGTGTGAGGCCATAGCGCCGCTGCTGGACGACAAACTGGGACTGACTGCCGATCTGGATCTGGATGTGGATGCACTCGTCACAGACTTCGATGGCGTCCATACCGACGACCGGGCCTCGGTGCATCAAGATGGCACCGAATCCGTGCGTGTCTCCCGTGCCGACGGCCTTGGCCTCTCCCGCCTGCGAAAGACAGGCATGCCGATCCTGATCCTCTCCAAAGAGCAGAACCCAGTGGTGAGAGCTCGCGCCGCGAAGCTGCAGGTCGACGTCCTGCACGGTGTTGATGACAAGGCAGGAGCTATCAGGCATTGGATCAGAGAGAATGATCTCGACGCCGCACGAGTTGCCTACGTCGGCAATGACATCAACGACATTCCCGCACTTCAGGAAGTAGGGTGGCCGATCGCGGTGGCTGATGCCAAAAATGAAGTGAAGCTTGCCGCTCGCTTAATATTGGCCCAACGCGGCGGGGACGGCGCCGTGCGCGAGGTGTGTGACCGTATACTAGCGGCGCGGCAACAGTAACAGGCGTTTGACGCCTGACCCACCCGAAAGGACCTCTCGTGACCACAGCAATTCAGACGATGACTATCGGTAATCGCACCATCGGCCCCGGCCACCCCACCTACGTCATCGGCGAGATTGGGCTCAATCACAACGGCAGCGTCGAAACCGCCAAGAAGCTCATGGACGTTGCCAAGGAGGCAGGCGCCGACGCCGTCAAGTTCCAGAAGCGCAACCCCGAGGTCTCCACCCCCGCAGCAATGCGCGATAAGCGCCGCGAGACTCCCTGGGGCGAGATGAGCTATCTGGAGTACCGGTACAAAGTTGAATTTGAGCGGCCCCAGTACGAAGAAATCGCAAAGTACGCTGAAGAGCTCGAACTGGACTGGTTTGCCTCGCCCTGGGATGTGGATTCGGTCAAGTTCCTCGAAGATATGGGCGCGGTCACCCATAAAGTCGCTTCAGCCAGCCTGTACAACGACGACATCCTCAAGGCTCTGGCAGAAACCGGCAAGCCGATCATCGCATCGACCGGGATGTCCAACATCGAAGACGTGGACCATGCAGTCGAGATTCTGGGTACAGACAATCTGGCTCTGCTCCACACTTCGTCCACTTACCCCATGCCTGCTGAGGAAGCTAACCTGAAGGTCATTCCGATGCTTGCTGAGCGCTACGGCGTTCCCGTGGGCTGGTCCGGTCACGAGCCCGGACTGCAGATTTCGGTTGCGGCAGTGGCCTTGGGCGCTGCGATTGTGGAACGGCACATTACCCTGGACCGCACCATGTGGGGCTCCGATCAGGCCGCATCAGTCGAGCCTCAGGGCTTCACCCACCTTGTTCGCGACATTCGTGTCATCGAGAAGGCCCTGGGCACACCCGAGAAGAGGGTCCAGGAGGGCGAGAAGGCGAAGATCGCAAGCCTTCGCGGCTGAATCTCTTCCATACCATCCCAGCGGGGGCCCGATCTGCCTGGCAGGTCGGGCCCCCGCTGCATGCTATTCACGCTCCAGAGCCAGACCATTCCTCATTGTCTGCCACATCTTCCTGAATGACGGGCCGTACGAGGCCGCGTCGATGCGCTTGCATGTCTTGAAGAGCCGTTTCGCCTCGTCCTCCCCGACTCGAGGCTTCTCCCGAGCCAAGACGAGGCATTCGTAGGCGGCCTGATGGGGCACCTTAAGCTCTTTGAAGTGGGCAAGAGTCTTGTCAGCGTCTCGAACCGCGTTCTGAAATAACGTAAACGCCTGATCGGCGTACTTCTCTACCGCATCCATCTCCCCATGGGCCGCGTGGTACAAGCATAGGATGAGCAGCGCCTTATTCGCGTTATAGACGACATTGAAATAGTTGGAAAGGGTGTTCTCCATAAAGACGGCGATCTCCCGCCATACACGAAGTGCTCCCTGAAAGTCCCCCCGCAGAAGCAGCAGATGCCACTCGGCCGTCCACAGGGAAACCGCCAGATTCTCTCGGTTCTTCCGGACACTCCGTGCGAGTGGACACGTCGGCAGCAGCTGGTGGGCTTCTCTCAACAGGGCGCCCGCGGCTTGTATGTACTCCTCTCGGTTCAGCTCCACGGCCTTGTAGACGGCCACCACAGCGGCGGCGACACGGTACGACGGCGAACCGGGAAAGTACTGTGCCATCTGCCAGGAGATGAAGAAGTTTAGGTCGGGGTCCTCCGGACGTCGCTTCTTCAGCCGCATACCTCGCTCGTACTCGACGTCATCGGCCGGCATCAAGCCGTCTATCCGCAGAATCTCCTGTCCTGCGGGCGAGTGGAGCCGCACCTCGGTGATGGGTTCATTCACGTCTCGAAGACTGAATCCCCAGCAACTCTCGTAGTCGGACAGTCTCACTGGGACCTGGCTTCCCCACAGTGTGTGGGCCACCAGGAACGGATCATCCCCTTCACTGAGTTGTCCGTTCAGCGCCATTTTTGAGAGGCGCGCTTCGTCGAAGAAGTTGAGCGATTCAAAGTGCTGCTCCCAGTCGAATCCAAGCATGCGTCAAGCCCTTTCCTGCTGCAGCTTCGCAGCAGCTAGTCGATTCAATCGTTCCCGGAAGTCCCCTGGGCGCCGATGCCGCGCCAAGAAGTCATAGCCTCGCTGGCGCTGTGCCTGCATCTTCGCGGCACTTTCCCATAGCTGCAGGATGCTCTGCCGAATCTCTCCCGGCGCCGCGTACACTGCGGCATCGCCGAATACCGGCGCATAGGATGGATTCAGCACGCACACGACCCCTCGCTCAAGAGCCGCTGTCACCGTCGGCTCAATGTGCGGATCCCACACCTCTGAGGAGTAGTGCACGAAGAAGTCCCACGAAGCAATGAAGTCCTCATGGGACCGCAGGGCAGCAGGTTCCACTGCCCACGACGCGGGCGCAGAAGACTCGGGGACCACTCCAGCCGCCGACAGGCGCCGGAGGGAGGACTGAACGGCTACGCGCACCTCCGTGTCGTCCGGGTAGGCATCTTTGCGCACCCGTGCCACCGGCCACCATGCTTCCTGTTCATCCAAAATCCGGCCAATGACCGGCTGCCCAGCAGCCGCGCTGCCTGCCGCCCGGAATCTGGTCCTGGTGCTATCGGCTGGATAGGACGGCGTCCATCCGAAATTCTCAAGTATGCGTTCAGGGGCAACTTCACCCTCCAGCGCGTCCCGGAGGAAGGGGGCTTGTGGGGCCCAGAACGGTGGGACGCCGAACAGGTCGCTGACCTTCTGGTCAATATGCTGAACCTCGTAGTAGTACTGGTATTGCGTCTGACTCCGCGGGGGAAGGTCAGTCCTGACCACCACGCGTTCGCTGACCAGGCCGATCGCCGAAGTCGGCGTCAGCACGAGGTCGCGCGGGCTTCCGATGATGACGACGTCAGCAGCTGCCTCAGCTCCCCATGAGAGCCAGCGAACCGCTCCC
The DNA here is from genome assembly GCF_029265375.1 of Nesterenkonia sp. GTDB lineage: Bacteria > Actinomycetota > Actinomycetes > Actinomycetales > Micrococcaceae > Nesterenkonia. Next base: position 29,584 of record NZ_JAJUJJ010000026.1, read on the forward strand.
TGGTGGAGCAGCTCCCGGATCTCCGGTGCCAGACGTCGTCTTGACGCCTCCGGACGTACACCATTGCGAATGGGGAGGATCCCCACAGTCATGCCAGCCTCGACTGCGGCACGGATCATTCGACCCTGAGCTACAGCTTCGCCTCCGAGGTCGCCGAACTCGGCGGCGAATACAACGTCAAACCTCGGAACTGTCATCTCGTCTCGATCAGGCAGGAATCCTAGCGGCGAGGGGAACGGACGTTCTGACTGGTTGTGACTCAGCCGCGGAGACGCACCCTGAGCGATTTGGTCATGCCAACCCGAGTAGGCCCATTGATAGGCCTCCCGATCTGGGTGACGGTAGCCCAGCCCGAAATCACTGCTGGTCAGGTTGTCTTCGCCCAGCAGAGAGAATGCCAGGGGCGCCTGAATCTCCGGCTGCAGAGTGGTGCCGAAAACCAGTTCCAGGCGCCTCTTGTATTCATTGTCTGCAGACTTGCGCACTGGGTCCCAGTACCCGATGGCATCCATCACCTGTCTGCGACGGAACATGATGCAGGCGAAGGCCGGATGAACCACTCGATCGGGCCCCCACCGGACTTGAAACAGCAGATCCTCGTTGACCCGTACCCAGTTGACGATGTTGGCCGGCTTATTCATGTGGGTCATCAGGTCCCGGGCTTGGAATTCGATGCGCTGCGGGTGGTGCCAGTCGTCTTTGTCGGCCACTGTCACGAATTCTCCGCGAGCCATCTGAAAGGCGTCGTTGCGCACCGAGTATGCTCCGCGGTTCTTCTCGCAGAGGATAAGCCGGATGCGCTCGTCCTGCTCCGCCCAGGATTGGAGTTGCTCTCGGTATCTCGTCGGCTTCCCGTCGACGTCTACGGCAGGAGAGGCGTCATCGATGATGATGATCTCGATATTGCGCCAGGTCTGATCCAGCAACGACCGGATAGCCACGTCGGTGGCTTCGTTCGGCTCGTAGACCGGCATGATGATGGAGACCAGGGGCTGATCCCCCTGTGCAGGTGACGCTGCAGGGCTGCTCAGCCTGAAGAAGTTCGGCGTCTCGCCAGACACTATGGGGGCGAAGCCCTCCTCACCCAGTATCCGATTCAGCTCACTGAACCACGCCTGTGCGTTCCGTGAACCTTCGGGGGTTGCAGGATTGAGGGTATTCAGCAGCAGGAACTGCTGTGAGTACGCGCGGGAAAGGTTCTGCTCGGGATGCCGAAGGATGCGCCTAGCGTCGTCCAAGGACCCATGCTTGGTCAGCAGGTCCGCATAGTAGGACCTGTCGACCCCGGAGAATGCCTCGTCCACGGAGAAGGCCTCCTCCGCGTAACGATAAATACTGAGTACGTCGTCCAGGTCCTGCGGGTTCATCCGTTGGCTGTAGACGACTTGCGCAAGTGTCAGAAGTGCTGGGACCCAGCTGACCTCGCGGCTATTCGACGTGAAGGAGCGGAGCAGTGGGCGGTAGCTCAACACCCCTCCGGTGGCGGCGAGAGCCAGCACGTCCCGTGCTTCGCAGGACCGCGTTTCCCTTGCCAGCTGAGAGAACCAGCGCAGGCGTGCATCGCCCCCTGCGTGAAGCTGTTGGGCGAACCAGGTCAACGTATCGCGCGCTGGAAAAGAGTCGTGGTTGGAGGATTCTTCCAGGTCGATGGACGTCGGCAGGTAGCGAGGACGGCTCCCGGAAGGGTCGCCGAGTCGAAGATCATAGGTGCGCCCCAGGGAATCGCCGGGAGCGAAGAGCTCGTAGTCGCCTCTCGCGCGACCAACATCGGGGGGCAGTGTTCCTCGGTAGCAGCCCCACTGCTGAGATATGGAATCCTCTGGCTCCGCGGAGCTGTCCAGGACCAGGTCCACAGTCTTCATGCCCAGCCGGAGTGCTGCACGTCGATTGACTATGTGCCCGAACAGGTCGACTGTGACAGTCCGGTTGATGATCCGTATATCCCCCACAGTCACTGAGGCGTGCTGTGCCGCCGGATGGCGCCAGGTCTGCAGCTTGCGGAAGCTGCGAGACCAGGTGATCTCTTCCTGTCCAAGCAGGTGCTGTTCTGACGAGGCGGAGACCGTCACGCGTACGGTATGCGGCTGTCCATCATAGAACTTTGGGGGAATCAACGCTTGAAAACCATAGAGTCGGCGCAGCGTATTGATTTCGTGTTCCTGTGCGTGCTCGACGGAGATGTCTTCTTCGTCGATTGTCACCGTCGGCAGCTTGCGGACGCCGTCCGCTGTTGCCCAGCCCCGTATGACCCCCTTGTCTGTTCCCTGATATTGGCCGAACAGATCGTCGTCGAACGAGACCGCGTAATTCTCCAGCCGGAGGGTGCGGGAGACCCGGGCGCCGGACCGTGGTTCGACTAACTCAATGCTGTGCGGCTCTCCGTCATGGAGCTCAATCGGCAAGGGATGGTGGAAACCTATCGGGTGATCAGCAGTGGAATCCGGATAGGCCTCACGGAGCGGCACATCCGCGACCATTGAGCCGTATTGCGTGCCGTCAACAACGAGGTTCACTTGCAGGGTGGCCGAGGGGTCTGCTGGGTCGTAGCACCAGCCGATGATTCCCGCGGAATCGACCTTCACTACCTTCAGAACGATCACGGAAATGCTAGTCTCTCTCCGTCATGGCCGGCGGCACCTCACGCTCTTCCATCACGCTTTTCATCGTGAGGCTCTACGGATTCTACATGGGGCGCGATTGACACCTGCCGCCACTCAGAGACCACTGGTCCTCCCGGCCGCTAGAACTCGCCGGCCGACCCGCTTCCTTAGAGAGTCTTCAGCGGCTTGTTCCGGCAAATAAATGCGGTAGCGTGTGGCTTATGCACTTGATGGGGAATACGGTCCGCAATTATGCGTGGGGCTCTAGATCTGCATTCGAGTCTCTTTTCGGCTGGAGCGCCAGCGACGTGCCGCAGGCGGAACTGTGGATGGGGACCCATCCCGGCGCCCCATCAACTGTTGAGCTTGAGGAGGGGCCAGTACGCCTGGACCACTATATGGAGGGCGTTCCCGACTCCAGATTCCACGAACTTCCGTATCTGCTCAAAGTGCTAGCAGCTGAGCAGCCCTTGTCCATTCAGACGCATCCGAGTAAGGCGCGAGCGCAGAGGCGATTCGCGCAGGAGGAATCAGAGGGCATCCCCCGCGACGCACCGTTTCGCAACTATAGGGATGACAACCACAAGCCAGAGCTCATCGTCGCCCTCACAGACTTCGCCGCGCTCTGCGGGTTCCGAGATCCTCGGGACTGCGCGCACGATATTCACATCCTCGGAGAATTGGTGGAAGGGGAACCGACGCTTCTGCGCGGGAGCTCTTCCGAGTCCCGCCGGGCTCTCGCTCTGCTGAGCGACCTGGAAGGAATTGTCCGTGCCGGAAATCTGAGCCGTGCTTTGGACACCCTTCTGAGATCGCGCAGAGAGGACGCGTCCGAGGCCGCGGACCTGGCCACCCGCGCGGCCCGACGCTTTGCTGAGTCACCGGACGTCATCCCGCCGGCCGCGCGACCTGCCTTGGACACGATCGTCCTGACCGGTGAGGCTTTCCCGGCGGATCCGGGGATTCTAGTCTCCATGCTGCTGAACCGGGTCGACCTTGCACCAGGTGATGCATTATTTCTCCCCGCGGGAAATCTTCACGCCTATCTCCGCGGGGTCGGGGTAGAGATCATGGCCAGCTCGGACAACGTGCTGCGCGGGGGACTCACCAGTAAGCACATTGATGTTGATGAGCTCCTCGCTGTGACCGAGTACTCCGTTTTGAGGAACCCGCGGTTCACTCCTGAGAATATCTCTGAAGGGCACGCCCTGTACCGACCTGAGGTGGAAGAGTTTCAGCTGGAACGCATGACGTTCCCGACCGCTGGTTCGAAACGTCCTGCCGCCAGCGATGGCCCTCGCATCGTGTTGTGCATCTCCGGAGAGGCACAGGTGGAGGACCCAACGGTCCCTGAAGCCGCTGCCCTGACCTTGACACCTGGGGCGTCGGCCTTTGTGTCTGCGGGTGAGGACCTGAAAATTTCAGCTGCCGAGGCGAGCGAAGTGTTTGTCGCCGCAGTGCCCACTGGCTGACCCGCCAGGCGCCGCCGGCAGGGCGAGAGCTGCGCCCGCCATTTCGGCCGCGCTGGAATCAAACCCAGCCCCGGTCAGTATTTGTGATGCTCAGACGCGGTGATCTTCTTTTCGGTTGAGCCGACGTGGATCTGTGCCTTGCGAACCGCTGCCACGTACTCCTTGAACTCGTCTGTGGTGAGGTCCACTGCCACCGCATCAAAGTGCGCCCATTCGGTGTTGCCCAGCTTCACGTGCTTCTCCACCATGCCAGCGCCTGCAGCCACTGCCAGGGCAGAGGCCATCCAGCCGAAATCGTGACTGGAATAACCTGGCACAATACGCGGCCCCGGTCTCTGAGCCTGCCGCTCAGCCAACTGGGCATAGTGGCGCACGACGCCGATGTTGGTGTGCTCGTCCGGGGTCGGATAGGCAGAATTGCAGTGGAGCAGGTACAAGGTGTCCTGCTTGGTGAACGTCTCCAGCAGCCAATCTTCGTAGACCTTGTCAGTCATGCCCGTCGAGATCACCAGAGACCCGGTGTAGTTATCCGCTACAAACTTCAGATAGTCCTTCTTCTCTGAAATGGTCGAGGGGAGCTTCAGCAGTGGAACATCCAGTTCCTCGACCATCCATTCGAATGATGGGCGGTCCAGCACCGAGGGGAACCACCCGATGCCCAGATCGCGCGTCAGCTCATCCAGGAACCTGAAGCCATCTGCGTCCAGCTCGAGCTGTCGCCGATAATCGCCGAACGTCGTGCCGAAAGGAGACTTATACGGAGCCGCGAGCTGCTCAGGTGTGTAGAAGGTCTCCACATCACGTTTTTGAACCTTCACCCAATCCGCACCCGCCGAGTGTGCGGCCCGCACCAGCTTCTCGAGCCGATCCAGGTCCCCGAAGTGATTAGTGGTGATCTCTGCCGTGATCTCCACGGTGGGGATCTCGAGCTCCCCCTCGTCCTCCTCGCGGCTGGGGCGCGAATCGGCGACCTGCACACGTGACTGTGCGTTGAGGTCATCTACGGTGAGATGAGAGAACTCGTGGATTCCCACATGTTTGACGTCAAGATTGGAGTCCTCCAGCACATAGAGCGCGTTGCGCAGAATGTACTGTTGGATTTCGATGTTCGCCCGTCGCACAGTGCTGTCGGGTGCGAATTTCGTGGTGGCCGCCCGCGCCGGACCCGTTCCGGGCGTAAAGTCGAATCCAACCATATAGACCGTCTGGGTCTTCCCCTTGTGGTCCGCAATGGCCCGGGCGATCTCCAAGGCACTCAAGAAGATGGCACCTTCGACCGCGAATTCATCCCGATCCTGAAAGCGGGAAAGCATCAGGTCTTCTTCGTTATTTCCCAGCGGCTTGTGCGGGGCCTTAATGACCTTGTGCCCCGCGGGCTCGAACTCCGTCGACGTGACATACACTCTGGATCGCAAGCCGTCGTCCTTGAGCGAATCAGCGACCCAGTCCTCATAAAAGATCGTGACGTCAGTGGGACGAATGCGTTCAGCATCGTTGATCCCGATGACCACATGTCCGTCGAAGATGCGGGGATCAATCTTGTCCACCGAAGGGCCTTTACCCAGGATGACGATGGTGTCACTGCTGTAGTCTGCAGCCAGATCCGCAGCCAGCTCAGTGATGGCCTGCGTCGTAGAGTCTGTCATGTAGAAGGACCTTTTTATTGCGGTGAGACGACTGAAGATATGCCTTAAGGATTCTACAGGCTCGCTGAAAATGTGCGCTCATCCCACTCGCCCTCGATTGGCGCAGTACCCTGCCGATTATGACCGGGAGACGACATACGAGCCAGGGCTGGGCAGGACACTTCGAGTCCCTATTCAACCGCAAACAACACTCCACGAACACGCCCGACGATGGAACGTCCGACCCCCTTGAGAAGACGGAGTAGGAGCCACCGGACAGGAACCGTCGCAGATCCGACAGGCCGTGGGGGCTGATGCAGGGATGGGTGACAACTGATCTGGCTCGGTCGCCCCGGGCCTGGAAGGATTGTCATCATGCCCAAGCCTTATCCAAAGGAGTTCAAAGAGGACGTGGTGCGCGTTGCTCAGCAACGCGATCATGACGTC
>NZ_JAJUJJ010000020.1 GCF_029265375.1 Nesterenkonia sp.
ACGCACACGGGGGTGCACGCACCATGGTTCACCAAATACAAATAATTGGTGTCAACAAACTTGGCACACTATTGAGTTCTCAAGCTGCGAGCGCTGCCGGCACCATCAGAAGAAACCCTCTGAATCGCTCCGGAGCAACTTTTCTATCTTACTGGAACCGATCTGCGAGTGTCAACTCGGCATCTCTTCGTTCCTTGTGAGATAGAGATTGGATCTTGCGATCCTCATTCGCGCTGCGCTTCCGGGTTGGCCCTGAAGCACCTGGCGCGGATGAAAACTTTAGCACCTCTCGGCGCTGGATGTAAATTCCAGGTGAACTCGGCCGCTGAGGCCATGCTGTTCTCCCGAAATCGGACTATCTACTGTAGCACGGAGGCTGGGGCGCTGCCCAGTCAGCTGTCGGCCTGCAGGAGCATGGAGGGGCGGAAGACCCAGCGTCCCTCCCACTGGTGGAACAGCTCCAGGGCTTCGGCCAGCATCGCTGCGCGGAAGAAGACAGAGTCCACACCGGTGGAGTCGGCATCCGAGTCCCGATAGCCTGCGAGCAGCTGCACCGATGCCTGCTCATACCAGAGGCCGAAGTTGACCGGGGCGCCGGCCTCGGACTCTGCCTCAGTGTTGATCTCTGGGGTCTGGCTGGCCACACTCATCACCGTGTTGGCCAGAGAGATCAGCACGGTGACAACGTCCCGCAGGCCGAGGGTGTGCTCCACCATCCCCCCGGACTCCGAGACGATCCACCGCTGATCAGTCATCCGGTGGAAATGGTGCAGGCTCACCTCGCCGTGGATGGTCTGCAGCATCAGCGGCTCATCGGCGTCACGCAGCTGCATAGTCATCAGGTCGATCACGTCATTGAGGTCGGCGGACTCGTCCTCGTCGAATTCGCTGCGCACTCGTTCCCACTGGCTGCTCAGGGCACGCTGGGCTGCCGCGGACATGGAGCGCAGCTGCTCTGTGCTCTGCGGGTGGGCGCCGAAGGATCCGGCCATGTCTGCGTGGAAGTTTCCCAGCGTCTTCCCCAGCTCATATGCGGTCTGAGTGAAGCCGGAGCCTTCCTGCAGGGCGGTCTTGGCCAGCCCGTGTGCGCTGGGAGCCTCCGCTCCGGCCTCCCGGATGACGCCCAGCAGTCCGCTCTGCCATTCGAGGGCCTCGTGTGAGCTGTACTCGCGGTCCTCCCACGCGCCGGTGACTGTTCCCAGCACCCGGGAGATGGACTGTGAGTGGGCGGCGGTGAGCGTGAGCACGGTCTCCAGCAGCTGGGGGTGCTCCTCAGCGGGCCGGCGCAGCAGGTCCACTGCGACCTTGCGGTCCCAGTCGCCGTCCTCGGCGGTGTTCTCCGGTGCCACCAGAGTGCGGGTGACGTTCGGCAGGGAGGAGGCCACCATTCTGCGCCGCAGCTTCAGCTCGAAGGGCTCCCAGTCGGCGAAGCCGGCCATGGCTTCCCCGCGGGAGCGGCCGTTGCGGCTGCCCTGCCGCCGTCGGGCCATCTCCAGCCACGCGGTGAGGAAGGCCCGGTCGCGTGCGCCGTCGTAGACCCAGAGGTCCTCCCCGTCGGTGGTGGAGAGTTTGCCGATGAAGGCGCTCTTGCCCGCCAGAGCCGAGGGGCGGCTGCGCAGCGCCAGGGGCACAGAGATCCGCTCCGGCTCCTGCCCGGGATCGGCTCCGGGAACGGTGACTTCAAAGATGTGCAGCTCCAGGACCAGGCCGGCATCGGCCTCGCCCTGCGGCGCAGGCAGTCGCAGCCCGCCGACGCGGGTGTAGCGGTGACGGCCCTTCAACTCCGGGAACCAGGGCTGGTGCGGCAGCCAATTGCCCAGAATCTCCAGGAAGCCGGGCTGCTCCTCGCCGCGGATCCGCTTCATCGGCGCACCCCCTTCCGCAGCGTGGCGATCTCATAGAGGCTGATGCCCACCGCCATGGAGGCGTTCAGCGATTCCGTGGAGGCGGTGATGGGGATCGAGACGATGGCATCGCAGGTCTCCGACACCAGCCGGGAGAGTCCGCGGCCTTCGGAGCCGACCACCACGACCAGCGGCTCGTCGGCCAGGTGCAGCCCGGGCAGCTGGGTGTCGCCCCCGCCGTCGAGCCCGAGGACGAAGTACCCAGACCGCTGGGCTTCCTTCAGCGCTTGGGTGAGGTTCTTCGCCCGGGCAACCGGAACGCGGGCGGCGGCACCGGCGGAGGTCTTCCAGGCGGTGGCGGTGACCCCGGCGCTGCGCCGTTCGGGAACGACGACGCCGTCTGCGCCGAAGGCGGATGCGGCACGCAGGATCGCCCCGAGGTTTCGGGGGTCGGTGATGGAGTCGCAGGCGATCAGCAGCGGAGCATGGTCGATGTGGCCCTTGGCCGCCTGCTCGTGCAGCTGGGTGATCAGTTCCCCTGCCTCGGCGTACTCATAGGGCTGCAGGACCAGGGCCAGGCCCTGGTGCACGGCGTCTCCGGTGGCGTTGTCCAGCTGGCGGCGGGTGACCTCTTTGACCCTGACGCCCTGCTCGGCGCAGTGCTGCAGGGCTTCACGGACCCGGCCGTCGGAATCGATGTCTGCGGCAATGAGCAGCTGCTCGGCCGGGACCTGCTCGGTCAGCGCTTCCAGGACGGAGTTGCGGCCTGCCACGACATCATCGGCCCCGTAGCCCGAGCCCCGTCCCCGCGCCTGGGACTGGGCCTGACGCTTGGCTTGGGACCGCTGGGCAAGCTGCTTCTGCCGATGCGCCTTGTGGTAGACCCGGTCCTCTGCTTTGGGTGTGGGGCCCTTGCCGGCGAGCTTGCGCTTGCCCTGGCCGCCGGAGCCCTTCGTGGGTCCCTTGCGGTCCTTCCGCACGGCAGCCGATTTGGGGCGAGAATCTTTAGCCATGGGCCGCTCCGCTCCTCAGCGACCAGCTGGCCCCTGATGGTGTGTCCTCCACCTCTACCCCGGCAGCGGTCAGGGTGCTGCGGATGGCGTCGGCGGTGGCGTAGTCCTTCGCGGCCTTGGCTTCGGCGCGGCGCTCCAGCTGGGCCTGCACCAGGTGGATCAGTGCCTCCAGTGCGGGCCCGCCGCTGCCGCCGTCGGGCTCTGGCACATCGCGGAGGCCGAGCACATCGAGCATGGCCAGGACCTGACCGGCAGCACCGGAGGCGTCCTCACCCCGGTCCAGGGCGGTGTTGCCCGCCCGGACCGTCTCATGCAGCGCGGCCAGGGCGGCGGGGACGTTGAGGTCATCGTCCATGGCATCACGGAAACTCTGAGGCAGCTCGGAGACCGCAGCGAAGTCCCCCTGGGGCAGGGCGCGGGACAGGAAGTTCTCGATCCGCTCCACTGCGGCCTCGGCCTCTTGAAGGGCCCCGGGACGGTAGTCCAGCTGGGACCGGTAGTGCGCCTGGCCGAGGAAGTAGCGGACTGCCGTGGGGCGGGCCTGGGCGAGCATATCCTCTGGGGAGATGGTGTTGCCCACGGATTTGGACATCTTCTCTCCGGCGAAGGTGACCATGCCGTTGTGCATCCAGAAGCGGGCGAATCCGTCGCCGGCGGCTGCGGACTGGGCGAGCTCGTTCTCATGGTGCGGGAATCGCAGATCCAGACCGCCGCCGTGGATGTCGAAGGTGGCACCGAGGTATTTGGTGGACATCGCGGAGCATTCCAGGTGCCAGCCGGGCCGGCCGCGCCCCCAGGGAGACTCCCAGGAGGCCGAGTCGGGCTCACCGGGCTTGTGTCCCTTCCACAGGGCGAAGTCGCGCGGGTCGCGTTTGCCGCGCGGGTCGACGTCGGGGGCGTCCTGCATGTCCTCCACCGACTGGCGGGTCAGCTCTCCGTACTGCTCCCAGGAGCGGACGTCGAAGTAGACGTCGCCGGAGTCGTCCAGAGCGGGGTAGGCGTGGCCGGCTTCGATGAGCCGGGCGATGAGGGCGTGCATCTCTGTGATGTGGCCGGTGGCGCGGGGCTCATAGCTCGGCCGGCGTACGCCCAGGGCGTCATAGGCGGAGGTGAAGGCCTGCTCGAAGCGGTAGGCCAGGGCGAACCAGGGGTCGGCGGCCGGGTAGTCCGCCTGCGGCTGGAAGTCGGGGCGGAAGGAGGCCGCGGACTTCTCCAGGATTTTGTCGTCAATATCGGTGACGTTGCGGACCGAGAGAACCCGGTAGCCGGAGGCCTCGAGCCAGCGGGTGAGGATGTCGAAGGCGACCGCCGAGCGCACGTGACCCACATGCGGGCGCCCCTGCACGGTGGCCCCGCAGTAGTAGAGGGAGACCTGTCCCGGTTCCAGGGGCTGGAAATCACGGATCGCCCCGGTCTTGGTGTCGTAGAGTCGCAGTGCCACGGGGCAAGGTTACCGCAGGGCGCTGTGGCCGCTGGGAATCAGGACTGCGGTTGCGGTGGCCATGATCCCTTCACCGCGGCCGGCGAATCCCAGGCCGTCGGAGGTGGTGGCCGAGACCGCCACCGGGGCTCCGGCTGCTTCGCTGAGCACTCGTTGAGCCTCCTCGCGGCGCGGGGCGAGTTTGGGGCGGCTGCCGATGAACTGCACGGAGATGCTTCCGATGCGATAGCCGGCCTGGCGCACCAGCCGCGCCGCCTCAGCCAACATGCCCGCTCCGGAGGCTCCGGCCATCTCGGGCCGGGCGGTGCCGACAGTGTCGGCGCCGAAGTGGGTTCCCAGGTCCCCCATGCCGGCGGCGGAGAACAGCGCGGCACAGCAGGCGTGGGCCACCGCGTCGCCGTCGGAATGTCCGGCCAGGCCCCGCTGGCCGGGCCAGTGCAGTCCTGCCAGCCACAGTTCGGCAGGCTCGTCCGCATCTGCAAAGGCATGGATGTCGTGGCCGATCCCCACCCGGGGGGCCGGCGGGTGCGCCTCGGGTTCCGCCACTGCGGGGGCCTGCTGTGCGTCCAGAAGTCCCTGGGCGGTGATCAGGTCGGTCTCGGTGGTGATCTTCAGCGCCCGGGGGTGTCCGGGCACCACGACGACGTCGACCCCCAGGTGCTCGGCAATCATGGCTTCATCGGTGAACTGCTCGCCTGCTTCCTCCCCTGCGGCAGCGGCGTGCTTGCTCAGCCGCTGCAGCAGCGAGAGGCTGAAGCCCTGGGGGGTCTGCACTGCTCGCAGCGCGGCCCGGTTCAGGGTGGCCACAGCGCGTTCGCCGGGACCCTGCGAGTCGGTGACTTCTTTGATGGTGTCGGTGACCGGCACTGCCGGGACCACTGCGACCGCCGAGGCTTCGGCCGCTTCGGCCACGCGCTGGAAGACCTCGGCCGGGGTCAGCGCGCGGGCGGCGTCGTGAACCAGAACGTGGACTTCGGCCGGATCCCAGCCCTTCAGCTGGGCGTGCTCGGCCACCGCATGGGTGCCGCTGGCTACCGAGGCCGTGCGGGTGGTGCCGCCGGTGGTGATCACCACGTCAGCTCCAGTGCGCGCTGCTGCAGCCGTGCCGGCGGCTGCCAGCTCTTGGTGGACCGCCGGGTCGCTGGGCAGCACCAGGACAATCAGCTCCAGGCCGAGCTCCGCCGTGACTGCCTGCAGGGCATGATCCAGCAGGGTGCGCTCACGGAGGCGGACAGCGGCCTTGGGCATTCCGAAGCCCAGTCTGGTGCCGGATCCCGCCGCTACAACGACGAGCGCCCGGTGACCCCGCGGGGCGGCTGGTGCGCCGCGCACGGGGTCATCCGGGCGTGTGGTCATCTAGGTATGCGGGGTGCTGCTAGGGCCGGAATCAGGCCTCGGCCTTCGCCGGGGCCTGGGCGAGCACCTCGTCCAGAAGCTTTTCGGCACCGTCTTCGTCCAGCTCCTTGGCCAGGCGCAGCTCAGAGACCAGGATGCGGCGAGCCTGGGAGAGCATCCGCTTCTCCCCGGCCGAGAGACCGCGGTCGTTCTCGCGGCGCCAGAGGTCGCGGACCACCTCGGCCAGCTTGTGGATGGAGCCGGATGCCAGCTTCTCAACGTTGGCCTTGTAGCGGCGCGACCAGTTGGTCGGCTCTTCGGTGTGCTCTGCGCGCAGGAGGCTGAACACCTTCTCCAGCCCTTCTTCGTCCACTACGTCGCGGACTCCCACCAAGTCCACATTCTCTGCGGGAACCTTGATGGTCAGGTCTCCCTCAGAGACCCGAAGGGTGAGGTAGGTCTTCTCCTCACCCTTGAAGGTGCGCATCTCAACCTCTTCAATGGTGGCTGCCCCATGGTGCGGGTACACAACTGTCTCGCCGACTTCGAAATTCATGTAATTATTCCCCTTTCCCGCAGTCCAGTTTATCACGCACAGGCGGTTATCGGCGTGTCGCTGGGCGAAGCTCAGCAAGCAGGCATAGGGTTCGCCGCGCATCAATTGTTCTACGTGATGTAGAAGTCGTCCTCGATCAAGTACTCTTGACTCAAGCAGTATGCGTCCACCAGTTCTGAAGGAGCCCTTGAGGTGAAGTTCGCCCCCGCCCAGGCCCGCCGCGCGGCCGCAGGTCTCATGCTGATCGCCGGTCTGGCTGCCACCGGATGCAGCGCAATCAACTATCAGGCCACCACTCACCAGTACTCCGCATCCGACGGAGCGATGGTCGAGGCGGAGGACGTGAAGCTGCGCCACTTGATGTTCGTCGCCGGCGAGGAAGGCGGCCCCGCCCGCATGCTGGGCCTGGTGAGCAACACCGGCCGCGGCGAGGCCGAGGTGCAGCTGAGTGTGGAGGGCGAAACCTTCGACTTCCAGCTGGAGCCCGGCGAGGCCGTCAATCTGCAGCACGACGGCGAGCATATTGTCAGCGCCATCGGCGCAGCCCCCGGCTCGATGCAGGAGGTCACCGCGACGGTGACCGTCACCGGCGAGGACGGCAGCTCCGAGACTGCTGAGGAGACGTTCGACGCCACCATCGTCGATGGGGCGATTGCGGAGTACCGCGACCTGCTGCCTGAGGGCTTCGATGAGTCCATGGCCGAGCACCTGGAACACGGTCCGGACACCTACGGCGGCGGTGCCGCCCACCACGACCCCCACGACACCGGGCACTGATTCAGCGCATTTTCGACCGCGCCACGTCGCGCTCTTTTCATCCGCTGCGGATTATGCGCGTGCCGTGAAAAGCTGACGACGCCGCCGGCGCCCGCGTGGGTGCCCCGCGCTCTCCCCCAGCCCGGGATGGACCACGGGAAGCTGGGATGGACCGCAGGAGCCTGGGGCGGACTTTCGCATCCGCTGCGGGTGCTGCTCCCTCGGCCTGGCCTTCTGACACACCCGAGAGCCGGCGGCACCCCCTCCGCCCCCTGAGTGGTTTTGTGTCGCGAGTGGACTTTTTGGCGGCGACTGTGGTGTGATTCTCTCGTCTATGTGAGGGGCGACACATTCTGTGATGCATGTCGCACCGCATGTGGGCAGCAACCTTCACTACGGATCGTCGGGCACGTACCTGCCCGTGAAAGGGAAACTGAACCATGGCCTCTGTCACTTATGACTCTGCGAGCCGCATCTACACTCCTGGTGCTCGGCCCGCCATCAACAAGCTTCACCTGGAGATCGCCGACGGCGAGTTCCTGGTGCTGGTGGGACCCTCCGGCTGCGGCAAGTCCACCGCCCTGCGCATGCTGGCCGGCCTGGAGGAGATCAATGAGGGCCGGATCCTCATCGGCGGCGAAGACGTCTCCCACGTCTCGCCGAAGGACCGCGACATCGCGATGGTGTTCCAGAACTACGCGCTCTACCCCCATATGTCGGTGGCAGAGAACATGGGCTTCGCGCTGAAGATCGCCGGCGTCTCCAAGGAGGAGCGCGCCCAGCGGGTGCAGGAAGCCGCGAAGATCCTGGACCTGGAGGCCTACCTGGACCGCAAGCCCAAGGCGCTCTCCGGCGGTCAGCGCCAGCGCGTGGCCATGGGCCGCGCTATTGTGCGCGAGCCGAAGGTCTTCCTCATGGATGAGCCGCTGTCGAACCTGGACGCCAAGCTGCGCGTGCAGACCCGTACCCAGATCGCCGCACTGACCCGCGAGCTGAAGACCACCACCGTCTACGTCACCCACGACCAGGTGGAGGCCATGACCATGGGCGACCGGGTCTGCGTGCTCAAGGACGGTGTGCTCCAGCAGGTCGATACCCCCCGCAACCTCTACGACAACCCCGCCAACGTGTTCGTGGCGGGCTTCATCGGCTCTCCCGCCATGAGCCTGTTCAAAGTCAACGTGGAATCCGGGCAGCTGGTTCTCGGCAACGACCGGATCGGCGTCCCCGACGTCGACCTGACCGGCAAGAGCGAGGTCATTCTCGGCGTACGCCCCGAGGACATGGGCCTCTCCGCCGACAACACCGGCCTGCCGATGGTGGTGGACGTCGTCGAGGAACTCGGCGCCGATGCCTATATCTACGGCACCCCGGAGGGTGTGCACACCTTCCAGCCGCTCATCGTGCGAGTGGAGGGCCGCCGTCCTCCCCAGAAGGGCGAGACCGTCTACATCAAACCCTCCGCGGACTACGTCCACCTGTTCGATGTGGAGACCGGTCTCCGCATCAACGGCGAGATTCCGGAGAACACCCCGGAGGCGAAGCTGGCCGACGTCGAGGCTCTGGCTGAGGGTGAAGAATGATCACAAATTCATGAGCTAGATGCTCTAAACACCTGATTTAGGCGGCGGGAAATGGTCTTCGCAGGCCATTTCCCGCCGCTCTTTTCTATATTCATACTCCATGCATAGGAATTATCCAGCTACTGTCCAGTCTGGTCACCCTACGGTGGGTGACAGCAGTTGCACCCGTCATGAAACAAAAAAGGAGTGATTTCCATGCAGGGCGGCGGAATCTACATCGGCGGTGGAGTACTTACCATCATCGCCATCATCATCATCGTGGTCTGGCTTCTCTGAGAAGCTCGCCCAGCAGAGCCCTGGCACCCTGTTCACGCAGGGTGACCAGGGCTTTTGCGTAGGGCTCGGTGAAGGCGGGCCGCTCGGCCAGATCCCCGAAGAGTTCACGGTCACGCAGGAACGCCAGGACGTCCTCCTCGTGCTTCGCCGCGGCCGCCATCACTCGCTCCCGCAGACGATCCACCACCGGCCACTGCTCGCCGTTCTCCCCGGTTCCTTCGGCGTACCGCGCCCAGGAGGCGACAATGGCGGCCGAGACGCTCACATCCCGACCGGCGGCCAGATTCTCGCGGATGACCGGCACCAGCCAGGTGGGGATCCGGTCACTGGACTCGGCCGCAAGTCGGGCCAGGGTGTCACGGACATGGGCATTGCCGAAGCGCTCCATCAGCTGGTCCTTATAGGATTCCAGGTCCACGCCCGGGACCTCGGGGACCGTGGGCGTTCCCTCCTTGTCCATGTAGAGGCGGCGGGTGAACTGGGCCAGCTGCTCGTCCGCCACTGCCTCATGGGCGTAGGTGTGGCCCAGCAGCAGCCCCAGATATGCGATGGCCTGATGGCTGCAGTTCAGCAGCCGGAGCTTCATCAGCTCATAGGGCTCGATCTCGGCGACCAGCTGCGCCCCGGCCTCCTCGAAGGCCGGCCGGCCGGCCGGGAAATCGTCCTCGATCACCCACTGCAGGAAATCCTCGCAGACCACCGGCCAGGCGTCGTCGATCCCGTAGCCCTCACGGACCATCGCCCGGTCCTCCTCGGCGGTCACCGGCGTGATGCGGTCGACCATGGTGTTGGGGAACGCCACCGAGTCGCGGATCCAGTCGGCCATCGGTTCGGCATGTGCGCTCCGGTCCTTGATCCGGGCATAGGCCAGCAGCATCCGCTTGGCCAGTTCTCCGTTGCCTCGCACATTGTCGCAGGAGAGCACGGTGAACGGCGCTGTGCCGGCGGCCCGACGGCGGCGCAGGGCTTCGACGAGGAAGCCGAACATCGTCCTCGGGGTCTCCCCTGCGGCAAAGTCTGCGGCCAGGTCGGCAGCGACGGCGGGGGTCTCCGCCTGGAACTCCCCGGTGGAGGGATTGTAGTTGTACCCCCCCTCGGTGACCGTGAGCGAGACGATGCGCACCTCAGGGGCGGTCAGCCTGGCGAGCACCGCCTCCGGGTCCTCGGGGGCATAGAGATATTCGGCGATGGACCCGATGATGCGCGCCTCCCGCGATCCGTCGGCGGAAGTCGAGACCAAGGTGTAGAGACCGTCCTGGGGGACCAGCGCGTCCCGCATGGTGATGTCACCGGGCATCAGCCCCACACCGCAGACCGCCCAGTCCGGGGAATGCCCGGCGTTGAACAGGCGATCCAGATAGAGCGCCTGATGCGCACGATGGAAGCCCCCGACACCGAAGTGCACGATGCCCACGCGTCGGGAGGCCAGGTCATAGCCGGGCACGCTCACCTCGGCAGCCTGGTGCGCTCGGGCGGTCAGATGGCCGAGGGTGGCACTGCTCAACGTGATCATGTGCACATGCTACCAACTATGAACTCAGATGAGCATAGTTGTTAGCTCAGCTGAGCGAACTGTGCGCAGCCGATCAGCCCAGGGCTGCCTCAACCTGACCGGCCAGCTCGGCGGAGAGCACCAGGTCATCGACGAAACCGGCCCGCGCTGCCGCGATCACCGCCTCCGGGTGACCATGGGCCGGAGCCAGGGCGAGAACCCGGGTGGCGCGCAGTTGCTCGGGCCTGACGCCGATCACCCGGTTCTCCATGCCGGAGCGAGCCACCTCCCCTTCGGCGGTGACCAGAATGCCGGAGCACTCAGCCACCACCCCTGCCTCCACCGCCCGCTGCTGCTCCGCGCCGGAAAGCCGCCCCCACAGCGTGGAGGCCCCCTCGCCCCAGCCGCCGATGGAGACCACCGCAAGGTCCAGCTCGTCGGCCGCCTCCAATGCCGCCCGAACCTCATCCATGGCACGCAGCGAGGCGGCGATCTCCTCGCTGTCCACGATCAGCGGGGTGGGCAGGGGCCACACCTGTCCGCCGGCGAACGACCCCAGGGTGTGGATCAGTCCGGTGGAGGCCGCCGTGGAAGTCCCGGGGGCAGAAAGCGGTCCGACAAGCTGGACCAGATCCACCGCGGGGAGTGCCTTCAGGTGCTCGGGGAGGTGCATAAGGGTGCGCGACCAGGCCACGCCGAGCCGTGCGCCGTCGTGCAATTTCTGCTGCAACAGACCGGCCGCCTGGCGGGCCAGCGCCGAACGGAGCGTCTCTCCGGTGCGCTGAGCCACCACAGTGACCGAGGCGATCCCGAGCCGTCGGGCCAGCTCGACCCGTTCAGAACCGGCGTCGAGCGGATTCACGATGCGGATCTGGACGATGCCCTCCTCGCGGGCCTGGTCCAGCAGGCGCGCCACCTGAAACCGCGAGATGCCGTGGGCCGAAGCGATCTCCACTTTTGAGCGCCCCTGCAGGAAGTGCTCGGCGGCCAGCTCGGCCATCAGCTGGATTTCACGCTCCTTGGGCATTTCGCCTCCTGTTTCCGACCCGCGGGGACACCAGACCTTGCTCATTCGAGCATATATGACTAGAGTCACACAACAGTTGAGCACAAGCAGGCTCACATATGAGCACACTATGAGGTACAGATCACCGAGCGCGGCACAGGCGCCGCACCGACCAGGACGGACCACACTATGACCGGAACCCTCCACCGGCTCAGCCGCCGCAGCCTGCTCGCTGCGGGACTGGGCGCTACAGCCGGGGCCGCCGCCTTCGGGCTCAGCGGCTGCACCACGGGCACCGGGGCCCGCGGCGGACGCGAGCAGATCGTCGTCGCCATCGTCTCGAACCCGCAGATGCAGGACGCCATCGGGCTCATCGACCACTTCCGCAACGACCACCCGAACATCGACGTCCGCTTCGTCTCACTCCCGGAGAACGAAGCCCGCGCCAAGATCACCGCCTCGGTGGCTTCCGGCGGAGGGGAGTTCGACGTGGTGATGATCTCCAACTACGAGACGCCCATCTGGGCCGCACAGGGCTGGCTGGCCGACCTGGAACCCTATATCGCCGAAACCGATGGCTACCAGGACGACGACATCATCCCGACCATCCGTCAGGCGCTCTCGTACCAAGGCCGCCAGCATGCGGTCCCGTTCTACGGCGAGTCCAGCTTCCTGGTCTACCGCCAGGACCTGTTCGAACAGGCCGGGCTTCAGATGCCCCAACAGCCCACCTGGGACCAGATCCGCGAGTTCGCCTCGGCCCTGCACAACCCGGCCGAGGGGTTCTCTGGCATCGCGCTGCGCGGACTGGCCGGCTGGGGCGAGAACCTGGCCCCCATCAACACCGTCATCAACACCTTCGGCGGCCGCTGGTTCTCCCTGGACTGGGAGCCGATGCTGAACTCGCCGGAGGTCGTGGAGGCGGTGAGCACTTATGTGGACACCGTCCGCAGCTGGGGCCAGCCCGGCGCAGCCACCTCGGGCTACGGGGAATGCATGACTCACTTCAACCAGGGCAACACCGCCATGTGGTACGACGCCTCGGCTATGGTCTCCGGCATCGAGGACCCGCGCTCCTCCACCGTGGTGGGCAACACCAACTACGCATTGGCACCGGTGATGGAGACCGACTACGCCGGCTGGCTCTACGCGTGGTCACTGGCCATCCCGGAAACCTCCCGGCACAAGCAGGCTGCCTGGGACTTCATCACCTGGATGACCCACCCGGACTATTTCCAGCTGGTGGGCCGCGAGGTTGCCTGGGAAGCACTGCCCCCGGGCTCACGGCTCTCCACCTACGAGATCCCGGAGTACGCGGAGATCTCCGGCCACTATGCCGAACCGACGCTGACCTCCATGGAAAACGCCACCCAGGAGAACTGCATGGTGCACGAGGTGCCCTATGAGGGACTGCAGTTCGTGGCGATACCGGAGTTCCAGGACCTGGGCACCCGGGTGGGGCAGCAGCTCTCGGCAGCGATCGCCGGGCAGCAGACGGTGCGTGAGGCGCTGGACCAGTCACAACGCTTTGCTGAATCAGTGGCCCGCACCTACGGATGGGAGGGCTGAGATGACCACCATGACTCGAACGACCCCGGGGGACACCCGGTCGGCCGAGGAGATCCGCGCACAGCGGGCGGCCGAACGGGCCGAGGGCTGGAGACGGCGGGCACCGCTGCTGCCGGCCCTGATCTTCGTGATCGTCTGCACCCAGATCCCGTTCCTGCTGACCATCTGGTACTCGTTGCGGTCCCGCAACCTGCTGCGCCCCGAGGGCGAGCAGTTCGTGGGACTGAGCAACTTCGCCGATATCTTCCTGGACTCCACCTTCCGTACCGCGGCACTGAACTCGGTGATCATCACCTTCGGCTGCGTATTCGTCGCCCTGCTGCTGGGCCTCGGCCTGGCCCTGCTGCTGGACCGCCCCTTCGCCGGCCGCGGGGTCGTGCGGACCCTGCTGATCACCCCGTTCCTGATCATGCCGGTGGCGGGGGCGATGCTGTGGTCGATCTCGATGTTCAACCCCAGTTACGGGCTGGTGAACTGGTTGATCGGTCTGGTGGGCATCAGCCCGGTGGACTGGACCAGCCAGTATCCTGTGCTCTCCATCGTGATCGCCCTGGTCTGGCAGTGGACGCCGTTCATGATGCTTCTGCTGCTGGCCGGGCTGCAGTCCCAGCAGCGCGATGTGCTGGAGGCTGCTGCGATGGACGGCGCCACCACCTGGGAGACCTTCCGGTATGTGACCCTGCCGCATCTGCGGTTCTACATCGAGCTCTCTGTGCTGCTGGGCGTGATCTACGTGGTCAACACCTTCGACCACATCTACCTGATGACTGCAGGGGGCCCGGGGACCGCGAGCGCGAACCTGCCCTTCTACATCTACCAGCGAGCCTTCCTCGGCTTCGACATCGGGCAGTCCGCTGCCATGGGCGTGGTCACCGTCATCGCCACCATCATCATCTCCCTGCTGGCCCTGCGGCTGATCTTCCGCGGCCTGAATGCGAAGGA
Organism: Nesterenkonia sp.; assembly: GCF_029265375.1. Lineage (GTDB taxonomy): Bacteria > Actinomycetota > Actinomycetes > Actinomycetales > Micrococcaceae > Nesterenkonia. Next base: position 13,814 of record NZ_JAJUJJ010000020.1, read on the forward strand.
GCAACAGTGAGCGAGCAGCTGGGGACCCGACGTAGCCGCGCCAGTGGTAAGGAAGTGAGCGAACGATGAGCACAATCACCGCACAGCAGGCAGGCACCGGACGCCGCAGCACCGGCACCCTGCTGACGGCCTTCACCTGGGTGGTGGCCCTGGTCTTCTTTGCGCCAGTGGTGTGGATGGTGCTGACCAGCTTCAAACACGAGTCGGAGGCGGCGGCCTCCCCGCCGTCGTTCTTCTTCCAGCCCACGCTGGAGCAGTACCGGAACATCTTCACCGCCGATGCCGGGCCGTACTTCCTGAACTCGGTGATCGCGACGGCGGCCTCCACCCTGCTGGTGCTGGTGCTGGCGGTGCCGGCGGCTTATGCGCTGAGCATCCGCCCGGTGAAGCGGACTCAGGACGCGCTGTTCTTCTTCATCTCCACCAAGATGCTGCCGATCGTGGCGGTGATCATGCCGATCTACGTGATCGCCGGGCAGATCCGGATGCTCGACAACATCCTCACCCTCATCATCCTGTACACGGCGATGAATCTGCCGATCGCGATCTGGATGATGCGATCGTTCTTCCTCGAAGTCCCCGGCGAGGTGCTGGAAGCGGCCTCGATCGACGGTGCTTCGCTGCTGAAGACCATGCGCAGCGTGCTGATCCCCATGGTCGCCCCCGGTATTGCGGCCACTGCGCTGATCTGCGTGATCTTCGCCTGGAACGAGTTCTTCTTCGCGCTGAACCTCACCGCCGCCAATGCGGCGACCGCCCCGATCTATCTGATGAGCACCATGACCTCTGAGGGGCTTTTCCTGGCACAGCTCTCAGCGGCCTCAGTGCTGGCCTCGCTGCCAGTGGTGCTGGCCGGCTGGTTCGCCCAGAAGCAGCTGGTACGCGGCCTGTCCATGGGTGCGGTGAAGTAGGCGGCGGAGCGCTCACCCCGGGCACGTGACTATGCGGGCCGCGACAATCCGGCAGCGGGCCGGACCGTGGCCAGGCGGCGGGCCGGCAGCCAGGCGGCCGCCAGCGCTGCCAGCAGGGTCACCCCCCAGATCAACGCCATCCGCCACCAGGGAATCTGGACGACGATGCTCCAGTCTTCGACTGCGAGTACCGAACGGACCCCCGCCCAGCCGAAGAGCACACCCAAGCCAGTGCCCAGCAGCAGCGTTACCACGGCCACCAGCAGCGTCTCCATGCCCACCATGACGGCGACCCCTCGGGCACTCATGCCGTTGGCCCGCAGCAGCGCGACCTCCTTATGCCGCTCCCGCACGGAGAGCGAAAGCGTGTTGGAGACCCCGATCAACGCCACCAGTACGCTGGCGCCCAGCAGGGCGATCCCTGCCAGCAGCACCCGATCGACGGTCTGAGCGTAGGCCCCCCGGGAAAGCCCGCCCTCCAGTGTCAGCGGCTCCCCGGCATAGATGTCGTACCCCTGCTGCAGCAGCTCCTCCTCCAGGGCGAAGAAGTCGGCATAGCCGGCCGACTCGTTCATCTTCAGCAGCGCACCGGCCTGCCGATCCTCCGGCACCCAGCTCTCCGGCAGCGATGACTCGGGCAGCACCACGGTGTTGTAGGGCACCCAGTCGGCAAGACGGACATTGAGCACAGCAGGCTCTCCCAGGCCCTCCGGCGCCAGGGTGATGCTCCTGCCCTGGTCCGGGGCGTCGAGGCCCCCGACGTCGTATCCGGCAAAGGCATCGGCGTCCTCTCCGGCCACATCTGTGAGCGGACGCTGTGCCGCCGCACCGAAATCCTCCTCGGTGACCACGAGCACCGGAATCCGCCGCGCCTCGGGGCCCTGCGCGTACAACCCCGCCACCGGGACCACGGCCTCGAGTTGCTCCAGCCCCTGCAGCACCGGCAGCAGCTCATCGTCCGGGAGGACGGCGACCCCGTCCACCGGATAGTTCTCGGTGAGCCGGTCGTCAAGCAGTCTCTGCGCGGTGGCCGCCCCCACGGTCAGGGTCACCACCAGGGTGACGCCGATCAGCAGGGCCGCGGAGATCGCGGCAGTTCGGCCGGGAACCTGGCGAGCACTGCGCCCGGCGAGCCTGGAGGGCACTGCGGCGATTCCCGCAGCCGCCAGGGCCTCGCCCAACACGGCCACTGCCGGCGGGACGACGAGCTTGGCCAGCACGAGGATCCCCAGGAAAGCGACAACGGCGCCCGCCGCGCCGACCAGCGGCAGGGGCAGGCCGGTGGCGGGGTCGTAGACGTTCAGCTCATAACTGCGCGGGGGCTGGGGCTCCACGACTCCGGTATAGACCACCATCGCCAGTCCCGCCGCACTCAGCAGCGAGCCGGCCAGCGCTCGTGCCCGGAACCGGCGCCCGTCTCCGCCGTCGGTGAGGTCGAAGGGCCGCAGGGAGGCCATGGGCGGGATTCGCCCGGCGCGCAGTGCCGGAAGCAGCGCGGAGAGCGCCGCCGTCACCGTGCCCAGGGCCAGCCCGATGAGCACCGCCGGCAGCGAGGGCAGCACCGGGGTCAGGGATTCCCTGTCGACCAGAGCCAATCCGACCTGCAGCACTTGGGCCAGTGCCCAACCGGCGAAGACTCCGGCCGCCCCGCCGCAGAGCCCCAGCACCGCTCCCTCGACCACTGTGGCTCGGCGCAGCTGCCCCGGAGTGGCTCCGACGGCGCGGATCAGTGCCATGCTCCGCTGCCTGGATGCGACGATCACGCCGAACGTATTGGCGATCACCAGCACGGAGACGAACACCGCGAGCGCGCCGAAGCCCAGGGCCACCCAGCGCAGGGTGAGGGTGTCTCCGGGGCGTTCGGCCACCCATTGGTCCACAACCAGCTGATGAGTGGCGATCCCCATCCCCGCCACCGTGACGATGCCGTGCGGGCCCACGGCACGCAATTCCTCGCCGGCCATACTGCCGGCGGCAAGAGCGGGAAGCTCCCCGGACGCGAAGAGGCCCTCCACGATCTCGGCGATCTCGCCCTGAGCAGCCAGCTGTGCCGCAGGATCGCCATGGTCCTCGCCGACCAGCCGCACGCGGATGCTCTCGGGCAGCGCGGTCGGGGTGAGCCTGTCCAGCCCCTCATCGGTGAGGTAGCCGCCCGGAGCGTCCTGGCCCACGGCGATCCCGACCACCCGGTAGTCGATCCGGTCGAGTACTTCAGCGGGCAGCCAGGTGCCGTCCTCCTCGAGCTCCTCATGAACGAGGGTATGGGTGAGATTGTCGCCTATGCCGTAGCCCCACCACTCCGCGGTCCCTGAGGTGAGCACCAGCTCGTCCTCCGCGGCGGGCATCCGCCCCTGGACGAGCTCCAGCGGTTCGCCGGGACCGAACGAGCTGACCTCGAGACCGAGGTAGTATTCGCCCTCGGCATCCCAACGGTTGAGGTAGCCGCGGCGCACCGCCTCGGCGCTCTGTACGCTCTCCAGCTGCTCCACGGCTCGGGCCAGCAGCCGGTCGGCGTGCTGCGGCCGGGGAGACTCCAGCTCCTCGCGGCTGAAATGCCCATCGTTCTCGTCTCAGTCGATGAGCCATTCGGAGTCGATGACCAGGTCAGCACCGCCGGCCTCTGATTCCGCCTCCTCGGTCACCGTGCGGACCAGGGACTCCACCAGGAGCAGCCCGGCCACGACGAAGGCTGTGGCGACCGCCACTGCCGCTCCCGCCGCCCAGAGCCTGCGGGCCGAAGAACGCAGATTCGCCCGCAGCAGGGTCATGCTCCTGGTGCGGACGAATACGGTCGCCCTTGTCACTGGGCGCTCAGGCCCCGCGCCGGCTGCACCTTCGAGAGGCTGCGGGCGGGGAGCCAGGCCGCCGCCAGGGCGGCCAGCAGGGTCACTCCCCAGATCGCGGCCATCCGCGGCCAGGGGATGCTCAGCACCACTGCCCAGTCCTCACGGGCGATGAGTGTACTGATGCCTGCCCAGCCGAAGAGCACCCCCAACCCGGTGCCGAGGATGAGCGCAACACCGGCCAACAGAATCGCCTCAATGCTGATCATCGAGCCCACCGCACGCCGGGTCATGCCCACCGCACGCAGCAGGGCGGCTTCCCTGCGACGTTCGAACACCGACAGCGAGAGGGTGTTGGAGACCCCTATGACGGCGACGAACACGCTGGCTCCCAGCAGGGCCAGCACGATCAGGAGCACCATGTCGATGATCTGGGAGTACTCGGACCGGGTCAGCCCGCCCTCGAAGACCATGCCGGACTCCGAACTCTCACCCAGCGCTTCGAGCTGCGACTCCAACTGCATGACCTCAGAGCTGTCCAGTCCCTCGACAAGCCGGACGAGGGTGATGCTGCCCTCCCCATCCGCATCGAACCAGGCCGGGGATTCTCGCAGCTGCGCGGCGTCGACGGCGATCATCGTCGCCGGCAAGGAGGACCAGCCTTCGGCCAGAGTGAAGGGCACCTCCGCTCCCTGGGGGAACTCGACGCCGAGGGTCCGGGCACCGTCGTCCTGCGGATCGGCGTACGGCTCCAGCTGGTCACCGATATAGGCCTGCGGGCCCGCGGAGCGATCCGCAGGCGCGAAGGGCCACTCTCCGTGGAAGACTGCGCTGTGCTCAGCTCGGTTGAGGAAGACCAGCTGGGCGGTGGCGTCGTCCTCGCCGATCTCGACCTCGACCGCGGGAGCGCTGAGGGCGGCTGACACCTCGCCGTGCTCACTGAGTTCCGCTGTGTGATCGCCGGAGACCACGCCGTCGACCGGGTAGGACTCGGCGAGCTCGCTGTAGAGCATCCGTTGGGCGGTGGCGGCTCCAACCGTCATGGTGACCACCAGGGTGACTCCGACCAGCAGTGCCGCGGAGGTCGCAGTGGTGCGGCCGGGCACCTGCCGGGCGTTCTGCCCGGCCAGCTTCGCCGGCACCCGGACGGGTCTCCATATGGAGGCCGCGCGGCCCAGCCCTGCGACCAGGGGCGGAATCACGGCCTTGGCCAGCACCAGCACTCCGAGGAAGCCTGCTACGCCGCCGGCCACTCCGATGACCGGCAGCGGAAGCCCGGTGAGCGGTTCCATATTGACCGCTCCGTAGGCATCGGGCTCACGCGGTTCGATGAGCGCAGCGTAGAGCACTGTTGCCAGCCCCGCGGCCGCCAGCAGCGCGCCGACACTCAGTCGAAGCCGGGAGACGCCGCCCTCCGGTGCTGCCACGTCCGCCGGTCGCAGCGCAGCCATCGGGGAGACCCGGCCCGCCTTCAGCGCGGGCAGCAGCGCCGAGCCCGCGGTCATCAGCACACCGAGACCCAGGCCTATGCCGATCGCGGCCGGACCGGGAAGCACCGCCGGCACCGAATCCTCGTTGAACATATTGATGACTACGATCAGCCCCTGGGCAATGCCCCAGCCCAGCAGAACGCCGACCGCCCCGCCCAGCAGCCCCAGGAGCGCCCCTTCGGCCAATGTGGCGCGGCGCAGCTGGGCCGCAGTGCCACCCACCGCGCGGATGAGCGCCATAGTGCGCAGCCGGGAGGCGACGATCACCTGGAAGGTATTGGCGATCACCAGTGCGGAGACGAAGACGGCGATCCCGCCGAACCCCAAGGCGACCCACTGCAGGATCTGGGCGTCGCCGGTGCGCTCCTGGACCCATTGGTCGATGATCTGCTGGTGGGTTGCGATCTGCAGCCCGGCCATGCTCAGGATCCCGTGGGCGACCGTCTCCGGGGAGATGCCGTCCCCGGCCTCTGCCAGCATGGGCAGGGAACCGGCCGCGATGAGTTCGGTGACCAACGCAGCAATCTCTTCCTGAACGGCCTCCTGAGCGGCGGCGTCCCCATGTGTCGACTCACCGAGCCGAACCCTGATGTGGTCCGGATCTCCGGCCCCGAAACCGGCGTCCTCCAGGCCGGCCATGGCCTCGGGACTCAGCCATCCGGCGGGCCATCCGTCATCCTCGGTGACGCCCACCACTGTGAGCTCCTTCTCCCGGACCTGGGCCGGGTTGCCGACTTCCTCCTGGGGGCTGACGTCGGAGACGGCGGTCAGAGTGCTGCCGGGCCGCAGCCCCTCGTCCTCGGCGGCTGTGGCATTGACCAGCAGCTCGTCCTCGGCGGCGGGCAGGCGGCCAGCGCTGAGCTCCAGCGGCCGGGAGCTGCTCAGCGTCTGGACCTCGAACCCGGCCCAGTCGTTCGGCTCCTCTGTCTGGTACTCCAGGAAGTTCCAGCGCACCGCCTCGGCGCTGTCCACTGCGTCGAGGTCCCGGATCGCCTCGGCCAGCGGCTCGTCCCCGTGGGCCCCGGCAAGCATCTCACCCTCGTCGGTCTCCTCCCAGGAGCTCAGCGGGCCGGTCGGTATGATCAGGTCCGCTCCGGCCGCCTCGGCCTCGGCTTCTTCGGTGACGACCTGGGAGAAGGACTCCACCAGCATGAAGCCTGCCACGATGAACGCCACGGAGACGGTGATCGCCGCTCCCGCCGCCCACAGCCGCTTCCCGGAGGAGCGCAGATTGGCCCGCAGCACGCTTGCCCGCGGCATCAGCGGGCTCCGATCATTTTGGCGGCCAGCTGCTCGGCGGTGGGATGCTTGATGGTCTCCACCACGCGGCCGTCGGAGAGGATCACGGTGGCGTCGGCCTGGGCTGCGGCGTTGACGTCGTGGGTGACCATGATGACGGTCTGGGAGAACTCGTCCACCGCAGCCCGCAGCAGTCCCAGGACCTCCGCCCCGGTACGGGAGTCGAGGTTCCCGGTGGGCTCATCGGCGAAGATCACCGCGGGCTTGGACACCAGGGCGCGGGCGACGGCGACCCGCTGCTGCTGGCCGCCGGAGAGTTCGAAGGGCCGGTGGTGCAGCCGGTCGGCCAGACCCAGCCGGTCGATCACCAGATCGTAGTAGTGCTTGTCCGGCTCCGGTCCGCCGAGTGCGCTGGGCAGCAGGATGTTCTCCTTGGCTGTCATCGCCGGCACCAGGTTGTAGGACTGGAAGATGAATCCGATGTTCTCCCGTCGGATGAGGGTCAGCTGCTTCTCCTGCAATCCGCGCAGGCTGACCTCGGCTCCGTCTGCGGTGGTGAGGGTGACTTCTCCGTCGTCTGCGGTGTCCAGTCCGGCCAGCACGTGCAGCAGGGTGGACTTTCCCGACCCGGAGGGCCCCATCACAGCGGTGAACTGCTCGGCAGGGAACTCGATGCTCAGCCGCCGCAGCGGGTGGACGATCGCCTCTCCGGTGCCGTAGGTCTTCGTCAGGGAATCTGCCCGGACGGCAGCGCGAGTCGTGGTGTTCATGGGATCAGGCTATGGCCGACGGCGGAAGCGCACATCACCCTGTGCTCTGAAGCCGGACTCATCCTGGAGTATGAGACGCTGCTCTCCCCCCTCGGATGACTCTGCTGTTTGTGCGGTAATGGGCAAGTTTTCCGCGGTATTCCAGCAACAACAGCAGAGTCATCGCGGAAGGGCCCCGGGGACGAGGGAGTTGGGGACGAGGCGTAGAACGGGCAGGGACGACGGGACGGGGAGGGACGACGTCAGTGGTCCACGATGCCGGCGTCGTAGGCGAAGACCACAGCCTGTACCCGGTCGCGGCAGCCCAGCTTGGCCAGCACCTGGCCCACATGTGTCTTGACCGTTGCCTCGGAGAGGTAGAGACGTGCGGCGATCTCGGTGTTGGAATCCCCGGTGGCCATCTCCTGCAGCATCTGCCGCTCGCGTTTGGTCAGCAGGTCGAGTTTGGCCCGCTGCTCCGGTGTCGGTGTCCGGCGCTGCTGCTCGCCCAGCAAGGCGGTGTCCAACAGCCGGCGGGTGGTGGTGGGTGCCACAACGGCGCCTCCGGTGACCACGGTGCGGATTGAGTCGAGCAGCACCTCGGGCTGGACGTCCTTCAGGAGGAACCCGGCCGCACCCGAGCGCAGAGCCTGCAGGGCGTATTCGTCGGTGTCGAAGGTGGTGAGCACGATGACCTTGGTGTCGGCCAGTGCAGCCTCCCCGGTGATCCTCGCAGTGGCCTGCAGCCCGTCGAGCTCCGGCATGCGGATGTCCATGAGGACCACGTCCGGGGCGTGTTCCCGGACGAGACGGAGGGCCTCGGCCCCGTCGCCAGCCTGGGCGACGACGCGCAGGTCTGCCTGTGAGTCGATGACCATCGCGAATCCGGCGCGCAGCAGCGCCTGGTCGTCGGCCAGCAGCACTGTGATGCACTGTTCACTCATACCGGGGTCTCCTTGCCGGAGGTTCGCACCCGGTCCAGCGGGAACCGGGCTTCGACCACGAAACCGCTGGTCAGCGATTCATGGCGTTTGGGTCGCGCTAGCAGCGTACCCCCGTAGAGGCGGGCGCGCTCGGCCATTCCGCGCAGCCCGGACCCTGCGCCGTCGTTCTCTGCTGCTGCTCCCTGCCCGGTGTCACGGATCTCGGCGACGAGTTCACGGGTCGAGTAGTCGATGCCCAGCCAGACCGTCGCGGTGGCGCCGTCCCCGCCGTGCTTGAGCGTGTTGGTCAGCGCCTCCTGGATGATCCGGTAGACCGCCAGCGCCGCACCCTCGGTCAGCGGGGGAAGGTGGTCCTCGGCGATGTTCAGCTCGACCGGCAGGCCGGAGGCCCGCACATCCTGGGCGAGCTGGGGCAGATCCTCCACGCCGGGCGAAGGCCGGGTCTTCAGCTCTCCCTCCTCCCTCAGAACGCCGAGCATACGGCGCAGTTCGGTCAGGGCCTCGCGCCCGGTCTCACCGATGGACTCGAAGGCCCGGCCCGCGCGTGAGGGATCCTGGTCCATCACGTAGCGGCCGCCGTCCGCCTGGGCGATCATCGCGCTCATCGAGTGGCTGATCACGTCGTGCATCTCCCGGGCGATGCGCATGCGTTCGGCGTCGGCGGCGAGCCGGGCCTCCTGGTCGCGTTCGCGCTCCAGCAGCCGGTTCTTCTCCGCAATGGCCTCCCGCTCACGACGACGACGCCCGGCCAGATCGCCGAAGAGCCAGGCCACGAGCACCACTGCGGCGCTGAATCCTATGCTGAGTGTGCTGATGAACAGCGCGGTGCCGGGCGAGTAATAGGACTGCGGGGCGCCCCAGTAGATCCATACGGCAATCAGCTGGTGCACACCCACCAGCACGGCGCCGATGAGCGCGATCACCAGGTAGACCACCGAGACCCGTGTGCTGCCGTATTTGGCGCAGGCATAGACCGCCAGTGGCACGGCGAAGACCGAGACGCCCGGGCCGTAGAGGGAGAACACCTGGCAGAGCGCCCCGGCTGCGATGATCCCGGCGGCCAGCGCGGGCCGGCGTCGCCCGATAGCCAAGGGGAGGATGCACATCAGTTCGAAGAACAGCATCACCGGAGGGGAGAGCCGGACGCCGAAGAAGCCGGTGGTGGTTCCGCTGAGGACCCATATCATCAGTGCCATCAGCAGCAGCGGCAGCACCTTGAAGACGGTGTCGAACAACCAGCTGCGGTTCTCGAAGAACCGCACGATCTTCACGTGCAGCGGCGCTGCGGCGCTCAGTTCCCGGTCCGGCATCCTTGGCTCGCTTCCCACCATCATTGCTTGGCGCTGACCCGGGGCCGCCCCGACCTGGCCGGTGTCAGGGGCCCAGCTCACTTCCTGCCAGTGTAGAGAGCCCTCCTCCGGAAGGCCTCCGACCACAGGATGAGCTGCGCAGGCGGCCGGGACCGCAGTTCATCCTGCGCTCCGATGTGCTACCCGGCACAGGGCACGAGAGTGGAGGTATGACACATCAACTGCTCACAGCCGACCGGCTGACCAAGACATTCGGCACCACTCGAGCTCTGGATGACGTGAGCCTCACTGTGCATGCCGGGGAATCGGTGGCCATCATGGGGCCATCAGGCTCCGGAAAGACGACTCTGATGCATCTGCTCTCGGGGATCCTGAGCCCTGATTCCGGCCAGGTGCGGTTCCGCTCCGCGGGCGGGATCCTCACGGTCTCCGGGATGAGCCCGGAACAGCGCGCCCGGCTGCGGCGTGACCGCGTCGGCTTCGTCTTCCAAGAAGGACTCCTGCTGCCGGAGCTCACGGCCCGGGAGAACGTCGCCGTCGCGCTGATGCTCTCCGGCACAGGGCGGCGTGAGGCTGAACGGCAGGCCGGCCAGTGGCTGGCCTCCCTGGGTCTAGCCGGGATGGAGGACCGCCGGCCGGGTGAGCTCTCCGGGGGTCAGAAGCAGCGGGTGGCCATCGCCCGGGCCCAGGTGACACACCCCGAGGTGGTCTTCGCCGACGAGCCGACCGGGGCCCTGGACTCGAGAACCTCGGAGCAGGTGCTCGAGATGCTGCAGGGCTCCACGGTGGGCCGGGGCGCTCCGTTGGTGCTGGTGACCCATGACCCGCAGGTCGCTGCGCGCTGCTCACGGCTGGTGCGCCTGGAGGATGGGCGCATCGTCCATGATTCCGCAGACGCGGAGGTGGCACGATGATCAGGCTGTTTCTGCACAGGATCTTCGCCGAGCCTGCGGTGTGGGCCCTGCCGGTGGCCGGGTTCGCCCTGACCAGCGGGATCGGGTTCATGGTCTTCGGCGGGGCGATGTACTTCTACACCGTGGAGCAGGAGTGGCTGCGGGAGATCTATTGGGTCTATGCCACCGCTGCCCTGATTCTGCTGGTGATTCCGATGTTCGCACTGATGAGTTCGGCGGCCAGGCTGCTGGCCCGCAGGCGCGACGAGCGACTGGCCGGTCTGCGCCTGCTGGGGGCGGGAACCGCGCAACTGCGTCGTCTGGTGCTGGCCGAGTCGGGTCTGCTGGCCGCGGCCGGTATCGCAGGCGGAGCCGTGCTGTATGTGGTGCTGATGCCGCTTGTGGGCTTGCTGCCCTTCGCCGGGGCGCCGATGGGAGTCGGCGGCCTGTGGCTGGGCCCTGGCCTGCTGGGAGCGGCTTGCTCGACGCTGCTGCTGTTCGCGGTGGGCTCGGCGTTTCTCGGGCTGCGCCGGGTGGAGGTCACTCCTCTGGGCGTGCGCACCCGGCAGACTGCCCAGCACGTGAAGTGGGTACGCGCTGCCGTCGCGGTGGGCGGGGTGGTGACGATCCTGGCGGTCTATACGCTGGTGCCGAATACAGCGCTGCAGTCCGAGGCGCTCACCGCGGTGGTGGCCTTCGGCCTGCTGAGCATCCCGCTGCTGGCGGTGCAGCTGATCGGGCCGTGGGTGCTGAAGGTCATCACCGGGTGGCAGCTGAAGCGTGCCAGGACTCCCGAGAGGCTGATCGCCGCTCGCAACGTGCTGGAGTCCCCGCAGCAGATGTGGCGGCAGGTCGGCGGGATCGCGGTCGCCGCCTTCATCGGGGTGATCGCCGGCTGCGGCGTCGGGCTGATCAGCCTGGCCGAGTTCGAGCAGGGGACGGAGGACGCCATGATTTTCGGGGACATTTCTCGCGGGGTGTGGCTGACCCTGTTCGTCGCCTTCCTGATGACAGCCTGCTCAGTGGGCCTGAACCAGACCGCACAGATCCTCGACCGACGTGAGCTGTACTTCGGGCTGTCTCGTATGGGGGTCTCGCTGGATCAGCTGAACCGGATCAGGCGGCTGTCGGTGATGCGCTCGCTGACGGCGGTGCTCACTGTTGCGGTGGCGGCGGCCTGCGTGGTCGCGATGCCTGTTGTCGGCTGGGTGATCCTGACCTCGCCGGCCACCGTGGCGACTCTCGCCGGTGTATTGGCACTGGGGGTGGTTCTCGTCCAGCTGGGCATGCTGGTGACCCGGCCGACGATGCGGAGCATGACGCTGGGCGGATGACTCTGCTGTTGTGGCTGTTATCCCGTGATTTTCTGCCGCTTTCCGACCACAACGGCAGAGTCATCGATGGGGGGAGGGGCGGGCAGGGGGGTTGCGCCGGTAGCGCACTGTCTGGGCGACGAAATATGCGACCGCCCCGAGAATCGGCACCAGGACGATGATCAGCACCCAGAGCAGGTTCCACGGGCGCTCGTGCCGGGTCTGGACGTACACCATGAACGCCGCCACCAGCAGGGCCCCGTAGACGAGGAGACCGAAACGCAGCCACCATGGCACCGCCACCGATCCGGGCGGTGTCTGCTCGGCCAGCAGGGTCAGGGCCGTGAGAAGGACCTCGGCGCCGATCATGCCGACACGCTAGCGCGTCGGCCTTGCCGGGGGCTTGGACCGAGGTGGGTGTTCGGTGGGTGGCCGCTCAGTGCCTCTGTGCCGGTCAGCCGTTCTGGGGCCAGACGGAGCGTTCGCGCATCACCTGTGCCAGGGCTTCGGCGTCGTCGGTCATGAGGCCATCGACGCCGAGGTCGAGCAGCTGGTGCATCTGGGCGGGCTCGTCGACCACCCATACGTGGACCTGGAGTCCGGCACGATGGCACCGCTCGATGAACTGCGGAGTGACCACCCGGATGCGCCCCCGCTGGATCGGGACCTGGACGCAGTCGATGCGGGCCACCCGGCCGCTGAGCCGGCGCATGAATCCCAATGGGCCGAGCAGCACGATCAGCGCGGTGGAGACCCAGCCGCCGGAGGTGGCGACACTATTGCCGAGCAGCTTGCGGACTCGGTGGCGGCGCGCATCGTTGAAGCTGGCGGCCAACACCCGGTGGTGGGCTCCGAACTCCTCGACGATGCGGGCGAACGGCTCGACTGACGCGGCGTCTTTGAGGTCGACGTTGAAGTGGATGTCCGGGAAGGCCTCCAGTGCTTCTGCGAAGCGCACCAGGGGCTCACCGGGCCCCTGCGTCCCCTCCTGCTTCACCGAATGTGCGGCGTAGCGGGAGTCGGTGAGCTCCCCGGCGGTTGTACGCCGGGCAGCCTGCTTGGCGGCGGCACCGATGACTCGCAGCTCGGCGAGTTCGGCCCAGGTCTTATCGCTGAGCGGGCCGCTGCCATCGGTGACGCGGTCCAGCGTCTCATCGTGGAAGATCACCAGCTGGCCGTCGGCGCTGGTGCGGACGTCAATCTCCAGATACCGGTAGCCCAGCTGCACCGCATGCCGGAACGCGGCCATGGTGTTCTCCCGCTCCGGGTCCGCCCCGCGGTGGGCGAATGCCAGCGGCGCATGGTGCAGCCGGCCGGGCTGGGAGTTCAGCAGGTACGGAACGTCGCGGTAGGGATGCTCCCGGTAGGGTCGGCGGGTCATGCGAGTCTGCCCTCCAGCAGCTGCTCGATCACGGCGGCCACACCGTCTTCGTCGCATCCGGCGGTGACGTGGTTGGCGGCCTGAAGCGCAGCCGGGTGACCGGAGCCCACCGCCCAGGAGCTTCCCGCCCAGCGCAGCATCTGCACGTCATTGGGCATATCCCCGAACGCGATGGTGTCCGCAGCGCCGATGCCGCGGCGGGCGGCGAAGCGGCGCAGGGCGGCCGCCTTGTTCACCCCTTTGGAGGAGATCTCCAGGAGGCTGACCCGCGGAGCCGAGTGGGTGACAGTGGCCAGGTGGCCGATCCTGCGATGCGCCTCGGCCAGGAAGCCGTCCGGGTCGCGGGTGTGGGTCTTGGCCAGCAGCTTCACCACGGTGTCGGCCACATGTCCGCTGCCCACCTCGACCCCCGGGGAGGCTGCGGCCCCGGAGGTGTGGCGCTGCAGCGTCTGGTCCAGCGGCCCGAACCGCAGCTCCTCGTCACGGATCCCGGCGGCGCGGCGGCGTTCGACGTCGAACCACAGCGAACCGCGGGCGAAGTCGTCCTCCAGGTGCAGGTGGTCCAGGGTCTCGGCGGCGAAGCTCACCTCTGGTTCGAACCCGGCGATGAGGTCCTTCACTGCGAACAGCGCCGCGGCGTTGAGCGGATCGGAGGCGATGACGTGGTCGCGGGCCAGGTCATAGGTCACCGCCCCGTTGGAGGCGACCACCGGTCCGACTGTGCCCAGGGTTTCGCTGATGCTGCGCAGGGCGCGCACCGGCCGGCCGGTGACCAGAACGACGACGACGCCGGCGGCGCGGGCGGCCTGAAAAGCCTCTACTGTGCGTGGGGAGAGCACCCCAGTCTCTGCGGCGCGGTAGGAGAGGATGGTGCCGTCGATATCGCTGGCGATCAGCTGCACCGGCCGGCCGTTGAGCCGGGGCAGGGCGGCAGCGGGCCCGGGCATCGGCGCTTCGGCTGTGCTGCGGTGTGACGTCATCGCCTCAGCTGCTGGCAGCGGTGGTGGTGTCCGTGGCGGGTCCAGACGAGCCGGCGAGCGCCTCAGCCAGTTCGGCGGCGGTGGGCGGCTGGGCGCCGAAGCGTGAGGAGGTGATGGCCGCGGCCTGCGCGGCCGTGCGCAGCACCTCGGCCACCTCGGCGTGTGAGATCTGCTGCAGGGCCGCTCGCCGGTCGGCGCCCAGCAGGTTGCGCCGGCTCAGGCTGGAGAGCGTGGCAGCCATGAATGAATCACCGGCGCCGACGGTGTCGGCCACGTCGATGGAGAAGGCCTCCTGCTCGGCGAATCCGCTGTGGGCCAGGGCCATGGCTCCGGAGGCCCCGCGGGTGACGGTGATCAGCGCGGGTCCCAGCTGCAGCCAGGCCTTCATGGTCTCGACGTGGCTGCGCTCGGGGTAGAGCAGCTCCAGGTCTTCGGTGGAGGCCTGGATGACGTCGGCGCGGGCGATGAACTGCTCCACCTGCTGCCGGGCCTCCTCCCGATTGGGCACCACGGTGGGCCGGTAGTTCGGGTCGTAGGAGATGGTGGCGGTCTCCCGTGCATAGTCCAGGACGTCCTTGACCGTCTCGGCGCCGGGCTGGATCACCGCACCCAGCGACCCGGTGTGCAGGTGGCGCAGGGCGCATTCCGGTTCGGCGTCGGGCTCCGCGGAGCCGGAGGAGGAGGAGGAGGAGTCGATGAGTTCGTCGAACTTCTGCTTCAGCTCCTCGGCGCTGGGCAGCTGCCAGTCGAGGGAGAACTCGTAGCTGGCTTGGCCGGTGGGGTCCAGAGTGGCGGTGGCGACGCTGGTGGGCAGATCGTCGGCCTCCAGCAGGCTGGTGATTCCCTGGGCCCGGAGACTGCGGGCGATCATCCGTCCGTAGTCGTCGTCGCCGCGGCGTCCGGCGAATACGACGTCGTGCTCCAGCCGTGCCAGTCCCACCGCTACATTGAACGGGCTGCCGCCGACGTGGGCCTTGGGCGCAGACGTCTCCGACTGGACAACGTCTACCAAGCACTCACCGATGACAGCCAGGTATGAACTCACAGTCTCTACACTACCTGCATTCCCCTGTCTGACAGCAGGGTGCTGGCGGGGTGGTCCTGCGGCTGGATCTGCTGCGCTGGACGCTCAGCGCTGGGCGTCATCGGCGGTCTGCCGCAGCAGCTCGTAGCCGCCGAGCAGGTTCTTCAGCGGCAGGTCCGGCCAGCGGCTGCGCAGCATCTGAACCGCCTGGCGGGAGCGGACGCCGTGGGCGCAGTAGACCACTGCGGGGCGGTCTTCGGTGGCCTGGTCCAGGCCCGGTGGCGGCTCGGCGCTGCGGGTCAGCTCCCCCAGGGGCACGTTGCGCGCCTGCTCCACGTGACCGGCCTGGTGCTCCCCCGGTTCGCGGACATCCAGGATGCAGCCCAGCTGGCCCGCTGCGACCGCACGGCGGAACTCGGCGGGGCTGAGGTCATCGGGCTGTTTGGGCTGGCCGGTGAAGGGGTTGAAGTCGACGTCGCCGGGCTCGGATGCCGGCGCAGCCGGTGCGCTGGGGCGGGCGCCGTCGTCGCGGTCGGTAGTGGTGGCGTCGTGGTCCGGCGAGGCGCCGTCATCGTGACCAGGAGTGGCGGCGTCGTCGTGGTCCGGCGCGGCGCCGCCCTCGTCAGAGGTGGCGGTGGCGCGGTGGCCAGTGGTGGCGTCGTCGTGGTCCGTGCTGGTGGCGCCGTGCTGATCCCCTGCGGCGGGGCCGCCGCCGAGACCCGCCACATCGGCCCCAATGCTTCGCACCGGTTCGCGTGCCGGGTCCGGGGCCAGGCGGATCTCTCTGAACCGTGAGGTCAGCGCGTCATAGGTCAGGACCCGGCCCAGCAGCGGCTCGCCGACGCCGGCTAGGAACTTCACCGCTTCAGCAGCCATCAGCGAGCCGATGACTCCCGGCAGCACCCCGATCACACCGGCCTCCGCGCAGGTGGGCACCTCGCCGGCGTCGGGGGCCTCTGGGTAGAGGTCCCGGTAGGTGGGGCCGCGTCCGGCCTCGGCCCATGCCGGGTCCCAGTGGCGCTCATCCGGTGCCGACCAGAACATGCCGACCTGGCCGGCGAAGCGCAGGATGGATCCCGAGATGAGCGGTGTGCCGGCGATTTCGCAGGCATCGGAGACCACGTAGCGGGTGGCGAAGTTGTCCGAGCCGTCCACCACAATGTCCGCCGGGGCGATCAGCTCTGCGGCGTTCTCCGCGGTGATCGACACCCGGTGCTCGGTGATCTTCACCTCCGGGTGCAGTCCGCGCATCCGCTCGGCCGCCGACGCCGTCTTCGGCTTCCCCAGGCTGGATTCGGAGTGGATGACCTGCCGGTGCAGGTTGGAGCGGTCCACCACATCGTGGTCGATCACGTCGATCGCCCCAACCCCTGCGGCGGCCAGATAGGTCAGCACCGGGGCCCCGAGGCCGCCGGCACCGACCACCACGGCCCGCGACTCCAGCAGCCGGGCCTGCGCCTCGATGCCGAAGCCGGCCAGGGCGAAGTGCCGCTGGAACCGCTCAGCCTGCGTGCGGGAGAACTTCTCCAGGCTCATGCCGGGTGCCCCTCTCAATCTTCATACAGGTATCGACGATTCATAGCCTGGTAGCCCTATGAGGACTCGACAGACCTATGACGGATGCCGCGGCCGCGGCGGGCGCCAGGCTGGTGCCGCTGCCGTCCCAGCTCGCCGGGCGGCGCCGGCTCGCCCGCCGGTGCGCACTCATGTGAGGTCCTCCACCGGGTTGATGATTCCCTCCATCGGGGAGGAGGCCACCGCATGGCGGCGCTGCGGGATGCGGCCGGCCCGGCGCGAGTGCCAGCCGGCCTCTACGGCCAGCCGTACGGCGGCAGCCATCGCCTCCGGGTCCTGGGCGCGGGTGACGGCGGAGGCCACCAGCACTGCTTCGCAGCCCAGCTCCATGGCCTGGGCGGCCTCGCTGGCGGCGCCGATGCCGGCGTCGAGCACCACCGGCACCGAGGCGCGGGAGCAGATCAGCTCAATATTGTGCGGATTCAGGATGCCCAGCCCGGTGCCGATCGGAGCGCCCAGGGGCATGACTGCTGCCGCGCCCGCCTGCTCCAGGCGCAGGGCGGCGGCCGGATCGTCGCTGGTGTAGACCATGGGGATGAAGCCCCGTTCGGCCAGCTGCTCTGTGGCCTCAAGGGTTTCGACGACGTCGGGCAGCAGCGTCTGCTCGTCTGCGATGACCTCCACCTTGATCAGGTTGGTCTCCAGCGCCTCGCGTGCCAGCTCTGCGGTCAGGACCGTGTCTTTAACCGTGTAGCAGCCGGCGGTATTGGGCAGCACGTCGATTCCCAGCCGCTCCAGCATGGCGAAGACGGACGTCTTGGTCTCCGGGGAGTACCTGCGCATCGCCACTGTGGTCAGCGTGGTCCCCGAGGTGCGCAGCGCCTTCTCCAGTGCCGCGAGGTCGGTGATGCCCCCGGTGCCCATGATCAGGCGGGACTCGAGGATGTAGTCGCCGACCTGCAGGCTGGGCACGGCGCGGCTGTGCTGGGGAGTCGTAGGTTCTGGGGTCATCGCTCAGCCGCCCTGCACCGCTGTGACGATCTCCAGCGCATCGCCGTCACTGAGCTCAGTGGCGGACCAGCGGCTGCGGGGCACCACCTCTCCGGCCAGGGCCACGGCCACCCCCAGCCGTCCGCCGTCGGCGGGAGCACCGGTATCCGTCAGCTCCCGTCCGGTGGTGTGCGCCACCGCCTCAAGCACGCGCGCGCCCTCCGGCAGCATGGTCTCGGTGTCATTGATACGAACTGTAGGCATAGGTCCTCGTCACAACGTTCCGCTGGGGCCCAGTGTTCCCGGGCTTCCGAAGGCTCCGGCTGAGCATTCTGCAGCGCCGGAACTGTCTTCCTCACCGGTGCGGCCGGGTTTCAATCCATCCTAAGCCGCTGCCGGACTTCGGCGAGCAGGTCCTCCCGATCGGGGGCATAGGCGGTGAGCATCTCCGCCAAGGTGGCCGCTGAGTGAAAGTGCGCCAGGGAGACATCGTCGCCCAGCCGCAATGCCGCGTGGAGTTCGCTGCGAGCGTGCTCGGTCCGCCCCAGGCGGTGCTCGCTGATCGCCAGCAGGTAGCGCAGGGTGAACTTCTCCCGGGCAGTGACGTCCTCCCGCAGCAGACAGGTCTGGACTAAGGCGCGCGCCTGCTCCACCCGGCCGACGCCGAGCAGGTAGAGCGCCTCGGCCCGCTCCACGCTCAGCCCCGGCCGGCCGGGATAGTCCAGGCCGCGGCAGCGCTGCAGGTGGTGGGCGGCGATCGGCAGCGATCCGGCGTCGACCGCGAAGCCGACCGCCCGCACGTGCAGATGCAGCTGCCAGTACCTGCTGGTGGGAGCGATGCTCTGACGCGCCCGAAGCGCATCAAGGAACTCGTGGAGCCCGGATGACGGCTCGAAGTAGAGGCTCAGGCGGGCCCGCTGGTCCAGAATCAGCGGCCAGAGGTCCACCAGCAGCTCATAAGGCTCGGTGAGGGCCAGCTGGGCCCGGGCCTGATCGGGATCGCCATCTGCGATGGCTATGTAGGAAGCGGCCACCGCGGCGGGGACGCCGGGCCAGGTGGTCTCCCATCCGGCCGGCAGCGGGAATCCCCGGACCCAGTCCAGCAGCTCCTCCGCTCCCCGGTGATCTCCGCTGCTGGCCAGAATCAGGGTCTTCAGCCCGGCCCGGTAGAGCCGGTGGCCGCTGTACTGTCCGGAGCTGGTCACCGGCGGTTGGACCAGTGGTTCGATCAGACTCTGGGCGGAGGCATAGTCGCCCAGCAGCAGCTTGCCGGAGGCGGCATACTGGCGCAGGGCCGGGGCGATCCAGCGGCACAGTGCTCCGTGAATGGCCTGCTCGTTCTCCGGCAAGGCTGCGGCAAGCCGGCTCAGGGCCGGGAGCAGCGCATGGACTCCAGAGATGCGGCATCGGATACGCCGAGCTGCCGCCCCTCCAGCAGTGCGGCGGATAGCCGTGCGGCCAGCGGGGCCAGCAGTATTCCGTGCCGGTGAAAACCGGTGGAGACCACTATGCCTTCTGCCAGCTGGTCAAGGTAGGGACGGTCGTCGGGGGTGCCGGGCCTGGCGCGCGTGGTGATCTCCTCCAGGTGCATCTCGCGCACTGCCGGCAGCACGGCGATGGCGTCCTGGAGCAGCTCGGCGACGCTGCCGGCGTGGGTACCGGCCAATCCGTCCTCCCGGGAGGAGGCTCCGATCACCAGGCCGCCGTCTGCCCGGGGCACCAGGTACACCGAGCGCCCGGCAACGGTGGCGCGGACCGTAGCGTGCAGAACATGCTCCTCCCCCTGAAGCAGCTGCTCGGGCCGGACCCGCAGCCGCAGCACGTCTCCGTGGACCGGGCGCAGGTCCAGCCGGTGGTGCTGCGGAAGTCCAGCGATCTGCGCGTAGCCCAGCCCTGGACTGAGCAGGATGCGCTCGGCCTGCAGGGTGGTGCCGTCCTGCAGGGTGAGCTGACCGCCGCCGCCGGGCGCCGGCTCCACCGCTGTGACCGCAGCGGTCATCCACTGGGCGGGCGGTCCCGCACCTGGCCCCACCCTGCGGGGCTCTGCGCCGAGCGCAGCGGTCAGGCTGCGCACCAGCAGACGGGGGTCCACCTGGTGGTCTCCGGGGATGTCCCAGGCCTTGGCCAGGCCCGGCGTCAGTGACGGTTCGCGGCGGCGCAGTGCGGTGCCGGTCAGCGGGTGAACGTCCATGCCGTGGCGGGTCTGCAGGTCCACCAATGCTGTGACACTGTCCCGGTCGGAGGGGTCTGCGGCCACTAGAATGGTGCCGTTCTCCCGGTAGCCGGTGGGTTCCTGGACCGCCGCCCGCAGCGAATCGATGAAATCCGGGTACTCGGCCCGGGAGGCGGTCATGAGATCCCAGAGCTGCTGCTGCCCGTACTGGACCTCACTGATGGGCGCGAGCATGCCTGCCGCAGCATAGGAGGCGTCCTTGCCGGGAGCGGGGTCGATCACAGTCACTGCGTGCCCAGCCCGCCGCAGCTGCCACGCGCTGGCCAGCCCGACGACGCCGGCTCCCACGACGACGGTCGACGCTGACTTCGGAACGGAAAGGCTGTCCATCAGAACGCTGTCAGCCGGTCTTCCCGGTAGGTCGTAGGTTCCTCTCCGTCGCCGGCCCACGTGACGTCATAGCCCAGGGCCTCCAGCTCTTCTTTGGCTCGGCGGGGATGATCCCGGACCACCGCAGCTGTCTGGTACTCCCTGAACATTGCGCGGTGTTCATTCACCGCCTTTTTCCAGGTGGGGAGCCGGCGAATATCAAACTCAGCGACCAGCATGTGGATGACGTCCCCAATCGAAGGGCGGAACCGGTGGCCGCCGTTCGGCAGGTGAAGACGGTGCGTGGCGCGGGCTCTTTCATGGTTGCCCGCGACCAGAGAATCTGGATCGACCATCCTGAGCAGCCCCTCATGCTGTGACGATACGTTGATGTGGGAGACAGGTCGCTTCGGTGACTCCATATCTCTCTGGTAGTCGATCTGCAGCACCGGCGGCCCCTGAACCTCGGGCGTTCTGAGAATGAATGACGAGCCTCGAACTGCCAGGATGCCTTTCACGGAGCTCCACGTGCAATTGAAGTGCGCTGCAAGCACCGCAAATTGTCGGCTTTCACCACGTCGAATCAGGGGAATCGGCTCAGTGAGTTCCACTCTGACCCCACGTGGCCCGATCTGCGCGCGAAAGTGCGATTCGATGTCTTGAAATACCCGGACGATCAGGTCGTTGAGCCGCTCGGCGAAGATTTTCGATTCGCTCAGCAGTTGCTGATCAGCAGGCAGATCAGTCATCTTCTCCCAAGAGGAACCGGATACCTTTCAGCCGCTCGAAAGCCTGCCACTGCGCTTCAGTGTTCAGGGACCACGAGTCTCCTTGGCGAAGAAAGCTCTCCTCGGAAAAACCTACCTGCTCAAGAAGACGTCGGCGCTCCTCCTGGAGCTGGTCTTCGCTCACATAGTCAACGGGAGCAAGTGCCATGGTGGGTGCCTCCTGCACTGTTGATGTGTTTGAGTATCGCATACGAGCCGGACATTCTTCCGGAGCGCGGTTGCAGGCTCAGTTGGTGGCGTCGGGGTTGAGCAGAGCGGCCGCGGCTATACGGTGCTGCGGGTCCTCCGTGGTCAGCGCGAACATTCCGTAGGCCACCGGAGAGGCTGCCCAGATTTCGTGGGCGTGCTCGGCCAGGTGCGGCCACACCTCGCCGCCGGCCTGCTCATAAGCCTCCACCGTGCGGGAGAAGGCTTCCTGGCCACCGATGGAGAACTGGTAGGCGAAGTCGCGCCCGGGATCATCAACCCGCGCAGTGGTCCAGTCCAGCACTCCGGTGATCTCACCGGACTCGCTCAGCAGCACGTGGGCCGGATACATCTCTCCGTGGGTCATGACGGTGCTCTGAGGCCACAGCTGGTCGGCGTCCAGCCACCCTCGCCATCTGCGCAGCAGGTCAGCAGCGACGTCGAACTCCGCGGCTACGGTCTCAATCTCCTCCTGCCAGTTCTGGCGGACCTGCTCAGGAGTGCGCACCTCGACGCCGGCCGCTCGAGCCTCCTCCGGGTCAATGCTGTGCAGCTGCGCCAGCAGACGGCCCAGTTCCTCGGCGAACTGGGGGGACTCGGGGTCCATATGCCATTGCGGCTCTCCGCCGAGCAGGTTCATCCCCGGACGTCCGGGAAGTGCCCGGTATGCCAGCAGCTCCTCGGCCTGAATGATCCAATCAGGCACAGCCGGGCTCAGATAGGGGCGGACCAGGTCCAGGATGCGTGCCTCCTGGTGCATACGCTCCACCACATCAGGTCTGCGCGGGATGCGCAGCACCCACCGGTCCCCGGCGGCGTCGTCGGCCAACGCCACGGTGAAATCCAGTCCGGATTCGTTGATCTCCACGGTCTGCGCGTTCAGCGCCAGCCCGTGCCACGCGGCCCGCTCAAGAACATCGTCCAGGGATGAGGAGTTCATCTGATCACGCTAGCGCAATCGCGCCCCCGGGTCAGTATGCCTTGAGGCGCTGCTCCACGATCAGGTGGATGAGGGCAAAGCGGCCTTCGTCGTCGATGGCCGCCAGCGCCGCGTTGAGCGCTCCAGGAATCTCCGAGTCCTGCTCCACCCGGACCCCGAACCCCCCGAAGGCCTGCGCCATGAGGGCGAAATCCGGATTCCGCAGCTGCGTGCCCGAGATCCGGCCCGGGTAGTCGCGCTCCTGGTGGGTGCGGATGGTCCCGTACTCCTGGTTGTCCATCACGATCACCAACGGGGTGGCTCCGTACTGTGCGGCTGTGGCCAGCTCCTGACCGTTCATCAGAAACTCGCCGTCACCTGCGATTGTGACCACTCGACGGCTGGGATACCGCAGCGAGGCCGCCACTGCCGAGGGCACCGAGTAACCCATGGAGCCGTTGCGTGCGGAGATCATTGCGGCGTACCCCTTGGCGGGGAAGTAGCGGTGGGCCCAGTTCGTGTGCTCCCCGGCACCGAAAGTGCACATGGCGTCCTCGGGCAGCCGATCCGCCAGCTGAGCCATCATGGTGTCCATCCGGGCTCTGCCCTCGGTCGGGACGGTTGCGACCGGCGTGGAGAATTCGACCTGTTGGGCGCGCAGTCGCGCGGTCCATTCCTTCCAGGCGGGCTTCGCCGGGAGGTCGATGCGCACCAGGTCGCGCACGAACGCGTCCGGTTTGGACACTATCTGGTAGGTGACGGGGCCGGAGCGTCCGCGCAGAGCCGGGTCGATGGTGATCAGAAAGTTCTTCTTCCCCCAGTCCTGTCGGACCAGGAAGCCGTCAGTGATCACGTCACCGGGGACGGTGCCCACGAAGACCAGCAGATCGGTTTCCTCCAGCATCTCCCGGGTCACCTTCGGGCGCCCGTAGCCGATCGGCCCCACATACGAGGGCGAGCCGAAGGGAACCGTTCCCTCGGTGCGCCACTCGGCTGCGGCCGGGAGATGGTGCTCCTCCAGCCACTGTGTGAGTCCGCGCGCGCCCTCTTGGGTCCAGTCGTTTCCACCCGTGACGAAGAGAGGCTTGTCCGCGGACTGCAGGGCATCGCGCAGCGCCTTCCAGTCATTGACGGTCATACCGCCGGTGGCCACTGGAATAGGTGGGTGCAGGGCGGCGTCGATCTCCTGCTGGATGATGTCTTCGGGCAGACCCACCACCACCGGGCCGGGGCGACCGGAGTTCGCGGCGAACATCGCCTCGGCCACGATCTCGGAGGCCCGCTCGGCATGGTCGAGGACCATCACCCGCTTGGCACCGGAGTCGAACCAGGCATGCGGATCGAATTCCTGGAACGCCTCCCGGTCGCGGTGCTCGTAGGGGATGAGTCCCACGAAGAGGACCATCGGCGTGGAGTCCTGCCAGGAGGTGTGCAGGCCCACATGGGCATTCGCCGCCCCCGGCCCGCGGGTGACCATGGCCACGCCCGGCACCGAAGACATCTTGCCGTCGGCCTCGGCCATATAGGCGGCCCCGCCCTCGTGCCGGCACACGATGGTCTCGATCGGGGAATGGTAGAGCCCGTCCAGCACGTCCAGGTACGACTCTCCGGGAACCACGTAGGTGCGTTCCACACCGTGGGCCACCAGCGTGTCCACGATGACATGGCCGGCAGACTTGCGGGGAGCGTCCGACGACGTCGCCTGACGGGGGAGGGTTGTAAGGGTCTCAGTCACAGCAGCTTGGTCCTATTCGTCATTGAATGGGGCTGGGCGTCTCGCCGACCCTGAGCATAGCTACGGCCCGCACCGCCTCACCTCTCTGAAGCGCAGCCGTCCACCAGGTGAAATGTTTTTGGATCTGCGGCACCGTGACGAACGGCGAGGATGGGCTCTGGACCAGGAGAGAGTGGGCCGGCAGCGCCTGATAAGCCGGGCCTCCACACAGCCCTGCCGCTTGCGCCGTCGTGACCCTTCGCAACAGAGCGGGCGACGGGAATCGAACCCGCGTCGTCTGCTTGGGAAGCAGAAGCTTTGCCATTAAGCTACGCCCGCTGGAGCGCCGTCATGAGTGCGAGTGATCCCACCGTGACGACGTGAGGAACAGTGTACTACTCCCCCAGCCGGGCGGAGGGCTCCTGTGGCGTGCGCCACAGGGACTGCTCATCCCCCGACCCCCGGTAGATTGGAAGCAGAGACAAGCCACCGACCCGAGAGGATGACGGGAACTTCATGACCGCCCCTGCCACTGCGAAGACGCTGGACGCCGCTGCGCTGCACCGACTCTTCGATCAGGCACACACCACGCACACCTTCACTGACGAACCGGTGAGCCCCGACCTCATCGCTGAGGCCTACCAGCACATGCGCTGGGCACCCACCGCGTTCAACTCCCAGCCGCTGCGGCTGACGCTGCTGACACCCGGGGCGAAGCGGGAGGAAGTGGTGGAGCACTTCATAGAGGCCAACCGGGCGAAGACGCTGGCTGCCCCGCTGACCATCATCGCCGCCTACGCCCCGGACTGGCATGAGCACATGGAGCTGCTGGCCCCGCAGCGGGAGGGTGCCCGGGAGAGCTTCGCGGCCAAACCCCAGATGCGCGAAACCGTCGGTCGTCAGTCCGGAAGCATCCAGGTCGGCTACCTGCTGCTGGGGCTGCGCGCAGTCGGGCTGGAGGTCGGCCCGATGACCGGGCTGAACCCCGAGGGCGTGGATTCGGTGATCCACACCGAGAACGGATGGAAGACTCTGGTGGCCATCAATGTCGGCCACGCACCCAACCCGGAGGATGAGGCCGCGATCCGCCCCCGCGGGGGCCGGCTGGAATTCAGCCAGGCCGCCCAGGTGCTCTGACGTCCGCCGTCTGCCCAGCGGCCCACCCTTCCTGCGGCGAATACTGAGCAAGTGTTGAGCTGATATGGGTTGCACCTCCAGATCCGGCTCCTAGAGTGAGGCACGTACGCGGTTGAAAGGCCGAAACGATGAGAATCCTGAAGGAGGAATTCTCAGATGAGCCACATCACCGGAAAGAAGATTGCACTGCTGGTCACCAATGGCGTGGAGCAGCCGGAGCTGACCGAACCGCTGGCAGCGGTCAAGGAGCACGGCGGCACCCCTGTGATCGTCTCCCCCAAGGAAGATCGGATCCAGGCGATGAAGGGCGACTGGGAGCATGCCGACCACTTTGACGTGGACGTGCATCTGCCCCAGGCCGACGCCGGCGACTACGACGGTCTGGTGCTTCCCGGCGGGACGCTGAATGCGGACGCGCTGCGCATCGACCAGGACGCCCAGCGCTTTGTGAAGGCGTTCTTCGACGCCGGCAAGCCGGTGGCCGCCATCTGCCACGGACCGTGGATCCTCACCGAGATCGGTGCCGCCTCCGGACGCACGGTCACCAGCTATCCCTCGCTGAAGACCGATCTGACCAATGCGGGCGCCGAGTGGGTGGATGACTCTGCTGTGGTGTCCAACGGGCTGGTCACCTCCCGGACTCCCGACGATCTGGAGGACTTCAACCGCAGCTTCCTGGATCTGGTCTCCCAGTCCTCGGAGGTGCCGGCCTGATCCTGACCGGCTGCGGTGTCCAGCCGCACTGAAACCGACTGAAAGCCTGCCCCCGGGTGCCGAACCGCCCGGCCGTGCAGGCTTTCGCTATGCCCTCGAACGGGATTCGGCAGCGGAGCTCTTCGCAGGGCGCCTGGCTCCCCAGAAGGAGGCCAGAAGTCCGCCGGAGATGTTGTGCCAGACCGAGAAGATCGCTCCGGGCAGCGCGGCCTCCGGCGAGAAATGAGCCCCGCCCAGGCCCGCGGCGAGTCCCGAATTCTGCATACCGACTTCCACGGAGATGGCGCGCCGGGTCGGCACCGGCGCTCGAGTCAGCGCGGCTGCGGCATAGCCGATGCCGTAGCCGCAGAGATTGTGCACCACCACGCCCAGCAGGAGCAGCACGCCGGCGGAGGCCAGCACGTCATGGGAGCCGGCCACCACCGCGATGACCACATAGGTGATGCCCAGTACGGAGATCCAGGGCAGGGCCGGCTGCACCGCCTCCACCACCCGGGTCAGCAGCAGGCGCAGCAGGATGCCGCCCACCACAGGGATCAGCACAATCTGCACAATGCTCCAGGCCATATCTCCGGCCGGCACCGGCAGGTACTGGCCCGCCAGCCACAGGGTGAGCAGCGGAGTCAGCAGCGGTGAGAGCAGTGTAGAGATCGAGGTCATCGTCACCGAGAGCGCCACGTCCCCGCGCGCCAAGTAGGTCACCACATTCGACGACGTCCCGCCGGGCACCGAGCCCACCAGGATCAGTCCTGCAGCCAGAGCCGGCGGAAGCTGCAGCACCCAGGCGATCCCCAGTGCCAGCAGCGGCATGAATGCGAACTGGAAGATCACCCCGGCCACCACCGGCAGCGGTCGCTTCACCACCAGGGCGAAGTCCGGCAGCGTCAGGGTCAGCCCCATGCCGAACATAATGACCATCAGCGCATAGGTCACTCCCGCCCCCAGCGGGGCGAAGGTCCCCGGAGCAAGCAGGGCCAGGACGGCCCCGGCGATGATCAGCAGCGGAAAGATCGTCACAGCGACCTTGGCGCTGCGCGGGGACTGGTCAGCGGGAACGGCGGCAGAGTGCGAATGAGGCATGACTCACAGCTTTGCCGCGCGCCTTTCGGCGGTCAACAGCCGCCTCATGCCGTCCCGAATGCTGGACCTTCACGCCCGGACACATCACGTGTTGAAAAGGCCCAAACTAGCAGATTTTGACCGGGATTTTGGGCCCTTCCGACACGTTGAATGCCCGGACGGCCGGTAGGCTGGATGTATGACGGAGACGCCGGAACCGACTCAGCTGGGCCAGCTGCGCCGCGAGCGCCTGCTGTCCTCCCGCCTCTACGTATGCACGGACCTGCAGCGGTTCCTCCGCCGCCCAGAGGCCGGGCCGGTGGACGAACTGGACTTCGACGCGCTGCGGGAGTTCTTCGCAGCGGCCTACAGCGGCGGTACGGACATCATCCAGGTCCGCGACAAGCAGGTCTCCGCACAGACCGAGATCGCTGCCCTGACGCTGCTGAAGGAAGTCGCCGACGAGTACGGCGGACTCTCAGCAGCCAATGACCGGGCAGATATTGCCGCGATCACCGGGGTGGATGTCTTCCACGTGGGCCAGGAGGACCTCAGCACCGAGCAGGCGCGAATGATCCTGGGCGACGACGTCGTCCTGGGACGCTCCTGCCAGACCCTGGACCAGGTGCGTGAGGCCGATTCGGATATCGGCATCGACTACTACTGCACCGGACCAGTGTGGGAGACCCCGACCAAACCGGACCGGCCCGCCGTCGGCACCGAGCTGCCCGCAGCCGCCGCGAGCTTGGAGTCTGCCAAGCCGTTCTTCGCCATCGGCGGGATCAACGCGGAGAACATCGGTGAGGTCACCGCGGCGGGCGCCGATCGGGTGGTGGTGGTCCGAGCCGTCACACAGGCGGCCGATCCGGCTGCCGCCGCTCGCGCGCTGCGGGAGAAGCTTCCCGCCTGAGCGGTCTCACCCCCGACGCCGGGACCGCGGCCTTCCCTGCGCGGAGCCGGCCCTTCCGCTGCGGGCCTTCTTCCCCATGCCAGGGTTCTTCCGGGACTTTCGCTGCGCCGCTGACCCGGACCCCGGTGCCGCACCTGAGGCGGAGCGCGGTGAGCCTGCCGCAGACCGTGGAGACCCGGCTCTGCGGCCCCGGGCGATGCCGATGAACTCCTGGATTTGCTCGTCGTCGCGTTCGCGCAGCCAGGCCAGTCCGGTCCGGTGACCGGCAAGTCCATCGACACTGCGGATCACCACGTCCTTGCGGCTGAGCATCCGCGCCACCGATGCCGGCAGCAGCACCAGCCCGGCGCCGCTGGCGGCGACCTCCACTGCGAGCCGCTCAGCGCGGGCCAGGTGGGCCCCGGACTTGGGGTGGTGCACCTCAGAAGGTTCAGCCCCGGGGCCCGGATCCGTGGCCATCTCGGACTCAGCCTCGGCAGCGGAATCGGTCTCAGGGCCGGGGTCTGTCTCCGTGCGGTGGGGCTGCGGCTCGCCCTCCCAGGGACGGATCATCTCGGCAGGGTCCAGGAAGTTCTCCTCGGCAATCTCCTCCCACGCGACCGCCGCGTCGGCAGCGGCGATCCAGTGCTCCGCCGCCGCGCAGACCACCGTCTCCTCGGTGTAGAGCCATACCCGGTGCACATCCTCGGGCACCTGGCTCTCCGCTTCGGCGGGCAGGCGCAGGTAGCTGAGATCCACAGTGGAGGCACGCAGCCGCTGCAGCACCCCGGCGTCGTCGTAGTAGTCCACGTGCAGCTGTGTGCCGGGGAACCTCTCCCGCCAACGGGCGGCCCACTTATCCGGAGTGGCCCCCGGGATCGCCCCTAAGCGCAGCTGCGGGGACGGCTGGTCACTCATGGGCCGGGCTGCCCGGCCGGCTAGCCTGCTCGGCGGGCTGGGAGGGATAGCGCCGCATGGCGGCGGTGGTGTGCTTCACCGTGAAGCCGAGGCGTTCGTAGAGCCGCGTAGCTCCGGTGAGCGACTCTGTGTCCACGTCCAGGTCGATAGTGCTGTACTTCCCAGAGTCCGCGGCCGCGGCGACCGTGTGGGCCAGCGCCGCGCTGCCCAGCCCGCGGCCCCGGGCCTCCGGGACGGTGCCCACCAGGTTCACGTAGATCTCGCCGTCCACCCACTGCCCGCACAGCGAATAGGCCAGCACCTGGCCGGCGCCGGCGATGCTGCCGTTCTCATCCACCACAATCCGGGACTCGGCGAACCGGTTGCTGCGGGCGGTCCACCGTTGGTGCCAGACCTCAGGGTCCGGGGCGGCTGAGCCCCAGTGGTCCACGAAGGCGGCCGTGTGGGCGGCCAGGACCGCCTGCTCGTCCTCCGGTCGGGGAGCGCGGATGCTCAACCCGTCTCCCAGCCGCACTTGCTCAGTCAGTTCGGCATCCTGGCCGGTCAGCTCCCGGCTCATCAGGTGGAAGTAGCGGGCCACCTGGTAGCCGCGGCGCTGATGGAAAGCGCGGGCGGAGGAGCCCTCGCGCCCACCGCCGGTGGCGAAGTACCAGTCCGTGCCGGGGTGACGGACCTCCTTCAGCTCCGCTCCGCGGGCCTCCAGGAAATCCATGATCCGGGTGCCCAGGCCCCGGCGGCGGTGTTCGGCGTGGACTCCGCCGTCGAGCCAGACGCTCACCCGTCCGTCCTGATGGCCGGGGTTGGCCGGCACTCGGACGGTGCCGAACCCGACCACCTGGTTCCCGAACCAAACCGCCAGAGTGTCCTTCCGAGGATCGAGACGCGGGTCCTCCAACTCTTCAGCGAGGTCCTCCGCCTCGTAGAACTCCTCCGTGCCGTCCACTTCGGCCAGGTGGTTGGTCAGCTCCGCCCAGGCTTCGGCGTCCTGCAGGCTCATGGGAGCAAATCGGTAGGGCGAGTCCTCCATGAACTCCACCCTATGCGACCACAGGCATTCGGCGGCAGGGAAGCGACGACGACGGCGCCGCAGCGGACTGCCGCACGGCATGGAATAACGACGACGGCGCCGCCGACCGGGCCGGGCTGCTCAGGCCACCTTGGTGCGCAGGAAGTCCACGCTGCGCTGCCAGGCCAGGCGCGCCAGGTCCGGATCGTAGGTGCCGATCAGGTTCTCATCATTGTGGAAGGCGTGGCCGGCGTCGTAGTAGAAGAACTCCACCTCCGCGCCGGACTCCTCGCGGATCTGCTGCTCCTGCGCCTGGGCCTTCTCCGGCGGGTACATCTGGTCCTGGTTGGCGTAGTGGCCCTGCACTGCAGCCTTCAGACCGGTGTAGCTCTCGGGCACCGCCTGGCCCACACCGTAGAACGGCACGGCCGCGGACACCTTCTCCCCCTGCTGGGCGGCCAGCGCCAGCACGAACCCTCCGCCCATGCAGAAGCCGATGGCTCCCACGGTGGAGGAGGTGACTGCCTCGTGGGCCAGCAGGAAGTCTGTGGCCCCGGCCAGTTGGCGGGCGCCCTCCTCAGCGGGAAGCTTGGACATCATCTCTCCGGCCTCATCGCCGTCGTGAGTGATCCATCCGCCGTAGAGGTCCGGCGCCAGAGCCACAAATCCTTCGGCGGCCAGCCGGTCGGCCACATCTTTGATGTGGTCGGTCAGTCCCCACCACTCCTGGATGACGATGACGCCAGGACCGGAGCCGGACGGCGGGGTCGCCAGGTAGCCGTGACCGGTGTCGGTGACATCGGCGCCGGGCAGCGGGAAGGTGATGTTCTGGTGCGGGGTCTTCTCAGCCATCAGGTCCTCCTTATGGGCGTCTTCGTCCGAGATCAACCCTAAAACAGCGGCGGGCCCGGGGAAACACCCCGGGCCCGCCGTGTGCTGAGGGAAGCCTCAGGATCAGCCGTCCAACTCGGCGGCCAGATCGCGCTCATAGAGGGACTCGAACTCGCCCTCCACGCGCTCCATCTCCTCGGCCACGTCCACATCCTCGGTCAGGATGCGCTGCAAGGTCTGGGCCAGCTCCAGGTCACCGCCGGGCAGGAAGACTCGGGCGAAGTCCTGCACACGGGTGCGCTCCAGCTGGTTCACCGCAGTCTCGAACTGCGGGGTCTCCTCGTAGACATCGCTCATATCGGCGTCCTGGTGGACCGGCACGTAGCCGGTGGCCTCGGAGAACTTCGCCGTGGACTCCGCGGAGGTCATATGGCCGACGAACATGGCGGCGGCCAGCTGACGCTCGGGCTCGGACTCAGCGGCGATCATCAGCCCGGCACCGCCGGTGGGGACCACATTCTCCTCACCGTTGGGGCCGGTGGGCAGGAAGGCGGTGCCGACCTCGAACTCGGCCGACTCCAGGATCCCGCCCAGCGAGCCGGTGGACTGCACCACCTGGCTGGCTACTCCGGCGGCGAAGTCGTCGGCCTGGTCGCCGGAGGCCACCGAGGCCCAGTCGCCGGCGGCCTCCTGGGCGAACTCCAGCGCCTCGATGGTCTCCTGCGAGGACACGGTGGAGAAGTCCCACTCATCCGACCAGCCGCCGCCGTAGCCCCACACCAGGTTGGCCATGGTCCAGGCCGGATACTGGTCCTGCGGCGGGAAGGCGAAGGCCGAGCTGGCCACCTCTGCCTCCATCAGCTGCTGGGAGACCTCCTCGACCTCCTCCCAGGTGGTGGGCACATCCTCGATGCCGGCCTCCTCGTAGTGGTCCGCGTTGTAGTAGAACAGCGGGGTCGAGCGGGCGTAGGGCACACCGTAGTGGCTGTCCTCGTAGAGGTAGTCCTCGTAGAGGGCCTCCACATAGCCGGAGACGTCCACCTCGGCGGCTTCGAGCACGTCGTCGACGGGGATGAGCGCATCATTGAGGTAGTTGGTGAACCAGGTGGCATCGGAGAGCACGACGACGTCGCCGACGTCGCCGGTGCCCTGGGCGGTCTGGAACCTCTGGGAGGTCTCCTCATAGTTGGCTCCGGAGGTGACCAGCTCCACTTCGATGCCGGTCTCCTCGGTGAACTCGTCGATCAGCTCCTGCTCCACGTCCTGGGAGCCGCCGGGGTGGTTAGTCCAGAAGGTGATGGACTCTGCCGGCTCCACCTCCGACCAGTCGATCTCCTCGGTCTCGCCGGCGGTGCCCTCTCCCGAGGTGTCCGGGCCGCAGGCGGTCAGCGCCAGGGCGGCGACGCTGAAGACCGCCGCCGGCTTCCACGCAGTGCGTGCAGTGATGTTCATCGTGGTGCTCCTTGATCGGTGATTTTCAGGGGTTGGGTGCTGGGTCGGGTGGTCAGGCGGCCTCATGGTCCTCCCGGGGTGCGGCTCCGGCGGTCACCGGGTGCGGGGCGTGATGGTGCTGGTTCATCGGCTGCTACTTCACCGCGCCCTGGGTCAGGCCGGCGACGATGTAGCGCTGCAGCATCGCGAAGATGACCAGCATCGGGACGATGACCATCACCGCCCCGGCCATCAGAATGCCGTAGCTGGAGGTCAGCTGCTCCACCGACTGCAGCAGGTTCAGCCCCACCGGCAGGGTCATCTTCTCGGCGCGGTCGACGATGATCAGCGGCCACAGGAAGTTGTTCCACTCGTTGACCACGGTCACCAGCGCTACGGTGGCGATCGCCGGCATCGAGACCGGCACCGCAATCTGGAACAGCTTGCGCAGGTGGCCGGCGCCGTCGAGCTCGGCAGCCTCGAACAGCTCCTTGGGCAGGGCTTTGAAGTGCTGGCGCAGCAGGAAGGTGCCGAAGGCGGTGCCGAGTCCGGGCAGGATGATTCCCCACAGGGTGTTGTAGCCGCCCAGAGAGGTGATGGTCAGGTAGTTCGGCAGCATGGAGACCTCCGGCGGCACCATCAGCGCTACCAGGATTCCCAGGAAGATCAGATTGGCGCCGGGCACCCGGATGAACACCAGCGCATAGGCAGTGGTGATCGCCAGCAGCACTTTGATGCTGGACCCGATGACGGTGACGTAGATGCTGTTGCCCAGCACCGTCAGCAGCGGGACCCGGTCCGCCACCGCGGCGTAGTTCTCCGTAGTGGGCTCCTGCGGCAGCAGGGTGGGGTTGAGAGTGATGATCTCGTGGGGCGGTTTGAAGCTGGAGGAGATCATCCAGGCCAGCGGCAGCACAATGACCATCAGGGCGATCAGGATCGGCAGGTACCCGGTGAGCAGCGTGTCCACCAGGTTCTGCCGGCTGAAGGCTCGGGCGAGCTCGCCGCGGTGGCGCACCCGGGACTTCGGGGCGATCAGCCCGGGGTTCTGCGCTGGGGTGGAGGTGGGACGCTGGGTCACTGGTAATGCACCTTCCTCTCCACATAGCGCAGCTGGACGGCTGTGATGAGGAACAGCGTGAAGAACAGGACGACGGCGATCGCGGCTGAGTAGCCGGCCCGCTGGTACTGGCCGAAGGACTGCAGGTAGATCTCAAAGATGATCGTGTTGGTGCCGTGACCGGTGGGCGTCATCGTGCGCAGAATGTCGAAGGCGTTGGTCATGGAGAAGATGATGTTGGTCACCAGCAGGAAGAACACGGTGGGGGTCAGCAGCGGCAGCACGATGGAGAAGAACCGGCGGACGGCCCCGGCCTTGTCGATCATGGCCGCCTCGATGAGGTCCCGCGGCACCGACTGCAGCCCGGCGAGGAACACCACCGCGCAGTAGCCCAGGTTCTTCCAGACATAGACGATGATGACCATCACCAGGTTCCAGTCGGCGTCGAGCTTCCACGACGGCGACTCGATGCCGAAGACAGCCAGCAGGTGCATCAGCGCCCCGCGGTTGGGGTCGAAGATGAAGTCCCACACCAGGGCCACACCCACCCCGGAGAGCACATAGGGGCTGAACACGGCGGTGCGGGCCGCCGTGCGGCCGGGGATCCGCTTGTTGAGCACCAGGGCGATCAGCAGACCCAGGATCATAGATCCGGCCACTGCCCCGAGGGTGAAGATCCCGGTGACCCGCCACACCTCCTGCCCGGAGGGGGAGGTGAAGAAGGTGATGTAGTTGTCCAGGCCCACCGGAGTGGCGGTGCGGGCGCCCAGCCGCCAGTCCAGCGTGGAGTAGTACATATTGCTGAACAGCGGGTAGTAGATGAACGCCAGGATCAGCAGGATGTTGGGCCCGGCGAAGAGGATGAACAGCGACCAGTTCTTGGACAGCTTCCGCCGGTGGGCCCGTTTCCGGGCGGCCTCGAGCTGCGCCTGGTCCGGGGCAGGGGATCCTGCGTCGTTCCCGCGTGCGGGGGCATGCTCAGTGCCGACGGCGATGGCGCAGCCTCCTCTCGGGTTCGGTGCAGACCTGGTCGATTGTGGACGCATGGAGCGACGTCAACCTGGCCTGCAGGTGAATTTCAGGTGAAGTTCAGACCTGGATATGTCTTATCACAGTGGCCTGTTCAACCGGCCGCCGCCAGCTGTCCGATCGCTCATTCAGTGCCGCTGATGAGGAATGATGGTGGGCTGAGCATGCTTTTCCGGGTGCCGACGCGGCGAGAGGAGGGTGCGTGGCCGAGCTGGTGCTGACTGCGGTGTTCGCAGTGCTGATGCTGAACCTGGTGGCCGCGGCCGCCGCTGCGGTGAAGCAGAGCGCCTCCTGGCTGCTGGTGGTCCTGCTGGCCGGGACCACCGGAGCCGCTGCGGCCGCTGTGCTCTATGCCGTCCACCACGGTCTGGCCAAGGGGGCGCTCTTCCTGGGGGTCCCGGTGCTGCAGCACTATGGCCGCGGTCCTACCGGCCTGCTGGTGCTGGCGGGGATGGCCGGGGCCGCACTGGCGGTGGCGGGGGCCCGCTGAGTTCGGGCGCCTACGGCAAGTATGTCTCCAAGGAGGCGATCTCCGGGGTGGAGGTGATGGGCGTGGGGCTGGACCAGCTGCTGCCGCTGGTGGCCACCGGCTCCACTGTGCTGCTGATGCGCTTCGGGTTCCTGCTGCGGCAGGCGGAGCGGGAACCCCGGCGGAGCCTTGATGGTGAGCTGCTCTCTTGGGTGGGCGTCTGCGCCGCCGGTGTGATCCTCCCGTGGCTGATCGGAGCCTGGTGGATCCCCGGGGCCGGCGAGTTCAGCTGGACGGCCTCGGCCCTGTGGGACGCCATCTGGCCGCTGCTGCTCGGGTTGGCCGCCGGGGCTGCGGTGTGGGCTGCGGCCGCGGCGGGGAAGCTGCCTGTCTGGCTGCGTGCCGATGGCACGTCTGTACAGCCCGGGGATCTGGTGGTGGCCGAGGAGTCGGCTGTGCTGCGCGCCGGTCGGACTGGGATCCGGACCGCGGACGTCACCCACCGGCAGCTGGGCCGGTGGGGCGAGGGTCTCGGCGGGGCTGCTGCCGACGCCGCGGAGGGCGCGCGCCGCATCACCGCTGCTGTGGAGCGCCGGCTGGTGCAGTGGAGGGCCTCCGGTGCGGTGATCCTGGTGCTGCTGACCGGAGCCGTCGTCGTTCTTGCATGGGGGTGGCTGTGGTGAGCTCTTCAGTGGTGAGGCTGGCAGTCTCCGCGGTGCTTCGCGGGGTGCCGCTGGGGCTGCTCTGGGTGGCGTTGGCGGGCTGGAATGCCGACTATGCCCTCTATGGTGTGGTCTCTGCCGCGGCCGCTGCGGGGCTGAGCCTGGTGCTGCTGCCGCCTCAGCGTCTGCCGCAGCTGCGCCGGTGGCCGCGGCGGGTGTGGAATGGATTGATGCTGGCTGGATGGTTCGCCGGGCAGTCGGCCCAGGGCGGGGTGGATGTGGCCGTGCGGGCGCTGCGGCGCACCCCGGATATTGAGCCGGTCACTGTGCGCGCCCCAGTGGTGGTGGCCGAGGGGCCGGCCCGCGAGCTGGCGATGCTGATGATGAACCTGATGCCCGGCTCCATGATTCAGCGCGGGCCGTTCCCCGCCGGAAGCACCCGCGGCGCAGGGGCGGTCAGTCCCTCCCGGACTGGGGTATCAGCGCAGGATCCCCACCAGCGGCGGCCTCAGGAGCTGGTGGAGCTGCACACCCTGTCACCGGAGTTGGATCCGGCGGTTCAGTGGCGGCAGCTGCAGCAGCGCACCGCTGCGGCATTCGATGCGGCCGGGCATGGTGAGGATCTCACCAGCGGCCGCGGCGCGGACGCGGTTGGCACACCGGGCAGAGGAACGACGAGCGGCCCATGAACTTCTCCCGCCGGATGACCCCGGGACTGCGGCGAGCATCCAACTCACCGGCCGAGTGCTGCTGGGCGCACCGCGAGCAGGGCCGCCCAGCCTGGCCGTATACCTCCAGAGAGCGTTCGAAGTAGCCAGAGGCGCCGTTGACGTTGACGTAGAGCGCATCGAAGCTGGTGCCTCCGGCAGCCAGGGCGGCCTCCATCACCTCCTGCAGGGCGTGCAGCAGGCGTGTGCTCTCGGCCCGGGTGATGGTCTCGGACCGGCGGGCGTAGTGCAGCCGGGCGCGCCAGAGTGCTTCGTCGGCGTAGATATTGCCCACCCCGGAGATCAGGGTCTGGTCCAGCAGGGCACGCTTGAGTCCGGTGCGGCGCCGGCGCAGCGCACGGAAGAGCCATTCGGGGTCCACCACCGGTTCCAGCGGGTCCGGGGCGATGTGCGCCGCCGCCTGTGGGATGAGCCGGCCGGAGCCTGCTGCCGCGGTGTCAGGCTGCAACGGGCTGAGCTGCATGCCGCCGAAGATCCGCTGGTCGATGAACCGCAGCTGGCCCGGCGCAGGTGCGGCACCTGCCGGGTCCGGACCTGACTCCTCGGGCAGCGCGGGGCTCGCAGCGGCAGAGAGCTCCAGGGTGATTTTCAGGTGCTTCTCCGCGGGGGCGTCGTCGTGCTCTATGAGCACCTGGCCGCTCATGCCCAGGTGGATCATCAGCGCCGGATCACCGGCGCGGAAAAAGTCCTCCCCAAGGGGTGAATCCTCATCCGTCTGCGACTCATCGGCAGGCGCGCTCAGCGGCACCCAGAGGTATTTGCCGCGGCGCTGCGGGACGCCGAGCTGCCGCCCGGTCAGCTGCGCGGTGAAGGCCTCGGGTCCTTCGGCGAAGCGCCGCAGGCTGCGCGGATCGTGGACGAGCACCTGCTCCACACGGCGGCCTGCCGCCCAGGTCTGTATTCCGCGGCGGACCACTTCCACTTCGGGCAGTTCGGGCATGGTGCTGAGTCTGCCAGATCGGCGGCGGGCGCTCAGTCGCCGGCCGGGCGCACCATGCGGATCTCTACGACCCCTGCCAGGGCTTCGGCGCCGCGGTCCTCCCCCAGGTCCTTCTCGGTGCCGTCGGGCTGGAATCCGTGTTTGCGGTAGAACGCAATAGCGCGCGGGTTGTCCTTGAGCACCCAGAGGGAGGCCGATTTGGTGCCCAGCAGCTCGGTGAGCAGGTCGGTGGCCGCCCCGCTGCCGTAGTGGCCCTGGAGCAGGTAGAGCATATAGAGCTCGTGCTCGACGTCGAGATCGTCTTCCCGCGGGGGCCCGATCTGAGCGATGCCGACGACGTCGCCGTCGGCTTCGGCGACTCGGGTGCGGCTGCGGTGGGCCTGATCTGCCAGCATCTGGCGCCAGAACTCGGTGCGCCGCTGCAGGGCGTCGTCGTTCCAGAACTGATCCGGAAGGATCCCGTCATATGCCTGCTTCCAGGCGGTGACGTGCACCTCGGCCAGCTCTTTGGCCTCATGCAGCTTCGGATGCCTGATCACGTAGGTACTGCCCATGGAGTGAGCCTATGCGGGGGCCGGCGGCCCGCTGGTGAGCCACACGGAGGGGCGGCGGAGGCTCAGCGCCGCACCATGCGGATCTTGGGCAGGTTCCCGATATGCGGCAGGTGCTCCACGGCGCCGTCGGGCCGGTATCCGTGCTTGCGGTAGAAGGCGATGGCGCGCTGGTTGGCTTCCATCACCCACAGATAGGAGGGTGTGCGGCCGGGGTCCAGGGCGTCCAGAAGGCGGTGTGCCAGTCCGGTGCCGTAGCTCTCGGCCAGGACGTAGAGCCGCCACAGCTCGTGCCGGGTGGGGGCGTCGTCATCGCGTGCCTTTCCGAATGCACCGAATCCGATGATGCGGCTGTCCCGCTCGGCGACCACGATGCGCCGCTCTGACTCTGGGGCGGGGGCAGCGAGCAGCTCGGCCCACATCTCAGTTCGGCGCTGCGGGGTGTTGCGCCGCATGAACTGTTCAGGGAAGTAATGCCCGTAGGCTTCCTCGGCCGCGATGGCGTGGGCCTGCCCCAGCGCTTCGGCGTCCTTCAGCTGGGCGGAGCGGATTACGACGTCGCCTCGGTCCGCCGCGTGCGTGTCGGGCGGATGCGGGTAGGCACGGGCGCCGGGGTGGAGTGACCCCCTAGATTCGGTCCAGTAGTTATGTGAGTTGCACTAGCGCCCGCCCTTAGCGGGAGGAAGACTGGTGTGACTATGACCGCGAAGAGGAAACGGCATTCCCCGGAGCAGATCATCCGTAAGCTCGGTGA
>NZ_JAJUJJ010000057.1 GCF_029265375.1 Nesterenkonia sp.
AGCACCAGTCGGGCCGCTTCCTTCTTGTACTCCGGAGTGAAGCTCCGGCGCTTCCTATTCATGGTTTCCATCGTGACACCTCTCTGGCAACAGCGGAGGCTGCTACCTATCTCAGATGTCCACTACTTCAGGGTAGGCCCATCAGTTGTACCCTTGGGGTGTGTTTCGATCATTGAGGTTGTGGTGGCGTGCGTCATCTCTTGCTCCTTCATAGGCCTACCGGCGCCGGACGGCCCCGGCCTCCTTCGACGCTACTGACCAGTTGTGAGAAGGACAACAGTTCGGGTCTGAACTTCACGCAATCTTCATATCGGCGCGCACACGAGAGATTGTGCGCCATAGGTAGAGTCAAGAGACCACGGGGCCACGGCCCGTCAGAGCCGAGGCGAATGAGCCAACTCTGGTTCCAGTTGCCTGCTTGCCGAGGCGACGCACAGCAGACCCTGAGTCACGTGAGCTGGGAGGTGGTGAGGCAGGTCGGGTCGCCCTCACCGGTCGAGATCGGTACGGTCGATGTCAGGCCATCGTGTTCAATGGTGAGTTCCGCGTCCACGTCGCGTGGAAGCCACAGTCCGAAGAACCCGTTGTCGTGTGTTTGAACGGTCTCATCGAACAAGGCCTCTCCGGTGTCTTCGTCGACGACAGTCACCTCCAGTTCTTCGTTCCCCATCTCGCCCACGCACGTGGTCAAGCTGTGGAAGAAGCAGTCGTGGGTCTGGTCCACGTAGGGTGCTACCGAGAGGTAGAACTCGTCCTCGGGCAGGGGCACCGATGATTCGTTGCCGTCCTCATCGATCATCACGACTTCTTCTGTCTCAACGGATGCGACAAAGTCGGTGGGGCGCTCATCCAGCGGCAGGCTTTCCAGTTCTTCGACAAGCTCACGTCCGGAGGCGTCCTCCAACCCGGAGGCTGACAGCCCGGTGTCACTGCCCCCAGACGTGGTTGAGGGGTCTTCCGATGAACATGCCGCAAGGAAGATCATCGCTGCCAGCGCGGCGGCAGTGGTGCTGAGTCGTCTGGTGTGGCTGGCCCGAGTCATGGTGGGGGTTCTCCTAGGTGCTGAGTAGTTCGACGAGTTCTTGGGATGGACTGATGGTTTAGAGGCTATCGCGCATTTCTTCCATCTCTTCGATCTCTGCATTCTGATCAGCGATGACGTTCTCTGAGAGTTCAAGGGCCTCCGGGTTCTGAAGCGCCCCGGGTCTGGTAGAGACCCTGATTATTGGATCCCAGCAGCAGCTGGGTGATCTTGAGGATACTCATCGACCGGGTGCTTGCTCCAGTAAAGCTCCTCGGCTTCGGCGGGCGGGATGTGCCCGATCTCTCCGTGCAGGCGCCGGTGGTTGTACCAGTCGATGTACTCCGCGACCGCGATCTCCACATCATTGATCCCGCGCCACCCGCCGCGGCGCATGATCGGATTGCGCACGCATTCGGCTTTGAACAGCGAGTTGAACGCCTCGGCCATGGCGTTGTCGTAGGAATCGCCCTTCGATCCCACCGAGGCCACAGCCTCTGCTTCATCCAGGCGCTCGGTGTAGCGAATCGCTCGATACTGGGTGAATTCAATCGGTGGTAGCAACACTTGGCTGTTGTACTGATTCTAGATAGTCTTCGAACGCTTCAGCTGGGGTTCTCCATCCCAGGGTCTTCCGCGGCCTGGTGTTGAGGGTGTGAGCGATGGCTGCGACTTCTTCAGCGCCCCATCGAGAGAGATCGGTGCCTTTGGGGAAGTATTGCCGTAGCAGCCCGTTGGTGTTCTCGTTGGTGCCGCGTTGCCAAGGGCT
>NZ_JAJUJJ010000048.1 GCF_029265375.1 Nesterenkonia sp.
CAACCCCGCTCCTGCAGGCGCATGAACTGTTCTCTCTTGGCCGAGAGCGGCCGACGCCCCGGGCCTTTCTTCACTCGACGCGATGACATCACGGTCTCAATTCTGCTGGACGGTGTTGCGACCATTGATGGAAACCACCCCTGCTGATCATGGCCACGAAGACTCAGCACGTGGAGGCTGCCGCCGAGCAGCTGGCGTGGAAGCCGGCCGGCGACCAGCTGGCCAGCGAGCGGCCCATCCTCACCCTGCAGAACGGACTGGCGGCCGAACCCATCCTGCTGCGCCGGTTCTCGAAGGTCTACGGCGGATCCATCCTGATCCCGGCCAGCTACACCGAGACCGGGACCGTCATCGCCGGCGCCGCCCCGAAGGTCGCCGTCTTCGTGATGGGACGCATGCCCGCCGGGAGCGACCCGCAGGCCGAACAGATCGCTCAGCTGCTGCGCCGCATCGACTGGATGGTGCAGGTCGATGACCACGTAGTGGCATGGAAGGCACTGAAGCTGCTGCGCAGCGTGCGCAATGGACTGGACCTGATGCGGATCCCCGACGCGGACGTCAAGCAGCACCTGGCGGCCGCCGTCAGCGAAGAGGCCGCCGGTGCCCTCGCCGCCGCCGGCATCCCCGTGGCCCGCGATGCGGACCGCACCGCCGATATGAGCCAGTTCCAGGTCGATCCCGCCTCCGGGTACACCATCGGGCAGCAGTCCACCTGGCAGAGCTTCGCCCGCGGAGCAGGCAGTCACGAAGTCGACTACCTCAACGGAGAGATCGTGCAGCTGGGACGGCTGCACGGAGTCCCGACGCCGGTCAACACCGCCATCCAGACCACCCTGGGGCGCGCCGGCCTTCAAGGCACCGCCCCGGGAGAGATTCCGGCCGATGATGTCATTGCCGCAGCCCGGGTCACCTCAGCCTGAGGGCGCTTCTCGCCCAGGCGCGGCCGGCAAAGTCTGACCCACCGGGCTCGGCGTGGCAGAATAGTGCACAGATTTTCGACGCCCTGTAGAGAAACTTGAGGAGAATCACCTATGGCCACCAGCCAGGGATCCGTGAAGAGCCAGGCGCCGGTGCGCGACGTCGAGCAGGAGCCGGGCTCGGCCGATGAGTTCATCCACTATGACCACATCGGCCACGGCTCGACCCCGGCGGCCTGGACGCTGTGCGGGATCATCATCCTCGGCTCGGTCATCGCCGGCGTCGGCTTCATCGGCCTGTCCTTCAGCGATGCCTGGTGGACAGCGATCATCATCGGTGCAGCGCTGGTCCCGGTGGCTATCGTCGCCGGCGTGGTGCTGAAGAAGATGGGCTTCGGGGTGGAGATGGACTCCAAGGCGGTGCTGCGCCGCGGTGAGGACCCCCGCAGCCACCGCGGACCGGCCTCCCCGGACAATACCGCAGGCGGCGAGCAGAAGCGCCGCCCCGAACGCAGCACCGACTGATCGCTTCCTTCATGGCCACGGTCCTGGACACCATCATCGCCGGAGTGCGGGAGGATCTTGCGCAGCGCCGGGCAGAGACTCCGCTGACCGAGATCCGCCGCCGCGCCGCCGAGGCCCCACCGGCGCTGGACGCACTCAGCGCGCTGCAGGGGGGCCGCCGCGACCCCTCCGGGGTGCGGATCATCGCCGAGGTCAAACGCTCCTCGCCCTCCAAAGGCGCGCTGGCACCGATCACCGATCCGGCCTCCCTGGCCCGCTCCTACCAGGCCGGAGGGGCCTCAGTGGTCTCCGTGCTGACCGAGCCGCGTCGGTTCAACGGATCCTTGGAGGACCTGGCAGCCGTTCGGGACGCCGTCGATATTCCAGTGCTGCGCAAAGACTTCATGGTCGATGAGTACCAGTTCCACGAGGCGCGGGCCTACGGGGCGGATATGGTGCTGCTGATCGTCGCCGCACTCGACGACGCACAGCTGCGCGACTTCTCCGCGCTGACCAGGGAGCTGGGTATGCATCCTCTGGTGGAGGCCCACACCGAGGAGGAGATCGAACGCGCCGCTGCCGCACAGGCGCAGATCGTCGGCGTCAATGTGCGCAATCTGAAGACCCTTGAGGTCGACGTCGCCCACTACTCCGCTATGGCCCGCCACCTGCCCGAGGACGTGGTCAGAGTGGCAGAGTCCGGCGTCGATTCGGCATCTGTAGTGCGCGACTACGCCGGGCAGGGAGCCGATGCCGTGCTGGTCGGCGAAGCCCTGGTGCGCCACGGCGACCCTGAAACCGCGGTCAAGGACTTCCGGGCCGCCTCCCTGGCCCACGGAGAGGAGAGCTGATGAGCACCCCGCGCTACCGCAATGCGGAAGGCCCCTATTTCGGTCGCTATGGCGGACGCTGGATGCCCGAATCCCTGGTGGCTGCCCTGGATGAGCTGGAATCCGCCTTCCGGGCGGCCAAGACCGACGAGGACTTCGTCGCCGAGTATCAGCGGCTCAGCCGCGACTACACCGGCCGGCCCAGCCTGCTCACCGAAGTTCCCCGCTTTGCCGCTGAGGCCGCCGGTCAGGGCCCGGCGCCGCGGATCTTCCTCAAGCGGGAGGACCTCAACCACACCGGCAGCCACAAGATCAACAATGTGCTCGGCCAGGCGCTCCTTGCTCGCAGATTGGGCAAGACCCGGCTGATCGCCGAGACCGGAGCCGGCCAGCACGGGGTCGCCACCGCCACTGCCGCAGCCCTGTTCGGCATGGAGTGTGTGGTCTATATGGGGGCTGAGGACACGCGCCGTCAGGCGCTGAACGTGGCCCGGATGCGGCTGCTCGGCGCAGAGGTGGTGCCCGTGGCCCATGGCGCCCAGACCCTGAAGGACGCCATCAATGAGGCGCTCAGGGACTGGGTGGCCTCAGTGGAGACCACACATTATGTGTTGGGCACCGTCGCCGGGCCTCACCCGTTCCCGGAGATGGTCCGCTGGTTCCACCAGGTTATCGGCGAGGAGGCGCGCGAGCAGATCCTGCAGATCACCGGCCGGCTGCCTGATGCCGTCACTGCCTGCGTGGGAGGAGGCTCCAATGCGATGGGCATCTTCCACGGCTTCCTGGACGATCCGGAGGTCGCGCTCTACGGCTACGAGGCCGGCGGAGAGGGCCTGGACTCCGGACGGCACGCCTCGGCGATCACCCTGGGCCGCTCCGGTGTGCTGCATGGGGCACGCAGCTACCTGATGCAGGACGCCGACGGGCAGACGGTGGATTCCCACTCCATCTCCGCGGGACTGGACTACCCCTCCGTGGGGCCCGAGCACGCCTATCTGGCCGATACCGGCCGGGTGCGCTACGAGCCGGTCACCGACGCCGAATGCATGGACGCCTTCGAGGCCCTGTGCCGCACCGAGGGCATCATCCCGGCCATCGAGTCCGCCCACGCGCTGGCCGGTGCCGTGCGGCTGACCCGCAGCTGGGGAGCCGAGGCGGCGAACCGCAGCATTGTGGTCAGCCTCTCCGGACGCGGGGACAAAGATGTCGCCACCGCAGCCGAGTGGTTCGACCTGCTGCCGCCCCAGGACGGCTCCGAAGCCCCGGAGACAGGAGTGCAAGCGTGACCGACTCGAAGACTGCCGCCGCTATCGACTCCGCAGCCGCCGAAGGGCGCCCGGCCTTCATCGGCTATCTGCCTGCCGGCTTTCCGGACAAAGAGACCTCCATCGCCGCAGCCATCGAATTGGTGCGCAACGGCGCCGACGTCATCGAGATCGGCGTCCCCTACTCGGACCCGGTGATGGACGGCCCCGTCATCCAGCAGGCCACCACCGAAGTGCTGGCCCGCGGCTTCCGCATCGCCGAAGTCTTCGAGATCGTCGAAGCGGTCACCCAGGCCACCGACGCCGCCGTGCTGGTGATGACCTACTACAACATCATCGACCGGATGGGGCCGGCGGAGTTCGCCCGGCGGCTCGCCGAAGCCGGCGGAGCCGGAGCCATCACCCCGGACCTGATCCCCGACGAGGCCGAGGAATGGATTGCCGCCGTCGACGCCCACGGCCTGGACCGGGTATTCCTGGCCGCCCCGACCTCCACGCCGCAGCGGCTGGCCCGCATCGCCGAGGCCTCCCGCGGCTTTGTCTACGGGGTGTCACTGATGGGTGTCACCGGTGCGCGCGAGGCCGTCTCCGAGGCCGCCGAACGCGTTGTCCGCGGCGCCAAGGAAGCCGGCGCCCAGCGGGTCTGCGTCGGCCTGGGAGTCTCCACCCGCGCCCACGTGGAGGAGATCGGGGCGTATGCTGATGGTGTGATCGTCGGCACAGCCTTGGTCGCGGCACTGCGAGATGGCGGTCCGCAGGCTGTCGGTCGCATCGCGGCCGAACTGACTGGGAGGGAGATATGAGCGAGTCAGCCGTACCCGCGCCGAAGTTCCGCCTCCGGGAGAGCTTCACCGGGCGCAATGCCTTCATTCTGGTAGCCATCGGTTCTGCGGTGGGACTGGGAAACATCTGGCGCTTCCCCTACATCACCTATGAGAACGGCGGCGGCGCCTTCCTCATCCCGTACCTGGTGGCGCTGCTGACCGCCGGCATCCCCATCCTGCTGTTCGACTACGCGATCGGCTATAAGTTCCGGGGCTCGCCTCCGCTGGCCTTCAAACGGCTCCATCCCAGCGCCGAGTCCATCGGCTGGCTGCAGGTGGGCATCTGCTTCCTGATCGCCATCTACTACTCCGCCATCATCGCCTGGGCCGGCATGTACGCCTGGTTCTCGCTGACCCAAGCCTGGGGTGACGACGCCGAAGGGTTCTTCTTCGAGGAATTCCTCCAGTACGACGGAGGCGGCACCGGAGGCACCGGCATCTCCATCGACTTCGTCGCCCAGGTCGGCTGGCCGCTGATCGCCGTGTGGGTGCTGCTGCTGGTGGCTCTGGGCGCCGGTGTCCGTAAGGGCATCTCGGCTGTCTCTGTGGTCGGCATTCCGCTGCTGTTCATCATGTTCATCATCCTGGTGGGCTACTCGCTGACCCTCGACGGAGCAGCCGCCGGCCTCAACGCACTCTTCACCCCCGACTGGGGTGCGCTGACCAGCGGCACAGTGTGGATCCAGGCCTATGGCCAGATCTTCTTCACCCTCTCGGTGGGCTTCGGCATCATGATCACCTACGCCTCCTACCTGAAGCGCAGGTCCAACACCACCGGCTCCGGCCTGGTGGTGGGCTTCACCAACTCATCCTTCGAACTGCTGGCCGCCATCGGCGTCTTCGCTGCCCTGGGCTTCCTGGCCACCGCAGCCGGCACCGCCGTCGACGAGGTGGCCTCCTCCGGGCTGGGACTGGCCTTCGTGGCCTTCCCCACCATCGTCTCCGAGGCTCCGGCCTCCGCGCTGGTCGGCGTCCTGTTCTTCGGAGGACTCTTCCTT
Organism: Nesterenkonia sp.; assembly: GCF_029265375.1. GTDB lineage: Bacteria > Actinomycetota > Actinomycetes > Actinomycetales > Micrococcaceae > Nesterenkonia. The sequence continues at coordinate 5,339 of NZ_JAJUJJ010000048.1, forward strand.
GCCGGGATGACCTCGCAGATCTCGATCATGGAAGTCGTCATCTCTTCGGTGAAGGACAAGACCGGCTGGTCGCGGGTGAAGACCGTGGCGATCGTCGGCGGCCTCACCGCGGTGCTCTCCATCGTGCTGATCGGCGGGGTCTCCGGGGTCACCATCCTCGACGTGGTCGATGCCTTCTCCAACAACGTCGGCATCGTCGGGGGCGCCTTCATCGCCGTCGTGATGGTCACCTGGGTCTACCGCCGCCTCGACGTGCTGGCCGCCGCCCTGAACCGCTTCGGCTCCTTCAAGGTCGGCCCCATCTGGAAGGCCATGCTGGGAGTCGTGCTGCCGGTGGTGCTCGCGGTGCTGCTGGTGATGGACATCAGCGACAAGATCACCGAAGGCTACGGCGGCTTCGACACCTGGGTCGTGGTGACATTCGGCTGGGGCTCCCTGGCAGCGATCATCGTGGCCTCGATCGTGCTGAGCTTTGTGCCCTGGCACGGCACTTCGGCGCTGCACGAGGAGGACCCCGACCGGGACGAAGCGGGAAAGGAGACGGTCTGAGATGGAGACTGACGCAATTGTGATGATGATCGTGGCTCTGGTGACGGTGTGGGGCGGCATGACGGCCGCCATCATTCACCTCTCCCGGAACCCCGAAGAACCTGACAATTAGGCCCAGCACAGGCGTCTGGTATGTTTGCCGCCATGATTTCTGCTGGCTTCCCCGCCCCGCCCGCACGCGGGATCGACCTGCCCGGCCCCTTCTTCATCGCGTTCTACACCGTGGCGATCATGCTCGGCATCGTGCTCGCCGTCCTGGTGGCCACCCGCCTGTGGAAGTCCCGCGGAGGAAGCAGCGACGACGTCTTCTCCGCCATGGTCTGGGCCGTGCTGGTCGGCATCGTCGGCGCCCGCATCTATCACGTGCTCAGCTCCCCGGACGCCTATTTCGGCCAGGGCGGGGACCTGCTGCGCGCCCTGCAGATCTGGCAGGGAGGCTTGAGCATCATCGGTGCTGTGGCCGCCGGCTCGCTTGCGGTCTGGCTGTTCTGCCGCAAGAACGGCATCCGCTTCGCGGCCTTCGCCGACACTGTGGTGCCCGGAGTGATCCTCGCCCAGGCCATCGGCCGCTGGGGAAACTGGTTCAATCAGGAGCTCTACGGCCGCACCACTGAGCTGCCCTGGGGTCTGACCATTGACACGGATCAGGCCCACCAGCCGCTGCCGGCCGGCGCCAGCGAGATGACTACCTTCCATCCCACTTTCCTCTACGAATCGGTGTGGAACCTGCTCGGATTCGTGGCGCTGCTCTGGCTCTACCGCCGCTTTCAGTTCAAGCAGGGCCTGCTGGCCTGGACCTATGTGGCCTATTACGCCTTGGGCCGGTTCTGGGTCGAAGCCATGCGCATCGACGAAGCCACCAAGACCACCCAGTACCCCCTGGAACAGATCGGCCTGGACTGGCGGCTGAACCAGATCATCGCCTTCGTGGTCTTCCTGATCGCCGTCGC
>NZ_JAJUJJ010000032.1 GCF_029265375.1 Nesterenkonia sp.
CAGGAACTTGGTGAAGTTCCACTTGATGCGGCCGCCCAAGAGACCTTTCTGCTGGGACTTCAGCCACTGGTAGAGCGGGTGAGCGTCAGGGCCGTTGACGGTGACCTTCTCGAACATCGGAAACGTCACCTGGTAGTTGACGTGGCAGAACTGGTCGATCTCCGCGCTGGTGCCCGGCTCCTGGTCGCCGAACTCGTTGGATGGGAACCCCAGCACTGTGAAGCCGCGATCCCGGTACGTCGAGTAGAGCTCTTGGAGTCCTTCGTACTGCGGGGTGAACCCGCACTGGGAGGCGGTGTTGACGATCAGGACGACGTCGCCGTCGAATTCGGAAAGCGCCGTGTCCTCACCCTGGAGCGTCCGGGCGGTGAAGTCTCCCAGTGCAGTCATCTTGGGTCGTCCTCGGGTTCTGGACCGCTCCCGGGGTTTGGGTCGTCGTCGGGATCTCGGTTGTCGCCGGGGTTTGGGTCATCCTCGGGATCTGAGTAGCCCTCGGAGTCCTGGTCGACGTCGTCGGAATCCTCCTCGGATCCTTTCCCGGATGAGGTGGAGGCGCCGATGGCGACTCCGATGGTGATGCCCATCCCCATGCCGAGGGCGAGGTTGTCGAACAGCATGCCGTAGGCGGTGCCGAGCGCGACACCGATGCCGATTCACATCCCCAGCGACCTGTCCATGGGGCCAGCCTACGGGCTGAGTCTCATCCAGTCAGCGCTGAAATGAGTTTCACCTGAACTGTCGATCTGGTGAATGTCCCTACGTCATCATGGTGTCGGGCCGTCCGGTTCGGCACCATCCCCCGGGGATCACCGGCCCGCGCCGGTCACCAACCGGGGACAACCAAGGGAGAGATCATGAAATACGCACTGCTGCTGATGGGGCACACCAACGATCCCGCATGCGGTGAAGACGGCGGAGCCGACCCGGAGGAGTTCTTCGCCTTCGACAAAGAGATCACCGAGGCAGGCGTGGTCGTCGCCTCCTTCGCGCTCGAGGATCCCGAACAGGGAGCGCGGGTGGGCAGCGACGACGACGCACAGCGCGTGGTCACCACCGGTCCCTTCGCCGAGGTGCAGGAGTTCGTGGGCGGGGCCTACATCATTGACGTGGCGAATATGGACGAGGCCCTCGAGTGGGCCCGCCGCAGTCCCGCCTCAGCACCCGGTGGGCATGTAGAGGTGCGACCAGTCGCACCCTACTGAGCCGAGGAAGAGGACCCCGTGTCAGAGGCTCAGGCGCGCGGAGCCGGGGAGGCTGCACTCTCCGGCTCCGCAGCCGTGCCCAGCGCTTCAGCCAGGCCCAGAACTGCTGCCGCGGCGCTGGCAAACATCGATCGCGGTGATCAGGCGGCGATCATCGCGCGGTTGGCCCGGCGCTTCTCCGACCTGGATATTGCCGAAGACGCCATGCAGGAGGCGTATGCGGAGGCGCTGCGCACCTGGGACCGCACCGGGGTTCCCCGCGTGCCTGCGGCCTGGTTGAGCACCGCGGCCTCCCGCAAGGCTCTCGACGCCGTCCGCAGACGCGCGGCCCTGGACCGGGCGCTGCCGCGGCTGCGACTGCAGCAGGCCGCCGAACCCAGCGCCGAATGGGCCGCAGATCCGGCAGACCTGGTGGGGGAGTCGGAGGATCCCAGAGTGCCCGACGATCGGTTGGGTCTCTTCTTCGCCTGCGCCCATCCCGAACTCCGCGCCGAGGATCGTCTGGCGCTGACCCTGAGATTTGTGGCTGGGCTGAGCACCAGTGAAGTCGCCCATGCCCTGATGGTTTCAGTGCCGACTATGCAGCAGCGCATTGTGCGAGCCAAGAAGCGGATACGCGCCCTGGGCATCCGGTTCGAGCCCCCGCAGCGGCCGCACATCGCCGAAAGGCTGGGGGCCGTCCAACGGGTCATCTACCTGATCTATGCCGAAGGATTCGCGCGCACCGCCGGCTCGGCACACATCCGGGATGATCTCACCGGCGAAGCGCTGCGCCTCGGCCGGATCCTGCACCAGCTGCTGCCCGGATCAGCGGAGACAACCGGACTGCTGGCGCTGCTGCTGCTCACCGAAGCGCGCCGCGCAGCACGGCTGGATGCCGACCACCGGCCGGTGCCGCTCTCCGATCAGGATCGGCGGCTCTGGGACGCAGAACTGATCGCCGAGGGCACAGCCCCGGCCGAGTCCGCGGCAGCCTCCCCCAGAGCAGGCAGCTACGCAGTCCAGGCCGCGATCGCCGCGGTGCACGCGGAGGCGCCGACCTCCGAAGACACTGACTGGCCGCAGATCGCGGTGCTCTACCGACTTCTGGAGGGCTACCAGCCGGGGCCGGTGGTGCGGCTGGGGCGCGCTGTGGCGGAAGGCCGGGCCCACGGTCCCCGCCGCGGCTTGGCCCATCTGGATGAGCTGGCAGCCGATCCCGCCCTAGACCGCTACCGCCCCTTCCATGTAGCCCGCGCCGTCACCCTCGAAGAGCTGGAGGACTACCCAGCTGCCGCCGCCGCGTACCGCCGGGCGCTGGCCCTGCCGGGCAATGAGGCGGAGGCGGACTACCTCACGGCTGCCCTGTCCGATCTGGACGCCGGCGCCGCGGCAGGTGGAGCCCCAGGGCGGCGACGGCGATCAGGGTGATACCGGTGATCGCCAGCGGCAGCGAGAACGCGGAGCTGGCCGCACCGATGGCCGGGCTGAGCCCGATCGAGACAGTGCGCATTGTCCAGCTGATCCAGGTCACACCGCTGTGGGCGGGAAGCCCCGGCACTGCATCAGCGCGGGCGAAGGCGATCGGAACCGTGACTGCACACCCCAGGCCGGCCAGCGCCAGGCCCGCCAGTGTCAGCATCATCTCTGGTGCCCACGCCGCAGAGAGCAGCCCGACGACGACCGCGGACAGGCTGAGCAGCAGTGCGCCGCGATCACCGAGCCGGTCGATCACTCGGTCCCCGAGCAGCCGCCCGATGAACTGAGCGCCCAGCAGCACAGTGAGTCCGATGCCTGCGGAGGCCGCCGGCATTCCCCGCTCCCCGGCCAGCAGCACTGCGGACCAGTTGTTGCCGATGTCCTCCACTGAGAAGCCGGCCAGCGCCACGAACGCCACGGGGATCAGGATGAGGGCGGCACGCCGCCCGGGAGTGCGGACAGTGCCTGATGCAGTCAGCCCCGCCGTGCCGGACTCGGACGGCTCCGGGAGGAAGCCTCGGCCCGCTGTCCACATGGCTGCCGTGCACACCGCCGCCCAGATCAGCATGTGGTACTCCAGCGGAACGCCCGCCACAGCGGCTGCCGTTCCGGCCGCTCCGCCGACTGCGGCGCCCACGCTCCAGCCTGCGTGCATGGAGTTCAGCAGAGAGCGCCCATAGACCTGCTGCACCCGAATGCCCTGAGAGTTCTGGGCGACGTCCACCACGGCGTCCCCGCCGCCGGCCAGTAGCAGGCCAGTCAGCACCAGCAGCGAGCTTCCCGCGGCTGCGCCGGCGGCAGCCAGTGACAGGGCTGCCCCCATCCACACGGTGCCCCAGGCCGCGGCGCGCCGGACCCCCAGCCACCGGGAGATCACGCCCGGAAGGTGCACCGCCAGGCACCCGCCTGCGGCATAGCCCGCCACCAGAAGACCGAAGACCGCGGAGCCGACGTCGAGCGCCTCCTTCACCTCCGCATAACGGGCCAGCAGGGACGCCGGCAGCGCGCCATTGGTGGCGAAAGCAAGCGTGGCAGCCAGCCGGGCGCGGCGCGGAAGGGAGGGGGCGTGCATGCAGGTAAGTCTTTCGCGTGAGCTGGGCCCGCGCAAAAGTACCGCCCGCCCCCCCCGGTGCGGGTCCCGGGTCTGTGGGGAGTACTCTTCACCTCATGAGCCAGCAGAAAATCGTCAGTGCCCAGGGCATCATCCACGCGCCGGCGGCGAAGGTCTTCGACCTCATCGCCGACCCCGCGCGGCAGCCGGAGTGGGACGGCAACGCCAATCTCAGCTCCGCCGAGCTCGGTCAGCGGGTCCGCACCGTCGGGGAGGTCTTCACCATGGAGCTCACCAATGATCAGGTGCGGCAGAACCACGTGGTGGAGTTCGAGCAGAACCGACTCATCGCCTGGAAACCCTCGGCCGTGGGGCAGCCGCAGCCGGGGCACCTGTGGCGCTGGGAGCTGGAAGAGGACGACGACGGCCACACCGTGGTCACTCATACCTACGATTGGAGCGAGTTGGACGACCCGCAGCGGCTGAAGCGGGCCCAGGCCACCTCGGAGCAGATGCTGGAGGCCTCTATCGCCAGGCTGCGGGAGCTGGCCGAAGACCGCTGACGCTTCTGCCGGCCCGAGTTCCCAGCGGGCTGCACGACGGTCCGGACCATGCGCTGGGCGATGAGCGCCCGAGTGTCCAGCGGCCACGGCCCGCACCCGATCAGCCACACTGAAGGGATGGACACGCAGATGACATCAACGGATTTCGTGATGGTGCAGACCACCACTGATTCAGCGGAGGAGGCTGAGCGGCTGGCTTCTGCCGTCGTCGAGCAGCAGCTGGGGGCGTGTGTGCAGGTCAGCGAGATCCGCAGCGTCTACCGGTGGCAGGGGCAGACCCACCAGGACCCGGAGTACCTGCTGAGCATCAAGACGACGTCGGCCGCCGTCGCGGGTCTGTTCCGGCTGCTGCGTCAGCAGCACAGCTATGAGGAGCCGGAGATGGTGGTGCTGCCGATCATCGACGGCAGCACCGGATACCTGCAGTGGGTTGCTGAAAGCATCAACTCCAATCCTTGAGACTCCACCGTGCGGAGAGTAGCGTGACCCACCCGTAGTCCCTAAATGGGGCGCGAGGACAATGTGTCGCAGAGGAGGTTCGGTATGTCATCTGTGACTCAGATGATTCAGACCCATCCCGGCCGCAAGGAGGAATTGGAAAGGCAGCTGACCGAGACGCTCGAGGCCGCCAGCGCATGTGCGCAGGTCTGCCGCATCTGTGCGGATGCCTGCCTCGGGGAGCAGAGTGTCGACCATCTTCGGACATGTATCCGTACAGACCTCGACTGCGCGGACATCTGTGCCGCCACTGCGGCGGTCCTCAGCCGCCAGGCAGGCAGCAGCCCCACCCTGGTGCAGGCGGTGCTGGAAGCCTGCCGGACCGCCTGCAGCGCCTGCGCCGCCGAATGTGAGCAGCATGCCGAGATGCACGAGCACTGCCGCATCTGCGCCGAGGCCTGCCGCCGATGTGAGCAGGCCTGCACGGATCTGCTCGCCGCCCTGACCTGAGGGTCTGCCGCGGGCGGCACGCCGCAGGGGGGTATCTGCCCGTCGCCGGGCGGGTGCCCACGCCGTCCGCGGTATCTCCGTCAGCTGGGAGAGTTCTGAGGCGCTGCCGTTGCCGCGGACCGTGCCCTGCTGCTGCCCCCAGAGGCTGCGATGAACTCCTGGGCCCGCTGGCGCGGCGCGCGGGTGGCCAGGCTGACCCCCACGAACAGCGCAGTCGCCACCAGAAGGCCCCAGACACCGCTGCCCTGGCCGAGCAGCCGGGTGCCGGTGTACTCCAGCACCAGCACCAGGGATCCGGCCACCACCACCGAGGAGATGACCCCCGCGGCAGTGCCGCCGCGCCAGAAGAAGGCGCCGACGATCGGCGGCACCATCACCAGCAGTCCCGCTGAGGCGGAGACTGAGAGCACCGCGATGAGGTCCAGCTGCAGGTGGGCGAACCCATAGGCCAGCAGCGCGATCACCGGCAGCACCAGTTTGCCCAGCATCAGCTGGCGGGATTCGGTGCGCTGGGGTGCTGCGCCGGCGTCGTTCGGCGTCTCGGAGGGCGCCGGGCTGGTCTGGTGATGCTGGTCCGCGTCGGCGCCGCGTCGGCGGGCGCGGCTCAGCGGCAGGTAGACGTCGCGGGTCACCATGGAGGAGAGCGTGAGCATGATCGAGTCGATGGTGGACACGCATGCGGCCAGAATTCCGATCATCACAATGATCGCCAGGGGAGCGGGCACCAGATCCGAGCCCAGCAGCGTGGGTGTGGCCATATCGCTGGATGCCAGGTCCGGGAACTCCAGACGTGCGGCGAAACCCCAGAGCACTGCCACCACGGTGTAGATGAACCCGAAGATCAGGAAGCCGATGAGCATCCGCCGCAGGTCCTTCAGGGAGTTCGGCGTGAACAGCCGCTGGCTGACCTGCGGATTGGAGATGGAGAAGAAGATCCATGGCAGGGTCAGCGCCAGGAAGGTGCTGAAGGTGAAATAGCCCTCTCCGGGTACGCTCAGTGCGCCGGGCTGCTCAGCCAGGCCGTCGAAGAATCCGGAGACGCCGCCGAGCTGCCAGATCACCACAATGACCACCAGTGTGGCGCTGAGCATCATCACCACTGACTGCAGCGAGTCGGTCCACGCCACCGAGCGCAGCCCCGCCACCAGCGCGAAAATCAGCGCCAGCACCACTGCCAGCACGGTGCCTTCGGTGAAGCCGACGGCGCCGTCGGTCATTCCGCTGAGCAGATAGCCCACCCCAGCCAGCTGCACTGCGGCATACGGGATCAGGAAGATGCAGCTGGCCAGCGCGGTGACAGCCCCTGCGGTGCGGCTGGCGTAGCGGTGGCCGATCATCTCTGTCGGCGTGACGAATCCGAATGCCTTCCCGACCCGCCAGAAACGCGGACCGAACACCAGCACCAGGGTCACGCCGCACAGGTAGAGCAGCTCGAATCCGAGGGCCCCCACCCCGCCTGCATAAGTCAGCCCGGCCAGCCCGATCATCATGAAGGCGCTGTAGGTGGTGGCGCTGTAGCTCATCGCTGAGACGAATCCGCCCATGCGCCGCCCGCCGAGGAAGTAGTCCGCCATGGAGGTGGACCTTCCCGCCCGTGACATCACCGCCGCGATCAGCGCCAGTACCACGTAGATGGACACACCAGTCCAGATCCAGCCTGTCGTCATCGTCGCTCAGTCCTCCCACCGGCGGGACAGGACCACATTGATCCCGATCACCACCATCGTGGCCACCGCCCAGAACGTGAGGCTGCCGTACCAGGCATCTACGTTCCGCAGCAGCGTGAACGGCACAACGAACATCAGGACCATGATGAGCGGCACGGTGGCCAGCAGCCACGGCGCGGACCGGTGGGGCGAGTGAGTCTGGTGCATTGGGACAGGATACGGCAGATCAGCGGTGCGGCGGCGCCCAGGCGGCCAGCTCCTCACCGGTCAGCACCTCCCCGGGATGGGGGCCGGCGGCCCAGATCTGGCCCAGCTGCTGTTCGCTGAAGCCGGACCCGGGACGGGCGGCGTACACCAGATTCCCCTCCTCACGTGCGGCGATCACCCCATCGGGGGCGCTGAGCAGTCCGCACTGCGGCCCGCCCAGGGACTCGATCATGGTGCGGGCGACTCGGCGTGCAAAGTCCATCCCGGCGTCGTCGCCGAAATTCACCAGCACCAGCCCGCCTGCCGCGGCGGCCTGCCGCACCGCGGTGAAGAACCCCGTGGAGGTCAGCGACTCGGGAGCCTGAGCGGAGTTGTACAGATCGACGACGACGACGTCGAACTCCCGGGCGGCCAGCGGCCCGTGGAAGACCTCGGCGGCATCGGCGGTCAGCACCTCCGGAGGAGGCTGCATCGGTGCGGCGCTGAGCACGAACTCGACCAGCTCCGGCTCGTAGTCCACCACGGTCTGGACAGTGGTCGGCCAGCGGTGCTGAACCCAGCGCGGAAGGGTCAGGGCTCCGGCTCCCAGGTGCAGCAGGGTGCGCGGATGTCCGCCGGGGAAGTCACCACAGGTGGCGGTGAGCACCGAGCGCATCCGGCGCAGGTAGTCGTGCAGCAGGAAGCTGGGGTCGTCCAGCTCCACGTGGGACTGTTCAGCACCGCCGACAGTGAGCACCATTCCGGAGTCGGTGAGGGTGTCCGGGCGCAGCTCGGCCAGCTGCCCGGAGCGACTGAGCCGCACAGATCGTGGGGAGAAGCTCGCCATGGGGCCATTCTGCCGCGCTGCCTCGGTTCGGGCATACCGAGGGGTCGTGGCTTGCGCGGACTCGGCGGGGCGGCAGGCGCAGCGGCGGAGGCACCAGTCGTGGCTTGCGCGAACTCGCCCAGCGCAGCGGCGGCGGTCGACGCACTGCGGCCCCGGCTCTGAGCAGAACCGGGGCCGCAGCGGCAGAGGGGAGGCGGTCCCTCAGGAGCCGGTGGTGAGCCGGCGCGCCTGGGGGTAGCGGATCTCCTCGACCATCTCCTGCACGTGCTCGCTGGGCGGACGCGTGAGGTTGGAGACCACAATCGTCACCACGAAGTTCACCACTGCGCCGATGGCGCCGATGCCCTCGGGGGAGACGTTGAAGATGTGGTCGTTGGCGCTGGTGCCGAAGACCTCCAGCGTGTAGATCATGTACCCGCCGGTGAAGATCAGACCGGTGAGCATGCCGGCCGCTGCTCCAGTGGCGTTGGCCTTCTTCCAGAAGACCCCCAGGATGAGGATCGGGAAGAAGGTCGAGGCCGCCAGGCCGAAGGCGAATGCGACCACCTGAGCCACGAAGGCCGGTGGGTTCAGGCCGGCGAAGATCGCCACGATCACCGCACCGGTCATCGCCAGGCGGCCCACCAGCATCTGCGTCTTCTCCGAGGCGCGCTCCTTGGAGATCATCCGGTAGTAGATGTCATGGGAGGCGGCCGAGGAGATCACCAGCAGCAGACCGGCCGCAGTGGACAGCGCGGCGGCCATACCGCCGGCGGCCATCAGACCGATGATCGGCGCCGGCAGGCCGGAGATCTCCGGGCTGGCCAGCACCAGAATGTCGTTGGAGACGATCAGGTCGGCACCGGAGTCTGCGCTGTTGGACACCGTGTCGATCGAGCCGTCCCCTGCACTGACCGTCACATAGCCGGCGTCGGACCACGGCTGGATCCATGCCGGCAGGTTATCGGCTGTGGCCTCCTGGGCGCCGCGCAGCAGGTTCAGGTTGGTGAAGGCGCCCACTGCCGGGGCGGTCAGGTACAGCAGGGAGATGAAGAACAGCGCCCAGAACGCCGAGAACCGTGCTCCGCGCACCGTCTTGGTGGTGTAGAACCGGATGATCACATGCGGCAGACCCGCGGTGCCCAGCATCAGGGACAGCGTCACCAGGAACACGTCCAGCTGACCGCCGGCGCGACCGGCGAACGCTTCGATGAACTCATGCAGGCCGAACTCCACCCGCAGGGCGTCCAGCTCGGAGAGGATGGTGCCGTAGGTGACCTGCGGAATCGGGAAGCCGCCGATCGCCTGGGAGACCGCCACCGCCGGGATCAGGTAGGCGATGATCAGCACAATGTACTGGGCCACCTGGGTGTAGGTGATGCCCTTCATGCCGCCGAGCACCGCGTAGAAGAAGATCACCACGGCGGCCACCACCACGGCCCACTCGGCCGACAGGCCCAGGAACCGGGCGAAGACCACGCCGCCGCCGGTCATCTGGCCCACCACATAGGTGAAGGAGATGACGATGGCGCACACCGCGGCGACCACACGGACGGTGTCGCTGTACCGGTCGCCGACGAACTCCGGAACGGTGAACTTGCCCCATTTGCGCAGGTAGGGGGCCAGCAGCAGGGCCAGCAGCACATAGCCGCCGGTCCAGCCCATCAGGTAGACCGAGCCGTCCGAGCCCAGGAAGGCGATCATGCCGGCCATGCCGATGAAGCTGGCCGCGGACATCCAGTCCGCCGCCACCGCGGCACCATTGGCGACTGCAGGCACGCCCTGGGAGGCGACGTAGAACTCTTTGGTCTCCTTCACCCGCGAACGCCAGGCGATGAAGATGTAGATCCCGAAGGTCAGGATCAGGAAGAAGAAGGTCCAGAACTGCATCGAGGTCATGCCCGCTCACCGTCCCCATTGCGCTCGGAGACCCCGAACTCATCGTCGATACGGTCCATCCACAGGGCGTAGACCAGAATGAGGATCACAAAGGTGTAGATCGCCCCCTGCTGGCCGAACCACAGACCCAGCGGGAAGCCGAGGATCACAATGTTGTTCAGCGGCTCAATGAACAGCACGCCGGCGCCCAGTGAGACCGCGGCCCAGATGGCCAGCAGAATCACCAGCAACCGCACATTCTTCTTCCAGTACCGCTGCCGCCAGCTGAGATCCTCGCCCGGAGGTCCGCTGGACGGACTCTCATGCGTCACATCGGACATCGGAGACTCCTCCTCTTCAGTGATCGGACATGCTGCATCCGCGCCGACGGGCACGAATGCCTACCCCTACCCAATATGTGATGCAGTTCACAGACAAGCGCAACCTGCCGGACGGCGGGTCTGTCTTTGTCAGCGGCGCTGCTCGCCCGTCGAACGGCGCCGCCAGCCCCCGCCCACCGCTCGCAAGCTTCAGACTGCCGCTCGCAGCGCGCATTCGACCATTCGTCAACGATCACCCCATCCGCTTCGGCTGTGATGCGGCTCACTCGGTAGGATGCAGGTCATCACCGATGTCCACCACGCGAGGCAGATGACCATGACGACGACGGCGAAGCGCACGTCCACCCCCGAGGTCACCGACCGCGGGATCGCCGGCATTGCCGCTCGGCTGCGCGAAGGAAGCAGGCGCGGCTTCGGCGTCTTCCACCCCGGCAGCTGGAGCATGCTGATCGGCGGGATGATGATGATCGTCTCCGCCTTCCTGCCCTGGGTCTATGTGATGGTCGTCCAGGAGATCATGGGCGAGCCCTTCGCCCTGCGCGGCACCGACGGCCCCGGAGTCATCACCCTGTCCGTGGGCTGCCTGGCCTTCGCCGGGGCGTTTATCCCCAAACGGAAGCTGGCCATCGCGCATGCGGCGGTGCCGGGCCTGGTGGTCGGTGCGATCGCCGCACTGCAGGTGTGGAACATCCTCGCCGCCTCCGCCCAGACCCAATGGGGATCCTTCATGCCCGGTATGGGCCTGGTGCTGGCCGCCGGCGGCGCTGTAGTGCTGATGCGCGCCGCCTGGACGATGCACAAGCAGGGGCGGCCCGCCCCGGCAGCCGGTGCATAGACTCAATGCATGCGCTTCGAGGGCGAGACCAGCTCACCTGAGGTCCAGGACACCCCCGCAGAGGTCGACGCCGCGTTCCGCACGCTGCGCCGCATCGCAGTGACCTACTTCATCGTGTTCCTGCTGGTGCTGGCAGCCTTCCCAGTGCTCACTATGGCGCTGGACTGGTGGACCGAAGCACGGGTCATCCGCAACCTCAGCCCCGCGTTCCTGACCGCCGGCGTCGGGCTCTATGCAGTCTTCGCCGTCATCGGCATTGCCGCGGCCACCCTGAGCTCCTCGGTGGAGGCGCGCATGCTCGGCCAGCAGCAGAACCTGGGTCAGCAGCCGGATGCGGAGCAGACATGACCACCACCGCGATCGTGACCCTGGCGGCGGTGCTGGTCATTGTGCTCGGCGTCAGTCTCATCACCCGGCCGCGGCACTCCTCCACGGTGGACTTCTACCTGGCCGGACAGCGCGTGGGCGTGGTCACCAACTCCTGGGCCATCTGCGGAGACTACCTCTCGGCGGCCTCCTTCCTGGGGGTGGCCGCCGCGGTCTACGTCTCCGGGCTCGACGGCGCCTGGTACGCGGTGGGCTTCGCCGCCGGGTTTGTGCCGGTGCTGCTGCTGGTGGCCGCGCCGCTGCGCCGCTTCGGAGAGTTCTCACTGGCCGACTTCCTGGCCCGGAGGCTGAACTCTGACACGGTCCGGATCTCCTCGGTGGCGGTGGTCCAGCTGGTGATCCTCTGCTACCTGGTGCCGCAGTCGGTGGGCGGCGGCATCACCTGGGAGCTGCTGGTCGGCCACGGCATCGGCGGACTGAGTGCCTACTCCACCGGGGTGCTGCTCTCCACGGCGGTGATCGCCGTCGTCGTGGCCTTCGGCGGGATGCGCGGCACCACCTGGAACCAGGCGGTGCAGTTTCTGCTGCTGTTCCTTGCCCTGGTGTGGCTGGCTGTGGTGGTCACCTCCGACGGGTTCCGCTACGGCGAGGCGGTGGAGGCGCTGAGCAGCCAGCCGCTGGCGAATCCGGAGCTGGTCGATGAGGATGCAGGTCAATGGGCGCTGAGCCAGGAGACCAACTACATCCAGCCGGACCAGCCTGCAGTCTTCGGTGAGGCCGGCACCCGCTACGGGCATCTGGGCCAGGTGGCGCTGGTGGTGACCCTAGCCATGGGCACCGCTGGGCTGCCCCATGTGATGAACCGCTACTTCACCTCTCCCACCGGACGGGCGGCCCGCACCACCACCGTGTGGGTGCTGGTGCTCATCGGCGTCTTCTACGCACTGGCGGTGATGCTGGGCACCGCAGCCCGGGAGGTGATCCCGCGCGCGCAGCAGGACCACCCGTGGCTGGCCGAATACACCGTGGACGGCGTGCTGCGCATCCCCGAACACGCCCTGCCGGTGCTGGGCAGGATCTACGGAGACGAGGCCGGCCTGGGCCTAGTGACCGCCGCCGCCCTGATCGCGGCCATGTCCACTGTGGCCGGCCTGCTTCTGGCCTCCGCCGCCACCTGGGGCCACGACGTCTACGAACGCCATATCAACCCCCGGGCCACCCAGCGTCAGGCGGTATGGGCAGGCCGGCTGACCACCCTGATAGCCGCCGGAACTGCCGCCGGACTGGCGATCGCCCTGCGCCCCGACGCTTTCACCCCAGCCATGCCCTCCCTTGTGGCCACCATGGTGACCTGGGCCTTCGCCGTGGCCGGCTCGGCACTGACTCCGGTGGTGGTGCTGGCCATCTGGTGGCGGCGCACCACAGCTGCCGGTGCCGTGGCCGGAATGCTCACCGGCGGAGTGCTGGCGGTGGCGATGTTCCTCACCGCCAGCTTCCTGCAGCCCTCGGCGCTGCGCGAGCTGCTGGCCGCCCCCACCCTGGTGGTCGCCCCTGCGGCAGTGCTGATCACGGTGCTCGTCTCGCTGCGCACCCGCGCCCCGGCCGATGCGGACACTTCCTGGGTGATCATGCACGGCACCGCCGCAGACCGGCACACCGAGCGGCTGGCGGCCCTCACAGTGGAGGAGAGGAGACGACGTCGTGCGCGGTAGTGCCGTTCTGGCCGCAGCGGTGCTGGTGATCTGGACCCTGGTCTATGTGATCACCCAGCTGCTGGTGGCCCCGCCGCTGCCGGTGCTTCCCACCTTGGGCATCGGAGTGCTGCTGAGCATCGCGGTGGTGCTGGGCTACCCCTCCGCGCTGCGCGGGCCCCGCGGGGCGATCCGCCTGGGCGGCCGGGCCCGGCGCGGGGCGCGCAGCCTGTCGGCACGAACTGAGCAGCGCGGGGAGTCCGGGGTCGGGGAGCTGGCCGGACGCTCGGTGCCGCTGCGGCAGGGGCTGACCGCTGATGCCGCCCGCCGCACCTGTGAGCTGCTGCGCCCGATGCTCTCCGGGGACGCGGTCTGCATCACTGATACCGAGGATATCCTCGCCTATGTGGGCCCCGGCTCGGACCACCACCGCTACGGCGGGCAGACGTACACCTCGGCGGCGCCGCGGGCCATCGCCAAAGGCAGAACCCAGGTGGTGCTCGACCGGGCCGGGGTGGGCTGCCGCGAACCCAGCTGCGAACTCACCAGTGCCGTCGTCGCGCCCCTGCGGATCGGATCCCGGGTAGTCGGAACCCTGGGCGTCTATCAGGCCCAGCGGAAGGTCCCGCCCAAACGTCTGGTGGAGGACATGGCCAATATGCTCTCCCTGCACCTGGAGCTGGCCGACCTGGACCGCGAGCGGCGGCTGGCCACCCACGCGCGGCTGGACGCGCTGCGCGCCCAGATCAACCCGCATTTCCTGTTCAACATCCTCAACACCATCGCCTCCAAGGCGCGCACCCGGCCGGAGGAGGCTCGCGAGCTGCTGCTCCGGCTCTCCGAGTTCTTCCGCTACGCGGTGCGGCAGGAGGGCCACTTCGCCGAGTTCGCGCAGGAGTACTTCTTTGTGCGCACCTACCTCTCCCTGGAGCAGGCCCGATTCGAGGAGCGGCTGCAGGTCCGCTACGACATCGACCCCCAGGTGCTGACCTCCCGGGTGCCGGTGCTGACCATTCAGCCGCTGGTGGAGAACGCCGTCAAGCACGGCATCGCCGCTAAGCCCGAGGGCGGCACGGTGCGGCTGAAGGCCCGGGTGGATCCGCTGGCCAGAACCACCACCATCCGAGTCTCCGACGACGGCGTAGGCATCGACCCGGAGACCCTGGAGCGGCTCAGCGCCCGCAATGGGATCACCGGCAGCACCGATGCAGTGCTGACCGGTCCCGATCATGCTGGGGTGGGGCTGCAGAACATCTCCGAGCGGCTGGACTCGCTGTTCGGGGACCGCTACAACCTCTCCATCTCCCGGCCGAAGTCCGGAGGCACCGTGGTGGAGCTGACAGTCCCGCTGCGCTGATCGGCCGGGCGAGTCTCCGTCGTGCTCCCGCGCGTGCGGGCTGGTCCGTCCCAGCAACCCCACCTCGGTCCCCACGCGCGGCGCACTGGATCGCCGGACCATCTGCCGAACTGAGGCTGAACGTCTGCTGGTTCTACACTGGCACTATGTCCCGTCCGCCGCGCGCCCTGATCGTCGACGACGAAGCCCCCGCTCGCCAGGAGCTGCGCTATCTGCTGGAGGAGGCCGCAGCCGCGGAAGGAGCAGAACCGGTGCAGGTGGTGGGGGAGGCCACCAATGGGGAGGAGGCCCTGGTGCTGCTGGACTCTCTGGACTATGACCTGGTGTTCCTCGACATCCGCATGCCGGGGCTGACCGGGCTGCAGGTCGCCGAGCAGCTGCGCGGCAAGCCCCATGCGCCTCAGGTCATCTTCACCACCGCCTATTCAGACCATGCAGTGGAGGCATTTGACCTCGCCGCAGTGGACTATCTGGTCAAACCCTTCGACGCCGCCAGGCTCCAGCGGGCCGTGGAGCGGGCGCTGGCGGCCGGAGCTGGCCGGGATGAGGCGCCGGCCCGTGCCGGGGATTCCACGCGGGATCCGGCACCGGCTGAGCAGGAGACCGACCGGCTGGTCCGCATCCCGGTGCAGAAGGACGGCCGCACCGTGCTGGTGGAGGGGGACGCCATCGTCTACGCTGCCGCCGCCCGCGGATACTCCTCGCTGAAGCTGGCCAATGAGAAGGTCCTGGTGTCGTTCTCGCTCTCGGAGCTGGAGCGCCGGCTGAAGGGCCACTTCTTCCGGGTGCACCGCTCCTACCTGGTCAATCTCCGCTATGTGCGTGAGCTGGTGCCGGACTTCCGAGGCACCATGGTTCTGGTGATGAATGACAGGCAGCGCAGCCGCGTGGAGGTCTCCCGGCGGCACGCCCGCGAGCTCCGCCGGCGCCTGGGGCTGTGATCGGCTGCCGGCTGTCCGGGCGCCTGCCTCGGCTGGTCTGCGGCGCGGATCTCCGCAGCCTGCCGCAGGTGCGGAATGAACTGAAGCCCTGCTGAGTTCAGCACCAGTGGAAACCTGATGGTTATCTGGAACACACTGAGAGGACCCACCTACACATGACCGCAGTACCCAGCGTGACGCTCAACGACGGAACTTCTATCCCGCAGCTCGGATTCGGCGTGTGGCAGGTCCCGGCCGACCAGGCCGAATCTGTGGTGGCCCAGGCACTGGAGACCGGCTACCGGCACATTGACACCGCCGCGATCTACGGCAATGAGGAAGGCGTCGGCGCCGCCATCGCCTCCTCCGGCATTGCCCGCGAGGATCTGTACGTGACCACCAAGCTGTGGGTCAGTGACTTCAAGGCTGGCCGCACCAAGGAGGCGCTGGCTGAGTCGCTGCAGAAGCTGCGGCTGGACTATGTGGATCTCTACCTCATCCACTGGCCCTCACCGGAGGATGAGAAGTACCTTCAGGCCTGGGCTGCCATGGAGGAGCTGCAGTCTGAAGGACTCACTCGCAGCATCGGAGTCTCCAACTTCCTGCCCGAGCACCTCGACCGCGTGGCCCAGACCGGTTCGGTGACTCCGGCGGTGAACCAGGTGGAGATCCACCCGGCCCTGCAGCAGCGTGATATCCAGCAGGCCAACTCCAAGTATGGGATCGCCACACAGGCCTGGAGCCCGCTGGCTCAGGGCGCAGTCTTCGGAGATGAGCCCATCGTCGCCGCGGCGGAGGCCCACGGAGTGACGCCGGCTCAGGTGGTGATCCGCTGGCACCTGCAGCGCGGGCGGATTCTGTTCCCCAAGTCGGTGACTCCGGACCGCATCCGCGAAAACTTCGACGTCTTCGGCTTCGAGCTGACCGAGGCCGAGCTGGACGCCATCGACGGCTTGGAGCGCGACGAGCGCACCGGGATGCATCCGGCCACCTTCAACCCGCGCTGAGGACCAAGGCTGAGGACCAGCGCTGAGCCTCGCGCGCTGCCCTGACCGGTCCTGAGGGCCAGGGCTCAGCCGCCCCGCGGGGCTCCTGCCCGGTGCTGGTCCGCCCCCTGCCGCATCACGTGTCAGAAAGTCCATAACTCCAACCTCTGAAGGCCCAGTTCTGGACTTTCTGACACGTAACGTCCTGGACGGTGCCCAGGCCGGGGTGCGTGGGGTTGGCAGCCGCGGGACAGCAGAAGGCCCCGCCCGGACAGTCCGGGCGGGGCCTTCTGCGTCAGTGGAGCCAGAGGCTACTTCGCGTCGTCGTCGGGGTCCACTGTGGGGATGGTCCCGGTGGCGACAGTTTCTTCGAAGTACTCTTCAGCCTCCTGCTCCCAGCCCAGGTAGGACTCGGAGTACTCAGGAGTCTCGAAGACCTCGTCGGCACGGATCGGATCCCGGTACGCGGCGTCGCGGTCCCAGCCGAGCACGCCGGTGACCGAGTCCACGTGGGTGGCGTGGGCCGGAATGTCCTGGATGGCCAGCACCAGATCCTTGTTGGCCTTGCCATCTTCCTCCGGCTGGCCGGCGCCGGTTCCGGCCGGCAGGCCCGAAAGCGTCGCCGAAGTCCCGCCGAACATGCCGCGCAGTGTCTTGGTCTGCTCGTTGAGCATCTGCAGCAGAGTCCGCTGCACCGCCGGCCCCTCGTCGGTGCCGGCATGCTCACGTGCGGCATCCACCATGGCCGCCTTGGTGGCGTGACGGCGCACCCGCACGTAGCGGGACATGGTCCGGCCCTCATAGAGGTAGAGCTGGATCTGCGAGATGACCGCAAGCACCATCACAATCGAGAACGGCGCCGCGGAGGCGATGGCGGCCACCTGCAGCACCCGCAGCGAGGAGGACGGATCATCGCCGGCGGCCAGGAGTGCGATGGCAGCCAGGGCGATCAGCGCGGTCCAGAACACACGGGTCAGCTTCGGAGTCTCGGTGCGTCCGCCGTAGGCAAGCACGTCGGTGACCAGGGAGCCGGAGTCCCCGGAGGTGATGAAGAAGATGGTGATCACAGCGATCGCCACCACGGCGGTCAGCGAGGCCAGCGGCAGGTTCTCCAGCAGCTGGAACAGCGAGGCCTCGGTGCCCACGGTCGTCCCGCCCTCGCCGTCGTCGATGAGCATATTGCCCTCGGTCAGCTGGTAGTAGATGCCGGAGGAGCCGAAGATGGAGAACCAGATGATGCCCACCGCGGTGGGTGCCAGCAGCACGCCGAGCACGAACTCACGGATAGTTCGGCCGCGGGAGATCCGGCCGATGAACATGCCCACAAAGGGTGCCCAGCTCATCCACCAGCCCCAGTAGTAGATGGTCCAGTCGGCGGACCAGGCGCCGCCCAGGAATCCGCTGGACTCGTTGCCCGCGCCGGCGGCATAGTCTGCGCCGGTTTCGAACATCAGCTGCGGGAACGCCAGGGCGTATTCGCCGATGTTGCTGATCAGCGACTGCAGCAGGAACAGAGTGGGGCCGGCGCACAGCACGAACAGTGCCATCACAGCCGCAACGATCATGTTGATGTTGGACAGCCACTTCAGGCCCTTGTGCACACCGGTGACCACAGAGATGGTGGCAACCAGCATGATGACGATCACCAGTCCGGTCAGCAGCAACGAGCTGCTCGGGTCCTCGACCCACTCCATGAAGCCCAGGCCGGCGGCGATCTGCTGGGTGCCGATGCCCAGGGAGCTCACCACGCCGAAGACGGTGCCGACGATGGCGAGTGTGTCGATGACATGTCCGACCCAGGATTCGATAAGGCGGCGGCCGAAGATCGGCTCAAGCAGCCAGCGGACCGAAAGCGGACGGCCGCGGCGGAAGGTCATGTAGGCCAGACCCAGGCCGATCACCACGTACATGGCCCAGGCGTGCAGACCCCAATGGAACAGGGACAGGCCCATGGTCTCGCTGGCGATGGTCGATTCGGTGCCGGCGATCACGTTGCCGTCAGCGTCGACGCCGGCCTCTCCGGTGATCTCCGGGGGAGCGATCATGTGCCACAGCGGCTCGGCCACGCCCCAGAACACCAGACCGATGCCCATGCCGGCGGCGAAGAGCATGCAGAACCAGGCGCCCAGGGAGAACTCCGGCTGCTCGTCGTCGCGTCCGAGGCGGATATTGCCCGCCTTGGAGACTCCGGCCCAGAGAGCGAAGATCACAAATCCGGTTCCGATGAGGACGTACCACCAGCCGATGGTGTCGACGATGGCGGTGTTCAGCGACTCGAACGCCTCCGCCCCGTGGGCGCTTCCCCACCAGGTGGCGAAGCCCAGGGCACCGAGAATAATCAGGACTGAGGGGATGAACACCCACATATTCAGTCCGCGCACGACGTCCGTCAGAGACCAGTCGCGCAATCGTTCCACCTCTGGCTGCGAGGCCATGAGATTCCTCCTCAAGCGAGTTCTGTATCTATTTACCGGCCTACTCTATCCAAAATCCGTTACACTACACCTTCATAACTCTTGATGAAAGTGACCGCGGGGGCTTGGCGCGAGGCCCTGCACCTCGCTACGGTGGAGAGCATGCCAACGGGCCATAGTGTGTCTGCGCACCGTATGAGGGGAGTGACGCGCACCGCAGCAGCGGTTCTCGTCACCGCCGGACTGACCCTTGGGGCGGTCCCCGCAGCGCAGGCTTCCCACAGCTCTGAGGTCGCCGAGGCGGCGACCTCCCATGCAACGTACCCAGCTCCGGGGCAGCCTGTCATCACCCCACCGCCCAGGAACAGCGAGGCGACCTCCACGGTGGAGAAGGGTGAAGGAGACCTGCGGGTCGCGACCCTGCACGCCGACCTGGTCGCTGAGGGGGAGAGTGCCGACGCCGAGCAGCTGGTCTCCCCGCTGGCCAGCGGCAATCACGTCCGGGCCCGGCTGATCGCCCGCACCGTCCAGATGAACGACCCCGATGTGCTGGTGCTCACCGGAGTCAGCTATGACGAGTCGGAGCGCATCGCCGAGCAGATGCAGCAGCTCTACTTCGCCGCCGGGCAGAACGGCCAGCGCGGCATCAGCTTCCCGCACTACTTCACTGCCCCGACGAACTCGGGGCAGGAATCAGGAGCAGACCTCGACGGCGACGGCACTATCGGCGGCCCGGAGGATGCCCTCGGATACGGGGAGTACCCCGGTCAGTACGGCATGATTGTCTTTTCCAAGCACCCGATCCTGGCCGATGAGGCCCGGACCTTCCAGCGCTTCCTGTGGAGGGATCTGCCGGAGAACTCCATGCCCGAGGAATACTCGGAGCTGGAGGAGGCAATCGTGCGGCTGCAGGAGACCAGCATGTGGGATGTGCCCATCGAGGTCTCCGAGGACGGAGAGCCGCTGCACATCGTCGCCAGCTCTATCGCCTCGAAGGTGCCCAGTGAGGCCGATGCGGCACGGGCTGAGGATATTCGCCGAGTGCTCGCCGACTACGTGTCCGGCCGCGCCTGGTACCTCTCCGACGACGACGGCCGGCACGGCGGGATCGACCCGCTGGCTCCGTTCGTCGTCGCTGGGACGCCCACCGCCCAGGTGAGTGCCCAGCCGGAGGATCTCTCACCCCTGCTCGACTCACCGGCGCTGCAGGACCCCGAGCCGGAGGCCATCACCGAAGTCCCGCTGAGCACCCGGCCCGGCAGCCTCGAGGAGACCGACCCCACTGCGACCCGCTACGTGCCCGGGGAGCAGGACCGTCGCGCATCCTTCGTGCTGCCGCAGGCGACTCTGGATGTCAGCGCTGCCGGGGTCTTCTGGCCCGGTCCCGGTGAGTTCGGGCATTCGGTGGTGGACCCGGAGTCCGGATACTCCCTGCAGAGCCGGCTGGTCTGGACCGACCTGACGCTTCAGGATTGAGTCCGTAGACTCATCCCTATGGCTTCCACCCATTTGGTGCCCTTCGCCGGCGGTGAAGAGGTCTCTCCCGCTCAGCAGCAGCGTCAGCCGGCTCGGCGCAGCCCCGCAAAGGGTCACAGGCGCCCGTCCCGCCGCGGGCCCAAGCCCCTGATGCGCAGCGCCGCCACCAGCTACCTGACCTCCAAGTCCATCTCGCTGGTGAAGCAGCAGGCCTTTAATGAGGACGGCACCCTCACCCCGGCGGCCGAGACCTGGCTGACCCGAGCGGTGACGGTGCAGCGCCCGGTGGTGCTGGCGAACCTGCGGCGCCTGCGCAAAGCCCACCCCACGCTGAGCAACCGCCAGCTGGCCCAGCAGCTGGACAAGGAGTTCCGCCGCTCCATGACCGGCGGTGGCGCGCTGATCGGGGCAACCTCGGCGGTTCCGGGCGTCGGCACAGCAGCCTCTCTGGGTCTCTCCGCCCTGGCCACCGGCAGCTTTTTGGAGCTCTGCGCCCTCTACGCCCAGGCGATGGCGGAGCTGTCCGGCATCTCCACCGAGGACCCTCAGCGGGCCAAGCTGCTGGTTATGGGGGTGATGCTCGGAGACGAAGGCCGCCGCCTGCTCGGGGAGCTCTCCGACCAGGCATCCGGGCGCGGCACCGGCCCGGTGGCGACCATGGTTCCGCTGACCGGTCCGGCCAACGTCGCCGCAGGATCCTCCTCCATGGCGGCACTGATCGCCGACCAGATCAAGCGCCAGTTCGTCCGGCGCTTCTTCATCCGCCAGGGCACCTCCATGCTCGCCCGGGCCGTCCCCTACGGCATCGGCGCGATCATCGGAGGCGTTGGCAACCGCGCACTGGCTCATCAGATCATCCGCACCGCCCGCAGCTCCTTCGGCGAGCTGCCGGAGGAGACCCCGCCGGCGCTGGTAGAGGACTTCGCCCGCGGACTGCAGCGGGAGAAGCTGCGCGCTGACCGCAAGGAGCGCCGCGCCCTGAAGCGGGCGGTGAAGTCTGAGGCCAAAGCCAAGCGCAAAGCCGCCGCGCAGCTGCGCCGGGCGGCAGCACACCCCGGCACGCTGGAAGAGTCCCCGGAGTGACGTTCACGCACTGTTCACCCAGAGTTCCACCCATATGTGGCGTGGCCGTCGACTGCAGTTGACCTTGGGCTCCTAGCGTAGGCCGCGTGACGATCAGCTCCACCGTCCGTGCAGGCCTCACCGGCCCCGTCAAGCCCCTGAGCAGCCACCCGCTCCACGCTGAGTCCAACGGCCTGGAGGATCTGGACCTCAGCCTCGGCCCGAGGTCGGCCCCTGCCGCCCCGACAGCCGTTCTCGCCCACCGCGGGGCCTCCGGACTGTTCCCCGAGCACACCCGCGCCGCCTATCTGCGAGCACTGGACGAGGGCGCCGACGGCCTGGAGATCGACCTGCACCTGACCCGCGACGGCGAACCGGTCTGCTTCCACGACCCCACGCTGGAGCGAACCACCGATGGAACCGGCTCCGTGGCCGAGACCACGCTTGCCCAGATGCGCCGTCTCGATGCCACCGGGTGGAAGACCCCTAAACTTCCGGCCGAATACGGTAGGGCCGAGCAGCAGCTGATGACCCTGCAGGACGTCCTGGAGCTGCTGCAGTCGGCCGGGCGCGACCTGAAGCTGGCCATCGAGCTGAAGCACCCATCACCCTTCGGCCACAGGCTGGAGGACCGGGTGCTGCAGGTGCTGACCTCCTTCGGGTGGGACCCGGAGACCTCGCTGGTGCCCGCGGGCGCGCACCAGGTGGCTGTCTCCTTCATGAGCTTCTACCCCGGGTCTCTGAACCACTTGGCGGAGGTCGTCCCAGGAGAGCATCTCTGCGCTCTGTTCACCACGGTCACCGACACCGACGTCGCCCAGCGTCTGGCCAAGCTGCGCTTCTCCTCAGCGGTCAAGCATGTGGTGGCCGCAGTGATGCGCAGCAGCGTCCGCGACTCGGAGGCGCTGGTGTGGAACAGCGCCGTGGGCCTGGCAGGTCCGGGAGTCGAGTACGTCCAGGCCAACCTGGCCGACGCCAAAGCGTGGATCGCCCGCGGCACCAGGCTGCGCGTATGGACGGTGGATTCACCCCACCAGGCGCAGATGCTGCTGAATCTGGGTGTCCAGGAGATCACCACCAACTATCCAGCAAGGATCCTGCGGCAGATCAGCCGTTGATCTGGGCGCCGGCGCCAGGGTGCCGGTAGCATGTGAGCACACCCCACCCCAGGAGGTCCATCATGACGGATGACCCTGATACCTCAGACACCAGGGCTGGAGGCGTCGTCGTCGGCGTTGACGGCTCTGAGCAGTCCTTGCGGGCAGCCCACTGGGCTGCGGCAGAGGCGCACCGCCGAAAACTGGGCCTGACTGTGGTGACCGCCTACTCCATTCCGGCATTCGCCGCATCCTCCATGGACGGCGGCTACGCCATGATGGACGACTCCTCACTGCGAGCCGGAGCCGAGAAGGTGATTGAGGAGGCCCGGCAGTTCCTGCGCGACTACCCCGGTGAGGTGGAGTACCTCATCGAATCCGGCGACCCGGCGGCGGTGCTGCTGGAGCATTCGGAGACCGCTCAGGTGCTGGTGGTCGGCTCCCGGGGCCGCGGAGGCTTCCTGGGCCGGCTTCTGGGCTCGGTCTCCTCCGCCCTGCCTGCTCACGCCAAATGCCCCACCGTGCTGGTGCCGCTGAAGTTCTCGTCCAAAGAGGAGAACGCCGTGACCACCGCCACCGGCGCGATCCCCATCGTCTCGGCGCAGCCGGAAGCGCAGCCGGGGGCGGAGGCTCCGCAGTCACTCATCGAGGAGGGCGCCCACCCCATCCGGACCCATGACAAGCGCCCGGTGGTCGCCGGCGTGGACGGGTCGGACTACGGACGGGTGGCCGCACTGGTGGCTGCTCGGGAGGCCAGCGAACGCGGCACGCACCTGCGGCTGGTGTGCGCACTGCCTCCGCTGGGGGCCACTCTGGTGTGGATTCCCACCCATATTGAGGACACTCAGGCGGTGGAGGAGCTGCGCGAAAAGCTGGAGGCCGGCAAGGCGTGGCTGAACAGCCACTTCCCGGACCTGCAGATCGAGGCTGAGGTGATCGACGGCGCGGCAGTGGATGTGCTGGTCGACGAGACACGGCGGGCCCAGCTGACGGTGCTGGGGACCCGCGGCCGCGGAGGCTTTGCCGGCATGCTGCTGGGCTCCACCTCCCAGGGCGTGCTTCAGCACGCCGAGGGCCCCCTGATGGTGGTGCCGGAGTCGGATGATGAACGGATCGAGAACCGTCCCGACTTCGGCCCGATGCTCTGAGGCGCTCGGGCGTAGCCGGCCCAGCTGCCTGCTGCGGAACAGCACACAACGACGACGAACCCCCGGTGTCCGAATCCGGGGGTTCGTCGTCTCTTCAGTTGTTCTCCCGTCAGTGGTCCCCCTACCGCTGGGGACTGCGTCGGGGGAGCGGGTTCAGACCACTCGGCGCACGCTGGTGGGGTTGCCGAAGATGCTGCGGACGGTCACACCGCTTCTGGGTGATCCGGCGTCAGCGATCCGGCCGTTGCCCAGATAAATCGCCACGTGGTAGTCGCCCCAGAAGATGAGGTCTCCGGGCCGCTTCTCGTTCCAGGAAACCTGGCGACCGCGAGTGATCTGGTCGTAGGTGGTCCGTCCCAGATTCACTCCGGCCTGGGCGAAGGCGGCCTGCACGAAGCTGGAGCAGTCCCACGCGTTGGGGCCGTTGCCGCCGAGGCGGTAGTACACATCGGAGCGGCTGGCGGTGTTGGTAGCCCAGTTGATGGCGATCTGCGCAGCATTGGTGTTGCCAGCAGGCTGCGCGGTAGCGGTCTGGGTCGGCGTCGGAGTCGGCGTGGAGGTCTGCGTCGGCGTCGGAGTCGGCGTCGGGGTGGGGGTCGGCGCAGGGGCCGCGCGCTCCTCCAAGTAGTTGACGTGCCAAGTCAGCGCGTTGAGCGAGACCGTGCCATCGCGGTTGGTCAGGTCCGGGTTGTTCAGCACTGCCCGGTAGTAGTCGCCTCCGGTGCCGTCGAAGTTTGGCTCCAGCCGTGCACCGCGGTTGAGCAGATCCTGCAGCTGGCTGCTCAGCCCGCTCCACGAAGGAATCACAGGCTCCGGCTCCGGCTCGGGCTCCGGCTCGGGTTCGGGCTCAGGCTCTGGTTCCGGCTCGGGCTCCGGCGTGGGAGTCGGCTCCTCAGTCTCTTCCTCCTCAGCGGCGGCCTGGGCCTGCAGGTAGGCCAGATGGCCTTCCAGGACGGTCCAGTTCACCGTTCCTCCGCTGGTGGTGAAGTTGGGGTTGTCCAGCACCAGTTCGTAGTAGTCCCGCGCACTGCCGACACCCTCGAGCTCGCCGGCCTCGGCCAGCAGCTCCCGCTGTGCGGAGCTGAGCGAGTCATAAGCCTCGGCGGAACGCTCCTCGGCGGTGGCCGAGGGACTGGCAGACTCCGAGGGGGTCGGGCTGGCCGACTCAGACTCAGAGGGGCTGGCTTCGGGCTCCTCCGGCGCCTCCTCCTCGGCCTCCGGCTCTTCCTCAGCCGCCTCCTCTTCAGCCTGCTGCTCCTCAGCCTGGGCGTGCAGGTAGTCTACGTGGGCGCTGAGGGCGTCCCAGTCGACGCCGCCGGCCTCGGTGGTCAAGGAGGCGTTCTCAAGGACCACTGTCAGGTAGTCGCTTGCGGTGCCGATCTCCTCCAACTCAGCTCCGGCCGCCAGCAGCTCCTGCTGCTCGGCGGTGAGCGAGTCAAAGTCGGTGGCCTCGGACTCTTCGGACGATGCGGCTTCCCCTTCCTCATCGTCCGAAGAATCCTCGGCGGTCTCGCTGGAGGCCGGCTCGGACTCCTCGGACTCCTCAGCGTCCTCCGGCCTCACTTCAGTCTGCTCGGCGGCGGCGCGCAGCTGCTGGATCCGGTAGACCAGCTGCTGCTCATCAATCTCGCCGTCCTCGGTGAGGAAATCGTCATTGCCCAGGACATTCTCCAGGAAGCTCTCAAAGCTTCCCTCCCAGCCCTCCAGCTCCTGGAGGGCTTCCAGCTGGCTGCGCAGGTTCTCGCCGAGTTCGCGCTGCTCCTGGTTGGTCTCTGCAGTGGCCTCCCCGGCTGTCTCCAGAGCCTGGGCAGTCGCCTCAGCTTCGGCCTGGGCTCGCTCCGCTTCGGCCTCGGCCTCTCGGGCGACCTGCTCGGCGTCGATCGCCTCGCGCTCGGCCTGCTCTTCCAGCTGCTGCTCTGTGGCCTCCTCGGAGAGCGCGTCCTCCTCGCCCAGCAGAACATCGGCTGCGGAGGCGTCCTCCTCCTGATACTCAGCGGAGGCGTCCATGGCCATGGCGGCCTCTGCCTCCTGCCGCGCGGCTTCGGCGGACTCGGCAGCTTCGGCGGCTTCCTCCATCCGGGCGGTGGCCAGCGACTGCTGGCGCATCAGCTCGGCCTCCAGCTCATTGGCGCGCTGGCTTGCCTGGTCGATCCTGCCGGCGATGTCGGCGATGAGCTGCTCACGGGCCTCGTCGGACTCCTTGGCCGTGGAGACCTCCTCTGCCGAGGGGGTCTCGGGCAGCTCAGTGACAACGAACGTCTCTGCGAGGTTCTGGTCATGAGCGGACTGTTCGGCAGTGGAGTCGCCAGCCCGGTCAGCGACCAGGTCGGGCAGAGTGGTCCCGACGAGCGCTGTGGTCACGACGACGGCAGTCACAGCCGCCACCGCGAGATTGCGACGGTATTTCACGGTAGTTCCTCACTTTTCCTCACTGGTGCGGCACTGCCCAGGCACCCCTCGTCCTGAGGGGAGACCGGAGTCTTCAGCAGGCGCGGTGCGCCGACGGTAGGAGAATGCTTCTGGGAACCCCAATGTCGGCACGGCGATGGGAATTGCGCCTGCAGCGGACCATGCGCGGTGCTGCTGGGTTCAC
Organism: Nesterenkonia sp.; assembly: GCF_029265375.1. Classification (GTDB taxonomy): domain Bacteria; phylum Actinomycetota; class Actinomycetes; order Actinomycetales; family Micrococcaceae; genus Nesterenkonia. The sequence goes on from NZ_JAJUJJ010000032.1 coordinate 26,027, forward strand.
AGTAATTGCGGAAAGGTCACGGTGGCAAGAGTTCGTGTCGTTTCTGTGACGAAGCTGTGAGGCACAGATCCCTGTCATTCCGGGGAAGAAAGGTCACAAATCGGTATAGCTCAAACCTTCAAGTAGGTTGAAGGTTGAGCCTCCACAACTTTGTCACAGGTATGTGTTAGGCGCGGTGGGTGGCGCGGGATCGCCCCGGCTCAGCCCCAGCCGAGGCGGTGCAGGGTGGTGTCGTCGATGCCGAAGAAGTGTGCGACCTCGTGGACCACGGTGACGGTGATCTGCTCCACCACCTCCTCGCGCGTGGAGCAGATCTCCAAGATCGGTTCCTTGTACAAGGTGATCCGGTCCGGCATAGCCCACGGCTCAGCGCCGCGCTCTGTCAGCGGGATTCCTTCGTAGAGCCCCAGTAGGCTGGTCTGCGGGTCCTCCCACGGTTCGGGCTCGTACCGGTCCTCCACGAAGACCGCCACATTGTCGATCTGGGCAGCCAGTCGCTCGGGGATCTGCTCCAGCGCGGCGGCGACGGCGGCGTCGAACTCCTCGTCGCTCATCTGTGCCGGCATCGGCGGTCCTCTCAATAGGTGAAGGCTGCTGGCCGACCCAGCGCCCCTCATGGGGCCTGGCGGCGGGGTTGCAGGTGGTCCGACCGACCAGTCTACGATTTGCCGCAGAGGCTCGGTTGCGACTACTCTTTTACAGGTTCCCTTCGGGATGCAGTGCTGTCCGTTTCCAAGGGATCGGGCCCCCATCGTCTAGCGGCCTAGGACACCGCCCTTTCACGGCGGCGGCACGGGTTCGAATCCCGTTGGGGGTGCAGCGTCGGCGCTGATCAGCTCGATTGGCGAAGACCGTGAAGCTCTGGTAAAGTTTCACATCGTGCAAATTGCACACCACATGAATAAGGCCCTGTGGCGCAGTTGGTTAGCGCGCCGCCCTGTCACGGCGGAGGTCGCGGGTTCAAGTCCCGTCAGGGTCGCCATTGCACAGTTGAGTGAAAGCGCTCCGAATCACCGGATTTGGGGCGTTTTTACATTTCCGGCCGGGACTGGGCGGTTATCCGCCTGCCTGACGGCAGTGCAGCAACGGCGAGGATGAGGATTTTTGGTCCGGCCCGCCCATCGGATAGGATGAAACGCGCGCCGCAGGCGCACGGCTCTGTAGCTCAGTTGGTAGAGCGTTCGACTGAAAATCGAAAGGTCACCGGATCGACGCCGGTCGGAGCCACCGTCACGGCCCTCGGGACATCGTCCCGGGGGCCGTCGTCGTACCCGGGGCCCGGTCCGATCGTGCCCGCCGGTGCGGGCGTCGGTACCGTGACCCCATGAGCGAGACGGCGGCCCCCGCGCCCCGAGCCGGGCGCCCCGTCCCGCCCTGGCTGCGGCCGACCCTGGTGCTGAGCGTGTGGTGCTGGTGCGCCGTCGCGCTCGCGTTCGCGCTCGCCCGGGTGCTGGTGGCGGCGGGGGCCGGTCTGCACCCGCTGGCGTTCGCGGGGTACTCGGTGCTGATC
>NZ_JAJUJJ010000055.1 GCF_029265375.1 Nesterenkonia sp.
GCACCAGTCGGGCCGCTTCCTTCTTGTACTCCGGAGTGAAGCTCCGGCGCTTCCTATTCATGGTTTCCATCGTGACACCTCTCTGGCAACAGCGGAGGCTGCTACCTATCTCAGATGTCCACTACTTCAGGGTAGGCCCACTCCTCGTCGTAGGTGGCCTTGCGGTAGCACTCATTGCGTTGCTTGTTCTCTTATTCCAAAACTCACCCGAAGAGACTGAGTCGGCCGCGGATACGGCGACAGCGAACCCCCCGGCAGTGGACAGTGACCTCATTGTCAGGGAGGACTCGCATCGTCTGGATGATGTTCCCTCCAGCCCCGTGACATTCGTAGAATTCCTCGACTTTGAATGTGAAGCATGTGGTGCTGTTTATCCTGCTGTTGAGGAACTGCGCGAAGAGTATGAGGGCGAGATGACCTTCGTCATTCGCTACTTCCCGCTCGATGGCCATCCCAACTCGCGTCAGGCAGCTCATGCTGTCGAGGCCGCCGCTCGCCAGGGTGAACTCGAGGGGATGTACCGACTGATGTTCGAGACGCAGGAAGAGTGGAGTCACAACGAGGAACCTCAGGATGAAGTATTCCGAGGTTTTGCCGAGGAACTGGGGCTTGATGTCGAGCAATGGGAGGCTGACTACTACTCGGATGACGTTGCGCAACGTGTTCAGTCCGATTTTGAAGATGCAGTCGCGCTCGGGCTACAAGGGACACCCTCGTTCTTCGTCAACGACGAATTCATCGCCCCAGAGACCTTGACCGATCTCACGGACCCCATTGACGAAGCTCTCAGCAGCGACCAATGACACCGGATATGTTTCAGACTCCAACAACACCGGACATCCCTGAGAGCCGCCCCGTACCAGGACTTTCTCACCGGTTTACCGGTTTCATCCTCCTGGCTGCTGGCCTACTTGGTTTCGTCCCGTCATTTGTCCTCGCGGTAGAGAAGTACTGGTTACTGATCAATCCGTTCTACTCCCCGAGCTGCACCTTGGGAGAGACCCTCTCCTGTGTCCCAGTGATGACCTCCTGGCAGGCAGAAGTCTTCGGGTTTCCGAACCCATACCTGGGCATCGCTGGTTTTGCCGTGATTGCAGCAACAGGAGCAGCGCTTCTTGGCCGAGCTCAGATGTCGCACTGGTACTGGGCCGGACTGCAGATCGGCGTCACCTTCGGAACTCTATTTGTGGGCTGGCTGATGTATCAGAGCTTGTTCCGCATCCAGGCCCTGTGCCCCTACTGCATGCTCGTGTGGGCAGCGATGTTCCTCTCCCTGTGGTACGTCACTGTGGAGTCTGCGAGTCGCTGGAGCCGGAACTGGACCGGCTACGGGCGCCGCCTGGCACACGTCATGATTCGGCGTCACGACATCGCGATCCTTGCCTGGTTTGTCCTCGTTGGTCTCCTGGTCAATATCGCAGCCTTCAACTTCTCCTGACAGTAAATATCACTGTTCGCATGGCCTCCTAGCTACACGTCAGCGCCCAAGAACGTACTCATTACTCACGAAGGAGGATCTCATCCATGAACTTGCCATATGAACCTCTAAACCGGCGGCATGCTATCGCCGCCATCAGCCTGACTTCCGCTGCGTTTCTCCTGAGCGCCTGCGGGTCAGACAACGACGACTTAGCCCAACGTGCTTCCAACGACGGCACGAACTACGTAGCCGGGGACGGCTCCGTGGAAGAGTTCGCCCCCGAAAGCCGTGGTGAACCCGTAGCCTTCGAATCCACTCTCTTCGATGGGACTGAGATCACGGCCGAGACCTTCGAAGGCCGGGTAAGCGTACTGAACTTCTGGTATGCCGCCTGCCCTCCATGTCGGGCCGAAGCTCCTGATTTACAGGCGATCCACGAAGAGTTCGAGCCCGAGGGTGTCCAGTTCCTCGGGGTCAATACCCGGGACACGCAGCCTACGGCTGAAGCTTTCGAGCGAAACTTCGGCATTACTTACCCTTCTATGGAAGATCGAACCGGTCAGGTCATGATGGCGATGACCGACTACGCACATCCCTCCGCAGTTCCTACAACTCTGGTACTCGACAAGGAGGGACGAGTTTCGGCTCGTATTGTCGGCATCGTGGAACCAGGCACGCTGAGGGCCTTGATCGAGACGGTGCTGGCAGAAAACGCTCCCGCAGCATCAGCCAGCCCAGGAAACTTCGAGGACGGGTCCGGCTGATGCTGGAGGCAGGCGTGCAGAACAACCCCTTCGCAGAAATTGTCTTTGATATGGGCCTACCCTGAAGTAGTGGACATCTGAGATAGGTAGCAGCCTCCGCTGTTGCCAGAGAGGTGTCACGATGGAAACCATGAATAGGAAGCGTCGGAGCTTCACTCCGGAGTTCAAGAAGGAAGCGGCCCGGCTGGTGATCGATACCGGGCGCACGATCAAGGCTGTGGCCGATGAGATCGGGGTCAAGCCTCAGACTCTGGGCCGGTGGGTCGAGGCCGAGCGGCAGGCCACCCAGCCTGCTAAGCGCCGCACCGTCGAGGAGCTGGAGGCAGAGAACGCCCGGCTGGC
>NZ_JAJUJJ010000019.1 GCF_029265375.1 Nesterenkonia sp.
CCAGCAGCATCTGTTAGCGGTCCAGGACGAGCTCAACCGGCGCCCACGGAAGGTGCTGGGCGGGCAGTCCCCGCTAGAGCTCTTCGACGCCTTGCTATGCTCTGAAGGGTCCAAACGTTGCGACGATCAATAGAACCCGCAAGGTCCCCGGCGTCCAGTTCTGCGGCGCCGATCCCTTCGGCGGTGTTCAGCCGCACCAGGTGCTCACCGTCCGGGCGACGGTAGCGCAGACCATGCTCGGCAATGTGCCGGATCTGCTGCCCGCGTCCGATCAATAAGTGGTCGATCCCGTGCAGGGCCAGTTGGGCGGCGGTGCCGGCGCCGACTGCCCCTGCTCCGATGATCACTGCACGGCGGATGCTCATCAGCGGCTCCTCACTTTCAGTGTTGCGACGACCCGTCCGGTTCCTGTCCGACTCAGTGTCTGTGTTGCGAGGCTGCCGGCGTCAGGTCGTTCTCCGGCTCCTCAGTGTCAGCGCTCTGGGGCCCTGCCGGCGTCAGGTTTCTGCTCCGGTCCGTCGCCGGCGGTGGGGTCGTCGCCCTCCGAGAGTCCGTCCCAGAGGTCGTACTCATCGGCGGACTCGGCAGACGCTGCGGCGGCGGTGCGGCTGTATTTCTTGGTGGAGGTCCGCTGAGGCCAGCGGTGGGAGGTCAGCAGCGCGGTCACAGCGGCGGCGGCCAGCATCGCCGCGGAAGCGGCAGCCAGCCAGGCTCCGGGCTGCACCTGGTAGCTCTGGGCGGCGTCGGTGGTTCCGGTGACCTCCCCGACGGCGGCGGCTGCCGCGGCGGCTGGGTCGGTAAGCGCCCCGATGGCGGAGGCCAGAGCCAGTCCGGCGGCGGCCAGCATCACGGCAGCGATGATCCAGGTGCCGATGCGCCGGGCGATGCTCAGTGCCACTGCCGCTGCCAGGCCCACCAGCGCGATGGCGGCTGCGGTGTCAGCGGCTTGGGCGCCGGTGACCTCCATGGCGTCCACTGCGGCAGTCTCGGCCAGGCCGCTGACCGAGACCCAAGTCATGGTGGTCGAGGCCAGCAGCGCGGCGGAACTGATGAGGGCTGCCAGCACCACGGTCCGCCGACTGGTCGCATGGCGCCTCATCGGCTGCTCCTGCTCTCGCCAGTCTCGTCCTCCCAGCCGGGAGAGAACAGCAGCACTCCCAGCGCCCCGGCGGTGACCGCCAAGCTGCCCAGCAGCGCGGCCCACAGCCCGATTCCGGTGCTGTAGGCAGCTGCCTGCTCGCCGAGCCGGGAGAGCGCCGGCGCCGCGGCGGCTGCCGGGTTGAGCAGCGCCAGCAGAGCGGCGATCAGCGCGATGACTCCCCCGCCGAGCAGCACTGCGCCCAGCAGGCCGCGGATCCAGCGGCGGGCGATGCTCACCAGCACTCCGGCGATGACGGCGACCACGCCGAGGGTGCGCACCAGCGGAGCCATATCCGCACCGGAGAGGCTCAGGTCCCCGGTGCTGATCCAGGTGAACAGGGAGGATCCCAGCAGCAGGATGGCGCCTGCTTGGATGACCAGGATCGTATTGCGCCGCTGGAAGAAGTACGCCAGACGGCCTATCAGTTCTGCCACTGCTGGACTCCTTCACGGGCGGGGTGGGATACGGGCTGCTGGGGGCTGTCACCTGGGGCGTGGCCACGCTCAGCTCCGGTCTCCGGCACCAGGCGGGCTGCCGCCAGGACGGCGCGCAGCGGCGCGGCGGCTTTGTTCACCGTCTCCTGCCGTTCGGCGTCGTCGTCGGAGTCTGCCACGATGCCGCCGCCGGACTGCACATAGGCTGTGCCTCCGGCCAGTACGGCGGAGCGGATGGCGATGGCGGCGTCCATGCGTCCGGAGAGATCGAAGTAGCCGACCACTCCCCCGTAGACCCCGCGGCGGGTGGGCTCCCAGGCGTCGAGCAGCTGCAGCGCCCGGGGTTTGGGGGCTCCGGAGAGTGTCCCGGCCGGGAAGGTGGCGGCCAGCACGTCGTAGGAGGTGGCCGAATCGGCCAGTGTGCCCTGGACATGGCTGGTCAGGTGCATCACATGGCTGAAGTGCTCGACCGCCATGAACTGGGTGACCTCCACCGAGCCGGGGACGCAGACCTTGGCCAGGTCGTTGCGGGCCAGGTCCACCAGCATGATGTGCTCGGCGCGCTCCTTCTCATCGGCCAGCAGGTCCTCGGCCAGCTCTCTGTCCTCTGCCGGGGTGGCGCCGCGGGGCCGTGTCCCGGCGATCGGGTGGGAGACGGCGCGGCGTTCAGCGTCGACGGTGACCAGCGCCTCCGGGGAGGCGCCGACCACCTGGTAGGGCTCCCCGTCGGGCGTGGCGAAGTTCATCAGGTACATGTACGGGCTGGGGTTCAGCAGCCGCATCATCCGGTAGACAGCCAGGGCGTCGACGTCGGTGTCCACTTCGAAGCGCCGGGAGACCACGATCTGGAAGACTTCCCCGTCCACAATGGCCTGCTTGGCTTTGCCCAGCACCCCCAAGTACTGCGATTGGTCCCAGCTGTGCCGCACACGGCTGCTGAGGTCCTGCTCGACCAGCTGGTCCCAGTCGGCCGGGGCGGTGACCACCTCAGGCGCCACCGGCAGGGCCAGCTTGGCGCGCATCGCCTCCAGCCGGGCCGCTGCGTCCGCATAGGCAGCTGCTGCGCCGGTGGGCCTGCCGTCGCGGTTGATCGCGTTGGCTATCAGGGTGACGGTGCCGTCGCGGTTGTCGTGGACGGCCAGATCGGAGACCAGGTTCATCGCCAGCTCGGGCAGCCCCAGATCGTCCTGCGGCGGGTGGGGCAGCTTCTCCCAGTGGCGCACTACGTCCCACCCGGCGTAGCCGACCATCCCGGAGGCCAGGTGGGGCAGCTCCTCGGTGAAGCTGCGCCGGCCCAGGAACTCCAGGGTGTCGCGGAGCACCTCGGCGGTGGTTCCCTCGCTCGGCGCTCCGGCAGGCGGGGTGCCCAGCCACACGGCCTTGCCGTCACGTTCGGTCAGCGTGGCCGCAGAGGCGACCCCGATGAAGCTGTGCCGGTCCCAGGCGGCTCCCGGGGCGGCGGACTCCATCAGGAAGGTGCCGGGGGCCCCGGCGCCGGTGGAGTCGACGGACAGCGCGCGGTAGATGCTCAGCGGGGTGTGGGAGTCGGCCAGCAGCCGCAGGGACACCGGAATGACCCGGTGCTCCTGCGCCAGCTTGAGGAACTGATCCTCAGTGGGGGTCACGATGCCGAACTGCTGCATGCTCAGGCCTCGATCTGCCGGTCGGTGAAGCAGGTGGCGGACCCGGTGTGGCAGGCCGGTCCGGTCTGGCGGACCTGCAGCAGCACGGTGTCGGCGTCGCAGTCCAGACTGACCGAGACCACTTCCTGCACGTGTCCGGAGGTTTCGCCTTTGACCCACAGCTGTCTGCGGGAGCGTGAGAAGTAGGTGCCGCGCCGGGTGCGCAGGGTGGTGCTGAGCGCTTCGGCATTCATCCACGCCAGCATCAGCACCGCACCGGTCTCAACGTCCTGGGCGATGGCGGGCACCAGGCCGTCGTCGTTGTATCGAATCTCTGGCAGGCTCATCGCACCGGGTGTCCTGCCTGCCGCAGCGCATCCTTCACGCGGGCGATCATATCGGCCGGCCCGAAGTGGAACATACTGGCCGCCAGCACGGCGTCGGCCCCTGCCTCCACCGCCGGCGGGAAGTGTTCGGGGGCTCCGGCTCCGCCGCTGGCGATCAGTGGGACAGTGGTCACCGCGCGCACTGCGGCGATCATCTCAGTGTCGAATCCGTCCTGAGTGCCGTCGGCGTCGATGGAGTTCAGCAGGATCTCCCCCACTCCGCGCTCGGAGGCCTCCCGGCACCAGTCCAGGGCGTCGATGCCGGTGCCGCGGCGGCCCCCGTGGGTGGTGACCTCGTATCCGGAGGGGGTCTGGTCGCTTCGCCGCACATCGGCCGAGAGCACCAGAACCTGGTTGCCGAAGCGCGCGACGATCTCGTTGATCACCGCAGGCCTGGCCACCGCCGCAGTGTTGATGGAGGCTTTGTCCGCTCCGACCTTCAGCAGCCGGTCGACGTCGTCCACACTGCGCACCCCGCCGCCGACTGTCAGCGGGATGAAGACCTCCTCCGCAGTGCGGGTCACCACCTCATAGGTGGTTTCCCGCTCGGCGGTGGAGGCGGTCACGTCCAGGAAGGTCAGCTCATCGGCTCCGGCGGAGTTGTAGCGGTGGGCCAGCTCCACCGGGTCTCCGGCGTCGCGCAGATCGGCGAAGTTCACGCCCTTGACCACCCGCCCGGCGTCGACGTCCAGGCAGGGGATGACTCGCACCGCCAGACTCATCGGCGTTCCCCTTTCTGCTTCTGCTGTCTCACACCCGGCAGGCGTGGATGGAGAAGACGACGACGGCGCGGGCGCCGATCTCGTAGAGCTCATCCATCAGCTGGTTGGTTTTGGTCGCCGGCACCATGGAGCGCACTGCGACCCATCCTTCATCGGCCAGCGGGGAGATGGTGGGCGACTCCAGTCCGGGGGTCACCTCGATGGCGGCTTCCAGGTCGCTGCGGCGGACGTCATACTCCATCATCACGTACTGCCGGGCCACCAGCACGCCCTGCAGGCGGCGGATGAGACGCTGGGTGTCCCGCTCGATGGCGGCGTCGTCGTCGGTGGCTGCCCCGCGCCCGGAGATCAGGATCGCCTCGGAGTGCATCACCGGCTGACCGAAGATCTCCATACCGGCTGCCTTGATCGTGTTGCCGGTCTCCACCACATCGGCGATGGCATCGGCCACGCCCAGGCGCACTGCGGACTCCACCGCACCGTCCAGGTGCACCACGTCCACATCGGGGATGCCCTGGGTCTGGAACCAGTGGCTGAGCAGCGAATCGTAGGAGGTGGCCACGCGCCGTCCGGCCAGGTCCTCGGCGCGGGAGAAGCGGCCGTGGGGCCCGGCCAGCCGGAAGGTGGAGCGGCCGAAGCCCAGCCCCATGATCTCTTCGGCGCCGGTCTCCACGCGGGCGTCCTGGAACAGGTCACGGCCGGTGATGCCCAGATGCAGGATCCCGGAGCCGACGTAGACCGCCACGTCCCGGGGGCGCAGGTAGAAGAACTCGATGCCGTTCTCCTCGTCCACCAGGACCAGCTCTTTGCGGTCGCGGCGCTGCAGGTAGCCGGCTTCGGAGAGCATGGCCATCGCGGCCTCGGAGAGCGAGCCCTTATTGGGCACCGCCACACGCAGCATGGTGCGGTTGTCTGTCATGGTCTCTCTCACAGGTAGCGGTAGACGTCCTCGGGCTTCAGCCCGGTGGCCAGCATCATCACCTGCAGGTGGTAGATCAGCTGGGAGATCTCCTCGGCGGTGTCCTCGCGGCTCTGGTGCTCGGCGGCCATCCACACTTCGGCGGCCTCTTCGACGATCTTCTTGCCGATCTCATGGACTCCGGCGTCCAGTGCGGCCACAGTGCCGGATCCGGCGGGGCGCTCCTGGGCTTTCCTGGAGAGTTCGGCGTAGAGATCCTCGAATGTTTTCACGGCCTCTAGCCTATGCCTTCACCGCGGAGCTTCGCGATTTCGGCGGCGGCGGCCACCGCGGCGTGCGCGGCCTCGTATCCCTTGTCCTCCCCGGAGCCCTCCAGCCCGGCGCGGTCGAGGGCCTGGTCCTCGGTGTCGCAGGTGAGCAGCCCGAATCCGATGGGTGTGCGGGTGCTCAGCGCGGCACGATTCAGCCCGTCGGTGGCAGCGGAGCAGACGTAGTCGAAGTGCGGGGTTCCGCCGCGGATCACCACCCCGAGGGCGATGACGGCGTCGTGCTCGGCTGCCGCTTCAGCGGCCAGCAGCGGCAGTTCGAAGCTGCCCGGCGCGCGCAGCAGGGTGGGGGTGATCCCCAGGGGTGTGAGGAACCTCTCGGCTCCGGCGATCAGGCCGTCCATCACTGTGGTGTGCCAGCGGGAGGCGATGACGGCAACTTTCCTTCCCTCTGCCCACCGGCGCAGCTGCTCCAGCTCAGCGGGGTCGATGGTGATGGCTCCAGCACCGCTCATGGTCGCTCCTTGATGTTCTCGTTCTGTTCGTTCAGCGCCAGATGGTCGAGCATATGGGCCATCTTGTCCCGCTTGGTGCGCAGATAGCGGGCATTGTCCGGGTGGACGACGCCGTTGGAGGGGACGTGGGTGACCTTCAGGCCGGTGGCCGAGAGCGCCTGGACCTTGGCCGGGTTGTTGGTCAGCAGCCGCAGTCTGGAGATCCCGGCGGAGTGCAGGATGGCGGCCGCACCGGTGAAGTCGCGCAGCTCTGCTGCCAGGCCGAGCATCTCATTGGCCTCTACGGTGTCGGCGCCCTCCTCCTGCAGCTTGTAGGCCCGCAGCTTATTGGCCAGGCCGATGCCGCGGCCCTCGTGGCCGCGCAGGTAGAGCAGGTGTCCGCCTTCGGCGTCGATGGTCTCCAGGGCGGAGGCCAGCTGGCTGCCGCAGTCGCAGCGGTGGGAGTGCAGCACATCCCCGGTGAGGCACTCAGAGTGCAGCCGCACCAGCGGGTTCTCCGCATCGGCCTGCTGGGCGGAGAGCAGGATGTGCTCGTGCCCGGTGGCGTGCTCGATCCACACTTGGGCGGTGAAGATGCCGAAGTCGGTGGGGAGGGTGACCCGCGGGCCTCCGGTGACCAGCGCAGCAGCCTCCTGGCGCGGGACCTCCCAGGAGGTGAGGTAGGACTCGCGGACCGCATCGGGCTTGGCCGTCCCGCCGCGGTACTCGATCAGGTCCGCGATGCTGATCAGCGCCAGGTCGTGGGTGTCGGCGAACTCCCGCAGGGCCGGCAGCCGCATCATGGTGCCGTCGTCGTGGGTGAGTTCGCAGATGATCCCCACCCCGGGGTAGCCGGCGAGCCGGCAGAGGTCCACGGCGGCCTCGGTGTGGCCCTCCCGGCCCAGCACGCCCTGCGGATCGGCGATGAGCGGGAACATATGGCCCGGACGGGTGAGGTCCTCCGCGGTGCTGGCCGGATCCGCCAGCACCCGGGCGGTGATGCTGCGGTCGGCGGCGCTGATGCCGGTGCTGGTCACCGTCACCGCATCACAGCTGATGGTGTAGGCGGTGCCCTTGGGGTCGGTGTTGTTCGCCACCATGGGGGGCAGTCCCAGGTGGGCGGCGCGTTCGGAGGTCATCGGCACGCAGACCACCCCGGAGGTGTGCCGGATGGTCAGGGCCATCAGCTCCCCGGTGGCGGCCGCGGCCGGGAAGATGAGGTCTCCTTCGTTCTCCCGGTCGGCGTCGTCGACCACCACCACCGGGCGTCCTTTGGCGAGCTGGTTCAGCGCCACTTCAATGGGGTCCAGCACCGGGGCTGGTGTGGTGGGCTTCGGCAGCGACGGCAGGGGCTGCTCCTGTGCGCTGCGGGCGTGCGACCGGTCCAACGACCTGCCGGGTGACTCGTCCGACGTTCCACCGGCGGGCGTGGTATCCGGCTCTTCGCCGTCGGTGGCCGCATCTGCGCCGAGTCCTTGGGCGCCTGCGGCCAGGCGGAGCATGCGGCGGGTGTACTTGGCCAGGACATCGACCTCAATATTGGCCGCATCCCCGATCTGCTTATCCCCCAGGGTGGTCTCAGCCAGGGTGGTGGGGATCAGACCGACCTCGAACCAGGCCGCCTGGCTCTCGGTGCCCACCGCGGTGACGGTCAGGGAGACCCCGTCGACGGCGATGGAGCCCTTCTCCGCGATATAGCCGGCCAGATGCTCCGGGATGCTGAACCGGTGTCGGCCGTCGTTGAGGTCCCGGTCGATCAGCTGCGCGATGCCGTCCACGTGGCCCTGGACCACATGGCCGTCCAGGCGGGCTCCGGCGGGCAGGCAGCGCTCCAGGTTCACCCGGTCTCCGGGGGTGGTCTCGGCGAAGGTGGTCCGCTTCAGGGTTTCGGGGATGAGCTCCACGGTCAGCCGCTCGCCCTGGATCTCCACTGCAGAGACGCAGACCCCGTTGACGGCGATGGAGCCGCCCAGCTGCAGGCCCTCAGTGTGGCCGGGCGCGTCGAAGGTAAGCCGCTCCACGCCTTTGGTGGGATCGGGGCCGCGCTCGATGACCTGGCCGGTGCCGGTGATGATTCCGGTGAACATGTCAGTGATCTCCTTCCGGCTCGGCCGGTGCGAGGTGGATGCAGACGTCGTCGTCCATAACGGTGACCGGGCCGCCGTCGGCGGGGTCCAGTCGGAAGCGTGGGGCCGTCTCCAGGGTGGTGACGCCGATGTCTCCGAGGCTGGAGCGCCCGGCACCCAGGATCAGCGGGGCGGTGTAGACGAAGATTTCGTCCACCAGGTCCGCGGCGAAGAAGGCGGAGAGGATGCTCTGACCGCCTTCGACCAGCACATGCTTGACCGGATAGCCGCGGTGGAGGGTGGCGCCGAGCTGCTGCAGCGCCTGCAGGGGGTCGCGGGTGCGCAGCTGCCGCCAGCCCTGCCCTTCGGGCTGATCCTTGGTCAGCGCCGCTGAAGCCGGGGTCCGGCTGTGCCCCATCACGCAGCGCAGCGGCTGCTGGGCGGTCTCTGCGCCGTCGTCGTCGCGGGCGGTGAGCCGCGGGTCGTCCACGGTGACCGTATTGGTGCCCACCAGCACGGCGTCGACCCGCTGCCGGATGCGGTGGGTGTGGCGCCGCGAGGTGCGGGAGGTGATCCACTGGCTGGTTCCGTCGGCGGCGGCGATCCGTGCGTCGATGCTCTGGGCCAGATGCACCGTGACGAAGGGGCGGTGCTGGTTTTGGGCCCTGTTCCACCGGTGATTGAGCCGGCGCGCCTCCTCCTGGAGGATTCCGACGGCGACGTCGGCTCCGGATGCGGCCAGCTGCTGGGCTCCCCCGCCGTTGGGACTGGGGTCGGTGGTGCCGCAGATCACTGCGGAAATGCCGGTCTCTGCGATGAGCTCAGTGCAGGCCGGCTGGCGGCCCTGCCGGGTGCAGGGCTCTAAGGTGGTGTAGAGGGTGGTGCGGCTGAAGTCGGTGACTCCGGCTTCAAGCGCCTTGGTGACGGCGTCGCGCTCGGCGTGAAAGGTGCCGGCCCCGCGGTGATGCCCGGTGGCGACTACGGTGCCGTCGTCGTCGACGATGACCGCTCCCACCAGGGGGTTGGCACCGCGGTGGCCGAGTTCGGCGGCCTGCAGCGCGGTGCGCATATGCGTTTCATGGACGGCTGAGCTGAGGGCAGTGCCCAATGTTTCTCCTTCTGTGCCACTCCCATCCAGACTGTGACTGTCGGTACCGGATTTTCGCCGGTTCAGCCGGTGCGGTGCGCACCGGGTCGCGGACTATCACCGCCGGTTCGGAATTTCACCGATCCCGTAAGCACGTAGGAACTATCCTGCCACACAACGCAGAGACGCCCCAGAATCGGAGGATTCCGGGGCGTCTCTGCGTGGAGCGGACGACGAGATTCGAACTCGCGACCCTCACCATGGCAAGGTGATGCTCTAGCCAGCTGAGCTACGTCCGCGTGCGCGATACTGGGATCGAACCAGTGACCTCTTCCGTGTCAGGGAAGCGCGCTACCGCTGCGCCAATCGCGCCTATGCAATTGTGCGGGCCCGTACTAAGGGCCCAGCGAGGTGGGGACGGGAATCGAACCCGCGTATACGGCTTTGCAGGCCGCTGCCTCGCCACTCGGCCACCCCACCGGGCTCCCGCGAGCGGATGACGAGATTCGAACTCGCGACCCTCACCATGGCAAGGTGATGCTCTAGCCAGCTGAGCTACATCCGCAGTGTCTTTAAGCGGCCGCAACCGGCCGTTTCGACAACATGAAACTCTAACTCAGGTGTGCGGGGCTCGTCCAATCGCGCTCCTCCTCCCCGGCGCGGCGGGAAGGTCCGCCTCAGCCTCACAGCCGCGTGGGAGACTGGTGGCACTATGACAGACCCCCAGCTTGCCCACGCCACCGAGTTCGGCCGGATGTACGCACGGTCGCTGACCAGCCCGCCGGAGGTCCCCTCCATCACCACAGTGATCGGCCAGGAGGCGAAGGATCTCACCGGGTGGGCCGGGCATATGGCGGCCTCGGAGCTGATCAAGGACACCCGCCTCAACGGGGCCGTCGGGTCTCCTGCCGATCTGCGGGCGCTGGCCCGCCACGCCTCCTCGGCGGCGGAGCGCTTCCGGGATGCCGCGGCGGCGCGCGGAGACCGGGTGCACGCCTATGCGGAGCAGAAAGCGCTGGAGGTCCTGGGCCAGCCGGCGGACCCCGAGGGTGCTCGGCAGGTTCTGAGCCAGCATGGTGAGGCGGCCTACGCCGACCGGTTCGACGAATGGTGGGAGCTCTACGGGGTGAAGCCCATCGCTGCGGAGGTCACCGTGTGGAACCACACGGTCGGCTATGCGGGGACGTTGGACCTGCTGGCGGAGATCGGTGGACGCCGGTGCATTCTCGACTTCAAGACCAAGGGGCTCACCCGTGAGGGGCGGGCGAAGCCGATGAGCGATTCGGTGGTGATGCAGCTGGTCGCCGGGTTCCGTGCCGAGGAGATGCTGGTGGATGCTGCCGCGGGCACGTGGGAGCCGTGGCCCTACGCCGACGACGATCCGGTGCTGCTGGCGGTGGCGATCTCCGAGGCGGAGGTGGTCCCTGCCCAGGCGCAGCCGGAGTGCCTGCGTCCGCACTGGCGAAAGTTCTGGGCGCTGCGGCAGGTGTGGGAGCATTCCCGCGCGGTGACCGAGGCCGGCAGACCGCTCAAGCCGATCGGTCCGCCGCCGGTGAAGGTGCCAGCAGGAGTGTAGGCAGCGGTGGAGGCGCTGGGCCGGGACTGAGCACCGGCGGAGGTGCCGGCCGCGCTGGGAGCGCCCCCTCGCATGAGAGAATTCGGGCATGCCCGTACTGACCATCCGCCAGATCGGCGATCCTGTGCTGCGCACCCCAGCCTCAGCGGTGCAGGACCCCACAGACTCCCGGATACGCACGCTGATTGCGGATATGTTCGCCACCATGGACCATGCCTCCGGCATCGGCCTGGCGGCACCCCAGGTGGGTATCGGGCTGCGGATCTTCACTTGGGATGTGGAGGGCAGCCGGGGTGCGGTGATCAACCCGCAGCTGGAGCTCTCCGGCCCGCCCGGGTTCGTTCCGCGCGCCGAGGCTGACGGTCAGGACGCCGTAGTGCGCGAGGGCTGCCTGTCCGTCCGCGGCCCCGTTCACGGACCGGTCAGCCGCCATCCCCACGCGGTGCTGACCGGGGTGGATGAGACCGGTCAGCCGATCCGTGAAGAGGCCGAGAACCTGCTGGCCGCCTGCTTCCAGCACGAGGTGGACCATCTGGACGGCACACTGTTCATTGACCGCCTCACCGGCGATCGCCGGCGCGAGGCCATGCGGGCACTGCGCTCCCTGGAGACCACCCCGTGACCAGCCGGTACCAGGTGATACCCGCCGCCTACGTTCTGCTCACCGACCACCACCAGCGGGTGCTGCTGTCCTACCGCCGCGGCACCGGCTATATGGATGAGCATTGGGCCGCCGGCGCGGCCGGGCATGTGGAGGCCGGCGAGAGCATCCACGCGGCAGCCGTGCGCGAGGCCCACGAGGAACTCGGCGTGCGCATCCGCGCCCAGCACCACCTGCCGCTGACCGTACTGCACCGCAGCGCAGGCAACGGCCAGCCCATCGACGAACGCATCGATATCTTCTTCGCCGTGCGCACCTGGACGGGGACCCCGGCAATCCAGGAACCGCACAAAGCCGCCGACCTCGGCTGGTTCGGTCTTGACGACCTGCCTGAGCCGGTCGTCCCCCATGAGCACTATGTGCTCACCGAACTCGGGCGCGGCAGCCTCCCCGCCGTCACCAGCCTGGGGTTCCCGCCGGTAGATTAGACCCACGATGAGACAGTTCACCGCCGAAAGCGTCGCCGCTGCAGCCTCCGAGGTCACCGCCGATCAGCTGGCCGGCTCCCCGGTTCTGTTCGCCGGAACCCCGGGCATCGCCGCCGAAGCTCTGCAGGGCCTGCTGGACCACGGCGTGCAGATCGCCGCGGTGCTGACCCGCCCCGACGCGCCGGTGGGCAGAAAGCGCAGGCTCACCCCGTCTCCGGTAGCGCAGCTGGCCGAATCATCCGGCATCCCGGTGCTGAAGGCCGATCGGGTCGACGACGCCGTCACCGCCGAGATCTCCACCACCGGAGCCCAGCTCGGCGTCGTCGTCGCCTACGGGGCCCTGCTGCCCCAACCGGCCCTGGACGCACTCCCCCGCGGCTGGGTCAATCTGCACTACTCCCGCCTGCCCCAGTACCGCGGAGCCGCACCGGTGCAACACGCCCTGCTCCACGGCGAGGACAGCACCGCCGCCACCGTCTTCCAGCTGGAGCGCGGTATGGACACCGGCCCGATCCACGGGATGGTGGACTACCCGATTCCGGAGGCCGCCTCCGCCGGAACCGTGCTCACCGAGCTGACCGACCTGGGGACCTCTCTGATACTCGCACTGCTGCCAGAGCTGCTGGCCGGTGCCTCCCAGCCGGCGCCCCAGGCCGGCGAACCCAGCTATGCGCCCAAGCTCACCGGCCGGGATGGCTTCATCGACCCCTCCCACAGTGCTGAGGAGATCGTCCGGCGCACCAACGCCACCATCCCAGAGCCCGGGGCGTGGACCCTCCACGGTGAGGACCGGCTCAAACTCGGCCCGGTGCGCCGCTACCAGAGCGCGGTGCCTGCTCAGCCGGGCGCGGTGGCGCTGCTGGAGTCAGACCGCGAACCCGGGCAGAAAGCCGTGGTGCTCACCGCAGGCGACGCCGCGGGAGTGGTCCTCACCCAGGTGCAGCCAGCCGGCAAGCAGATGATGAACGCAGCGGACTGGCTGCGCGGGCAGCAGGAGCCGGTCCAGTTAGGGGGCGCCGCCGATGCCTGAGAATCCCCGACGCAATGCCAAAGGACGTCAGCGCAGCCGCTCCGGTCCGCGCCGCTACAGCCGCTCGGCTCCCTCCCAGCGGACCCGCCGCGCCGACCCCGCCCGTCTGGTGGCCTTCGAGGTGCTGCGCGCGGTGGCCCGCGATGACGCCTACGCCAATCTGGTGCTTCCTTCACAGCTGCGCAGGGCACGGCTGGACAAACGCGACGCCGGCTTCGCCACCGAACTCACCTACGGCACGCTTCGGGCCGAGGGGACCTATGACGCGATCCTCAGCCGCTGCGTGGACCGGGAGCTGAACCGGCTGGACCCCCCGGTGCTGGACGCCCTGCGGCTGGGCACCCACCAGCTGCTGGCCATGCGGGTGACCACCCACGCGGCGGTCAATGAGACGGTGGCCCTGGTGCGCGAGCGGATCGGCGCCGGGCCCTCCGGGCTGGTCAACGCGGTGCTGCGCCGGGTGAGCGACAAGAGCTGGGGGGACTGGCTGGCCGAACTCACCGCAGACTCCAGCGAGCTGGAATCCCTGGCGCTGCGCCACGCACACCCGGTCTGGGTGGTTCGCGCCCTGCGCCAGTCCCTGAAGATGCACGGGCGAGCCGGTGAGCTGCAGGCGCTGCTGGAGGCCGACAACGCCGCGCCGGAGGTCCACCTGGTGGGGCTCCCGGGGCTCCCGGATGATGCTGGGGCCCAGGCCGCTGAGGCTGCCCGGAAGGCCGGAGCCGCCGACTCCGAGCTGCTGGAGGGCGCTCTGGTCTACCGGGGAGGCGATATCGGACGGCTCGACGGCGTCCGGGAAGGTGCCCTGCGGGTCCAGGACATCGGCTCGCAATGGATCGCCCGCGCACTGGCCGAGCCTGCGGTGTTCCCCGGTGAGCGCTGGCTGGACCTGTGCGCCGGTCCCGGAGGAAAAGCCGCGCTGCTGGGTGCCCTGGCGGCGGAGTACGGCGCTCATCTGACCGCCAATGAGCCGGCCGCCCACCGTGCCGAGCTGGTCCGCAAAGCCTTGACTCCGGTGGATGCTGCGGCCTGGGCGGTGCGCACCGGCGACGGCCGGGACATCGCGCAGTTGGGCACGAGTTTCGACCGGATCATCGTGGACGCCCCGTGCACCGGACTGGGTGCGCTGCGCCGCCGCCCGGAGGCCCGCTGGAGGCGCCAGCCAGGAGACCTCGCAGAGCTGACCCTGCTGCAGGAGCAGCTGCTGGACGCCGCCGCCGGGGTGCTGGCCCCCGACGGTCTGCTGGCCTATGTGACCTGCTCCCCGCATGCAGCAGAGACGGTGGTGCAGGTCCAGGACCTGCTGCGCCGGCGCAGCGATCTCACCCTGCTGGACGCCCATGAGGTGATGGACGAGGTCGCAGGTCCCGGCGCTGTGCGGCAGCCGGGGAACCCACCGCGGCAGGAGACTGAAGCTCAGCAGACGACGAACCAACCGTCAGGGACCGGCGCTCTGCCGCCGACGGCGAATCCCGGCCAGGACGATGTCGTCTCCCGCTGCGTGCAGCTGTGGCCGCATATCCACGGTACCGACGCCATGTTCTTCGCGCTGCTGCGCCGCGATGCCGCCGCCGAGGCCGAGTAGGATTCCCAGCGTGACTGCGATCCATCCCAGCATCCTCTCCGCCGACTTCGCCAACCTGGCCGGTGAGCTGCGCCGCATCCCCTCGGCTGACGCAGTGCATGTGGACGTGATGGACAACCATTTCGTGCCCAATCTGACCCTGGGCCTGCCGGTGGTCAAGGCGATCCGTGCGGCCACCGATCTGCCGCTGGACATTCATCTGATGATCGACGACGCCGACCGCTGGGCTCCGGGCTACGCGGAGGCTGGGTGCGAGTCGGTGACCTTCCACGCCGAGGCCGCCGCCCGTCCGCGGCAGCTGGCCCGCACGCTGCGCAGCCACGACGCCCATGCGGCCATGGCGCTGAAGCCCGCCACGGCTCTGGACCCCTATCTGGATGTGCTCAGCGAGCTCGACATGCTGCTGATCATGACGGTGGAGCCGGGATTCGGCGGCCAGGCGTTCATGGAGGAGATGCTGGCCAAGATCGCCCAGGCCCGCCGGGCTGTTGACGATCTGGGCGGATCGGTTGCAGTGCAGGTCGACGGCGGGATTAGCCGGGACACTATTCTGCGGGCCGCAGAGGCCGGCGCGGACACATTCGTAGCCGGCTCGGCGGTGTTCGGCAGTGAGGACCCGGACCGGGCAGTGGCTCAGCTGCGCCAGCTGGCCGGCTGAGCCGCTCAGCTAGAGCGACTGCGGCAGCAGGAGCTTGAACAGCTCCCGCCGGGAGGACAGCCGCAGCTTGGCCAGGATGCTGCTCATATGCGACTCCACTGTGCGCACCGAGATGACCAGCCGCTCGGCCATCTCATTATTGGACAGCCCCTCACCAGCCATCAGCGCGATGTCACGCTCCCGGGAGGTGAGGATCTGCAGCGAGGCCATGGCCTCCTCGCTGATCCATTCCGGCAGGCCGGCCGGTGCTCGGCGGGGTGCCGCCTGGGGGCGTGGGGGCCGGATCCCGGTGAGCTCGCGAATGATCTCCTCTGTCTGGTCGGCCAGCCCCTCTGCTCCGCAGCTGCGCCACAGCTGCAGGGCCCAGCCTGCCAGCACCTCGACCGAGGCGACGTGCCGGGCCAGCTCGGCGCGGTGACGAATGACCAGCTGGGCGCAGTCCATAGCCAGCAGCGCCCGGTAGATGCGGTAGCCTCCGCCGTCGCCGACTAGCAGCCCCGGCCGGATCGGCGGCTGGGCACTGATCGCCTCAAGCGCTGCCCCCAGGTGGTCCCACGCCCGGGAAGCGTCCTGGGCGGCGGCCCGCAGACCGCGAATATGCTCTGTGACGTAGCGGGTCAGGGACTCCGAACCCGCCGCAGCGGCAGCAGGCAGCTCCAGCAGCTGGGGAGCCAGCTCGGCCACACAGCCCGAATAGTACTGCGCGCGGGCAAGCAGCACTGCTGAGGTGATGCCTGAACGCCACCAGCGGGCCGTGCTGTGCAGCCGCAGCAGATGGGCCGCGGCGCGCTCGTGGTCACCGGCCGCCAACGCTCCCCAGGTCAAGGTGTAGTGCTTCGGCGCCTGGGCGATGGCTCCGTACTCCTTGCCGATGGAGGTGACGACGTCGAGCACGCGCTCCCAGGCTGCGCCCTCACCGCGGGCATGGGGCACCAGCGCCCCGATGCTGTAGGCCGCCATAGACAGCACGTCCTCGGATTCTCCCAGCACCTCTTCGGCGGCACCGGCGGCTGCGGTGTGGGCCTCCCCCCACAGGCCGGCGTCGAAGTAGATATGGGCCAGCTGCACCTGCACATAGGTGGCCAAACCTTCGTCCAGGTGCTCGGCGCGCTGCAGCACCCAGGTGAGGTCCTCCACGGCGGCGGCTCCGGAGCCGGTCTGGCGGTGCAGGGCCCCGCGCAGTCCCCGCTGTGTCACCAGCGCCCGGCGGGTGGAGGCATCCGCAGAGACCTGCTGCAGCAGGGCGCTCAGGCGGTCCTGCGCTCCGGCGGTGAGGAATCCGGCCTCCAGCTGGTGCCACATCTCGATGATCAGGTGAACATTTCGCAGGTCAGCCAGCAGCGTGGGCGAGCGCACCTGCGCCTCGGCGGCGGCCAGCGCGCTGGAGGCGGCCTTCAGCAGGTCGCAGCTGCGCCCGAAGGTGCCCAGGGCAGCGCTGCGTTGCCCGGCCGAGGCCACGGCTTCGGCAAAGACCACCAGAGTGTCGACGCAATCGCTGCTGAGATCGCTGACGCGTTCCAGCTCTGCATAGCCGGCATCCAGATCTCCGGCGGCAAAGTGCAGCAGGGCGGCCACGCCGGATCGCAGCGCTCCGGGCGGCAGGTCCGTCAGGGCATGCTCGGCCAGCCGCAGGTCCTCGATGCTCTTGGCCCGCAGCGCGGTGCGCACGAAGGTCTGCACCACGTGCTCCTCTGTGCTGATGCCCATGGCCGCCCGAGCGCAGCGCAGAGCCTGGCCGCAGTCGCGCTGCTCGGCGCGGGCCAGCAGCTCGGAGGTGAGCTGCTCGGCGGCCTCCGGCGCTGCCGAGCCAAGCTGCAGCTCCAGCTGCAGCGCCGCCGCAGACTGCAGCAGCGGTTCGGGCACCACCTGCGCCAGACGACGGTGCATCTCCGCTCGCCGGTGCGGCTGCAGCTGCGTCCGGATCCCATCTGCGATGACATGGTGCTGCAGGCGGAGTCGGCGCCGCGGTCCCCTGCCGGCCAGCAGACAGGTGCCCTCCAGCCCCGCGATGTCCGGCGGGACATCCAGCAGCTGATGCAGCTGAGCAGGAGTAAGTCCGTCGTCGCTGAGCACAATGAACTCCAGAGCTTCCCTGACCCCCGGCTCATAGAGCGCCAGCTGCTCAGCCATGGTCTGGGCCATCTGCTCGGCCGGGCCTGCCTCGGAGCCCACTGCGGCGATGGCGTCGGTGAGCCGGCGTCCCCGGCCGGCCGGTTCATCGGCCAGCCACTGGGCCACGTGGGCGACGAAGAAGGGGAATCCGGAGATCTCCTCCTGGATGCGGGCGCACAGCCGCTCGCTCACCGGAAGCCCGGTGTGACCGATGATGACTTCCTGGATCTCGGAGACGCTGAGCGGCTTGAGCACAATATGCAGCGCCTCCCCTTCGGTCTGGGCCAGACGGCGGAAGCGGGTCAGGTCACTGCGGCAGCTCGCGCGCATGGTCACCAGGTTGAACATGGGGACGAACTCAGTTTCGCGCACCGACTGGTAGATGATGTCGGCGCTCATCGGATCCAGCCACTGCAGGTCTTCGAAGGCGACCACTATGGGTTCACTGATCGCATCAGCGGCGACCTGCACCCAGCGGAAGAGCTCGTCCTTGTCCTGCGGAGCCTGGTAGCGCTGCGGGGTGCGCAGCAGGTGAACAGCCCCGTAGCCGGGAGTGTGCTGATCCTCGGGGTCGAGGTAGACGTTTACCCGCCACCACCCGGTCTGCCGGGCTGCCTCATTCAGCAGCGCAGACTTCCCGATGCCGGGAGGCCCTTCGATGAGCACGAAGCGCGGCTCGTGCTTGGACTGCACCTCAGCGGCGCAGAGCGGCGAGCTCGGCCGTGCGGCCGACGAATGCGTGCAGTGTCGCCATCTGCGCTCCCAGGGGTTACGTGAACCCATCCTACGGCCAGAGGCAGACAAGAAAACCGGCGGTGGTCTCAACCTTCCCCTGAAGAGACCACCACCGGCCTTCGATGAGAGTCTACCGGAAACCGAAGCGCGGCTGTACCACCTTGGCTCCGCCGCCGGAGGACGCCTCCAGCTCCTCACGCCGCAGTTCGGCGATGGCGGCTTCGAAATCATCCAGATCCTCGAAGCCGCGGTACACCGAGGCGAAGCGCATGTAGGCGACGACGTCGAGCCGCTTCAGCGGCCCCAGAATGGCCAGTCCGACGTCGTTGGCGTCCACCTCTGCGTTGCCTGAGGCGCGGATGGTCTCTTCGACCTCCTGCGCCAGCACCGCCAGGTCGTCGGCAGTGACCGGACGGCCTTGGCAGGCTTTGCGCACTCCGTTGATGACTTTGGCGCGGTCGAACGGCTCGGCGGCGCCGGACCGTTTGATCACACTCAGTGAGGTGGTCTCCACAGTGGTGAACCGCTTCGTGCACTGCGGGCACTGGCGCCGGCGGCGGATACCGGATCCGTCATCCAGGGTGCGCGAGTCCACCACACGCGATGAGTCGTGGCGGCAGTACGGACAGAACATGCGGGCCTCCTCTCCCTACCCACAGTCTATCCACTACATATTGTGCCGAACAACGTTTCGGACGCAATATCTGGGGGTCAGCTCTCCAGGCAGGCTGGGCCCAGCAGCACTTTGAGGTCCCCGTAGAGCGAGGGTGAGGGGGTCACCTGGTAGCTGTCCCCCAACCGCAGCACCTCCACCTTGTCCCCGGAGAGCAGCCGGATATGCACCGCCGAGCTTCCGCGGTGGGCCCGCAGCGTGACCCCCAGCTCGGTGACCATCTTCTCGGTGGCCTTCTGCACCGGCATAGTCAGCACCACCGGCCCGGCGGCACCGTCCTCCTGGGTGTCCAGCGCGGTCACGTCGAGCGCTTTGAGCACCACGCCGCCGTCTTCCCGCCGGTCCACCTGGCCCTTGATCGTCACCACCAGGTCTTCGGCCAGCACCATGGAGACCGCCTGGTAGACCTTGCCGAAGAACATGACCTCCAGGGAGCCGACCAGATCCTCAATCTCCGCACGGGCATAGGGATTCCCCGATTTGGCCATCTTCCGCTGCAGCGAGGTGATCATTCCCGCCACAGTCACCGTCGCTCCGTCGGGCGGCCCGTCCTCGCTGAGCACCGAGGCGATGGACCGGTCGGCGTGCTTGGCCAGGGTGCGCTCCAGACCCTGCAGGGGGTGATCGGAGACGTAGAGGCCCAGCATCTCCCGCTCAAAGGCCAGCTTGTCCATCTTGTCCCATTCGGGGAGCTGAGGAACGTTGATGGTGTCGAAGTCTTCGGCGTCGCCGTTGTCTGCGGCGAAGGCTCCGAAGATGTCGGTCTCGTACTGCTCGGAGTCCTTCTTCTGCTTCACCGCCTGGTCCACCGCCTGCTCGTGGACGGCCACCAAGGAGCGCCTGGTGTGGCCCAGCTCGTCGAAGGCTCCGGCTTTGATCAGCGAATCCACAGTGCGCTTATTGCACACCTGCATGGGGACCTTCTTGAAGAAATCGCTGAAGGACTCGTATCTGCCCTGCTCCTGCCGGGCGGAGACCATACCGGCGACCACGTTTGCCCCCACATTGCGCACCGCGCCCATGCCGAAGCGGATGGTGTCGTCGCCGACCGGGGTGAAGGTCAGGTCCGATTCGTTGATGCTCGGCGGGGTCACGGTGATTCCCATGCGGCGGGCCTCGGCCAGGTACATGGCCAGCTTGTCCCGGTTCTCCCCCACCGAGGTCAGCAGGGCGGCCAGATACTCGGCCGGATAGTTGGCCTTCAGGTAGGCCGTCCAGTACGCGACCAGGCCGTAGGCTGCGGTGTGGGATTTGTTGAAGGCGTAGTCGGAGAAGGGCAGCAGGATCTCCCACAGCGTGGTGATCGCCTCCTGGGAGTAGCCGCGCTCGGCCATGCCCGAGGAGAAGATCTCATACTGCTTGTCCAGCTCGGCCTTCTTCTTCTTGCCCATCGCCCGGCGCAGCAGATCCGCCTGGCCCAGGGAGTATCCGGCCACCTTCTGGGCGATCGCCATGACCTGCTCCTGGTAGACGATCAGCCCGTAGGTGGTGTCCAGGATGTCCGCCAGCGGCTCGGCGAGCTCCGGGTGGATCGGCGAGACCTTCTGGTGGCCGTTCTTGCGCAGCGCGTAGTTGATATGGCTGTTGGCACCCATGGGGCCGGGGCGGTAGAGAGCCAGTGCGGCCGAGATGTCCTCGAAGTTGTCCGGGCGGATCTGGCGCAGCAGCGAGCGCATGCCCGAACCGTCGAGCTGGAAGACCCCGAGGGTGTCTCCGCGGGCCAGCAGCTCGTAGGAGGGCTTGTCGTCGAGGTCCAGGGTCTCCAAGTCGATCTCCACGCCCTTGTTCTGCTTCACGTTCTCCAGGGCGTCGGAGATGATCGTGAGGTTCCGCAGCCCCAGGAAGTCCATCTTGATCAGGCCCAGGGTCTCGCAGGTGGGGTAGTCGAACTGTGTGATGATCGCCCCATCCTGCTCACGCTTCATCAGCGGGATGATGTCGATCAGCGGGTCTGAGGACATGATGACTCCGGCGGCATGGACCCCCCACTGGCGCTTGAGGCCCTCCAGCCCGGTGGCGACGTCGAAGATCTCCTTCAGCCGCGGGTCGCCGTCGAGCAGCTCGCGCAGCTCCCCGGCTTCGTTGTAGCGCTTGCCGTCCTTGTCATAGGTGTCGCTCAGCGGCATCGGCTTGCCCTGCGCGTCCGGCGGCATCGCTTTGGTCAGCTGCTCACCGGTGGCGAAGGGCTCACCCATCACGCGCGCGGCGTCCTTCAGCGCCTGCTTGGATTTGATGGTGCCGTAGGTGACGATCATCGCCACCCGCTCGTCGCCGTACTTCTTCACCACGTAGTCGATGACTTCGCTGCGGCGGCGGTCGTCGAAGTCGACGTCGAAGTCCGGCATGGAAACCCGGTCCGGGTTGAGGAACCGCTCGAAGATCAGTCCGTGCTTCAGCGGGTCCAGGTCGGTGATGCGCATGGCGTAGGCGACCATGGACCCGGCCCCGGAGCCGCGCCCGGGCCCCACCCGGATGCCGTTCTCCTTGGCCCAGTTGATGAAGTCTGCCACCACCAGGAAGTAGCCGGGGAAGCCCATCTGAGTGATGACGCCGATCTCGTATTCGGCCTGGCTGCGCACCTCATCGGGAATGCCGTGCGGATACCGGTAGGCCAGGCCCTTCTCCACCTCTTTGATGAACCAGGACTCCTCGGACTCCCCCTCCGGGACCGGGAACCGCGGCATGTACGACGCCGATTCGTTGAACTCCACCTGGCACCGCTCAGCGATCAGCAGCGTGTTGTCGCAGGCCCCGGGGTAGTCCCGGAAGAGCTCGCGCATCTGGTCCGGGGACTTCAGGTAGAACTCTTCGGAGTCGAATTTGAAGCGCTTGGGATCATCCAAGGTGGAGTTGGACTGCACGCACAGCAGCGCCCCGTGCGCCTTGGCGTCGTGGGGGTGGGTGTAGTGCAGGTCATTGGTGGCCACCAGCGGGAGGTTCAGCTCCTTGGCCAGCTGCATCAGCTCAGTGCGGACCCGCCGCTCGATCTCGATGCCGTGGTCCATGATCTCGCAGAAGAAGTTCTCCTTGCCGAAGATCTCCTGGAACTCTCCGGCGGCCTTCTTCGCCTCCTGGTACTGACCCTGGCGCAGGCGGGTTTGGATCTCCCCGGAGGGACATCCTGTGGTGGCGATGAGCCCCTTGCCGTAGGTCTGCAGGATCTCCCGGTCCATGCGGGGCTTGTAGAAGTAGCCCTCGATGGAGGCCAGCGATGAGGCCCGGAAGAGATTGTGCATCCCGGCGGTGTTCTCCGCCCACATGGTCATATGGGTGTAGGCGCCGGTTCCGGAGACGTCGTCGACGCCGTCGCCGAACTTCACCCGCGTCCGGTCGCTGCGGTGGGTTCCCGGCGTGAGGTAGGCCTCCAGGCCGATGATCGGTTTGACGTCGTAGTTCTGCGCGGTCTTCCAGAACTCGTAGGCGCCGAAGATGAATCCGTGGTCGGTGGTGGCCACCGCCGGCATGCCCAGCTCCTGGGTGCGGGCGAAGAGGTCGTCGATCTTCGCCGCGCCGTCGAGCATGGAGTACTCGGTGTGGTTGTGCAGGTGTACGAAGCTGCTGCTCACGGGGAACCTCCGAGGATGTCGATGGCCTGGGCGAGGTCTGCGGGGTAGTCGCTGCGGAACGTCATCTGTTCGCCGCTGACCGGATGGGTGATGCCCAGCTGCACTGCGTGCAGCCACTGCCGGGTCAGTCCCAGGTCACTGGCCAGCTGGGGGTCGGCGCCGTAGGTGAGGTCTCCGGCGCAGGGGTGTCCCAGCGCGGAGAAGTGCACCCGGATCTGGTGAGTCCGGCCGGTCTCCAGGGTGATGTCCATCAGGCTGGCCCGGCCGTAGGCCTCCAGCAGCCGGTAGTGGGTGCGGGCCTCACGGCCGCCCTCGATCACCGCGAATCTCCAGTCGTGACCCGGGTGGCGTCCGATGGGCGCATCGATGGTGCCCTCATGGGGGTCCGGCAGCCCCTGGACCAGGGCGTGGTAGGTCTTCTGCGGGGTCCGCTGACGGAAGGCGTCTTTGAGGACTGTGTAGGCCCGCTCGGACTTCGCCACCACCATCACTCCGGAGGTGCCGACGTCGAGCCGGTGGACGATGCCGCGGCGCTCCTGGGCTCCGGAGGTGCTGATGCGAACGCCTGCGGCCAGCAGCCCCCCGATGACAGTGGGGCCCCGCCATCCGGGTGAGGGGTGGGCCGCCACTCCGACGGGCTTGTCCACCGCGACGATATCGGCGTCCTCGTAGAGCAGAGTCATCTCGTCCACAGCCTCCACTGTGATCTCGTGCGGGTCCTGCTCCGCGGGGGCGTCGACGGCGATCTGCGCCCCGGCCGGCAGCTTCTCCGACTTCTTCACCGGTGTGCCGGCGGCTCTGCCTTGGGTCCGGTCCACCGCCCAGCACACTCGGTCAGCGGAGATCCACTCGGCGGCCTCGGTCCGGGAGACCCCGAGCAGCGCAGCCAGCACGGCGTCGGCCCGCTTGCCGGCCAGGTGCTCAGGAACCTGCAGCTGCTCGCTCACTCCGCCTCCTTCTGCTCGGCGGTATGACGGCGACCGTCCATTCCCACGCCGAAGAGCATCAGAGCGCACAGACCAATGATGGAGCAGACGATGAAGGAGTCGGCAATGTTGAAGATGGCGAAGTGCGGAACGGAGATGAAGTCCACCACATGGCCCTGACCGAACTGTTCCAAGCGGCCCTCCACCAGCGACGGCGGACGCAGCAGCCGGTCGGTCAGATTCCCCGTCACGCCGCCGGCGAGTCCGCCCAGGCCCAGCGCCCACAGCCAGGACCCGCCGAGCCGGCGGGCGTACCACAGCGCCAGGCACAGCACAGCCAGCTGCACCAGGGTGAAGATCCAGGTGTGGTCGGTACCGATGGAGAAGGCCGCCCCCGGATTCAGGTGGTAGCGCCAGAACAGCACCGGCGGAAGGACATCTATCTGCTCGCCGAGGGTCATACTGGTCTCCACCCACCGTTTGGTGGCCTGGTCCAGGACAAAAGCCAGGACCGCGACCCCTGCGAAGAGGAGGGTCGCGGTCCTGCGGCTCGGCGTGGTCTGGGAGGAGGACATCTCCTCCAGTCTACTCTGCGGCTCTACTCTGCGCCGGTGGCTTCCTTCTCGATGGACCCCTTGGCGTTGAGCTCGTTGAGCTGGGACTCGATGTAGTCCTTCAGTCGGGCGCGGTAGTCGCGCTCGAAGCTGGTCAGCTCGCTGACGCGGGCCTCCAGATCGGACTTCTTCTTCTCCAGCGCATTCAGCGTGCGGGTGGAGGTCAGCTCGGCCTCCTCGATCATGTTCTCCGCGCGAGTCTCGGCCTCGGTGACGATCTCGCTGCGCCGGCGCTCGGCCTCGGTGATGTACTCCTCGCGGGTACGCTCCCCCTCGGCCACCAGCTCATCGCGCTTGGTAGTGCCCTCGTTGATGAGCTCCTCGCGCTTGGACTCGCCCTCAGCGATCAGCTCGGAGCGCTTGGCCTCACCCTCGGCGATGTAGCGCGCCCGGGTCTGCTCACCTTCAGCGACGTACTGGTCGTGGAGCTTCTGAGCCATGGCCAGCACACCTGCCGCCTCGGCGGCCGGCTGATCGGTGCCAGCACCGGCCTGAGTCTCGGCAGCGTCGGTCTGCGGCTGCTCGGCCGCAGCCTCGGCGGCGGGACGCTCCTGGGCGGGACGGGTGCCCAGAGCGTATTCGGGGTAGGCAGTGACCTCCGGATCCCCGGCCGGCTGCTCTTCGGACTCCTCGTCCTCCTGCGCCTCGATGGTGCCGGTCACCTCCGCAGAGGTGCCGGCGTAGCCGGAGAGTCCGGCGTCGTTGAGCTCATCGGGCTCCACATATCCCGGCGCATTGTCCAGCTGCTCCTGCAGGGACGCGACTTCGGCGGCCAGGTTCTCATTCTCCTGGATCAGGCGACGCCATTCGACGACGACCTCGTCGAGGAAGTCGTCCACCTCGTCCTTGTCGTAGCCGGGGCGGAACTTGGTCTCCGGGAACTCCTTGTTCAGGAGGTCTTCTGGCGTCAGAGCCATAGAAAGCGTCACCTCATCATCAGTGGCCGTGCGGGCTGCTTGCAGTCTCGCGCCTCAGAATACCTACCCGGCGGCGCAGGTCTCGACCTGAACCTTCAAGTGAGGGTTCACGAGTCAGACTGAACCGTCAGCGGCGGCTCAGCCTGCCCCACCGATGGAGGCGACAATGACTTTGGCGATGATAACCGCCAGGAACAGGATGATGAACCCGACGTCGAGCGCAACCCCGCCCAGGTTCAGCGGGGGGATGCGCCGCTGCAGCCAGCGCACCGGCGGATCGGTGACCGTGTAGATGCCCACTGCCAGGACGAGGACCAGACCCTTGGGCCGCCAGTGCCGCGCAAATGACTCGGTGACGTTGAAGATGATCCGGATGATCAGGGCGTACTGATAGATGGTCAGCAGGATGTAGATCGGTGCAGTGATGAGGTCCACGGGCGACTAGCCTACCCGACAGTGTTGGTCCCGGCGGCGGGGAAACCCCGCTCGCCTCTCGCTCGGCTGACGCCGAGCTTCACACCTGAAGCGCTGGTCCCGGCGGCGGAGAGATCCCGCTTGCTTCTGGCTCGGCTGGCGCCGAGCTTCACACCTGAAGCGCTGGTCCCGGCGGCGGAGAGATCCCGCTTGCTTCTGGCTCGGCTGGCGCCGAGCTTCACACCCGACGGCGCTGCTCCCGGCGGCGGGCAGCCTTGCAGGCCTCTGAGACCCGGGACCGGCCCCGTGGCGCGCAGGATCGGGCACCCGGTGCTGTAGGAGCCGACGCAGATCAGCTCTGGTTGAAGAAGGTGGAGCTCTTCTCCGGCTCGGCGGCGGCCTTCTCCTCGGCCAGGACCTCCACGTTCTTCGGAGTCAGCAGGAAGACCTTATTGGTGACTCGCTCGATCGAGCCGCCGAGTCCGAAGACCAGCCCTGCGGCGAAGTCCACCAGCCGCTTGGCCTCGGCCTCCCCCATTTCGGTGACATTCATGATCACCGGAATGTCCTCGCGGAAGGACTCACCGATGATCTTGGCGTCGTTGTAGGACCGGGGGTGGACTGTGGTGATCTTTCGCATAGGGGAGCTCTCGTCGCGGGAGGAAGGTGCACGCTTGATGGGGGTCACCGGCGCCCGGTAATCCGGATCCACGGCCAGGTTGGTGCTGTTGTAGCTGTTCTGCGGCTTCTCCTCAGCCGCAGGCGCGGTACGGTCAGCCAGCGAGACCACAGAGCCGCTGGGCTGCTGAGCTGCCGGCGCGGCGGCCTGCACGGAGCTGCGCGGAGCGGCCGCCGCACTGCTGCGCGGCTTCTCCGCAGCGGAGGAAGCGCCCGTCTCGCTGCCGAAGCTCTCCTCCTGGTAGTCGTCACCATCGGCCAAGCCGAGGTAGATCATGGTCTTCTTCAGTGCACCGGCCATGAGATTCTCCTGGGGAAGGTTGGGTCATTGTCACTGCGCGTGATTGAGACTACCTGGCATAGGGTCTTTCCCCGAGGACATCGCGGCCGATCCGCAGGTGTGTCGCTCCACATGCCACCGCCTGCTCCAGATCCTGGCTCATACCGGCAGAGAGGGCAGTGGCCTCCGGGTGCTCGGTGCGCAGCTGCTCGGAGAGTTCGACCAGCCGTTGGAAGGCTGCTTCCGGGTTCTCCTCCAGCGGCGCGACGGCCATCAGTCCGGCCAGATGCAGCCCGTCAGCTGCGGCGATCGCCTCGGCGATGGCCGGAACCTGACCCGGCGCCGCTCCGCCCCGCGCGTCCTCCGGCGTCGGGGTGCGCAGGTCCACCTGCACCAGACAGTCCAGCTCCCCGCTGCGGTGCCCCTCCGCCTGGGCCCGGGTCACCGCCTTCTCCAAGGCGCCGACCAGCTTCAACCGGTCCACCGAATGCACTGCGGAGGCGTAGCGGGCCACAGATTTGGCCTTATTGCTCTGCAGCTGGCCGATGAAATGCCAGTCGAGCTGAAGGTCGGCGGTCTCTGCGGCCTTCTCAGCGGCCTCCTGATCCTTGTTCTCCCCCAGCTGGGTCACCCCCAGGCTGTGCAGGCGTCGGACGTCGGCGGCCGGGAAGTATTTGGTGACCACAATCAGCTCTGGCTGCTCGGTGCGGCCGGCACTTTCGCAGGCTCGCTGGATGCGTTCGACGACGGCGGCCAGGTTCTGCTGCAGCTGCTCAGTTCGGGAGTCCATCAGCTCCAAATTACACCGGCGATGCGTCCGGCCGGCTCCCCGGTGCGCTGACTGCGCCGGTGGGAGAAGAGCTGGGGATCTTCGATGGTGCAGCCGGCGACGTCGACCACCTCGGCTCCTGCTGCGTTCAGGACTCGGACGGCTTCGGCCCGCAGGTTCAGGGCAGGGGTTCCCCAGCTGGTCTGCGAGCTCAGGGCGGGCCGGTCAGCAGTGAGCTCCCGATGCATCTCCGCGGGCACCTCGTAGCAGCTGCCGCAGGCTCCGGGACCGATCCAGGCGGTGAGCTGCTCGGCACCTTCCCGGCGCAGCGCCTCCAGGGTGTTCTCCAGGATGCCGGCGACCAGACCGGGGCGTCCTGCGTGGGCCGCCCCGGTGAGCCTGCCGCCTGAGGAGGTGACGGCGCTGAAGAGCACCGGCAGGCAGTCGGCCACCAGCACGGCCAGGGCGGGGTGTGCCTCACGGCTGATCCATGCGTCCCCGGTGGGGACTCCCGGCACTTCTGCGTCGACCACATCGGCAGAGTGCACCTGGTTCAGAAACCGCAGTGATCCGGGCGCTATCCCCATCTGTTTCTGAAGCCGGAGGCGGTTCTCCTCGGCGTCGGAGCCCACGTGGCTGCCCAGGTTCCCGGCGGCCGCAGACGTGAAGGCGACGTGGAGCTCACCGGCGGTCTCGCCCCACCAGAAGGGTGAGCCCACGTCGCCTCCTGCGATGGGAAGGTTCTCGCCGGAAGTCTTATTTGAGGAAGTCGGGGACGTCGAGGTCGTCGTCGTTCTTTCCGGTGTAGTCGGATTCGACGACCTCCGGCAGCTCCTCCTCGGTCTCCGGGGCCGAGGCCGGGGAGACGCGCTGCTGGGGCGCAGTGTCCTGGGAGGATGCCGAGGGCGGCACTGCGGCGGCGCCGGAGGTGGCTCCTGCCACCGGGGCGACCGGACGCTGCGGCTGGGCCGGGGAAGCCCCGACGGCCGGAGCTGCGGGGGCCGGCTTGGACGTCGCATCGGCCTGGTCGAAGCCGGCAGCGATGACGGTGACCCGGGCCTCGTCGCCGAGGGCGTCGTCGATGACCGCGCCGAAGATGATGTTGGCCTCCGGGTGGGCGACCTCCTGCACCAGGCGGGCCGCCTCGTTGATCTCGAACAGGCCCAGATCCGAGCCGCCCTGGATGGAGAGCAGCACGCCGTGGGCGCCGTCGATGCTGGCCTCCAGCAGCGGGGAGGCGATGGCCAGTTCGGCGGCTTTGACCGCGCGGTCCTCGCCATTGGCCGATCCGATGCCCATCAGCGCGGAGCCGGCTCCCTGCATCACCGACTTCACATCGGCGAAGTCCAGGTTGATCAGCCCCGGAGTGGTGATCAGGTCGGTGATCCCCTGCACACCGGAGAGCAGCACCTGGTCGGCGGAGCGGAAGGCGTCGAGCACGGAGACGTTCTTGTCCGAGATGGACAGCAGCCGGTCGTTGGGGATGACGATGAGCGTGTCGACCTCATCGCGCAGCGCCTCGATGCCGGCCTCGGCGCTGGTGGCGCGGCGGCGGCCCTCGAAGGTGAAGGGACGGGTGACCACGCCGATGGTCAGGGCCCCCAGGCTGCGGGCGATGCGAGCCACCACGGGCGCGCCGCCGGTGCCGGTGCCGCCGCCCTCTCCGGCGGTGACGAAGACCATATCGGCCCCCCGCAGCACCTCCTCGATCTCCTCGGAGTGGTCCTCGGCGGCCTGCCGGCCGACCTCAGGGTTGGCGCCGGCGCCGAGTCCTCGGGTCAGCTCACGGCCGACGTCGAGCTTCACGTCGGCATCCGACATCAGCAGGGCTTGGGCATCGGTGTTGATGGCGATGAACTCCACACCGCGCAGGCCCACCTCGATCATGCGGTTGACGGCGTTGACGCCGCCGCCTCCGATGCCGACGACCTTGATCACGGCCAGGTAGTTGTTCGGTGTTGCCACGTGAGTATGTCCCTTAGCTCTCGAGAGTCGCATCATGCACGAAGACCCCAGCCGGCGTGAGCGGCGTGCGCGACTCCTCACTGTCTCTGCCCGTCTCCAGTGCGCTGCCGCGGGAGCCGAGGCAGTTCGCGGATGCCTCGCCAGCGCTGCAGCAGCAGGGGTTGGCCTGCCACCGGAGACGTCGCACAGTCCGCCTGATGCCAGCCGGAGCCTTCGTGACACGGTTCATTCTTCTGTTCTGTCCTATCGACCAGCAAGGTTCAAGTTGAACTTGAACCTGAGCCGCCGCTGTCTGCGGTGCATCTGCACTGGCGCCCACCCTACCCGCAGTGCCTGGGTTTAGCGGGTAACCGGTGTGGACGGCGTGGATATGTCAATGACCTCCGCGGTGAGGAAGTCCTCCTCCTCGGAGGCGAGGATGGCCTGCAGCACCGCCGCCTTCTGCTCTCCGCGCTCCTGGCTGCCCCAGACGATGGTGCGGCCGTCGCTGAGCTGCAGCTGCACCGAGTCGATGGATTCGGCGGTGGCAGATTCCATCTCCCGGCGAGCGTCCTCAGGCAGCTGCCCCAGCACGGCCACGATGGCTTCGAAGACCGTCTGGTCATCCAGCGCCGCCTGGGCGGAGATCTCCGGGGTGGCGTAGTCGCCGGCCTCCAGCTGCTCAGCGCCGCTGAAGATGCGGATGACCTCGCCGTGCTCGTTGTAGAGCTCCACATCGTCGCCGGCGTGCACCTCGGCCACCGGCGGGTACTCGGTGATCTCTACGTGCACTGTGGCCGGCAGCTCTAAGCGCGCGGTGACCTCGGAGACGGCGTTCTCCCCGGCCAGCCGCTGGCGCACATCCCCGGTGCCGACCTGCGGCATCGGCTGGCCGTAGAGATCTCCCAGCAGCTCTTCGGCGCGGGCGTCGGTGAGCAGCTCATTGCCGCTGACCTCGATCTGCCGCACCGGCAGCAGCGGGGAGAAGTAGAGCACTGCGACCGCACCCAGCAGAGCCACCAGCGCGGCGGCCAGGGCGATGAGCGAGCGTCTGCGGCGTCGGCGCGCGGTGACGTTCTCCGGTTCCGGGAACTCCAGCGGAGAGTCGGGGTTCTGCCGGCTCATGCAGCGCGGGGCCCTTCCAGGGCTGCGGTGATGTCTCCGGCCAGCTGGGTCACGTCACCGGCTCCGAGGGTCAGGACGACGTCTCCGGGCTGCGCGGCGGCTGCCACCTGCACCACCGCTTCCCGGGGTTCGAGCACCGGATGTCCCAGCAGTTCGGAACTCACCCCGGCGATGGGCTCTTCGCGTGCCGGATAGATTGGCAGCACGACGGCGGTGTCTGCGGCGTCGAGGGCCGCGCCGAACTCGGCGGCGAAGTCGCGGGTGCGGCTGAACAGGTGCGGCTGGAAGACTGCGTGGACTCTGCCGGACCCGGCGGCGCTGCGAGCTGCGCTGAGCACAGCGGTCACCTCTGTGGGGTGGTGGGCGTAGTCGTCGTAGACGCGCACCCCGGCGACCTCCCCGCGCAGCTCGAACCGGCGCGAACTGCCGCGGAAGGCCGCTACTGCCTCGGCGCACCGCTGAAGCGGCAGACCCGCGGCGGTTCCCACGGCCACCGCGGCCGCGGCATTGAGCGCATTGTGCAGTCCCGGCACGTCCAGCTGGAGAGCAGCCCGGTGCTGGCCGTGATGAAGCACCGCCGCCTGGCCGAACCCGTCCGGCTGGACCTGACTCAGCCGCAGATCGGCGTCCTCAGCGGTGCCGTAGGTCAGAATGCGCACTCCTCGTGCCGCCAAGGCAGCCGCGGTGCGCTGGTGCAGGTCGCGGGCGCCGTCGTCGTCGGCGCAGAGGATCAGTGCCCCGCCGTCGCGGATCCGTTCGGTGAAGTCGGTGAAGACCTGGTCGACCGCCTCAGCGCTGCCGTAGTGGTCCAGGTGGTCGGGCTCCACATTGGTGACCACTGCGATCTCCGGGGAATAGTTCAGCAGGGAGCCGTCGGATTCGTCGGCCTCGGCCACGAACCAGTCCCCTGCCCCGGCCTGCGCGTTGGTGCCGAAGCCGGCCACCACTGCCCCGATGGCGAAGCTGGGCTGCTGGCCGGCGGCATGCAGCATCACCGCGGTCATCGAGGAGGTGGTGGTCTTGCCGTGCGTGCCGGCCACGGCCACCGCGCGTTTGTCCGCCATGCAGGCGGCCAGTCCCTCGGAGCGGTGCAGCAGACGGCAGCCGGCGGCCGCCGCGGCGTCGTACTCGGGGTTTCCCGCAGTGGCCACGGAGGAGGCGACCACCGTGCCGATCGGGTGACCGGCCTCGGCTGCGATGGACTCCAGATTGGCTGCGCTGTATCCGACCCGCACCGGCACTCCCGCGGCGCGGAACTCCTCCAGCACCGGAAGATCCTTGGCATCGGTCCCAGAGATGGACACCCCGGCGGCATGCATCAGCCGGGCCACAGCGGAGACGCCCACGCCGGCCAGACCCAGGAAGTGGACGTGCCCCAGCTGGTGAAGCGGTCCCTCGCTCATCGGCGGCCCACCCGGATCGCCGCGCGGGCCATCCGCTCGTCGGCGTCGGTGATGCCGCGTTCGGCCGACTGGCGCTGCATGGTCTGCAGCAGCCGCGGATCCTCAAGCAGCGGCAGGATGTTGCGGCGGATCCACGGGCGGGTGAAGTGCTCGTCCTTGACCAGCAGCGCTCCCCCGGCGTCGACCAGGCCCCGGGCGTTGAGCTCCTGCTCGCCATTGCCCACCGGCAGCGGTACGAACACTGCGGGAAGCCCGACGGCGGCCACTTCGCTGACGGTGGCGGCACCCGAGCGGGCGATGATCAGATCGGCGGCGGCATAGGCGAAGTGCATGCCGTCCAAGTACTCGCGCTGGTGGTAGCCCTCGCGGTGCAGCACCGCGCCGTCCGGTCCGCGCACGGCTTTGTCCCGTCCTGTCAGGTGCAGCACCTGGGCGCCGGTGCTCAGCAGGTCCTCCAGCGCCGAGGCCACTGCCTGGTTCAGCCGCAGCGCCCCGGAGGATCCGCCGGTGACCACCAGTGTGGTGCGCTCCGGGTCAAGACCCAGCTCCCGGCGCGCCTGGGCCTGCTCGGCGGCCCGGTCCAGCTGGGAGATCTGCCGGGACATGGGCATGCCCACCCATTCGGCGCCCTTCAGCGGGGTGCCCTCGAAGGCGCAGCCGACGAAGGCGGCTTTGCGGGCTCCGAGCCGGTTGGCCAGTCCGGGGCGGGCGTTGGCCTCATGGATCACCACCGGGATGCTGAGCTTCCCGGCGGCCAGATAGACCGGCGGGCAGACGTATCCGCCCACTCCGATGACCACATCTGCCTGGCGTCGGCGCAGGATATCGGCCGCGGAGTCCACTGCGGCCCGGAACCGTGCGGGGAAGCGCAGCAGGTCCCGGCTGGGGCGGCGCGGCATCGGGACTTTGGGAATCAGGTCCAGCTCGTAGCCGGTCTGTGGGACCAGCCGGGTCTCCAGGCCTTCGGCGGTGCCGATCATCGCCTGCTCGGCCTCCGGGTGGAGGCGCTGTACTGCGGCGGCGATGGCGAGCATGGGGCTGACGTGGCCTGCCGTGCCACCGCCGGCGTGCACGACGGAGAGTACTGTCATTGAGTGGGTGTCCTTCGGGATCGCTGCGCGGACTTCTTCGGCGCTGTCAGTGTAGAGCGCTTGGCGGACCCGCGCTTGCCGCGTGTTCCGGCGGTGGCCTCGATCCGCTGCCGGCGGGCGAAGTTGAGCACCACGCCGACGGCGATCATGGCGCAGGTCAGGGCTGAGCCGCCGTAGGAGATGAATGGAAGCGGAACGCCCACCACGGGGATGATCCCGGTGACCATGGCGATGTTGATGAAGGCTTGTCCGACCAGCCAGGCGACGATGCCCATGCAGACGAACTTCACGAACCGGTCGCTGCTGGCGGCGGCGATGCGGAAGACTCCCACCACCAGCACTGCGAACAGGCCCAGCACCAGGCAGGTGCCCAGCAGGCCCAGCTCCTCACCGATGATGGTGAAGATGAAGTCGTTCTCCACCTCCGGGATGTAGGCCCACTTCTGCCGGGACTGTCCCAGCCCCACACCCCAGAACCCGCCGGAGGCCAGGGCGTAGAACCCCTGCTGGGTCTGGTAGCAGGGCTCCTCCGGCAGGTCGCAGTTCAGGCCCAGCCAGGCGTAGACACGCATCATCCGGTAGGGCGTGATCCACATCAGTGCGGCCACTGCCACGGCGGCAAAGGCCGCCGCGGCCAGGAAGTAGCGCATGGCCACACCGGCTGCGAAGAGCATGGCGCCGACCAGCACAATGATGATGATGCTGGTGCCCAGGTCGCCGCCGGCCAGAACCAGCACCAGCACGGCCAGCGCACCGGGGGCCACGAACGGCATCATCCAGTGGGTGAAATGCTTGATCAGGGAGCCTTTGCGCGCCAGCACAGCCGCACCCCACAGCACCAGCGCGAGCTTGGCCAGCTCGGAGGGCTGGCCCTGGACCGGTCCGATCCGGATCCAGTTGGTGGAGCCGCCGGCGGTGTGTCCCAGCGGCGACAAGGCCACCAGGATCAGCAGCACCCCGGAGACCAGCATGAGGATCCACCCGATCGTGCCCAGCCAGCGGGTGGGCACATAGGTGATGGTCACCATGCCCACCAACCCGATCATCGCCCACACCGCCTGCCTGGTGGCAGTGGTGAAGGCCTGCCCGTCGGCGTCGACGGAGGTGGAGGACAGCACCATGGTCAGGCCGACGGCGGCGAGCGCAAGCGTGGCTCCCAGCACCAGCCAGTAGTTGGTGTAGGGATTGCCGCCTTCAAAGAAGTCCCAGATCTTCCGGATGCGCTCGGTGCGGCGCTGGGCACGTTCGGCCTTCCACGCCCGTCCTGCCGAGCCGTCGGACTCCACCAGCTGCAGGTGCTCGCGGCTGATCGGCCCGGTGGGCTCGGCCGGTGAGTCCGCGCTCGGTGGAGTCAGCACTGCGGAGGCCTTCGGCGGCGAGGGGTTCGACGGTAGCCGCGGTGGTCGCTTCGCCATGCGGGTCCTCCCTAGTCGGTGCTGAATCCTTTGCGCTCCATCAGCTCTGCCACCGCCTCGATGAAGGCCTCCCCGCGGTCAGCGTAGGAGGCGAATTGGTCCATGGACGCTGCCGCCGGCGCCAGCAGCACCGTCTGCCCGGGGCGGGCGATGCGTGCGGCTTCGGCCACTGCTGCGCGCATGGCGGTCCGTCCGTCGGCGGAGCGCAGGACTGATTCTGCCTGCGTCTCATCTTCCTGCACGCCGGAGCCGATCACCGGCACTGCGGGGGCGTGTCGCTCAAGGCTGGAGCGCAGCTGGGAGGAGTCTGTGCCGATCAGGATCACAGCGGCCAACCGGTCGGCGACGCTGCGCACCAGCGGCTCGTAGTCCACGCCTTTGGGCAGGCCCCCGGCGATCCACACCACCTGCGTGAAGCTGGCCAGCGAGGCGGCCGCCGCATGCGGGTTGGTGGCTTTGGTGTCGTTGATCCACAGCACGTCGTCGGCCTTGGCCACCGGCTGGATCCGGTGCTCACCGGGCTGGTGCTCCGCGATGGCCCGCTGCACCGATTCCGGTGCGACGCCGATTGCCCGTGCCAGCGCAGCGGCGGCCAAGGCATTGGCCACAAGGTGTTTGGGCGCCAGCGGCCCGAAGTCGGCGCGGGTGGCCAGTTCCAGGGCTTGGTGGCGGCGTTCAGCCAGGAACGCCCGGTCCACCAGAATGTCGTCGACCAGCCCGACCATGGAGACCTCGGGGGTGTCTGTGGTGAACCCGATGGCCCGGCAGCCCTCGACCACATCCGCGCCGGCCACCATCTGCTCGGTGACCGGGTCCTCAGCGTTGTAGACGCAGGCGATGCGGGTCCCCTCGTAGATCCGGGCCTTGTCGGCCGCATACGCTTCGAAGCCGCCGTGCCAGTCCACGTGATCCTCGGCGATGTTGAGCACCGCTGCCGCGGCCGCGCCCAGCGGTTCGGTGTAGTGCAGCTGGAAGCTGGAGAGCTCGACGGCGAGCACGTCGAATCCTTCAGGGTCCCGGATGGCGTCCAGGATGGGCAGGCCGATATTGCCGCAGGCTGCGGCCCGGCGGCCGTCGGCCCGCAGCATAGCCTCCAGCAGGGTCACAGTGGTGGTCTTGCCGTTGGTTCCGGTGAGGGTGAGCCACTCGGGGCTGCGCGCCCCGGGCCGGGGCCCGAGACGGCGGGCGAGCTGAATATCGGACCACACCGGGATAGACGCCTGCGCGGCGGAGGAGATCAGCGCTGAGTCCGGGCGCCATCCTGGGGAGGTGACGATGAGCTCTGGGGCCTTCCCGTCGATCAGCGGCAGCGTGGAGGCCGCGTCGTCGCCGAAACGGATATCGGCCACGCCGACGATCCGCAGAGTTTCGGCGTCCATCTGCTTCTGCTCGGTGGCTTCGCCGTCGACCACCACCACCCGGCAGCCCAGCTCGACGAGCGTATCGGCGGCGGAGAATCCGGTGACTCCCAGGCCGGTGACGGCCACGCGCAGGCCAGCCCAGGGGCCGTCCCAGCCGTGCAGCTCAGGAAGGCTGGTCATCGTCATTGTGTCAGCACCCCGCTCAGCTGCGTCCCGCGTCCGCGCAGGGCGCGGCGCGGGGCCCGGCAGCATCGCTTACTCGTGGGTCCTGACAACGTCATTGTGTCAGCACCCACTCGCCGTAGAAGATCGCCAGGCCCAGGCCCACGGCCAGCGCGCCGATGATCCAGAACCGGACCACCACGGTGACTTCGGCCCAGCCTTTGAGTTCGAAGTGGTGCTGCAGCGGCGCCATCAGGAAGATCCGCCTGCCGCCGGTGAGTTTGAAGTAGGCCACCTGGAGGATCACCGAGCAGGTGATGATCACGAACAGTCCGCCGAGGATCACGAAGAGCAGCTGGGTGTGGGTGAGGATCGCGAATCCGGCCAGGGCCCCGCCCAGCGCCAGTGATCCGGTGTCACCCATGAAGATCTTCGCCGGGGAGGTGTTCCACCAGAGGAATCCGATGAGTGCGCCGGTGATGATGGCAGCCACGGTGGCCATGTCCATCGGGTCGCGCACGCTGTAGCAGACTGACTCCACCGCGCGCAGGCCGCCGCAGGTCTGGTTGTACTGCCAGATGGAGATGATCGTATAGGCGGCAGTCACCATGGCGGTGGCCGCAGCGGCCAGTCCGTCGAGCCCGTCGGTGAGGTTGACGGCGTTGGTGGCCGCGGTGTTGATCAGGTTCGCCCAGATCACAAAGCAGATGGCCCCGATGACGGTGCCGAAGACCGCGAAGTCCAGGGCGGTCTCCCGCACAAAGCTCACGGCCGTGGAGGCCGGGGTGATGCCGCGGCTGTCGGGGAACTGCAGGGCCAGCACGGCGAAGAGCACTCCGACGGTGCCCTGACCGAGGATCTTGGCCCACGGGGTCAGCCCCAGCGACTGCTTCTTGGTGATCTTGGCGGCGTCGTCGAAGAAGCCGACCACGCCCATGCCTGCCATCAGCAGCAGAAGCAGCAGGCCGGAGGCGGTGGGGCCGCGGGCGACGTCGCTGGTGAGCATCAGCACCCCGTGGGTGGCTCCGTAGGCGAGGATGACCGCAAGGATGATCACTGCCCCACCCATAGTGGGGGTGCCGCGCTTGACGTGGTGGCTGGTGGGTCCGTCATCGCGGACGAACTGGCCGTATCCGCGTCTGACGAGGAAACGGATGAATACTGGGGTGCCGAGGAGGGTGAGGATCAGCCCGAGGGCAGCACCGATGACGACGGCGATCACTCAGTTCCTTCCTCTGCGGCGAAAGTATCTCCCAGAAGTCTAAGCCCGGCGTCGTGCGAGGACTTGAACAACACGACGTCCCCGGGTCGCAGCGCGGTGCGCAGCCAGGCCTCGGCCTCCTCGGCGGTCTCTACCCAATGGACCTCCGAGCCCCAGGATCCCTCGGCGACAGCGCCCCGGTAGAGCGGATAGGCGGTCTCCCCCACCACCAGGGTCAGCTCGATGTTCAGCCGCACCACAGTCTCCCCCACCTGGTGGTGCGCCATGGTGGAGGCGTCCCCGAGCTGCAGCATGCCGCCGAGCACCGCCACGCTGCGCCGACCGCTGGTGCGGGCGATGCTGGCCAGGGTGCGCAGCGCCTCCCGCATGGATTCCGGGTTGGCGTTGTAGGCGTCGTTGATCAGCGTGATGGCGTTCGGCTGTCCGTCCCAGTCGATCTCGGTGCGCTCCATCCGCCACCGGCTGGCGGCCCCCAGCCCCTCCAGCCGCGCGGCGATCTGCTCAGCGGGGACGCCGGCCCGCCAGGCCGCGGCGGCGGCGGCGAGGACATTGGTGACGTGGTGGGTGCCGATGAGCCCGGTGGTGATTCGCCAGTCGGTGCGGCCCGGCTGGTCGAATCTCAGGATCAGCTCAGTACGGCCGTCGGACAGCTGCTGGACCTGATGCGCGGTGACGTCACCGCGCCCGCCGGCGGCCGGCTCCACGGCGAACCAGGTGATGCCGGCGGAGGCCCGCAGCGCCATGGCTGCCACCTGGGCGTCGTCGGCGTTGAGAACCACATCTCCGTCGGCCGGCACCGCTTCGGCCAGCTCACCTTTGGTCTGGGCGATCTTGTCCGCCCCGCCGAAGCGTTCGGCGTGGGCGGAGCCGACCATCAGCACCACACCGATGTCCGGCCGGACGATCTGGCACA
Organism: Nesterenkonia sp.; assembly: GCF_029265375.1. Lineage (GTDB taxonomy): Bacteria > Actinomycetota > Actinomycetes > Actinomycetales > Micrococcaceae > Nesterenkonia. The sequence continues at coordinate 37,396 of NZ_JAJUJJ010000019.1, forward strand.
GCTCGGCGATATTGCCCGGTGCGTCGGCGCCCATTTCAATGACCAGGTAGCGGGTCTGCAGCTCGGCGCCGAAGATTGTCAGCGGCACCCCGACCTCCGAGTTGTAGGAGCCCTGGGGCGCGACCGTGGGCCCGGACGGTCCCAGCACTGCGGCCAGCAGGTCCTTGGTGGTGGTCTTGCCGGAGGAGCCGGTGATCCCGATGACGGTGGTCGGCGAGTGGGCGCGGATCCTGCGGACGATCTCAGCGGCCAGGCGCCCCATGGCGACGACGACGTCGTCGACGATCACTGCCGGGTGCGGGGCGCCGGAGGGATCATCGGTGGCGCGCTCGGCCAGCACCAGCTCGGCGCCGGATGCGCGGGCATCATCGATGAACCGGTGGCCGTCGGTGGTCTCACCGGGCTTGGCGATGAACAGGGCTGCGGGAGCCATATTCCGAGAGTCGGTGTCGGCGTGGCTGACCCTCAGCCGTTCGGGGTGGTCGACTCCGCGCAGGGTGCCTCCGACGGCCTCGGCGATCTCAGCGGCGGTCAGAGCGATCATGCGGTGTCCTCACTGATGGTGGTGAAGCCGCGGGCGCGCAGGGCGCGGGCCAGCTCCACACGGTCGTCGATGTCCACCCGGGATCCTGCCACGTCTTGGTGGTCCTCGTGTCCGCGACCGGCCAGCAGCACGGTGTCCTGCTCACCCGCGGCGGCCACGGCGGCGCGGATGGCCTCGGCGCGCGGGGAGATCTCCTCCAGTCGGGTGGTCAGCTCTCCGGTGGCGATGGCGTCCCGGGCACCGGCCAGCAGCCCGGCGCGGATCTCCGCCGGATCCTCGCCGTGCGGGTCGTCATCGCTGATGATCACGTGGTCGGCCATGCGCACTGCGATCCCTCCCATGGTGGGACGCTTGCTCACATCGCGTTCGCCGGCCGCGCCGATGACCAGAATGAGCTTGCCGCGACCCTGCTCTGCCATGGGCCGACGGACGGCCTGCAGGGTGCGGATCATCGCGTCGGGATTGTGCGCGAAGTCCACGATGGCGGCCGGCCGTTCGGCAATGACCTGCATACGGCCGGGCACCTGGATATGGAAGGGTGCAGCGCTGTGCAGGGCCTCCACCACCTCTTGGCGCGTGAACTCCTGGGGGCGGTCGGTGCTGGAGGCGGCCTCCAGCACCATCACCGCGGCCAGTGCCGCATTGGAGACGTTGAACTCTCCCGGCAGGGCGGTGGAGGTGCGGATCTGCTCCCCGGTGCGCTGGTTGACCAGTGTGAAGGCGCTGCCGAGTCCCTGCGCGGTGACGTCGGCGACCTGCCAGTGGGCTTTGACACCCATCGGGGCTGCGGCTTGTGCGGCGGTGGCCAGGGTGACCACGTGTCCGGTGGCCTCGGCGGCCATGCGGTGGCCCCAGGCGTCGTCCACTGTGATCACGGAGGTGCGGGTCCGGCTGCGCCGGAACAGCTCGGCTTTGGCGGCGAAGTAGTCCTCCATGGTGCCGTGGAGGTCCAGGTGGTCCTGGGTGAGATTGGTGAATCCGGCGACGTCGTAGTACAGCCCGGAGATCCGCTGGTAGCTGATGGAGTGGCTGGAGACCTCCATGGCCGCCGCGGCGACGTTCTTGGTGCGGAACTGATGCATCAGCCCGTGCAGCTGGACCGCTTCCGGAGTGGTCATCTCTGAGGCGATGCGTTCTGCGCCGGCGGCGATCTCAATAGTGCCGATCAGCCCTGTGCTGCGCCCGCGCGGGGTGAGCAGTGTGGCCAGCAGGCTGCGCAGGAAGTAGGTGGTGGTGGTCTTGCCGTTGGTGCCGGTGACCCCGAACAGCGCGGGGTCGGAGTGCGCGGTGGTTCCGTAGATGACCGCTGCCGCCGGGCCGGCGGCCGCGCGGACGTGGGAGACCTCGATCACCGGCAGCCGGTAGCCGAGTGCCTCACGGACTTTGGCCACCCCTGCGGCGTCGGTGAGAACGGCGGCGGCACCGCGGGCGACGACGTCGTCGATGAAATCTGCACCATGCGCTCGCGCCCCGGTGACCGCGACGAAGAGGTCGCCGGACTTCACGAGGTGGGGGGCCATGGCTGCGCCGGTGACGAAGGTGCGGTCGGCCGACTCAGCGACCGGAGTCAGGATGGGGTCATAGCCTGCGGCTCGCAGCTGGTCCGTCAGTTCGCCGACATGTGACCCCGGGCCGGTGATCTCGCCGATCACCACGGGTACTCCTGCCTGTCTCCCACGAATCCATCATAGGACTCTGATTCGGCTCCCGAGGGCGGGACGTCGTAGCTGGCGAGTGTGTAGCCCATGATCTCTGAGAAGGTGTCGGTCACGTCCCAGTCACCGAATCGCCCCTCGGGGCGGTGCACGGTCACCGAGACCAGGTACTGCGGATCGTCCAAGGGCGCGACGCCGATGAAATTGACGGTGAAGCCGTCGAACCCGCCGGACTCCCCCGCCGCCTGGGCGGTGCCGGTCTTGCCGCCGACCCGGTAGCCTTCGATCGCTGCGCCGCGGCCGCTGCCGTAGTCGACCACGCCCTCCATCAGCCGCAGCATCTCCTCGGAGGTCTCGGAGGAGAAGATGCGCTCCTGCTCAGTCTGCACCGGGTGCTCGGTGCCGTCGGGGTCGATGTAGGCGTCGATGATGGACAGCGGCTTCTTCACCCCGTCGTTGGCGATCATCTGGTACAGCTGCACCATGTGCAGGACCGAGCCGGTGTACCCCTGACCGAACTGAGTGGTGAACGGCTGCCGGTTGTCCCACTCCTCCGGGCTGCGCAGACGCGATGGCGCCTCGATGCCCATACCGATGTCGAGGGGTTCGCCGAAACCGACTCTGCGCAGATACTCGTATCGGGTCTGCTCGTCGACCTGGTTGCCGATCATCACCGTGCCGGTGTTGTAGGAACGTGCGTAGATGCCGGCGGCGGTCATCGGAAACTCTTCATGGGGCCGGGCGTCCTGGATGGTTTCGCCGTCGACGGTGTAGCGGTCCGGCACGTCGAAGGCGTCCTCGGGCTCGACGACGCCCTCCTCCAGGGCCATGGCGAAGGTGATGGACTTGCCGCCGGAGCCGGGTTCGAAGGCCTGGGTCAGCGCCAGCGGACGGCGGAAGAGCTCATCAGACTGCCCCGGCTGGGCTGGGTCAACGGTTTCGGAGTCCGCCATGGCCAAGATCTCCCCGGTCCGCAGATCGGCCACGGTGGCATTGCCCCACTGGGCGTTGTATTCGGCGGTCTTCTCCGCAATGGCCTCTTGGGCGAACCATTGTAGATCCTGGTTCAGGGTGAGGCGGATGTCCTGCCCGTCCTGGGCGGGGATCTCCTCGTAGGTGGCGGTGGGGATCCGCACCCCGTCGGCCCCGACTTCGTAGATGCGTTGCCCCGGCTCGCCGCTGAGCCGGTCGTCCGCGGCCCTCTCCAGGCCTTCCAGCGGGCCGTCGGCGCCCATGAATCCGATGATGGAGCCGGCCACCGCCCCGGAGGGATAGGTCCGTTGGGAGACGGGCTCGGCATAGATGCCGGGGGCCTGCAGCTCCATGATTTTGCGCCGGGTCTCGGGGGTGACGGAGCGGGCGATGACCGAATAGTGGGTGTCATCGTCGGTGAGCTTCTCCAGGATCTCCTGGCGGTCCTCGCTCAGAAGCTCGGCCAGCTCGGCGGCGGTCTCTTCGACCGTCACGGGGCGCTGCAGGTCCATCTGCTCGTCATAGATGGTGTAGTCACCGGTGATCCGCGGATCCGCAACGATGTCATAGTGCTCCACTGCGGTGGCCATCACGCGGTTCTGGGCGTCGAGAATGTCCCCGCGGGTCCCGGGCACCTCCACGGTGTGCAGACGGGCGGAGACTGCTTCCTGGGCATAGCCTGCCGGATCAAGCCCCTGCAGGTGGAACAGCCGTCCGCTGAGCACCATGAGCATGGCCAGGACGATGGCCAGGCCGATCCGCATGCGGAAGGAGAGGATCCGGTTCATGGGTCCTCCTTCTTTCTCAGTTCAGCCGCGGGGCGGGGATGGTGCCTCCGCCGGTGTCTGCTGCGCCGCCGGACTCTGCGGTCTCGACGCCTGCTCCATTCTGCCCGCCGTCGAAGGCGTTGAGCGTGTGCAACGCGCCCGCGCCGAGCAGTCCGGTGGGGGCGCCGTCGACCTGGTCGCTGATATCCACCGGTGCGATCGCCTCGGCTCCAGGAGCGGCCGGGGTGGAGACGAAGTTGGTGGGCCGGTTGTGGGAGGAGGCTTCCTCTGCCCCGTTGACCAGCTCCGAGGTCTCCAGATCGAAGGTCCCGGCTGCGGCGGGCATGACCATCCCGAGCGTGGCGGCGGCGTTGGAGAGCGACTGCGGCGACTCCCGGTGCTGCACCTGCTGGGTGAGCATCTCATTCTCATGGACCAGGGACTGGTGCTCGTTCTGCATCTGCACGACTCGGTACTGGGTATTGGCCACGTGGATGTTGACCACCAGCACGGCGGCCAGAGCCGCCAGCAGCAGAGCCAGCACGGCGGCGATCAGGCCCTTCTGGCGGCCCCGAACGCGCGGCAGCGCTTTCAGCGCCGGGCGGTCGTCCTGACTGGGGCGAGCTGAACCCTCCTGTGTGCGAGCGGGGCGAAGCTCGGTGACCGGGAGAACGCTCATGCTCTGCTCCTTGATGTTGGTCTGATCTTTTCTGCCGCCCGCAGCTTGGCCGAGGCGGCCCGGGGGTTGGCGGCGATCTCCTCAGCGCCGGGGGGTTCGGCGCCTCTGGTGAGGCTGGTGAAGGTGGGGCGGTGCTCCTCCAGCTCCACCGGCAGGCCCGGTGGGGCCGAAGATTTTGTGCGTGCGGCGATGGCCTGTTTGACGATCCGGTCCTCCAGGGAGTGGTAGCTGAGCACCACCACGCGTCCCCCTACCGCTACCGCATCCAGTGCGGCGTCGACGGCGCGTGTGAGGACCTCCAGCTCCCGGTTGACCGCGATGCGCAGCGCCTGGAAGGTGCGCTTGGCCGGGTGGCCGCCTCTGCGTTTGGCGGCGGCCGGAATGGCGGAATCGACCAGTTGGGCCAGCTGCTGTGTGGTGGTCACCGGCTGCTGGCGCCGGGCCTCGACGATGCGCCGGGCGATGCGGCCGGCGAAACGCTCCTCGCCGTATTCGGAGAGGATGCGGCGCAGTTCCTGCTCATCGGCCCGGGCCAGCAGCTGCGCCGCTGTTTCATCCTGGGAGTCTGGGCCCGCGTCCATGCGCATATCCAGGGGCGCATCGTAGGAGTAGGCGAATCCGCGTTCTGGTTCATCCAGCTGCAGGGAGGAGACGCCGAGGTCGAACAGCACGCCTGCCGGCGCCTGGCCCTCGGCCAGGTCCTGTGTGAGCTCGACGATCTCGTCGTAGACCGCCCGCACGGCCTGGAAGCGTGGGCCATAGCTGTGCAGCCGGTCGGCTGCGATCTGCAGCGCCTGGGGGTCCCGGTCTACGCCGATGACCCGGCAGTCTGCGTGGGCCTTCAGCAGCGCTTCGGTGTGGCCGCCCAGGCCGAGGGTCGCGTCGAAGACCACCGGCTGCGCGCCGGAGGCGGCGACCTGGGTGCAGGCCTCTGCCAGCAGGGCGGTGCAGCGATCGCGCATGACCGGGATGTGCCGGTCTGCGGCTGCACGCTCGCCCATGGACTGTCTCTCCTCGCAGTGGTACTGGTTCGCCAGCTGTAAAGGACCCTGAAGCCTGCTCCCCCACCGCTGGTGCGGCCTGACATCGGGGAAGTGAAGTCAGGACGCCCGCAGCGGTAAGGAGGCGCACCTCAGGGGCCCGTATGCGGTTGTCAGAAGAGTCCGGGGATGGCGTCTTCGTCGGTGGACGAGAACTCCGATTCCTTCTCCTCCAGGTAGGCGTTCCAGGCCGCGGTATCCCAGATCTCGGCACGGTCTCCCGCGCCGATCACCGTGACATCACGGTCCAGTCCGGCGTACTCCCGCAGGCCCGGGGGGATGGTGATCCGGCCCTGCTTATCCGGGGTCTCGTCGGAGGCCCCGGAGAGGAACACGCGGATGTAGTCACGTGCTTGACGGGATGTCAGGGGCGCCTGGCGCATCTGCTCATGCACTGCCGCGAACTGATCAGTGCTGAACACGTAGATGCAACGTTCCTGCCCGCGAGTCAGAACGAGCCCTTCAGAGAGCTCGTCCCGGTACTTCGCCGGAAGGATCAGGCGACCCTTGTCGTCCAAGCGAGGCGTGTAAGTGCCGAGGAACATGGCACGTGACCTCCTCGCTCAGCCGGTCTCCCATCGCGCTCCACTTTACTCCACTTCCCCCCACTTTCCAACCAACAGATCCTCTGGGTCGCCACTTCGTCCCGCACGAGAGGGACTCTCAGCGCTCTGACCTGGGGTTTTGGCAAGGGGTGGGCAGTGGGGGCATGTGGGGTGGCCTCCGGGTCACGCAGCCCCGAAAGCGGCTCGGCCGGAGCGCAGACTTGCTTTCTGCGGGCGTGCGGGGCACAGGTGGAGGGAAGTGGAGGGACTGAGGCGGCGGGGCGCAGACACGTGGACTGAGGGGCTGCGGGGTGAGTGGTGGGATGTGGAGGGGCCTCGAGGAGAGGCGCTGCCGCAGCCCGGTCCCTCTCAGAGGTGACGGTCTGCGTGCGGCACAGAAAAACCCCCGCCGGGGCGGGGGTTTCTGCAGGGTTCTGCTCTCTGGGGCCTGATGATTCAGCGCCGGTTCATCTCAGGGCATTCAGGGCTGTTGGCGGCGCTGCTCCCACTTCTGCTCCAGGGAGGTCATGAAAGTGCCTCCCGAGGGGCTGGGTGCCGATGTGCGGGGGCCGCTGCCTCCGGAACCGCCGCCGCCATTGCCGTTTCCGCTGCCGCCGCCCGAGCTGGTGGCACCGCCGGTGGTGGCGAAGTAGACGCCGGCTCCCATGATGAGGAAGCCGATGATGCCCACGGGGATCCACTGCTGGTAGATCCCCAGAATCAGCACGCCGACGCCGGCAACCGCCACCAGCAGGCCGAGCACCAGATGCCGCACGTTGAACTTCCCCACGGGGGCATCCCGCAGCGAGCTGGCGAAGCTGGGATCCTCCGACTGAAGCTGCTCCTCCAGCTCCCTGAGCATGCGCTGCTCACGCTCCGACAGTGGCATCGTGACGCTCCTTGGTCAGGTCATCCTGAGATTTCTTTGGAAGTCCAGTCTATCCGTTCTCCCCTGCACCGGCATAGTCGCGCCCGCAAGCTGTGATCAAAGTGTCACGCAACACCCAGCGGGTCTCCAGCCTGCGCCTGGTCTGCCGGCTGCTGGTCAGCTGCTCCGCCGATCCTGGGACCGCAGCAGCGACGCCGGACCTGCCTTGACGGTCGGAAAGCGGCCGGCCACCGCGTCCAGGGCCCGTTCGGCAGCCAGGCGCTCCCCGGCGTGGGCGTCCTGGCCGGTCTCGGTCAGGGAGAGCTGGACGGCGCCGTCGTCGTCGGTGAGCTTCTCGGCCCGCACCCCGATCAGCCGCACCGGCTGAGGGCGCTGCCCCAGGCCGAGCAGCAGAGAGCGCGCCGTGCTGTGCAGCTCGGCGGCGGACTGGGTGGGGTGCTGCAGCGCGTGGGACCGGCTCAGCGCGGTGAAGTCGCGCCAGCGCAGCTTCAGGCTGACGGTGCCGGCGCGGAGACCGGCGGCGCGCAGCCGGGAGGCGACCTTATGGCTGAGCCGCAGCAGCTCGACGCTCAGCTGATCGGTGGAGGAGATGTCCTCGGCGAAGGTCTCCTCAGCGCCGATGCTCTTCTCCGTCCGCTCCGGCTCCACCTGGCGCGGGTCGTGTCCCCACGCAAGATCATGCAGCTGCTCCCCGGTGGCCCCGAATCTGCGCTGCAGCGTCTCACGCGGAGTCACGGCCAGGTCTTCTACGGTGCGCAGACCCATCTGGTGCAGGGCTTCGGCAGTGCGGCCGCCGACCCCCCACAGTGCGGTGACCGGCAGGCTGTGCAGGAAGCTGAGCCGCTGGTCGGGCGGGACCAGCAGCAGTCCGTCGGGCTTGGCGCGGGTGGAGGCGATCTTGGCGATGAACTTCCGGTCTGCGATCCCGACGGTCACCGGCAGGCCGAAGCGCTGGCGAATATCGGCCCGGATCATCTGCCCCATCTGTTCCGGCGTCCCGAGCCGACGCACCGCTCCGGTGAGGTCCAGGAACGCTTCGTCCACGCTGACCTGCTCTTTGCGGTCGGTGAGGGTGTCGAAGTACTCCATGATCTGCGCCGAGAGGCTGCGGTACCGGTGCATCTGGGGCGGTATGACCACCGATTCGGGACTCAGCTGAACGGCACGTCTCAGGGGCATGGCCGAACGGACCCCGTCCTGCCGGGCCTGGTAGGAGGCAGAGAGCACCACGGAGCGGCCCTCCCCCGCGACGATGACTTTGCGGCCGCGCAGCTCGGGCTTGTCCAGCAGCTCAGCCTCCACATAGAAGGCGTCCATATCTGCGTGCGCGATGATCGGCGCTCGGCCCATACGGATAGGGTAGTCCCGTGATCGGACAAGACTTCGTGCGCAGGGTCAATGACCGCTGTGAGGACTTCCTGACCCAGCGCCGGGCGGAGGTCCGGGAGGTCTCTGAGGAGGCCGCGCCGCTGGCCGACGCCCTGCTCAGCCTGACTGCGGGAGGCAAGAAGCTTCGTCCGCTGCTGGGCTGGATCGGTTGGCGCAGCAGCAGCTCCTCCCGGGGCGCCGGGGAGGACGCAGCCGAGCTGCTCGGTGTGGCGCTGGAGCTCTTCCAAGCCGCCGCCCTGATCCACGACGACGTCATCGACCGCTCAGCCACTCGCCGGGGGCAGCCGAGCACCCATCGACGCTTTGAGCAGCTGCACGCCCGCCAGCACCTCGGCGGCGATGCCGCGCACTTCGGCACCACCGGAGCGATCCTCTCCGGCGATCTGGCCCTAGCCTGGGCCTCGGAGGCGTTCTCCGAAGCATTGACCGCTGCAGAGCGGGCCGGCACCACTCCGGACAGTCAGGCCCGGGGCCTGTTCGGGCGGATGCATACCGAGGTGATCACCGGCCAGTACCTGGATGTGCTGGCCGAGGTCAGCCGGCCGGCCGAATCGGAGGAGGAGGCCGTGCGCAGAGCCCGCAATGTGCTGCGCTACAAGGCGGCCAAGTACTCCAGCGAGTATCCGGTGCTTCTGGGCTGCGCACTGGCCGGAGGCGGCACTCAGCTGTCTCAGCAGCTTGCCGCCGCAGCGCTGCCGCTGGGTGAGGCGTTTCAGCTGCGCGATGACCTTCTGGGAGTCTTCGGCGATCCTGCCCAGACCGGAAAGCCGGTCGGTGACGATCTGCGCGAGGGAAAGCGCACCGAGCTGATCGCCTACGGCCTCTTCCGCGCTCCAGCGGACCAGTCTCAGCAGCTGGCGTCTCTGCTGGGCCGAGCCGACCTGACAGAGCAGCAGGTGGCCGCCGCACGGCGGATCCTCACCGACTCGGGGGCGGTACGGGCGGTGGAAGAGTCGATCGCCCAGCTGCGCGAGTCCGGCATGGCGCAGATTCGTCAGCTCTCTGCGGCCGGGGTGGATCCGGACGTGATCTCAGACTTCCATGAGATCGCCGAACGCCTGGTGAGCCGCACCACCTAGGCCTGCCGGCTGCACGTCGCAGCGGCGGGCACGGCGGCGGCTTCGGTACCCTGATGCAATGAGCACCGAGGAGAGCTGGATCGGCTCCGTGATCGATGGGCGCTACGCGATCGACAAGCGCGTGGCCCGCGGCGGCATGTCCACGGTGTATCTGGCCCGCGATCTTCGGCTGCACCGGGAGGTTGCGATCAAGGTTCTGTTCCCTCATCTGGCAGAGGACCGGAAGGTGGTGCAGCGCTTCGAGCAGGAGGCCCGGAACTCCGCGCTGATCTCCCACCCGAACGTGGTCCAGGTCCTCGACCAGGGTCAGACCCGCGAGACCGCCTATATGGTCATGGAGTACGTACCCGGGGCCACCCTGCGCACCCTGCTGAAGCGCGGGCCGATGACCCCCCGGCTCACCTTGGCCTACGCCCAGGCCATTCTCTCCGGACTCAGCGCCGCCCACCGGGCCGGTCTGGTGCACCGGGACATCAAGCCGGAGAATGTGCTGGTGTCTCCGGCAGGGCGGATCAAGCTGGCAGACTTCGGCCTGGCGCGGGCTGCCACTCACCATTCGGGGACCTCCACGCTGATGGGGACGGTGGCCTATATCTCCCCCGAGCTGCTCTCCGGGGAGGGCGCCGACGAGCGTGCCGACATCTACGCGGTGGGGATCCTGCTCTATGAGATGCTCACCGGCGTCCAGCCCTATACCGGGGACTCTCCGGTGCGCGTGGCCTTCCAGCACGTCAACTCCACAGTGCCTGCCCCCTCGGCCTATGTGCCGGGCCTGGCGGAGCCGCTGGATGATCTGGTGCGTCAGGCCACCCGCACGGACCCGGATGAGCGGCCGAAGAACGCCGATGAGCTGCTGGAGCTTCTGGAGACCACCCGCGCGCAGCTGACCGAGGAGCAGCTGGACTTCGACGGCGCGGCTGCCAAGCACCGCGGGCACCACCCGGAGGCTGCTCAGGAGGCCGATTCGGCCACGGCGGTCATGCCGGCCTCTGCGGCTGACCCTGCCGCGGACGCCGCTGCTGATGCCGACGGCGGCCCCACCGAGGCGATGCACCCGCAGGATCTGCCGGACGATGGGCAGGCTGCTGACTCTCACCCAGCAGGGGACGACGCCGAACCGGGCACGGAAGCCGGTGCAGCCGGCCCGGAGGAGACCGACCCAGATGCCACTGCGGCTCTGGGCGGGGAGGATTTCCCCACTGCCGACGACGGCGACTGGGAGGAGGACGTCACCACCGCGCTGGATCAGACGGCCGCTTCCCCGCCGCGTCCGCGCGCACCGGAGACCCAGCAGTGGGCCACGCTCTCCGTGGAGGACCGGCAGACGGTGGCCGAAGTGCCGCTGCCTTCGCGGCTGAGCGTCCAGGATCCGGACACCGCCGTTCAGCCGGCGGCCTCAGCGCCGCAGCGCAGCTATGACCCGCGGGCGGACAAGCGTGAGCGCCAGCGTCCGCTGCATCAGCTGGCCACTCCGGCCCCTGCTCGCCAGGGCGTGGCCCTCGCGCTGGTGATGATTGTGCTGGCTGTGGTGATGCTGATCGCCTACCAGCTGGGCATCAATGATGCGATCATCCCTGCGCTGGGCGACACTGCCGAATAGGTACTGCAGACAGCCCGCCCGGCGGCCTGATGCAGGGCACTAGGTCACCTGGGTGAGCGCCTCCGCCACCAGGAAGGCCATCTCCAGGGACTGCTTGTGATTCAGCCGCGGGTCCACCAGTGATTCGTAGCGGGCGTCGAAGGCCGACTCGTCGATCACATCGGATCCGCCCAGGCATTCAGCCACGTCGTCTCCGGTCATCTCCACATGCAGGCCGCCCGGGTAGGTGCCCGCGGCACGGTGCACTTCGAAGAAGCCGCGCACCTCGTCCATCACGTCGTCGAAGCGCCGGGTCTTGTACCCGTTCTTGGCGGTGATGGTGTTGCCGTGCATCGGGTCGGTCACCCACACCACCTGGGCGCCGGCGTCGCGCACCGCTTCGACCAGCGGGGGAAGCTTCTCACGCACATTGGCGGCTCCCATGCGGGAGATGAAGGTCAGCCGCCCCGGCTCGCGCTGCGGATCGAGCTTGTCGATCAGCGCCAGCGCCGTTTCCGGGGTGGTGGTGGGGCCCAGCTTCACTCCCAGCGGGTTGCGCACCCGGGAGAGGTAGTCCACGTGAGCGCCGTCGAGGTCTCTGGTGCGTTCGCCGATCCACACGAAGTGACCGCTGGTGACGTAGGGCTGTCCGGTGCGGGAGTCGATGCGGGTCAGAGCGCGCTCGTAGTCCAGCAGCAGCGCCTCGTGAGCGGCGTAGAACTCGGTGCGCTTCAGGCCGTCGAACTCCACTCCGCAGGCGTCCATGAACCGTACGGCGCGGTCAATCTCGCCGGCGATCTGCTCGTATTTGGCATGGGCGGGGTTCTCCATGAAGCCCTTGTTCCACTGCTGTACTGCACGCAGGTCGGCGAATCCGCCCTCGGTGAAGGCGCGCACCAGGTTCAGCGTGGAGGCCGACTTGTGGTAGGCGGTCACCATCCGCTTCGGGTCCGGGATCCGGGACTCCTCGGTGAAGTCGAACCCGTTGACGATCTCGCCGCGGAAGCTGGGCAGGGTCACTCCGCCGCGGGTCTCAGTGTCGGAGCTGCGCGGCTTGGCGTACTGGCCGGCCATGCGGCCCATCTTCACCACTGGGAGCGAGGCCCCGTAGGTGAGCACCACGGCCATCTGCAGGATGGTCTTCACCCGAGCGCTGATCTTATCGGCGGTGACTCCGTCGAAGGTCTCTGCGCAGTCCCCGCCCTGCAGCAGGAACGCCTCGCCGGCGGCCACCTTGGCCAGCCGGGCCTTCAGCTTGTCCACCTCGCCGGCGAAGACCAGCGGCGGATTCGAGGACAGCTCCTGGTAGGCGGCGTCGAAGTCCGGGTGCGAGCGCCAGTCAGGCTGCTGCTTCAGCGGCAGGCTGCGCCACTGGTCCAGACCCGGATACTCAGCCGCGCCCGAGTGGAGGATCTCTCCGGGGGCCGGCAGCGGGGTCTCAGCACGGTGCTCGTCAGCGATAGTCACGTCATTAGCGTAAGCGTCCGGCCGACCGGCCGCCTAATGCGTTCCAGCGCCGTTCCAGATGCTGAGAGCCGGTCACTCCGTCCCGCCGGAGCGCGCCTCGGCAGCTTCGGCGTAGAGCTGGTCGACCACCTCGGCGTAGTCCTTCATCACATCGGCGCGCCGGATCTTCATCGAGGGGGTCAGGTGCCCGGACTCGATGGTGAAGTCCTCCTCCAGCAGCCGGAACTCGCGGATGGACTCGGCCCGGGAGACTGATTGATTGGCCTTGTCCACCACCGACTGGACGTGCTGGACGATCTCCGGGTGCTTGATCAGCTCAGCCATCGGAGTATCGGTGGGAATGCCCTTGCGCTCCAGCCACGCCGGCAGCGTCTCCGGATCCAGGGTGATCAGGGCGGCGACGAACGGTCTGCCGTCGCCGACGACCACCACTTGGGAGACGATGGCGTCGGCCCGGATCTGGTCCTCCAGCTGAGCCGGGGAGACATTCTTGCCGGCAGCGGTGACCAGGATCTCCTTCTTCCGGCCGGTGATGGTGAGGAAGCCGTCCTCATCAAGAGTGCCGATGTCGCCGGTGCGGAACCAGCCGTCCTCGGTGAAGGTCTCCTCAGCCAGCTCAGGACGGTTGTGGTATCCGGTGAAGACGCACACGCCCTTTCCGAGCACTTCGCCGTCGTCGGCGATCTTCACCGCGCAGCCGGCAAGCGGCTGGCCCACGGTGCCGATCTTGGAGTTCTCCGGGGTGTTGACCGTCAGCGGCGCAGTGGTCTCGGTGAGGCCGTAGCCCTCCATGACGTGGACGCCGATGCCGTTGAAGAAGTGGCCCAGTCGGCGGCCCAGCGGCGAGCCGCCGGAGACGGCGTTGGTGACCTGGCCGCCCATCCGCTCGCGCAGCTTGGAGTAGACCAGTTTGTCGAAGACTGCGTGCTTGAGCTTCAGCCCGAAGCCGACGGATCCGTCCTGCTTGGCGGCAGAGTAGTCGATCGCGGTCTGTGCGGCTTTGGCGAAGATTGCGCCCTTGCCGTCTGCCTCGGCCTTCATCATGGCGGCGTTGTAGATCTTCTCGAACACCCGCGGCACGGCCAGCAGGAAGGTCGGCTGGAACGTGCCCAGGTCGTCCACCAGCTGCTTGATGTCGGAGGTGTGGCCCACCCGGGCGCCGGAGGCTACGCAGAGCACTGAGATGAACCGGGCGAAGACGTGAGCCAGCGGGATGAACAGCACAGTGGAGGAGTCGCGGTTGATCACTGTTCCCAGCGAGGCCATCGAATTGAGGCTGAGCTCGGCGAAGTTGCCGTGGGTCAGCTCGCAGCCCTTGGGGCGCCCGGTGGTGCCGGAGGTGTAGATGATGGTGGCCAGGTCCCTCAGGCCGGCGGCGCTGCGGCGGGACTCCACCTCGGCGTCGTCGATCTGTGCTCCTGCGCTGCGCAGCTCGTCGAGGTCCTCGCCCTCGATCTGCAGCAGATGCTCCACCACGTCCAGCTTCTCCTGGGCCACGGCCCGGTCCACAGCCTTGATGTGCGGCTCGGATTCGGCGAAGACGACCTTGACCTGGGAGTCCTCCACAATCCAGGCGATCTGGGAGGGCGAGGAGGTCTCATAGATGGGCACCGTCACGGCTCCGGCGTACCAGATGGCGAAGTCCAGCAGCGTCCACTCGTAGCGGGTGGCGGCCATGATCGCGACCCGGTCGCCTGTCTCCACACCTTTGGCGATGAGGCCTTTGGCCAGAGCGACGACGTCGTCACGAAACTCGGATGCCGTCACGTCAGTCCAGGTTCCAGGGCTCAGCTGACGTCCGAACAGGGCGTTCTGCGGGTCCTGCTTGACCTGCCGCTCCAGCAGATCGGTGATGTTGAGATCGGGCTCAACCTCGACGGCGGCGGGGACAGCGTACTCCTTCAAAGGTCCAACTCCTCAGGTCGTCGTCGCGGGCGCCGGCGGCCCGGCGAGCCAGTCGCTTGTGGTTCAGTTCACACTATCCAGCGCCGCCAAAGGTTGTCCACCGAGCGTCCAGGGTCGGTTCAGACTTGTGCGCCGTCCCCAGCACCCCTGCGCTTGGAGGGCATCTGCAGGAAGAGGATGACGATGCCCAGCAGCACCACTGCGATCAGCGCCGGTGTGGTCCAGCTGGGGAAGCTCACCGGCAGGAACGGGAAGATGATCAGCGCCAGGATGCCCAGCAGCACCAGCGCCGCCCCGATCACCACTGCGGGCTTGGCTCCGGCCAGCGGGTTCTTCGGGTTCGGTGGGCGGAAGTCGTCCTCCTCCGCCAGGGTATAGTCCCGGGGGCCGCGCTGACCCAGGTTCTTGGGTATGGGGCGGCCTGGCTGAGGCTGGGAGGTTCTGCGGTAGCCGGCGCCGTCGTCGCGTCGTCTGCTCATAACACCAGCTTAGCGGGCCGCTGTGGCCTACAGTAGTACCGGTTGTCCGCCCCATCAGAAGAGGGAGAAGCTGCACGTGGCCTCGTCGTTGTTCTACAGCACCGCCAAACGGTTCGTGGTCGGGCCGGTGGTGAACACGGCTTTCCGCCCCTGGGTGAAAGGGCTGGACAATATTCCCCAGCAGGGCGCGGCCATCCTGGCCTCCAATCACCTGTCCTTCTCCGACTCTGTCTTCATCCCCGTGGTGGTGCCCCGTCAGGTGCGGTTCCTGGCGAAGAACGACTACTGGAAGGGCCGGGGGATCTCCGGGATGTGGAGCCGCTGGTTCTTCGACATCACCGGCCAGATCCCCATGGACCGCTCCGGCGGACGAGCTTCAGCGGACTCCCTCGACGCCGGGCTGCAGGCGCTGCGCGACGGCCACCTGCTGGGGATCTACCCGGAGGGCACCCGCAGCCCGGACGGTCGGCTCCACCGCGGCAAGCTCGGAGTGGCGAAGCTGGCGCTGCGCGCCCAGGTGCCGGTGATTCCGATCGCGCTGATCGGCACCGATAAGGTCCAGCCGATCGACAAGATGGTGCCGCGGGTGCGCAGGGTGGGCATGATCATCGGCGAGCCGATGTCCTTCGACTCCTACTACGCCAATGCCGAGGACCGGTTCGCTCAGCGCGCGGTCACCGATGAGATCATGTCCCAGATCATGCGGCTCTCCGGGCAGGAGTACGTGGACACCTATGCCTCCGAGGCGAAGCGCCGGATGGCGCAGCAGGCTGAGCGCGAGCGCGGCTGAGCCGCCGAGAATCGCCCGAGAGGCGATGCTCACCACTGGCGCCCAACGCCATCATGCGAGGACGCGAACTTAGTCGATGCTCGCCTCCGTGGGCTCGACGATCCGCCGAAGCGGGGCTTGTCCGCGTTCGTCATATGACCGACCCAGGGACAGCTCTGGCCCGAGAGCCAGTGGCTCCCACGGCGTCGACTGCTTAGGCACTCCGCGCGTCCACGTGTCCAAACTTTTCATGCGGCAACACTGCCCAAACCGGAATAGTGTCACTAGTGATACTGTTATTCCATGGCGAGTGATGCCAAGATCGCTAAACTGCTGGCCGCGATGCGGCGGAATCCAGCCGGTGTGCGTTTTGCTGATCTCACGAAGGTGTGTGATCACTACTTCGGGGAACCGCGGCAGTCCGGAACCTCACACCGGGTTTACCGAACCCCGTGGCGGGGTGATCCCCGTGTGAACATCCAGCCCACTAAGGACAAAGCCAAGCCGTACCAGGTCAGGCAAGTCCTGCAAGCGATCGAGAAGCTGAAGGAGGACTCGTGAGCAAAGCCGAACACTATACGTACCGTGTCAGCTGGTCCCCAGAGGATCAGGAGTATGTGGGCACCGTGGCTGAGATGCCCAGCCTGTCATGGCTGGATACCGACCAGGAAGCCGCTTTCCGTGGCATCCGGCAGTTGGTGGCCGATGTCCTTGTCGACATGCAGGAATCGGGGGAAACTCCTCCTGAGCCCATCGCAGAGCGCACCTTCTCCGGCAAGTTCCAAGTCAGGATTCCTCCTGAGCTGCACCGGCAACTGGCGTTGGAAGCAGCGGAGCAGAACGTCTCCCTGAACCGACTCGCTTCAAAGCGCCTCGTCGGAACCTAAGACGAGGCTCCACCAGCAGAGTGTGCACGCTTGGATTCAGCGCACTTCAGGCTCAACCTCCCCTGATCCCGTGGAAGTCGATGGGGTGCCCGGCTGCTGTGTAGGTGACGGCACTGCTGACCGCAGGGTGTATCCCTCCATCAGGGGGATGGTACGGGGCCGACCTGCTCCCCCGCCGGTAGGCCCGCCCTCGAGCCGCACCCAGTCCAGACCCACCAGCGGCTGCAGGAAGTCCTCAGCCGCCGAATAGGTCATCTCATCCACCAGCACCCGCAACTGACCGCAGAAGCCTGCATCGGTGGCCTCCACCCGCAGCGGGTACGGTTCAGAGAGCCCGCAGCAGCCGTCCGAGTAGCGCAGACTGCCGTAGACACCAGTCTCACGCAGCAGCATCCGCCGGCACTGGTCGGCGGCCACCAGGCTGCCGCCCGCATTGCCCCGCAGGTCCACTGTGATCTCCGGCTCCCCGGGGCGGGTCTGCAATGCCTCGCGAAACAGCTCAGGAGTCTCGCCGTCGAACCGGGAAATCGCGATCAGCGGCCCCTCCGTGATCACGAAAGGCTCCGGCTGCTGGGGCGCCTCCGTCCAGGAAACCTGCTCGCCCTCTGGGCTGCGGGCGGTGAAGCGGCGCCGCGGCGTCGTCATTTCCAGGAAGCGGCGAGCTGCCACCTGAGCGTGGTGCTGCGGGGAGGCGCCCACTGTGCTCAGCCAATGGCCGGGGTCACCGCAGTCCACGGTCCACCCCTCTCGTACTCCCGCCGTGTATGCGGCAGAGCCCTCTGGGACGCTGAGCAGACGGGCGCCGCCGTCGGTCATCAGAGCCCTGTAGGGAGGACGACGAACCCCCGGTCCGATCACTGCGGTATGAGCGTCGCCCAGCGCGGCGACCCAGCGCTGCACTGCAGACCAAAACTGTTCGGACACCCAAGGCTGCCCGCTGGCAGTGGCTTCCGGGCGGCAGGAGCGGAACTCCTCGGGGCCCAGGCCGCGCAGCCGCCAGTACGGATAGGTGTGGATGACTTCCTCGTCAATGCGGTCCAGGACCTGCTCGTAGTCGGAGACTTCCTCATAGGCGAGGGTGGTGTCAGGTGAGCGGGCCAGCGTGTGCAGCAGCTGCAGGGTGAGGCTGAAGTCCTCCGGCCGGCCCGCCCTGCTGACCAGCGCAGGGCCCACCGGCACGGCGGGGAAGCCTGATGAACACGACGAAGGTCCCGGCCCTCACCTCTCGGTGAAGATCGGGACCTTCATCTGCTGCTCTGAGCCACGCGTATCACCCCGAGTGTTTCCTCGGGGCCTGCCTGGAGAATAAACCCCAGGTCAGGGCTGTGTGCGAGGGGGGATTTGAACGGATCCGTTCCCCCTCGCACACGAAATCGTGAATCGGCGTTCTGCCGCATGATTCCGCGGTTTCTGCGAGGCCCACCTGTGGATAACTGCACCGCGATTCACAACCTAGCAGCGTCGGTAGCACATGAGTTAGCACATGAAAGCGGGCCGGATCACGAGAAGCGGCCTATCCGATGGCCACGCCAAAGAGTGCCCCAATGGCGTATGTGGCGATCATGGTCGCTGAGCCCATGACCACGTTCCGGAGAATTGCGCGACCGCGCGGCGCGCCACCGAGCGCAGCGCTGATCCAACCGGTGAGGAAGAGGCCGATCACAACTGCGATGGCTGCGATCCAAACTCGGTGTCCGCCGACGGGGAGCAAGATCATGATGAGTGGGATCAGCGCTCCAACGGCGAACGCAATGAACGATGACACGGCGGCTGCCCACGGGCTTGTGAACTCTTCATGGTCGATTCCGAGTTCGACCTCTGCGTGAGCGGCGAGAGCGCCCGTCTCGGTAAGCTGCACCGCGACCTGATGTGCGAGGTCATCTGAGAGGCCCCGCTGTCGATAGAGCTCGGTGAGTTCTTCAAGCTCCTCCTCGGGCATGGTTTCGAGCTCCCACCGTTCTTTTGCGATGAGCGCTTTCTCTGTGTCGCGTTGGGTGCTCACCGAAACATACTCTCCGCCAGCCATTGAGAACGCCCCGGCAACTACGGCGGCGATACCGGCCGTCGCGATTGCCAGTACGTTGTTTGGTGTAGCGGCAGCGACACCGACGACGACACCCGCGGTAGAGACGATGCCGTCGTTTGCGCCGAGCACCCCTGCACGTAGCCAGTTCAAACGTTGGCCCACGTTCTGCAGGTGGGCTTCGCCGGGATGCGGCGTGGTGCTTGAGTCGGATGCCATATTGTTCATTTCCTGTCTTGGGTCGTGCTGAAGTGAAGTTGTTCCGTCGATGCGACTGGTGATGATCGTGTGATTCGCTCAGATCGTGGGCCGACTGCACGGAGTGCGCCGAGGATGGCCACCAGGTCAACGACTTCTTGCAGCCACGCGCCGAGGAGTGCTGGGAGGAACCCGAAGGCGGCGATGAGCATGAGGCCGACGCTGATGATGATGCCGAGCCAGATGCTTTGCAGTGCGATCCGCACGGTGTCCTTGCCGATGCTCACCGCGCGCGGCAGGGCCGAGAGCGTGTCGTAGCGGTTCACGATGTCCGCAGACTCCGATGCTGCGGTTGCACCGCGCGCCCCCATTGCGAAGCCAATATCCGCAGCAGCGAGCACCGGGGCATCGTTGAGGCCGTCACCGACCATGATGAGCGGGCGGGGCTGCACGCTACTGACAATGCGAACTTTGTCGCCGGGGCGGCACTCCGCGTGCACCTCGCTGATTCCAAGGCGCCGCGCGATGGGTTCGGCGGTGGCTGCAACGTCTCCGGTGACCATGAGCGTACGCTCGATACCGAGTGCGCTCAGCTGACGGAGAGCCTGGGCTGCTTCTTCGCGCACTTGGTCGCGCATGACGATGGCTCCGGCGAAACGGCCATCGACTGAGACGTAGATTGCGAGTTCCCCTGGAGCAAGGTCTGCCAGCACGAGGTCCGGCGCGGAGTGGCGCACCCAGGAGGGCTTGCCGACACGAACCGTCACTGCCTCAGGTGCGTCAGGAGTGCGGAACACAGCCGCGACTCCGTTTGTCGCGATCTCCTCGGCATGTTCGGCTTCGACGAGCGACAAGCCGTGCTGTTTCGCGGCCTGCACGACGGAGTCCGCAAGCACGTGAGAGGAGTACACCTCCGCTGAGGCTGCGAAACGCAGCAGCTCGTCTTCGCTGGCGCGGTCGGCGGGCAGAAGGCGTTCGAGCACTGGCTTGCCGGTAGTGATGGTGCCGGTCTTATCGAATGCCGCCGAGCGGGCTCGTGAAAGCTGTTCGAGGGTGCCGCCGCCCTTGACGATCAGCCCGAACCTCGCGGCACGGCTCATGCCACCGAGAAACGCGACCGGCGCGGCGATCAGCAGCGGGCATGGGGTCGCCACCACCAGCACCTCGGCAAACCGGACAGCCTCTCCACTGACCGCCCACGCGATCCCGGCGATCACGAGCGCGAGCACTGTGAACGGCACCGCGTACCGATCTGCGAGCCGCACGACTTTGGCTTTGCTCCCCGCGGCTTGTTCGACGAGCCGAACAATCTGCTGATACTCGCTCTCGGCGGCCGGAGCCGCAGCCCGCATGGTGACTGCGGCTTGTCCATTCACCGCACCGCTCGACACTTTCTCTCCCGCGTCACGCTCAACGGGCAGACTTTCACCGGTCAATGACGACTCATCGAACACGGCGTGCTCGGAGACGAGGATCGAGTCCACAGGCACGAGTGCACCCGGCCGCACCAACAACAGATCACCCACCTCGACTTCTTCGACCGGTATGTCCTCGGTCGTGACCTCGGCAGTATGCCCGTGCATGTCCGCGCCGGGTGCGCTTGGGGCGAGGATGCGCGTGGCCTGCTGGGGTGCCTTACGCAGCAGCGCGGTCAGTTCCCGCTTCGAACGGTTCTCAGCGTAATCTTCGAGGGCCGCCCCGCCGGTGAGCATCAGCACCACCACGAGCGCCGCCCACGGCTCCCCAACGAGCACTGCAGCGGTGATTGCCGTCACCGCAAGAATGTCGAGCCCGGCGTGCCCTCGGATGAGCTGCCGGATCATCCCGACCGCCTCCCACCCGGCAATCACGAGCGCATACGCACCCACAATCCAGCTGGCCGACTCAATGGCCGGAGTCGCTAAAAGAACCAACCCGATCATAGCCACCAACAGTGTTGCGATCACGAGTGGATATGCCCTGACCAGAGATGAAAAACGGCTCATGCTTCAATCCTCCCAGGCGGGCACGCTTCTCG